>CAJUCM010000001.1 GCA_910585235.1 uncultured Christensenella sp.
AAGCACGCCGCCAGCGTTCATCCTGAGCCAGAATCAAACTCTTGAGTTTAATTGTATAAAGCCGATACGGGGCTAACCGTATCAGCGGCTCTAACTTGAATAAATTCTCGTTATCTTTTTGCTGACTTTGTTTTGAGTACTATTTGCTCAAAAAAATTGACAGAAACTGTTTTTGTGTTACAAAAAATCGTTTCTTTCTTATTCTATTTTTAACCTGCGTTAAACGGACGACAGTCCGTCGCTCTCTCGCGTTTCAGGAGAGTAGCTTATCCATTTTACTATAAGCCATTCCCTTTGTCAAGCATTTTTCACGATTTTTTCAGAATTTTTGAAGAATTTATTCATAAATTCTATTTTCGTGCGCTTTTCCGCAGACAGCTTGGTTATCTTAACATACAAAATTGATAATGTCAACTAAAAATAACACTTTTTTTCAGAATTTTTTCGGTTTTTTTAAGTTTTTTTGCCAACAAATTTTATGCCACAATATGTTGTGTTTTAACAAAGGATATGATACAATTATACTATAAGGAATCTGAATTTTATGACAGTACTGAGAATCACTTTCTGCATTTTAGCCTGCATTGCAACCGCCGCGGCGGTGCCCGTCGGTATTTTTTTTGAATGGTGGTGCCTTATTCCCATTGCCGCCGCCTTCATTTTTGCCTTTTTAATGATCGCGGCAAAGAACGGCTTCGCCCGCCCGAAAGCGGAAACCCGTACCGACTTTATGAATTCGGACGAAGAAAACGAAAAAATCCGCAACGAAAAACGTGAAACAAAATGAACCTATATTAAATGAACCTATATTATATATAATGTATAGGAAGCCCCCGCGCAAGCGGGGGTCTTATTATATTTTGACGGTACTGTTGATGTGCAACGCCATGCCGCTCTTTCTGCCGAGTGCGGAAACGGTCAGTCCCGCCGCTCCCTCTCCCTCGATCCAGGCGGGCATCACGACGCCCGAAAACGTTTCCCGTTCCGTTTCGATTTCAAGATAGTGCGAACCGAAGATCTTCCATTTGCCGGCGATCGCGCCCGCAACCGTTCCGTCCGCGCGGAACGTAACGCGCTTTTCCTCCTCCGTCGAAGTTCCCTGCGAAAAGAGGATCGCCGAAAACTTCCCCGCCGAAACGCCCAAAAAGTCGTCCGCCGTGACCTCCTGAATCTCCTCTCCCGCATAGCGGTTGAAATTCATGACGAGCCAACCGTCCGCATTGAAATCGTACTGCGACAGAAACAGATAGTGAAAGTTGTTGGAGTTAGAACGCTTTTCCTCGATAAACTGATTCGTTCTGCAATGGTAGGCGACGAGTTTGACCCCCTTTTCCGTGACGTAGAGATCGTTATGCCCCGGACAGTAGTAATCGTGTTCGCCGCTCCTGCGGAAGGAACCGAGCAGTTTATTGCCTGTTCCGATATCCGTGGAACAGACGAGCGGATTTCCGTTGACGTCGAGATAGGGTCCTTCCGGCTTTTCGCTCCTGCCGCATCGGATATGATAATTCGACGAGAGCGAACCGTAGGAGCAGGTCAGATAATAGTAATTCTTTTTGATCCATTTGCCCTTTTCAAAGACGTTCACTCCCTCGTGATAGCGGACCGCCGCCCCTTCGAGCGAACCGCACGCAAGATTTGTTCCGTAATAATCGGAGAACGCGCACCTGCCCGACCGAAAATCCTCATAAGTGAATCCGTCTTTGCGCAATCCCGTTTCGGGATCGAGTTCCAAAAGAAAGATACCGAGCCCGAAGCTACCGTAAACGAGAAAATGCCTGCCGTCCGCCGCCTCGAAAAACTGCGGATCGATCGCGTTCGGCGTCGTCCAGCCGGCGGGAGATTTCACGATCAGCCCCTTCGATACGAACGGATCTTCGGGCGTATCCGCTTCCGCCACGCCGATACAGGACTTCGACCCGCCGAAATAGCCCGTAATGCAATAATACAGACGGTATTTTCCGTCTTTTGCCCGCACGCAGTGCGGCGCCCAGAAGGACATCGTTCCGTCCTTGCGGGCGCAGACGCCGTAACCCACTTCCCTCAGATCGGTCACGCACCAGTCGTATGCCTCCTGCAAATTGCCGAAATGCTCACCCTCGCCCCGCTTATAATGGGGCGGCGCGTCCTGTAAGCGGAACGCGGTCGAAAGCGTTTCAAAATGAAGAAGGTCGTCGCTCACCCGAATCTGACAGCCCTGCGGCGCGCCGAACGTATCGGTGGAAAACGCATAATACTTTCCGTTCCATTCGACGAGCGCGGGATCGTGCGCACAGCCCTCTTTCCACTCCGAAAAATTCTGCGTGCGCATGAGAAGCGGATTGAAATGCGGATTTTTAATGTATCTGATTGCCATGAAAACTCCCGTCCCTTTGAAACTCATTCCGCGCGTGCCGACCGGCACGCGCGGAAAAATTCGTAAAGTAAGTTTGCGGGTCTCTTATTTTTCAACCGCCCAAAGGCTGACGCCGCTGTCGGAAACTGCGGAAATCGTCACGACCGCTTTCTGACTTGCGGTACTGTTCACATAGGTATCCCAGCCGGGAGCGACGACGCCCTTATAGGTCACGCCTTTGACCGTAAGTTCGATATAGTAGCCCTCTTTCAGCGTCCAGGTGTCGGTCGCATTTCCGCCCGTGACCTTTCCGTCCGCCGTCAGCGTATAGACCGCGGAATTGACGAACGTTACGTTATCGCCCGTCCCCGTTGCCGCCTTGTGGATCACGATATCGTAGGACTTTGCAACGCGTTCCTCCGTCATCGTTCCGCGCGTCTCGCCGACGTAGGGCGTGGGAGCCATCACGGGCCAGCCCGCCTCGTTGAAATAGATCTGACTCACATAGACGAGGTGCGGGGCAGCGACGCCGCCCTTGGAATCGCCGGGCTTCACGCCCGAATAACGGCGCACATGATAGACGGCGTAATACTTTCCGTCCTTATCCTTCACGACCGAGTTGTGCCCCATGGCGGCAAACGGACTGACGCCGTTTCCGCTTCTGTCGAATTTAAAGTTGCCCGCGACCTGGTTTCCGTCGCCATCCACCGCAACGTCCTTTCCGTCGATCCCAACGTAGGGTCCGTCAGGCGTTTTACTGCGCGCAACGTGCATATTATAATTCGTCGTCAGACTATTGTAACTGCACATGAGATAGTAATAGTCCGTGGAAGCATTATAATATATGAACGGTCCCTCCTGATTTTGACCGCCTCTCCACAATTTTTTGCCGAATCCGTCCTCTTTGGGAAGTCCTGCATTTTCGCCGTCGGTATAAAGCTCTTTGATAAAGATACCGCCCATATCCGAACCGTAGACCATCCACAACTTTCCGTCTTTGTCGTAGAAAAGTTCGGGATCGATACAGTTAGGATCCTGCTGACGGTTTGCGCCGACGCTGTCTATTACGATCCTGTTATTTTCAAAAGGTCCCTCCGGACTGTCCGATTCCACTCTCCCGATCGCGGATTCATTCGATCCGAACGCTTTCGTAAACGAATAATACAGATAATATTTACCGCCTATATACTCCACGTCGGGCGCCCAGATCGACCAGGTCGTTGCGCTCGAATCGCTGCTCGTGGGTTTTACGCGCTCGACCGTTTCCCGAATCGCGGCGGGATATTTCTTTCCGCCGTAAGTCGCCTCTTCGTTGCCGAACAGGAACTGAAATCCGTTGTCGCCTGCAAGCTGTTCCCAACCGCCGTCGTCACTGCTCGCGTATGCGGTGTCAAATTCATACGTCTTTGCGACCGCATAGTGCGTGCCGTAGGCATAGTACGCGCCGCTTTCGGGATCGTGAAAGATCGACGGATCGTGGACGGACCCGCTGTTTACCCTGTTGTAAGCGACGTCTTCGGGGAATACCGCCTCCTCTTCGGGGACGAGCGCCTCTTTCGACATCCAGATGCTCTGATCGCGCCAGGCGTCCGTCGTCTGACCCGGATTCGACGGATTACCGTCTTTACCACAAGCTACAAGAAATGCGGAGAGCGACAGCGTCGCGGCAAGCGCAACCGGAATCAAGATTTTTTTGAAATGTTTCATGTCATACTCCTTGTTTACTCTTTGGAACCCGTAAGCATTAAGGATCCGATGATCAGCTTCTGGAAGCAGGCGAACAGAATGAGTACGGGAAGCACGCACATGACGCTCGCCGCAATAACGGGTCCCTGATTGCCTTTATACGCACCGTTGCTCATGACCTGCATTGCATGGGGCATATTGATCCATTCGCTGTCCTGCGCAATGAAGAGGTAAGAACCGACGTAGTTGTTCCAGCACCCCATAAATGAGAGCAGTCCCTGCGCCATAATGGCGGGCATTGCAAGCGGGAGAATAAACGAACAGAAAATTCTGAAATATCCCGCGCCGTCGATCTTCGCCGCTTCGATGATGGACGTGGGGAGTCCGAACAGGAACTGACGGATGAAGAACGCCGTCATGATCGACCCGAAGAGACCGGGAACGACGAGAACGGACCAGTTGTTCGTCATGTTCAGTTCGGTGTACATGGCGTACTGAGTCGAGGTAATGGACGCGCCCGGAACCATGATCGCGGCAAGCAGGAAGAAGAACACCTTATTTCTGCCGAACCAATTGATCTTCGCAAACGAGAACGCCGCCGACGCCGACGTGATGACGCCGACCACGACCGGTACGATCGAATAGATGAGGTTATTCAGGAGCGCGCGCCAGTAGTTGAAGTTTTCATTGAAGTTCGAGTACTCGCTCTTGACGAACGCCTGCGTGAACATGACCTTATAGTTATAGAAGAGACTGACGCCAGTCGCCGTCGTACTGCCCGTGGAGAGCGACGGCCACCAGGTCATGCTGTTGAGAACGGCGTTTCCGCCCACTTCCACGTCCGCGGTGTAAGCAAACGAACCCGCAAGCATCCACCAGAACGGATAGATCATGAGGAACGCGCCGAAGAGCAGAATGATATATACGAAAATATCGCCTACAAGTTTTGCCCGCTTCTGACTCGCATGATGCGTTTTGGACGAGAATCCGAAAAAGGCAAGGAGCGCGCCGAGCGCATAGCGGAAGGACGAATAGTGAACTTCCTCGTCGGAAGACTGAACGTTTTGTTTGATTTCGTTGTTCATTTTCCGTTCCTCCTTAGTCCTTATTTCTCGAATCCAGCCAGAACTGGAAGAGGGTCAGTATAAAAATGATCACCGCAAGGAACAAGCCGTACGCGGCGCCCGCCGCGGGACTTGTATTTGAACCGCCGATCCCGTATTTATAGACGAGCGCGACGTAGCCTGCGATCATGGGATCGGCATTCGGAATGAAGAGTTCTGGCTCCGCATATATCTGCAAGCCGCCGATCACGGAAGTTACAATGTTATAGAAGATGACGGGATACAGATCGGGCATCGTCACTTTCCAGAAAATTTTCCACCCGCTCGCACCGTCGATCTGCGCCGCCTCTTTGGTCGCCGCGTTCACGCCCGAAAGCCCCGCTATGTACAGAATAATCGTTCCGCCCAACCCCTTCCATACCGACATGATGACAATGACGATCTTAGACAGAAAGCCTTGACACCAGAACGGATTGTTCATGAAATCCGAAGGGGAGGGATTATCCGGTCGGTATAGGTGGTTCCAGGTTTCGGGTCCGAACGTTTTTAACCATGCGATGTTCGTTCCCAATATCTGATTTATTACACCTTCCTGCTGGAACATCAATTTGAACGTAAACACGATCGAAATCGTACTTGCAACGCATGGAACGTAATAGAGCACGCGGAACACGCTTCCGCCCTTGATATCGCGCGACATACAGACGGCAAAGAACATAGCAAGGATCATGCCGATGGGAATGCCGATCATGTAGAACACCGTATTGAACAGGTACATTCCCATTTCGTTCATGTTGATGCTGGTACCGCCGACACCCAACACTTCCTGCGTAAAGATTTGTTTATACCAGTGGAAGGGATCCAACGTCGCTTCGAGTTCGATGATCTGTCCCGTCACGGGATCGGTGTACCATCCCTGATTCTGATAGATGTGATCGCCGAGATTTGCAAGATATTCGGTCAGCATTCCGTCTTGCAGACGATAGCCGGTGAACGAAAGCATGAGCGCCATGATAAGCGCCGCATATACGAACCAGATCGTACCGATAAGGAGCGGCAAACAGAACGCCCAGCCCCACAGATTGTCTTGCAGCTTCTGTTGATTGATACGTCTCTTTTTCTTTTTCGGAGGGACGGAGTTCTCAGCCGTCTCGCTGACGGCGGCGGAAAACTCATTCTCCGCGATCCTCGCCGCATCCGCGGCGGTATCGTTGACAGAAACCTGATTTTCCATTTTCTTCTCCTTTTCAGAATCCATTATTCCCGCGCCGTATTTCAGTTTGAAACGCGGCGCGGCGTGAACCCGAATTATTTTTTGCCCGTGTAAGCACTGAGTTCTTTACTGATCGCCTGAGAGAGTAACTGCTGAGCCGTATCCGCCTGTTTCAGACACCACACTGCCGGCGTATAATAGCTCCATGCCGCTCCGTTGGGATTCTTATCCTGGGCGGGATTCATCTGAATATAAGGACTCGTATAGTTGTCTCCGTTTTTCGTGAGGAATCCAAGCGCCATAGCGGAAGACATCGGGTTTTTTGTAAGATACGCAAGCATATTGACACTCGTGCGCGCATCGATCGAACCCATCCATGCTTCTTCATAGGTGTACATACTCGAATCCCTGACGGCGTTGAGCCCGTACTGCATTCTGATGTTGATGTCTCTGTCGTCCGCCCTGTAAGCGACCATTTTAAGGACTTTCATCGCATAGGCAAGACGCGCGTTCCCCTCGCCCGTAAATTCGGAGAATTTGACCGAACCGTAGTTCGCGCTGTCATAACGCACCGCTTCGCCGTTGATCTGTTTGTCGGAGAGGAACTCGCTCACGGTCTGACTGCTGTTTTGCTGCGCGAGCTTTTCCATTTCTTCCGCAAGATCGTAGTATGCGTCCCATATCGCCTTGCCCTGACCTGCGGGCGTATCCGCAAATCCTTCGGGCGTCAGCATATCGCCGAAATACGCCGCATTTTCTACCGTCTGATAGTTTACGAATTCTTCACACTGGGAAATAAAGTTGGGGAGCTGCGCGCCCGCATAGAGCAGCGTCTTCTGCGCATCCTTGTTGATCGTCAGCTCCGCCACGAGATCGATCGCCGCATCGAGTTTCCACTTGTGGTCTTCGGGATAGTTCGCAACTTTCGCCGCGACCGTGTAACCGACGGTATCCATACGCGCCGCCCACTTATCCTGACGGCGGATCTGGTTGTAGAGAATTTCGTTCGAGGTATAAACCTTTTTCGCGGTTGACATATCGGCAAGCTGTTTTGCCTCGTCCGCAGATCCTGCCGTAGCCGGCGCGGGATCGTTCGCATACGTCGCTTTCTGATAGTTTGCATCCTTGATCTCGGAATAGAGCGCATATTTTTCGGAAATCGGCGTAGGCATCTGTCCGAAATCCAGGAGACTGTTGTTGACGTCGTTTCTCGTCGCCGCATCCCAGGAGCCCGCGCCGTAACAGATCGATCTGCCCGAACGGAAATATGCCCAGCCGTTGTTTGCTCTATCCGTCGATTCCGTATCTCCGGAAGGATTTGCATTCCAGTCGGAACCGATCGCAAGGAACGCCGCATACGTTTCGATAAAGTTTTCGCTGTTGTGTCCGTACTGGATCTGTTTCGTTGCCAACGTGTCGGCAAGCGTGCGTTTGACCGTCTCATAGGTCGCGTGACCCGCCACGCTTCTCCAATCCGAAGGATTTGCGATCGCCGTACCGGAGACGCCGTTCTCCCTTCCCGTCTGGGAAGTCAGCGTGGAATATTCGTTGATGAGATCTGCGTCGTTCGCCGCAAGCCAAGGCAGAAGATAGAGGACGCTGCCCGTTGCGCCGGCAATTCCTTCATACTGTTCGCCGCCGTAGATTGCCTGGTGCGAACCGTCGGAGAACGTTTTTCCGCCGTGACCGTCGCTATTCTTATCCCAGGCAAACGTGTTGAGGTAATAAGTGCAAGCCCACAAAAGCGCGCCGTATTCCGCATAGGTATAGGTGACGTGCGCGGTATTCTTATTGTAGGGAACGTCGATCCCGTTAAAGTCGGCGCCATTCCCGTACGTTTCCTTAAACGCGGCTTCGTCCACCGTCAGTTCGTCGTTGGGGAATCCGGGAATCGTAACGGTATATCCGCCCATTGCTTTCGACATGACAGCCACGGGATCACCGCCGGCTACCGCTTCTTCATAGTTATTAAAACGGAAGAAATTATAGGGATAATAGGTCGTGGGGATTCCGACGTTAATAATATTTGCAACCTGTCCCGCAGTGAACGCTTCATTGGTCACGGGATTCGTTCCGCTTGTCGCGTATTTAATGCAAATATCGTCTCTGTCATGCGTATAGACCCGACTTGAAGAAAGTTCGCCCGTTCCTTCACCCGTAGGTCCTTTGACGGAAGACCTGTTGTTCGGCTTTGTATTCTGATAAGCCTGTTTGAGCGTGTCAGAGAAGAACAGTCTGTTGTAACCCGTCGAGAAGTTTGAATAGTCCTTCGGAAGACCGTAGAGCCCGACCTCCGTTCCCGCGTCGGCGCCGTCTGCGGTGACAAATTTATTGTTCTGACGCTTGATCGCGCGCCCCATTCTGTAATTATTTTTCTGCCCCTTAATATAGCCGTAATAGCTGATACTGTTTTGCCACACGTCATCTGTTCTGGTAAGCTCGTCTTCACTGAGATACTGCGACAGATCGAGAATATTTCCGTTCTCAACATAGCTCTTCACATATCTCGGAGCGAGATAGATAATATCCGCCGTATCGCCCGTGGACCAATCTTTATCAATTTGCTTGAAATAATCACCTTTATCGGTGTTATTCGTTAGATTGACTCTGATTTTCTTTCCGCCAAGTTCGGCGCTGTGTTCCGCGCTGTATTTTGCCGCCCAAGCGTCGCAAATTTTCTGGTTGGTCGTCGCGTCCGCCGCATTGCAGAAAATGGATACGGTGAGCGTATCTTTGTCTCCTTTCGGATTGCCCGTGGCGCCGCCTCCGCCACCGCCTCCGCCGCAACCGGCAAGCGCGCCGATCGCGCCGCACGCAAGAACCGCGGAGAGCGCTATGATCCCTGCGGTTTTAAGTCCTTTTTTCATTCTTTTCTTTCCTCCTTTCTGGCGATTTCCAAAAATTCAATTTTATTCGATACAGCCGTCCGCAAACCGGATTGCCGGTTTTGGGGGGACGGCAGAAACGGTCTATGAACGGAAAATGATCAAAGAGAGGTATCGTCAAACATAAAAAAAAGTCCGATTGTTTCACATAAACCGCTGAAAAATAAAAAGCGGTCGAAAAAAGAATGTGAAAACACAATCGGATCAATCCATATTATGACTCCCCCCGTCGTCATTTTTTTGTACTGCAAACAATATAACACAGTCGCGGGGCTTTGTCAACGGGCTTTTGGAAATTTTTTCTGTGAAATTTTCATCCTTTTAACGTTTTTTTGCACTTTTTCATCATATTTCGTCAATTTAGCGCACATGAAAGCCAATCATGGCATAAAAAAACCGCGGCGCTTTTCGGCGCCGCGGAAGTGAATCATTTTATTGTCTCTCGATAATATCAAGGATTTCGCTCAGACGGTCAAGGTCGTCGCGGGAATAATAATCGATATAAATTCTGCCCTTTTTGTCCGTGCCGATGAGCGAAACTTTCGTCTTGAACGCCATTCTCAACCGCTCGACAAGGTGTTTGAGTTCCGCGCTCTGGAACGCATTCTTCCGCTCCTTTTCCTTGGCAAGAACTTCGGGCGGATTCAGGTACTGTTTCACGGCGCGTTCCGCTTCGCGCACCGACCAGCCGTTTTTCACGCATTCCGCCGCGATCGCGGACTGCTCCTCTTTGGGAACGGGCACGAGCGTTCTTGCGTGTCCGGAGGAAAGTTTCCCCTCTCTCACGAGCGTAATGACCGCCTCGTCGAGCGTTAAAAGCCTGAGCGTATTTGCGATCGCGGGGCGGGATTTGCCGAGCCGTTCCGCAAGCACCTCCTGCGTGAGCTTATACTCCTCCATGAGCTTCTTCATTCCCCACGCCGCTTCGATCGGATTCAAGTCCTCTCTTTGCAGGTTTTCGATGAGCGAAATCTCCTGAATCTCTTTTTCCGAATAGTCCTTGACGATCACGGGAACTTTTTCAAGTTCCGCCATCTTTGCCGCACGGTAACGCCGTTCGCCCGCGATGATCATGTATCCGCCGTCCCGTTTCGTGACGACGATCGGGTTGATGATGCCGTGCTCCTTGATGGAATTCATGAGATCGTACATGGCGTTCTCGTCGAATTCCTTTCTCGGCTGGTCGGGATTAGGGAACAGTTCCGCCGTGGGAATTTCCTTTACCCCTCCGCTCTCCGAAGTCTGTGCGTTTTCATAAGCCTCTTCCGTATCGCTGAACAACACGGAAAGCCCTTTTCCGAGTCCCTTTGCCATTCGTTATTCTCCCTCGCTTTTTTTCAAAAATTCTTCCGTAAGCGCCGCATACGCGCGCGCGCCCATACATTTGGAATCGTGTAGGATAATCGGTTTTCCGTGGCTCGGCGCTTCGGATAAGCGCACGTTGCGCGGAATAACGATCTCATACAGTTTCTTGGTAAAAAACTTCTTAATCTCCGCCGCGATCTGCTTGCTGATGAGCGATCTTCCGTCGTACATTGTCAGAACGACGCCCTCGACTTTGAGATTTTTGTTAAGATGTTGACGAACCAATGCAATCGTGTTCATGAGCTGGGAAAGCCCCTCCAAAGCGTAGTATTCGCTCTGGATCGGAACGATCACGCTGTCCGCCGCGGCAAGCGCGTTGATCGTCAGAAGTCCCAGTGACGGCGGGCAGTCGATCAGAAGAAAATCATAGTTCTTTTTCACCTTTTCGAGAGCGGTTTTCAAAACTTTTTCCCGCTGTTTTTTATAAACAAGCTCGACTTCCGCACCCGCCAGATCGATATTGGCGGGAAGAATATCCAACCCCTCGATCTCGGTCGGAAGAATGTTGTCCTTGACTTCCTCTTCGTCTATGATGACGTTATAGCTGGACTTTTTCAACGTACTTTTGGAAAAGCCCAGTCCCGTCGTCGCATTCCCCTGCGGATCGAGGTCGATGATCAGAACCTTTTTGTGCGCGTTCGCGATATAAGCCGCCATGTTCACGCAGGTCGTCGTCTTTCCCACGCCGCCTTTCTGGTTGGAAAAGGAAATGATTTTTCCCATATTCTCACCTCGATTATTCGTCTTTATCCGCGTCGCCGCCGTTCGTGCCGCCTTCCCGATCTACGCCCTTGTTTTTGCCCGTTTTCGTCTTAGAAGCCTCTTTTTCGGGCTTTTGCGCGGGCTCGGAAACGGGCTCTTCCGCATTTTTCCGATTCAGGCTCTCCACTGCGGCTCCCGCAGGCGTCTTTCCGAAAGGTCGGTCGGGCATTCCCTTGTCGTGCTTTTCCATATATTCGAGAACTTCTTTATAGCTCTTTCCGCTCATGAGCAGATCGACTTCGTCCGTATAGATGGTTTCACGTTCCACAAGCACGCGCGCCATGTTATCGAGCACCTCGCGGTTTTCGGAAAGGAGCTTCTTCGCGCGCTCGTACTGGGTCATGATGATCTTCTTAACCTCTTCGTCGATGACGCCCGCCGTCTCCTCCGAATAGATATTGCGCTCCTCGTAATCTCTGCCGAGGAATACGGGTCCGCTGCTGCCGTAGGCGATCGGTCCCAGGCGTTCGCTCATACCCCATTCCGTGACCATTCTGCGCGCCTCTTTCGTGGCGACCTGAATATCGTTGGAAGCCCCCGCAGAGACGTCGTGAACAACGAGTTCTTCCGCAACTCTTCCGCCGAGCGTCATACAGATGTCATCGTTAAGTTTATTAACAGTATCGCGTCTGTCGTCCGTTTCGGGACGGGTCAGCGTGTAGCCCGCAGCCATCCCGCGCGGGATGATCGAAACTTCCTGTACGTCCTCGCAGTTCTTGCACAGCTTTGCGAGGATCGCGTGACCGGATTCGTGATACGCGGTATTCTTTTTGTCCAGCTCGCTGACGACACGGCTCTTCTTCTGCGGTCCCATGATAACTTTATTGATTCCCTCATAGAGATCAAGGTTTGTAATGGCGGGTCTGCCCGCACGCGCCGCCAGAATCGCCGCTTCATTCAAAAGGTTTGCAAGGTCCGCCCCCGAAAAGCCGCTCGTAATACGGGCGACGACTTTGAAATTGACTTCGGGAGCCAAAGGTTTGTTGCGCGCGTGCACTTTAAGAATTTGTTCTCTCCCCTTAACATCGGGGAGATTGACATAGACCTGTCTGTCAAAGCGCCCAGGACGAAGCAATGCGCTATCCAAAATATCCGCACGGTTGGTCGCCGCCATGACGATAACGCCCTCGTTGGACTCAAATCCGTCCATCTGAACGAGGATCTGGTTTAAGGTCTGCTCGCGCTCGTCGTGTCCACCCCCAAGCCCTGCGCCGCGCTGACGCCCTACCGCATCAATTTCGTCGATAAAGATAATGCAGGGCTGATTTCTCTTCGCCATATCAAAGAGATCGCGTACACGAGAGGCACCAACGCCGACGTACATCTCAACGAAGTCCGAACCGCTGACCGAGAAGAACGGAACGCCCGCTTCCCCCGCAACCGCCTTCGCAAACAAAGTTTTACCCGTTCCGGGAGGGCCTACAAGAAGCACGCCCTTGGGGATCTTGGCTCCGAGATTGGAGAACTTTTTCGGATTCTTCAAAAACTCTACGATCTCCGCAAGCTCTTCCTTTTCCTCTTCGGCACCCGCAACATCGGAGAACCGCACTTTCAGATTCGTCGTAACCTTCGCTTTCGTCTTTCCGAAGCTCATTGCCTTGGTTCCACCCCCGCTTGTCGCGCGGAGAACCATAAAAAACGCAATGACGCCGATCACCAATACGCCGATATATATAATATTCGTCCAATTGGTGCCCCCGTTGGGGTCGGCTTTGTTATAGGATTCAATTTTACCGTTGTTCTTCCAGGTTTCAAGGTCATTATTAAGCGCGCTTTCGTCATAATAATTTGATACGACCGCCCAGCGATAATCGTTTTTATCGCGGTAATAACCCGTAAGCGTATAGCCGTCAACTTCGAGTTCCTTAAACTCCCCTTTCTCGATTGCCTCGATAAACTCTGAGGTATCGAGGTGCTTGCTGCCCCTGATCTGGGAAGTAATCAGAAAGTATGCTCCGATCCCCAGAACCGCCACCAGCACGACGGAGAGTATTATTTTGATTGTTTTGCTCAAATTCCGTCTCCTTTGAAATTATTTTATTCCGCATTTCAGTATGCGTGAATTTTCGTGTATCATTGTATCATAGAAATATGATTTTTGCAAGTAAAATTTTCCAATTTGTCTTAAATTTTCATAAATTATCACTTTTCAAGCACAAAACCCCCTAAAAACGGGTAAAAACGCCTGTTATGGGGCTTATTTTACCTAAAAATGTTTCATGTGAAACACTTCGGGAAATTTTTTCATAAAAATAATGTTTCACGTGAAACATTGAACGCAAAATTTTATATGCCGCGTGAAAGAAAAATATCCCCCAGCGGGGAACCACCGGGAGATAAAACTCTATTATAAATGGAAATTCATGTGTGTGGCATCGATAAACCACTGTGAATCAAAGATCGCCCCGACAACACCGCTGGAAGAGAAAAATCCGTGAAGGGAATCGCTCGGAATCCACCGCATGATTGCAAGCAAAACGAAAATCAAAATAAATGCTTTGAATGCGCCGAGGATTCCGCCGAGGATCATATTGACGACTCTGACGGGCGCAACGCTGTCCACGATGGCGCTACCGACACTGCCGAGAAGCCAACAACCGAGTTTCACAATGATCAGAAGAAGAATGAAACTGAGTGCGACCATGATCCATTCGCCGAACGGTTCTCCGATCGCATTGTTGATCGCCGTCGTTGCCCCGAAGCTCCGCTCCAACGACGCCTGCATGGCAACGCAGAAGGTGACGGCAACGATAACGGAAAATATTGTTCCGGCAATTTTACAGATGCCTTTGATAAAACCGCGTTTTACGCCGAGCAATATTCCGATTATGATAATGGCGAAGAAAAGGACGTCTACGACCCAGGCTCCCGCCGCCAAAAGTGAATTCATGCTTCCTCCAAACAAAGTAGGGTTATTATAACACATTTGAACCGATTTGTCAAAGATTGTATAAAACGAATTGATTTCGGCGACAATCTATTCAGTTTCAGGAGTGATTATGGAGTATTCTTTTCATTTTTATAACGGTATGGCGGAAACGGGCATTTTAACGGCGCTGAACGGATTTTCGCAAAACTTTACCTCTGCGCCCGTCATTTTATGTATCGGAAGCGATCTTGCGATCGGCGACAGTCTCGGTCCGATCGTCGGCACTATGCTGAAAAGAAAGGGGTTTTGCGGTTCGCTTTACGGAACTCTGAAAAATCCCGTAACGGCAAAAGAAGTTAAATATCTTAACGAATTTTTGAAAAAAACGCACCCGAACGCACCGGTGATCGCCATCGACGCGGCGGTAGGGGACGATTCGGACGTCGGGCTCATCAAAGTTACCGACGGAGCGTTAAAACCGGGATCGGGCGCGAATAAAAAACTCGGAAAGGTAGGGGACGTCTCCATTTTGGGGATCGTTGCGGGTAAAACGGCGTTTTCCTACTCCGTTCTGAATTTAACGCGGTTAAATCTTGTGTACGGCATGGCGGAGGCGATTTCCGACGCGATCTCTTCCTGCTGTTTTAATGAAACAAGTCAGTTCAGAATGAACGCCTGACTGCGCTCTATCCGATAGTTTATTTACTAAATTAAATGATATTTCGGTTGACAAATAAAACAAAAGAGCGTAAAATAATAGAAAAATTAACAAGGAGTCACTGAAATGGTAAAAACTGTCAAAGGCAAGACCAAAACTACCGTGTACGATACTATGACCGCATCGATCGTAAAAAAGGTCACGAGCGGTGAATGGGGCGATCCCGCAGGGTTTGAAACGACGCTGTACGTCACCGAAGCGGGGGACTACTTCCTCTATACCTACGGCGGAGCGGAATCCCCTTACGCAAAGGAGACGATCACCGCTTACACAAAGGCGAAAGCGGAAGCCTGGCTGAAAAACAACTAAGAAAATTTTGGAAAAGCCGGAAACCCTAAAAAGCGTGGCAAAAATGCCACGCTTTTTTCTATATCGATTCCGTTAAAATTCAGATAATCTTTTATGATCATTTCCACTTGCCCAAATGTATCTGTTTGTCAATATCCGCGTAAAAATCCATCACAATACCTTCTCCGTTTTGTTCACAATTATATCGTATTTACCGAACAAAATGCAAGTATTTATTCATCAAAAAAAAAGCGCCCGTGCGGGCGCTTTTACCGATGCGTTTATTCTTCGTTGTTTTCTTCGTCGCGGGAATTGCCGAGGTAACTGCCGAAAAATCTCTGATAGGAGGAATTGCGGTTCAGGCTCGTACCGGACGACTGCGGGGTCTCCTCTTTGGGGAGAGGACGCTTGGGATAGGGCTTGCTTCCGTTTCTGTCCCTGTTGTTGTAGCGATTGTTTCCGCCGCGGTCCCCGCGATTGTCTCTGCCGCCGTGACGGTTCTTATCGTAACGAATGTTTTTCGGCGTGATCACGACAAAGCGGGCGGGTTCGTTCCCTTCGCTGTGGGTCGTCACGTCGGGATTGTTCATGAGAGCCGCATGCACGATCCTGCGTTCGTAGGGGTTCATGGGTTCGAGGCGGACTTTTTTGCCGAGTCGCACCGCTTTGGCGGCAAACTTCTCGGCGACGCGCTGCAAGGTCTCCTCGCGGTGTTCACGGTAGTTCTCAAAGTCAACGACAACGCGTTTATAGTTCTTTCTGCCCGTGTTTGCGACCGCGCCCGCAAGCGTCTGCATGGCGTCGATCATTTCGCCCCTGCGCCCGATGATGCCCTTTGAGGACTCCGCCTGCAAATTGATGATAATTTTTTCGTCCTCGCTTTCAAGAACGGGTTCGACTTCTTCGCCGAGCTGTTGAAAGAGCCCCTGCAAGAACGCCACGGCGCGCGCGCCGTCCGACGAGGAACTCTCCGAAGAAGAGGGGACTTCTTTTTCTTTGACGGTCAGTTTTACTTCCGCGGGAACGGATTTCCCGATACGGCGGGCTTTTCCCTCTTCCAGAATCTCGATTTCGACTTCCTCTTTGGAAACGCCGAGTTGTTTCAATCCTTCTTCGATTGCTTCTTCCACCGTCTTGCCGGTACAATTAAGTGATTTTTCCATGATATTTGCTCCGATGTTATTATTTGCGTTTGAAACGGTTTGCGCGCTCCTGCATTTTCTTTTCTTTCTGCGCTTCTTTCTCTTTTGCGCGCTTTTCTTTTTCGGTCATTTGCCATGCGTATTTGCGCGTGACGCGTTCCTCGGCTTTTTTATTTTCCTTTTTCTTGAAGATACTGCCGATGATGAGATTGGAAAGCAGGGTCGTCGCCAGCGAGATCACGCTCGACATCGTCATATAGATCGAGAACGCCGCACTGTACATAAATGCAAAGATCGCGTAGATGATTGGCATGACGATGAGCATGATCTTCTGCGTCTTAGCGCCCTGACCGTCCACCGTCTGATATTTGTTGCTCTCTTTACTGCTCCGCATGGAGATAAACTGCGACAGCACCATGAACCCGATCGAAAGGATGATGAGAATGAAATATCCGTTTGCCTGCGATTTTTCGTCGTTGAGTTCGGACGTCAGATTCTCGTATTCGTTCGGACCGAACACGGTGGAAATAGCAACTTCGCTTCCGTCCTTTAAGGTAACGTTTTTATTGAGCTCTTTTTTGAATTTCTCGTAAGTCTGAATGGGGTGTTCATAGGAAACGTCGGGATACCACACGTTCTTGACCCATAAAAATCCCGAATCGTTGCCTTCCCTGTACCATTTCGCCGTCGCCGAAGCGCCGATTTTCACAACGTAACGGCTCGTTGCCACGTTGTCGAGCTGTTCCGCCGTGACGCCCTCGGTCGCAGCCGCTTCCCTGATCGAATCGAATACCTGTTTTTTGGAGGGTCTTTCCGTCTCTCCCTCAACGGGTTCGCTCCCGTCAAAGGGATCCCCGCCGTACTTTTGCAAGTATGCGTTAAACTTTTCCGTTTCGACAGCATAGGAAAAGCGGATCTTTTCTTCTTCGATCCAATAGGTATAGTAAATAAATTTCGTATCGTCGGAAGAGGAAACTTCCACGTTCTTTCTGTCGTTTTCTCCGAGATAAAAACGATAGCGAACGCCCTCTATTTCGACGGGTTCGCGGTCATTTTCCCATTTGATTCTTCCCTCTTCAAGGTTCTCTTCTTCGCCTTCTGCTACAAGAACAAAATAATTTCTGCCTTCCCCGAAGTCTTTTTCCGCGGGCGCATATTTCAGCACTTCTTCGGTATAGACCTGAGACATTCTCTCGTACATTGCAAGGTTCGCGTACTGGGAATACGTTCTGAATCCCTGAAAGGCGACGATCAGAATAACGAGGGATAAGATCATGGGCAAGCACGCGCCGAGCATACTGTACCCGTTCTTTTTATACAGCTCCATCATTTTCTGATTATACGTCGTCTTGTCGTTGGCGTACTGTTTTTGCAGTTTTTCAAGTTCGGGTTGCATCTCGCGCATGACGAGATTCTGTTTGCGCATATTCACGCGCTGATAAATATCGAACGGAAGTACGATACATTTCAGCACGATCGTAAAGACGATGATTCCGAGACCGATGATTCCGATCCCTTCGATGATCGCCTGTGCAAATTTTCCGAGCCAGTCAAGGCTGATTTCGTAGCCGTATTCGAGGACGTTGATCCCGACGGATGCGAGTATTGATTGTAACATATTCTTTATTAACGCCTCTTATCGTTTTATAATAGCCACTTCTTCTTAAAAGGGTTTTCAGGAGCGGGATCGTTCCCTCCCTTTGAAAGGGGATTACACCTTATAATGCGCCAAAGTCCCAGCAATATCCCCGGAACAGTGCCGAGGTTATTGATACACCGCTTTGTATATTCCGAACAGGTCGGATTATAAAGACAGGTATGGCGGGAGAGATGCTTCTGATAAAAGACGATCATGCGGATGCAGATCGCCTTGAACACCGGCGGAAAGAGTTTTTTTGACAAGTATCTGAAATTGGCGGATACCAGCGAAGAAAAACTAACTTTCAATGAGTTTTTCTTTCCCGAAAATTTTTCCGAGGTCGCGCGCAAAGAGGCTGACGCTGTAATGCCCGTCCTCCTGCACTTTGGGAATGAGCAGGACGCTGCACGGTCTGATCTTCTTTCCGAACGGAGCAAACGCCTCTCTGAGATAGCGTTTGATTCGGTTCCTTTCAACGCTCTTTCCATGCTTTTTCCCCACGCACACCGCATACCGCGTTTGTTTTGCAGGAAAATATACGAGCGTTATCGTCTGAGAAAACGCTCGCTTCCCGCTTTTGAACACTTTTTCGATTTCTTTGCCTTTTTTCAGCCGAAAACAGCGTTTCGCCACTTTCTTTATGCGGAAACGTGCTTTCTGCCCTTATTTCTGCGGCGTTTGATCACGTTTCTTCCGCCCGTCGTCTTCATGCGTTTGCGGAAGCCGTGAACTTTGCTTCTCTGTCTCTTTTTGGGTTGGTAAGTCCTTTTCATCTGAATTACTCCTTAAATATCGTTATGAATCGTAAAAAACGAATCGTATTCCGCTTTATTATAAAGAAAATTTGTTTTCCCGTCAAGCAATTATGAAGCGTTCTTGACGGGCAATATCAGATACAAACTGTCTTTCTTTTCCTGATTTTGCAGAATAAAGGGGGAAATTGCACCGCTGAACGAGATCGTCACGCGTTCTTCTTTGAGCGCGCGGAGCGCCTCCAAAAGATATTTTGCGTTCATGGATATGGTGAGATCGACGCCGTCCGTCTCCGCATTCACCGTCTCCGCGACCGTTCCGTACTCGGAAACGGAGGAAACTTTCACCTTTTCGGAGGAAATTTCCAGCGTGACAAGATTGTTTTTATCCCCGCGGATCAAAATCGCCGCCCGCTCCACGCTTGCCGAAAGCTCGCCTTTATCGACGGTGACGTAGGTCGAAAAACGGGTCGGCACGACGTTTTCGCGCTTGATAAAATCTCCGCGGTAGAGGCGGGATACGATCGTCGTTCCCTCCGACTTTACAAGGAGCTGTCCGCCCTCTTCGTAGAGCGTCACTTCTCCGTCCTCTTCTCCCGCGAGCATTTTTGAAATTTCATTGAGCGTTCTTGCGGGACAGATCAGATTCTTCTCCCCGCTCTTGGAGAGAATGGAAGTCTCCGAAAAGGCAAGGCGGTAACCGTCGAGCGCGGTCATTTTCAGCGTATCTTTCAATTCCATGAGGCACCCTTTGAGAATGGGGCGGGAATCGTCCGACGCGCAACAGAACACCGTCTCCGCAACGATCTCCTTAAACGCGTTCTGCCCGATGACAAAACTGTTTTCTCCCGCTTCGAGGTTGATCGAAGGAAATTCTTCCGCGGGAATCGCCTGCATATAAGATTTTGAATCGCGGTACGCGATCGAAACTCCCTTTTCTCCCGTGGAGACGTCGATCTCCTCCCCCGAAAGTTTGCTGATAAAGTCGGAAAAAAGTTTTCCGGGAACACAGACCGCTCCCTCTTCCAGAACTTCCGCGTCAAACTTTCTTTCGATCGAAAGCTCTCCGTCCGTTGCAAGAAGGGAAATACCCTCTCCCGAAGCCGTAATTTTGATGCACTCCATCACGGGAGCGGTCGTTCTTACGGCGCAAGCCTTACTGACTTTGAGTACGGCTTCCGCAAGCGTGAGTCCGTTGCAGTTAAATCTCATATTCTTTCTCCTTTATTGGTTGAAATATTCCCGCCTCTCTATGGAAGAGGTTATTATATAAAAAAATATATTTTAGTAGTAATATATAGTAGTAGTGTCTGTGGAAAAGTGGACAAGTCCCGATTACTCCTCTATTATATCGGAAAACCCTTAAAAACTCAACCGATTTACCGAAGATTTGCACAATTTCACACGTTTTTCTTTGTGGATAAAACCGTGCAGAAGTCTGTGGACAGGCTGTGTATAACAGCGTTTTATCCACGCTTGTCCACAATCTGAAAGAAAGTTGTCCTCAGATCATGGCGGGAACGACGGTTTTTTGCTTGCTTTTCGCATAGCGAACGGTGTAAGCCGTTCCGCCCGTCTCTTTCAGACAGTAGGCATATACGCAGTCCGCACGATCGACCATGTAGCGGTTGCGTATGAGAAAGCATCCGTCCGTATAGCGGTCGAAGAAAACCGTTTTTAAGTCGCATTGCGGAAGAAGTTCCCGATACAGAATTTTCATTGGGGAGGAAAAATGGTTTTCCTGTCCCCGATAGGGAATGCACGCCTCGATCGCGATCGGGTGCGTTTTTTTGAGAGTGCAGAGCGCTTTGAGCGCGAGAAGATCGAAACCTTCCGCCATACCGCAGTAAAAATAGGTATATCCCTGTTGTATCAGCGTTTCGAGTTCGGAAAAGAGCCGTGATTCGTCAAAAGAGGGAACAAGGCTCCGGTGCCCCGTCAGCGCGCACGATTTTTTGTTCATAGCGGATCTTTCCGTTCCTTTCCCTGCCCGCGGGGAAATCGTCCGGGAGTCGGTTTGATTTTTTCAATGCAGATGAGCGTGCGAAACCCAAAATTCGGCAGGGCGTAGCGGTAGCGGAACGCCGTTCTTCCGCCGAGGCGCTGGATCGCGGAGATCGCCTCCCGCTGTTCTTCGTCCGCGTCCGCTTTATAGGCGAGGAACAGTCCGTTCGTCTTTACGAAGGGCAGGCAGTATTCCGAGAGCGTATTGAGGCGGGCGACCGCGCGCGCGCAGCATACGTCGTATTTTTCACGGTATTCCGCGTTTTTGGCGAGAACTTCCGCCCGTTCGTTGAGAACGGTCATTCCCGACAGATTCAGCTCTTTGATGACGACTTTGAGAAATTCGCATTTCTTGCCCGTGCTCTCCACAAGCGTGAAATTGAGATCGTTTCTTAAAATTTTGAGCGGGATCGACGGAAACCCCGCGCCGGACCCGACTTCTAAAACGTTTGCGTGTTCGGGAAAGAGTTTTTCTCCCGCGACGCTGTCCAGAAAATGTTTTTCGTAAACTTCCGCCTCTTCCGTGATCGCGGTCAGGTTAAAGCGGTTGTTGTACTCGGTGAGAAGCGCAAAATATGTTTCAAACAGCGGCTTCTTTTCCCCGTTGATGAGATTGAGATAGGGAATCGGATCGATCATGTTCATAAAAGCTATTATAGCACAAAAAACGTTTCATTTCAAGGGATTGCGGGATTCTTAAATAAATTCGTGTAAAAGGGAATCTTTTCGACAAAGTGCGGGCTGATTTTCGGGGAGAGAACAGTTATTATGGAAAGGAAACGGAACGTTTATCAGGGAGGGATCATGGCGTACGAAAAGAGAGTAGCCGTATTAAAACAGGTAAACAAGGGATTCTCCGCGGACGGGAACGCCCTTTCAGGAGCGGTGTATGCGGAGCGGTTCGGAACGGAACTGACGCTGAAAGTCCGCGCGGCGGGTCTTGCCGCGCTCAAAGAGGGAAGATACGCCGTCGTGATCAAGGTCGGAAACAGCGAAGTTTGTCTCTCCCTCGGCGGGGGCGAGGCGCTTTCGATTCCCGACGCGCCGTCGATCAAGGACGGGTTTGCGGTGCTGATCGCCTTTGTCAAGGACGAAGCGCAGCCCGTCGTATTCGGACGCTGCGGAACAAGCACCGCGACCGTCGGAGATCTGTTGCAGGTTCTCTCGAACAGCGGGCGGAAAAAAGGAGATATCCCCGCGATCCCCGTATCGCCCACGGAATTTCCTCCGCTTGCGCCGAACGTTCCGCGCGCGCCGACGGTGCCCGTGCCGGGGGACGTACCCGACGGGGAGACGGAGGACAAAGTTCCCTTTCGGGAAGGGGCGTACTCCTATAACGACGAGGCGATTGCAGAGAGCGACTACTTCTCCGAACGCTTACAAGCGGGCGATCGGGATGAAGATACTGCGGGCAAAAGTAAAGGAAAAGGACGAAAAAAGGCGGGCGGAAATGATCCTGAAAAAGATGATGACGTTATCCGCCCTTTCCTCGGCACGAAAGGAAAACTTACATACTATAAAAAAGTGAGGGACGAGATCGCGCGCGCCTTTGAAAAATTCCCCGCCGATACCCGTCTTTTGAAAGTGTTCCCCCGTTCCGAATGGGTCAGAACGGAGAGCGCGCTTTTGGGCGTCGTGTATGAAAACGGTCAGCCGAAATACCTCTGCGTCGCGGTGGAAAAGAGCGGCGACCCGCCGGAGGATATGAAGGATCACTGCACGTTCGTTCCCGAATCGCCCTTTACGGACAAAGAGGGATTCTATATCGTGTTTCAGGATGCGGACAGCGGCGCGTATGTGACCGTTTCCGAAAGCTGAATCGTTAAAGGGGGGGCCCGCGCTTTCATGCGCGGGCGGTTTTTATTTAGAAAGCCAAACGCGAAAATGTGAAAAAGTGCAAAAGATTGCTTGACGATGAGGGGGGGCGCAATGCCAACCTCACATGAACACCTATATTGTGGTTGATGACGGTAAATTCAGTCAAAAACCACAATATATAGATTTCATATAAGTATTTGAATTAGAATGCTTTTACATTCGCCTTGTTTTGGTATCGAAAACTTACATTTTCTACCTTTTGGCTCTGCGATAAATGAATAAGTATAGGACATAAAAAGAAAGCCCCGTTCGGATAAGTTCCGATCGGGGTTCTTGTTGTTTTTGGGACGTCCGCGCTTTACAGTATCTTCCGGACAGTCATTAGAATATTTCAGATAAACGTCTATTATGTCGTCCTTTATTAAGACTTTCCGTACAAGTAAATCCATTAGCGTCTGCGACGGTTGCCCTATTGCGTATGCGATATAATTTTCTACTTGGTCGCGTTTGAGCGGTTTTACTTCTTTGCTTTTCTCGGCGGTGATCAGTTCCCGTAGTTCCTTTTTTCGATTTTCTAATTCCTTTAACCGTGCATTTGTAGTTTCGGAGAAAAATCCGTTTTCAACAGCCGAAATCAGATTTGCAAGAGAATTTTCTACACGCGCCTTATCTTTCTCGGCAATTCGTAGAGTAGAGGTGTCGTAAAGTCCGTTGTTGTATGTTTCCAGAATTTTATTTACAAGCAAATTAAAATTGCCTTCCGTTGACAGTATTTGCTCGAATGCTTTTGTGATTGCCTGTTCTAAAAATTCTTTTTTATAGGTTCGTTTCTGCGGACAAGGTTCGGATTTTGGACATTTATAATAACGGTGGACTTTGCCGGACTTGGATGTTCCTGCGAATGAGGTCATACGCCTTCCGCAATGTCCGCAAAAGATTTTTCCTTTTAATAAATAGGGTTGGTCTGTGTGCGGATGACTGCCGTATTTATTAGCGTCTATTCGTGCTTTCGCTACGTTATAAACTTCGATAGGAACGATAGGCGGATAGATTTTATCGTAGGAACAACCGTTGATTCTGTAAATGCCCGTGTATTTCTCTTGCCGTAATATGTGGTAGATAGTATCGGCTCGGAAGTATTTGCCACGATTGAGAATACCGCGTGCGCTTAAATCTCTTGCTATATCAATAGGATTTTTACCGTTTGCATACTCTGTAAAGATTTCTTTGACGATAGGCGTTTCTTCTTCGTTGATTATAACTTTGGCGGCAACCTTTTTATTCGTGTCTTTGTCGATAACGTCTGTAAGCGACCAACCGTAATTGATAACGCCGCCTATAAAGTTTCCTTTCAAGCGTGTTTCGTTCATGCCGCGTTTCGTTTTCTGCGATAATTCTTCCGAATAGTACATATTTATGCCTTCGAGAAGGGATTCAAGTAAAATACCTTCCGGACTATCGGGAATGTTTTCCATAGCGGATAGAATTTTTGTGCCGTTATCCTTTAAGTGCTTGCGGTGGATCGCCATTTCGTATTTGTTACGGGAAAAGCGATCCAACTTATAGATAAGCACATAATCCCATTGCTTTTTATCGCTGTCTTTCAGCATTTGTTGAAAGCCGTCGCGGTTATCGTTTGTGCCCGACATGGCTTTATCGACGTAGATGGCAACGATTTTAATGCCGTTACGTTCGGCAAATTCTTTGCATACGCGAAGCTGTCCGTCGATTGATTGTTCGTTCTGACGGTCGCAGGAATATCGGGCGTAAATAACGGCAATCTTAAAATCGCACATACCGCGAATATACTGTTCCCGCACGCCTTCTTCTTCAAGGTAATTATCGTATTCGTTCGTCATTTCAGATACTCCTTTTGTAAAAGTTCATAGGCTGTTTGAAATACGGCGCTGAACAGAAAGAAGCAGTTTTAGGGAGAGGCGCTGTTTTTTTGCTTTATGCGAACGAAACATATTCCTATGAACCCGATAAAAAAGACCCGTGGACTTATTCATGGATTACGATCGACGGGCAGAATTTAGACGGATTGTTTTTAGAGTGCGGGTTTACAAAAGAAAAGCCGTATGTGTTTTTGAACGAGTTTGATTTTTTTATCAATAATCTGGTGAAGTTAACCGACGCATACGGGAACGATACGGTGTATGAATTTGAACGTTCGGCGTATGTGTTATTGATTCTTTCAAAAATGATTCACCAAAACATGAAAAAGAAAAATACCGAGGAATTGAAATTGGAAAAGAAACGCTCGTTCCGTACGGCGGTTGCCTATATCAGAGACAACTATATGTTAGAACTCGATATATACAAGATAGCGTCTTCGGTGCTTCTTTCGGAGAGTTATCTGAAACACCTGTTCAAAGAAATGGTACACATGAGCGTAACGGAATTTTTGAACCGTTACCGTATCTCCAAAGCTTGTGCGTTATTCAACCAGACGACGGAAGAAAACGATGCGGAGCTTGCGAAAAAGGTCGGTTATACCAATTACTCCTATTTCATTCGGGTGTTTAATAAATATTGCGGAATGAGTCCGCGGGAATATAAAAAGGCGGAAAACGCAGAGGATCCGTTTGCTTGGGTCAAAGAAAGTATGTTAATGGTGTTTGATAAAGACGAGATAGATTGGTTATCGTGAGAAAAAATATGAGGTTGGAGCTTGACACGAAAAATTATATTCGGCTGATACGCGAGTATGTCTTATCGCAATATCGGAAAATGTTTCGTGAACCGAACGGAATTCTGAAATATCCGTTTATCGTTCCGGGAAGTTGTTATTCGAACGATTTATGGGATTGGGACTCTTGGCTGACGAATATCGCCCTGCGGCAACTTGACGGAATCGAAGAAATCGAGAAATACGAAAAAGGGTGTATCCTGAATTTTTTGGAACATACCGACGAGAACGGAAAAATGCCGATTTTGATTTCGCCGCAACATTGCGGATTCGATTTCGTGAAGAAAGAGGAAACGAACGTACATAAGCCTGTTTTGGCGCAACACGCATTATTTGTTTGCGAGCAGTCGGGCGATTTCGGTTGGTTGAGCGAGCATTTCGATCGGTTGGAGCGATACCTTTCTTTTTACTTTGAAAGTTGTTTGCACGAGAGCGGCTTGTTCTTTTGGTTGGACGATTGTGCGATCGGCGTCGATAACGATCCGTGCACCTATTATCGCCCGAATAAAAGTTCGGCGTCGATTTTTCTTAACTGTTTGATGTATAAAGAGTTTTTGGCGATGGAAAAGCTTTCGGCGAAATATAGCTTGTCCGATCGGGCGGCATACTATCGGGAGGCGGCGCAAGCATTGAAGGACGCAATCCAAAAAGAATGCTGGGACGAGCGCGACGGCTTTTTTTACAGCGTCGATATCAATTTGTTGCCGATCGATAAAACAGCCGTGTTACATTCGGGCAGTCCGCGCCATTGGAACTGTTTGTTGCAGAGGATCGGAGTTTGGTCGGGATTTCTCGCACTTTGGGCGGGCGTGGCGACGGAGGAACAGGCAAAGCGTATCGTTACAGAGCATTATCTGAATCCCGAAACGTTTTTTGCGCCGTACGGCGTTCGTACACTTTCCAAAATGGAAAAGATGTACAAAGTGGAAACTTCGTGTAATCCGTCCTGTTGGCTCGGACCCGTGTGGGGCATTTCGAATTATACGGTTTTCGAGGGCTTGGCGGTTTACGGTTATGAGCGCGAAGCGAGAGAGCTTGCGGAAAAGACGATCCGTCTGTTCGGTCGGGATATTCAGAAATGCGGAGAGATGCACGAATATTACGATCCCGAAACGGGAGAGGGAATCAGCAATCAGGGCTTTCAGAATTGGAATTTTTTGGTGTTGAATATGATCGGTTGGCTGAATAAAAAAGAGGAAACAAAATGGGATTGAAACCGAAATGGATTTGGTATTACGGAGATTATGAAATTTATCACAGCAATTTACTGAACAGCAGAAGAGAAGCATACGGGGACGATTATCCCGCCTTTATCAGTTATCCGGGCATTCACATGAACGTGGGGTTTGTGCGGGAATGCGAGCTTGCGGAAGCAACGGCGTTTCGGGTAAAAGCCAACGGCAAGTATCAGGTGCGGATCGACAACGAACCGCAACGTGCGGTAAACGGAGTTTATTCGATGCCCGCAGGAAAGCATGAATTGATCGTTTACGTCTGCAAGATACACGGACTTCCCGCCGTATTTGTGTACGGGGATAAAATCGTTTCGGACGAAACGTGGAAGGTGTCGGACAGAACATGGGAATGCGTTTCGGTCGGTTGCGTTCCGGGATATACCTCTCCCGACGATAATGTGGAGGTTTTCCCTTTTTGTTACGAACGGGTGGATTATGTATGCGAAACCGCTTACCCGAACGGAACGCTGTACGACTTCGGGAAAGAACTGTTCGGATTTCTATATGTAAACGGCATCGGCAAGGATTTCGACGTGTATTACGGGGAGAGCGTGGAGGAGGCGCTCGATACCGAAAATGCCATTTTAATGGAGAGAAATATTTCAGAAAAGAGGGTAAAGCTTCGTCAGCGCGCGTTCCGCTATGTCTACATTCGGTCGGAAGTTCCCGCAGGGGATGTTTATGCGGAATACGAATATCTTCCTTTGAATGACGTCGGCAGCTTTATCTGCGACGATGAGAACGTCGAAAAAATATTTGAAATGAGCGCTTATACGCTGCATCTGAATTCCCGCGAGTTTTATCTCGACGGAATCAAGCGGGACAGATGGGTGTGGGGCGGGGATGCCTACCAATCGTTTATGATCAATCCTTATTTGTATTTCGATCGGGAAATCATCAAGCGCACGATTCTTTCTCTGCTCGGCACGCCTCCTTACCGTCAACACGTGAATACGATCAACGATTATTCGTTTTATCTGATAATTTCCGTGTACGATTATTGGTTTTTGACAGACGATAGCGATTTTATCCGAAAGATTTACAGTAAAGTGAAAGCGCTGTTTGAATTTTGCGCGGGTCGGCTGGATAAAAACGGGTTTGTGTGCGAGCGACCCGGAGATTGGATTTTTATCGATTGGGCGGATTCGCTCGATAAAGAAGGGCCGCATTGCGCCGAACAAATTTTGCTTTGGCAGGCGACGCGTTGCATGAAAAAGATTGCGGAAATTTGCGGGGAAAATTATAAATCGTCCGTAGACGAAAACAAGTTGAAGGAAATGATTTATACATATTTCTACGATAAGCAAGCGGGCGGATTTATCGACGGGTTTCAATCGGGGCAACGGGTTGTTAACCGTCATCAGAACATTCTTGCGCTTTTATATGATTTTACAAATGAGGAAGAGAGCAATCTGATTCTGGAAAAAATTTTGTTGAACGATGAAATAACGCAGATCACGACGCCGTATTTTAAGTTTTTCGAGCTGATGGCGCTCTGTAAAAACAATCGTGTGGAGATTGCGCAAAGGAGTATTTCTTCCTATTGGGGAGGAATGCTTCGTTTGGGAGCGACAAGCGTCTGGGAGGAATATAACCCCGCAATGAGCGGCAAAGCGCACTACGCCATGTACAACGAGCCTTACGGAAAGTCGCTGTGTCATGCTTGGGGAAGCGGTCCGATTTGTTTTCTCGGAAAGTATGTAGCGGGCGTACGCCCTACCTCGGCGGGATATAGAACGTGGGAGATTTGTCCGAATCCCGGAATCTATAAATCGTTCTGCGCGACCGTCCCGCTTCCCGAAGGCAAGGTTCGGGTGGAATATACGCAAGGAAAAATCAACGTCTTGTCCGATTGCGGCGGCGGGGTGTTGTGTTGGAAGGGAGAGCAGTATCCCGTGCAAAAGAATGTGCCGTTTTCCGTTTCGGAATAAAGAAAGGAGGATATTGTAGGAGTGAGGCAAAAAGGGTGGAAAATGAGAGCGGAAGCAAAAGCGCGACGCTCGAAGGAGAGATGAGGTGGAAAGAGTCAAAATCAATAAGCATAAGAGAAAGGAATATCTCGGGAACGCCGCAGTGGCGATTCTTCCGTTTGTCGGGTGGATCATTTTTTCGGCAGTACCGTTGATTCTTTCTCTCGTTATGGTTTTCTTTCGATTGCAGGAGCCGACGTTCGAAGGCGCAACGTTCGTCGGGTTCGATAATATCAGGAGAATTTTCTCGGATTACGGCTTGAAATTCGGCTATTCGTTGCTGAATACGCTGATTTATTCGTTGAAACTTCCGATCGGAATCGTGATCTCGCTCTGGATTTCGGTCATGCTCAACAAGGTCAAAAACAAAATCGCAAGAAACGTTCTGCGCGGTATCTTCTTCGTTACTTATGTGTGTTCGATTTCCGTCATCATCATATCCTTCCGCATGTTGATCGACGAGGGCACGATCGGCGTATTCAATCACATTCTGGGAACGTTCGGCTATGAGGCGTTCCGTTGGATGACGAGCAGTCCGTGGTCGTTTCATTTAAGCGCGATGATGATCGGCGTTTGGTCGAGCATCGGCTACAACGTCGTCATGTTTCAGGCGGCGATGTCGGGGATCGACGAATCTTATTACGAGGCGGCGCGGATAGACGGCGCAAGCGAAATGCGGTGCTTTTGGAAGATCACTTTGCCCGCAATTACGCCCACGCTTTCTTTCGTGATTACGACGGGGATCATCGGGTGCTTTCAGGCTTATGCGGAAACGCAGGTGCTTGCAAGCGGCGCAAGCGGAATTCCCCTGTGGGAGAACAGTCAGGAAACGGGACCGTGGCTTACTTCCGCAATGTGGATTTATACGATGATGTTCAACGATTCCATGGAATTCGGCTTCGGCATGGCGTCCGCAACAGGCTGGATTCTGGCAATCATCATCTTTATCGTCATTCGGATCAATCTAAGATTACAGAAAAAGTGGGTGTGCTATGACTTCTGATAATATGAAACAGAAAAACGGCGATTTGAACGGCGGATATAAAGCGTTCAAAATCATATATAACATTGCGATCCCGTTCTGTATTCTCGTCTGCGTCTGCGCTTTGATTCTGTCGTTTTTTACTCCCGCGGAAGGCGGCAATGCGAGGACGGTCGGTTTATCGGTCTTTGCGGTCTGTTTGGCAGTTGCGGTTGCGGCGATCGTATTCAACCGTTTCTGTAATCGCAAGGCGGGATATCGGCAATATACGCCCAAAGCGATTTCGCTTATCAATTGGCAGGTGCTTGTGCCGATGGCGGCGATGGCGATCGTCACGCTCGTTCCCTTTTACGTTTTGCTGATTACGAGCGTAAAGACGTTGAGCGAGGCGAACGCCTTGGAGTTTACTTGGTGGCCGAAGGAAGGGTTCGATTTCACGAATTTCTCGTATATGTTCGAGAAAATGACGGGAGAAGTACGAATCAATCCGTTTATTGCATTTTTGAATTCGATGCTTTATGCATTAGTTCCTACGATTGTGGGAACGCTGGTTTCGGGACTTTCCGCTTATGGCTTTTCGAAGTTGTATTTCCCCGGCAGGGAATGGCTGTACCGTTTCATGCTCTTTACGATCATGATTCCGGGGTGCGTGGCGACTTCGAGCTCGTACTTATTCTTCGATCGCTTAGGTTGGACGGGGTTTGAAGGCGTTTCTCTTCCGCTTCTGATTCCCGGTTGCTTCGGAGGCATGGTAACGATCATGTTTATCAAGGAGTACTTCATGGGCGTTCCCGATTCCATTTTCGAGGCGGCGAAAATGGACGGCGCGGGAAGATTGCAGAGTTTTATCATGATTGCGTTGCCGATGGCGTTGCCCGCGTTCATGGCGCAGTTTATTTTCGGCATCATATCGAGGTATAACGACTATCTCGGTCCGCTCATCTATTGCCGTTATCCGCAGCAGTATACGCTTGTGCTGGCGTTGCAGTTTTTCGATACACCGGGCGGGGAACGTCAGTTGTTGGCGGCGGCAGGCGTGTTCGGACTTGCGCCGATGCTGTTGATCTATCTGATATTTCAAAATAAAATCATCAGCGGGATCTCTATCAGCGCGGGTGTGAAAGGATAAAAAAAGAAAAATCTAATAAAAAAGAGGTATATTATGAACAGGTTGGGAAAAAGCGTTTTGGCGCTCGGTTTAACGGCAGGCATGCTTTTGCCGTTTGCCGCATGCGGGGACGACGGTCGTGCGCGGTTGGATTTCCAGTTTACGGGGGAATCTACTGTGCAGGCTGTGTTTTGGGACTGTATCGATAAATACAACGATACGCAGGGGAAAGAAGATCAGATTAAGGTGAGAGGTATTAACGTACCGCTGAAAGACAACAAGAGCAAGCTCAATTCGGTCATGTCGTCCTCGTCCGGTCCGGACGTTGCCGTCGCGTGGGACCGTCATTTCAAGTTATACGTCAATAACTATCTCGATATTACCGATTCGATTTCTCAGAGCGTTCTGGACGATCTCTATCCATCGCAGGAAATCCGTTATCACTATAATGCGGAAAAGACGACCTCGAATGCGAGCGATCCGCGTTACGGTTTGCCCGTCTATAACGATTCGACCGTGCTTTACTACAATCAGACGGCGATGAATCAGGCGGGAATTAAATGTATCAGCGTAGAGGAGAGCGAGCTCGAAGCCTTTAATAACGGGGCGCAGGATCGCAACGGAAAAACGAAATCGGATTACGGTATCCCTGCGAATTTCACCGTGCCGAATAAAGGATTCTACCGCGAAAATCCTTACGTGCCGTACGAGGGAGAGGTTAACGGTTCGGCTTGGAGAGCGCCGTCTGCGGGCGAGCTCATGATTTTCAACGATCGGATCGCCTGCAACTGGGACGAGATCGAGGACGTCGGCATGGTGAGCATGGCGACCAAGAACAGCGCAGCCAAAGCTACCTACGGATATTATACCGAGTGGTGGTTCAATTACGGCTGGTCGGTCGGCGGCGATTGCTTGGAGGATCTTTCGAACGGCAACGGCGATTGGGTTTATTCCCATGCCGATAAAACGCCGAACTATATCGTAAAGGAAGGAAAGACGTATACAGGCGCCTATACGGGAACGGTATATCAAGCGGGCGAAACGTTGGACTTCAAGGATATTTTGAACGCGCAGAAAACGGATACGGTTTCCTATACGACGAACGGAAATACGACGTTTTACTATACGGTGAACGGACAGGAGGCGGAGCTTCGTAGCGCGGTTGCGGAAGAAGCTGAAAAAGAGGACGGTGCGCTTCAAGAGCTTCCTTCCATTTACGACGCGTTTTCGCGGTTCTGTTTCCTCTCCGCCGAGGGCGGATTGGGTGTTTGCCCGTCGCCTGCGGTGTTCAACAATACGCCTTCTTCCTCTTACTTCTCGCAGGGAAAGGTTGCGCTGTTGGTGGAAACGTATGCGAACGTCGATTCTTTCAACAAAAGATGCACGTTTGATTGGGGTATTGCAAGAATGCCGCAGTATAAGACCTATACCGATCCCCAAGACCCTGCCTGCGACGAGGTGGAAACAAAGGGGAAAGTTGCGTCCCATTCGGAGGGGTATAGCGTCGTTATCCGTAAAAATACGGCGCGCAAGGACGAAGCGATCAAATTTGTCGAGTGGTTGGTGACGGAAGGGCAGAAGATTTTTGCGGAAAAGGGATTTGCTTCCGTCTGCAAATCGGACGCGCAGCTTGCGGGCGAAAAGATGAACGAAGTATTCGGAATTAAAAATACGGACGCGGTCATCGATTCGTTGAGCGAAGCGCAAGCAGGCGATTGGTGGTACTTAAAGGACGATGCTTGGATCGACACTTGGTCCATTCCGCTCAATACGCTCGTCCGTTACGGAACGATGTCGTTTAACGAGTATATTTACAAATATATCGACATGACGAACACGAAACTTCAAAATTATAAAAATTGATAAGGGAGAAATCGGCATGATGAAAAGAGGGAAAGCAATCGGTTGTCTTATGACCTGCGGACTTTTGTTGTTCGGCGCGGCGGGTTGCGGAAGCGGTAACGCCGTACAGCTGAATTACGACACGGGCATACAGGGCAATCACTACAATACGGAAATTTTCGGAAAGAACGACACCGTTACTTGGGGCGCAGATCCCGGCGGGATTTATGTGAGCAAGGAGCAGAGCGAGGAATACGGCGGATACTACTATACGTATATCACGGGAACCTCGGCGGGTTATTACGGAAACTATAATATCGGCTATCTTCCGCCCGAATATAAGGAACAGGGAATCGTCGGCGCGGCGATCCGCTGTTACCGCTCGAAGGATTTATTCAATTGGGAGCCCGCGGGCGCGATGATGGACGGATTCAGCGTCGCCTGCTATGAAACCGATTGGGAATCGTGGAAGGATAACGGGAACTGCTGGGCGCCCGAAGTGATTTTCGACGGCGGAAAATATTATATGTTTTACAATATGGTGGCAAAAGAATCGGCGGCGGAGAGCGTTACGAGAGGCGGATTCTATATCGGCGTCGCCGAGTCGGATACGCCGGTCGGTCCGTTCAGATCCGTTCAGAAGGACGAGGGAGGAAAGAACGTGCCTCCCGTCAATTTCGAAGCAAACCTCGATCTCGGCGGGCATATGCCCGTGATCGACATTTCTCCTTTCAAAGACCCGAAGGACGGAAAGCGCTACATTTATTTCAAGGCGGAGGTCAGCAGCGATACGGTGACGAACGCGCTCGATAACGGTTGCCATTTCTACTGCATGGAGATGGAGAATTGGACGACGCCGAAATACGATTCGATCAAACTTGTGCTTGCGCCCAACGCGATTACCGTTACCACGGACGAGGGTGCGGAAGCGGCTTTGAAATTGCAGGGCAAGCAGGAGACGGGACATATCGACGATGTGGTGGATCACTACGTAATGGAGGGTCCGCAGTGCATCGAGCACAGCGGAAAGTATTACCTTACCTATTCCGTGAACGGTTATACCGATCCGAGCTATTCCGTCTGGCAGGCGGTCGGCAATTCCCCGATGGGACCTTTTACGAAAATTTCGAGAGAACAGGGAAATCCCATCATCAGCGGCAGGGAGCTCGATTACGCCAACGGTTCGGGACATCATACGTTCATCGATAACGGAAGCGAAATTTATGCCGTCTATCACGTGCACGGAAATCAGACGAGCATGGAATCCTCGCCCGGCAGATTTTTGTTCTCAGACCGCGTCCATTTTACCGAAAACGGAATCGTCGTAAACGGTCCCTCCGATTATTTGCAATGGTTGCCTGAATCGGTGAGCGGGTATAAAAATTTTGCGAAAACCGCAACAATCGAAGTCAAGGGGGGGGGTACGGGCAAAGACTTTTTGACGGACGAAATTATCCCCGTGTATGCGTATAATGCAAATCAGGCATACAGCAAAGAGGGCGATATCGAAATTACGTTTAAGTTCGATAAAGCGGTAACCGTCCGCGCAATCATGATTTATAACTCGCAGAAGGTGGAAACCGCGTTTTCAAAGATTGACGTCATCGAATTTGCGCTTGCGGAAAAAGCCGATTTCATGAGCAAGGATTACGAAAAAGCCGTTATTTACGATTTGGAATATCCTAAGGCGTATTTGAGCGAAACGGACGAATTCGCATACAATCCCTGCGCGCCCGCGGTTGCGGATTTCAACAGTATCAAAGTAACCTCCGTTACGGTGAAGATTTCAGGCGGTAGCAAGCTGTTGACCGAAAACCGCGACGGCTCGAAGAATTTAGCGATCGATATTTCGGAAATCGTGATTTTGGGGGTATAATATTATGAAAAGAAAAACATTGTTGATCGGGTTGACAACGCTTGCGGTAACTACTTCTGTTTGCGGGTTGGTTGCCTGCGGCGGGGATAAGAAGGACGCTGCTCCTCCCGAAAACGACTATATGATCACTTACCGCAGCGATTGGCAGGGCGAAAACGACGCCGATATGAAAATCGACGGTTCGCTCGACGAAGCGCGCTGGCAAAATAAAAATTGGTACACGACTTGCGCTCCCTACGGCGCGGTGAACGAAAGCGTTTGGTTAAAGACGACGGCGTTTACGACGAAGTACGGCTTATACATTGCGGCGGTTCTCTACGACGACAATATCGTGGGCGACGGGGAATTCAACGTCACGCAGGGAACGTGCCTCGAATATCATTACACGTTCCGCAAGCAGGACGGCAAGCTCTATAACGCTTCTTATACCGACCGCGGCAGATTCTATTTGGACGTGTTCGGAAATTACTGCACCAAGGGCGAGAGGATGAAGCGCGGCGTTCGGGTGGACGGCGTAGTAAACAGCGGAGAAACGGTTTCCGCAACCTTCGAGGTGTTCGTGCCTTGGGAGCAGGCGGGCGTAGAGGTGAGTGAGGATTGGTATCCCGAAGAAGCGTACGTATTGCCGGGATGCCGCGTGATTGCCGAGGGACAGACGTATTCCCTCTGTACGCTCGGAATGGTTTCGGAGCGCTGGCGCCGCGACTATCAGGCGATGTATTACGAGTTCGACGAGAACGGCTACACGAAAGCCGATGCGGCGGACGCGGTGTTGGGCGACGCGAAGAACGGGTTTGCAAAATCCGCGGGATGGAATCTCGATAAGCTCTCCGATGGAGAAGTGAGTTTGGATAAAACCTATGAATACGACTATATTTTCTTCCGCAACGGTTTTGCGAACAACTTCGAGGCAAGCATGACGATCTACCCGGGAGATTATCTTTACGACACCGATAACGGCATCGTATACGATACGAACGGGCTTGCCATGTATCGGGACGGAAGATCGGGCTTCTATCTTTTAACAACGACGGGTCAGGAATTTATTCCCTATCTCGAATACAATACTTTGGTTGACACGGCGGAAGACGGCGTACAAGCGCCTGCGAGATATCATCTGCGTTCGCTCGACAACTTTGTTTCCGCATGGCACGTAAGCGACGACGTGTGCGATATTCCGAATACGGAAAAGGAGGGCGCGGTCGAATTTAAGATGATCAAATACGGCGCGGATCTCTTCTATTTTGCCGACGGAATTTATTTGGGAACGCAACGCGTTTCTTCGCTGAACGACAGCGTGTACGTCGGGCTCTATAACTGCAACCGCGCGGCAACCTATAAGGGATACGATTTTAAGGCGTACACCGACGACGAGGCGAAAGCTCGTTTGAACGAGTGCAACATCTATTCCGTAAACGTGACCGCGCAGGCGGGCGGCAAAATCGAGTGCGCACAGACTTGGGTAAAGGCGGGAGAATCCGTTACCTTTAAGGCAATCTGCGAATCGGGATATCTTGTCGATACAATTAAGCTCGGAAGCGCGGATATTACCGCAAACTGCAAGGAGAACGTAAAGCGTTATGGAAAATATTCCGTTACGGTAACCGATACCGCCGATATATCCGTGACGTTCAAGGAGCTATCCGCAGAACAGTCCTCTACGATTACGGGAATGGTATATTCCGGAACGGATACCAAGGCTACCGCAGCAACGTTGAAATTCGCATCTCTGTCGGATGCCTCCGTGGTCTATTCGGTGCGCGCGACCTCGGCAAAGGGATACAGCGTAACCCTTCCCGACGGAAAATACAGCGTTTTCGTTACCTTCGGAACGAAGGACGCCGCTACGCAGGAAGTCACCGTAAACAGCGACGGAACGCACGATATCCGCTCTACGCCGCTCAATGTGGAGGTCGGCAACATCAAAATTACCGACGAGGGTTATTACGCCACCGAATACAGCGTTACGAATAACCGTTGCTATATCGGAACGGCTGAAAGCGGAGCGCCGTTCGTTATGGAAACGACGGTCAAGGATATGAGCGACAAGACGTGGCCGTCTGTCGGCTTCATCGTCTCCGCAGGCGGAAACAATTGGATCAAATTCGTTCTCCGTCTCGCTTGCCCCGGCAACGTGACCGATTATTACGATACGTTGATCTGGCACGATGTCTATGACAATCCCGATAGCCCTTATTATGTTCGGGTCGTCAATTTTGACGATAATTCCCTGAAAACAAATCCGTTTACGGGCGTGGACGGCACGGCAAAACTTCGTTTGATTTATACGGGCAACGTCTATTATTTCTACGTCAACGATACGTTGATTTACAGTATCGGGCAGGACGAGGCGATTCAGGCGGGCGATACCCATTCGATTGCAAATACGCTCGGCGCAGGTAAAATCAATCTCGGATTGTTTGCCGAACGGCAGATCACCTTTACGAATTGGAGCGTTTCCGATTCCTACGACGATATCTGGAACGTTCTCGGCAAAACGGTTACCGCAGAGGGATTCGATTTGGCGGTAGACGGAAAGCGGGTTGCGGACGGAAAGGTTCTTCTCGGCGACGAAGTGACGGTATCTTTGGCAGGTCAGACAAACGGAACGTTTATGGTGGACGGTAAAATGATTGCCACGCAAGCGACCGACGGCAAGTCGGTTGCGAAATTCACGGTAACGGGCAATCACACCGTAACCTATTCCGTTTCCTATGCGGTCACGGGCACGGTTACGGACGGAAATGCCGAAACGATCGTTACGATCGCCAATGAAAAGGGAATCGTAGTTTATACGGGCAACACGGACGCAAAAGGGAATTATACGGCTTCGCTTGCGGACGGAATATATTATGTTTCCGCGCAGAGCGCGAAGAAAATCACGAACGTTGCAACGGTTACCGTAAACGGAAGAGAAACTACGGTAGAAACCATCAACTTCACGCTTCCTGTTTTGCGTGCGGAGACGGGAAACTTTGCCCTCGATTATAAAACGGGTAATTATAAAACCGAGCACGGCGATACCAATAACCGCGCATATTTTACCGAAATAGCGAGCGGTTCACCGTTCGTTCTCGAAACAACGATGAAAAATATTGGTGTAACGGAAAACCCTTCCGCGGGCGTTATTCTGAACAAGGGCGGAAATCATTGGGTGAGATTTGTAATTCGCAGTCTTGGAGGAGGAAATTACGACGTCGTCATTTGGCGCGATTTGTGGGATACGTCCGACTATTTCGGAAAGGTGATCGCTTTGTCTTCCAATCCGTTTACGGGTGCGGACGGCACGGCGAAGATGCAACTTGTTCACAATTGCGGAAGATATTTTGTTTATGTAAACGACAATCTTGTTGCAGAAGTTTCGGAAAACGATAGCTTCGATAACGGCAATACGATTGCGGGCGCGCTCGGCGACGGGGAAACGCTTTCGCTCGGAGTGTTTGCCGAACGCGACGTTACGTTTACCGATTGGAGCTATGGGGTCGGCAGAGAGTTTGTAAAAGACTATCTCGGCAAAACGCTTACCGTTGCGGAAGGCATGGAAATTCGGGTGAACGGCGAGGCGGCAACGGTCACGGACGGACAGGTAAAGGTTTTACTCGGAGATAAAATTACCGCGTCTGTCTCCCCGTCTTCGTTCAGCATTTTACTTGACGGAACCGGCTATGAGGTGAGACAGGAGAACGGCAAAGCGGTAGCCGAATTTACGGTAACAAAGGATCATTCCGTAAGCTATTCGGTTGCCTATGCGGTAAGCGGGACGGTGACGAACGGCGACGCCGAAACGACCGTCACGATTGTCGGCGAAAACGGGGCGGTTGCCTACACGGGTAAAGTGGATGGAAACGGAAGCTATTCGGTAAATCTTCCGAACGGAACATATTATGTTTCCGCGAAGAGCGCGACGCAGATGACGAACGTTGTAGCGGTTACCGTGAACGGCGGAGCGGCAATGGTGAATGCGGTCAAGTTCGAAAAACCGCTTGTTACGGAATGGATTCCGAATTTCGAGCAGTATCACATCGACTATAAGACGGGCGCCTATAAAACGGCGGAAGAAAAGCAATACCATGGCGGCTTTTTTGCGAAAGAGGCGGCTGAGGCGTACGTTCTTTCCGCTACGGTAAAAGATATGACCGATACTGCGAACTGGTCTTGTGTGGGATTTATGGTCGGAACACAGGAGAACTGGTTGCGGTTTACCGTTCAATACGACAAGGACAACGGCGCGTATCGTTTCGTATTGTGGCGTTCCTACGATACCCCGATCGTCGGAAATAACGTGGTGACTTTGTTTGCAAGCGAAAGCGTGAATATAAAACTCGAATATGCAGGCGGTGCTTACAGCTTCTACGTTAATGAAGGGCTCGTCTATACAACAAGCACCGAATCTGTCGGGGCGAGAACTCGCGTAGGTTTGTATAACGAATATCGGGTCACATTCGCTGATTGGAATTATGCGGAGTTACCCGTCTATTCGGTAAGCGGAACGGTGACGGATCGCAATGCCGATTTGGTTACTCTTTACGACGACAGAGGCGTTATTTATACATGTCATGCAGGAACGGACGGCGGCTTTTCGATCAGCCTTCCCAATGGAACGTATCATATTCTCACGCAAGACGGCGTGAAGGACTTAAAGGTGGACGGAACGGGTTATGCGGTCGGAGAGATTGCGTATGCAAGACCGATTATCAACGAATGGATAACGGACAGTCGCTACACGCTCGATGCGACGGGAAGCTATGTTTTTGAAAATACGGCATTGAACGGCGGTTGGTTTGTCGGGGTTGCGAATCGTTCCGCTTATGTTTTGGAGGCAACGGTTACAGGTATGCCGACTCCGACCGACAGGTATCCCATGGCAGGGTTTATGGTGGGAACCGGTGACGATGCGTTGCGGTTTACCGTTCAATACAACAAGGATAACAGCACGTATCGCTACGTGGTTTGGAATCAAGTTCAAGGAGTTGTCTCAGCGGGTGGTTCAATGGCGAGCAATCCGTTTGAAAGCGGAAGCATGAACATAAAGCTTGTGCATGACGCCGAAGGATATAAGTTTTACGTAAACGGAGAACTTGCCTATTCCACCGAAAAATCGTTTGGCGAAGACACCCGCGTTGGCTTGATTAACGAAGCGCAGATTACTTTCAAGGATTGGAAGTATTCGGCAGAGTAACGTAAGTTACGATAACGGAACTATGGCGCCTTTTCGCTTGAAAAGCGGAAAGGCGCTTATGTTCGGAATCTGAAATGGGTAATATGATAACAGAAAACGGAAAAACATTTTATTTGCGCGGAAAAAATTATGCTTACGTCATGTGCGTCGGGAAAGCAGAATACCTGCAACACTTATATTACGGCGCAGCAATCCGTGAATCCGACGCCGTTTATCTTGCGGAAAAAGTGGGGTCGGCGCAGGATGCGCTGTGCGCGGACGGCGGTCGGGACGTATGCACGAACGAGCTGTGGAGCGAATATCCCTCATACGGGCGCGGAGATTATCACGAGCCGTGCGTGCTGATCCGTCGTGGCGACGGCGCGGTAATGAGCCGTTTCCGTTATTTATCGTACAAAATTGAAAAGGGCGCGCCGAACGTGGAAGGACTTCCGCATGCGAGAGCGGGCGACGAAACGTTGACGGTTGCGCTGAAAGACGATTTTTCCGCGACGGAAATTTATCTGCATTATATTGTGCGCGAATCCTCCGATGTATTGGTGCGCTATGCGGAAATCAGGAATACGGGTCGGGAAGCCGTGAGCCTTTGCAGGGCGTTTTCCTTTGCGCTTGATCTGCCCGATCATAAGTTTTCGCTGTTGCGTCTGCACGGAAATCCGACGGCGGAACGCACGCCCGAACTGTCTCCGCTCGGGCACGGCGTTACAAAGTTGCAGAGTTTGCGCGGCGCGTCGAGCCATCAGACAAATCCGTTTGCGGCATTGCTCGGGGAGAGCGTTTCCGAAATGGCGGGGGAGTGCTACGGCGTACAGCTTTTATACAGCGGGTCGTGGAGTATTACGGCGGAGGTTAGCAATAATGATACGCTACGTTTGCAGGGAGGAATCAACGATACTGCGTTTAATTGGAAACTCAATGCGGGCGAAACGTTTGTAACGCCGCAGGTCGCTCTGAGTTATTCTTCCGAAGGTTTGGGCGGATTGTCGCGCGGATATGCCGATTTTTTGCGCGAGTGCGTAATCGATCCCAAACGGGTCTTAGTCGAACGCCCCGTTCTCGTGAATAATTGGGAGGCAACCTATTTCGATTTTTCCTATGAAAAGTTATTTCCCATCATCGACGAGGCGGCGAATTTGGGGATAGATACCTTTGTGCTTGACGATGGTTGGTTCGGGAAGCGGAATTGGGACGATTCGAGCTTGGGCGATTGGTTTTTGAATACGGAAAAACTTCCGCAGGGACTTACGCCGCTCATCGAACGTTGCAAAAAGAACGAGCTGAAATTCGGTCTTTGGTTCGAACCGGAGATGATTTCGGAAAACAGCGAGCTATACCGCGCGCATCCCGATTGGGCGATCGGAAAATCGGGGCAATTGTCGATCAGGGGACGTCATCAGTTGACGCTGGATTTTACGCGGAAAGAGGTCGTGGATTACGTGTTCGAGGCAATGCGTAACATTCTCGGCGAAAACGAAATCTCCTACGTAAAATGGGATATGAATCGCAGCATGAGCGAGTTCTATTCCAATGATTTGCCTGCCGAGCGGCAAGGCGAATTTACGCACCGATATATTTTGGGCGTGTACGACTTGGCGGAGCGGTTGACGACTGCCTTTCCCGACGTGTTTTTTGAAGGCTGCGCAAGCGGAGGGGGACGGTTCGACGCGGGAATGCTCTATTACTTTCCGCAAATTTGGACGAGCGACAACACCGACGCTTACGACCGCGCCCGCATTCAGTGGGGCACGTCGTACTGTTATCCCGTTAGCGCCATGAGCTGTCATGTTTCGGCGTGCCCCAATCATCAGACGGGGCGAACGATCCCGTTTTCCACGCGCGGAGCGATAGCGTCGCTCGGAGCTACGGGATACGAATTGGATTTATCGAAATTGTCGGACGAAGAGAAACATGCCGTAAAGGAACAGATTATTTCCTATAAAAAAATACAATCGTTGATTCTGAATGGTGACTTGTTCCGGTTGAGCAATCCGTTTGAAACGGACTTATTTTGCGAAATGCTCGTTTCCAAAGATAAATCGCAAGCCTACGTTGTGTGCGAACGACTTCGCGCCCAACCGAACGGGTATAAAAAGGATTGTTTTGTGCGGTTGTTCGGGCTTGACGAACAGAAACTGTATAGGATAGAAGAATCCGGCATTACGGCAAGCGGAAGCGTTCTCGTGCATTTCGGCGTGCCTGTGCCGCACTTGTACGAATATGAAAGTTTTTGTTGGCACATTCGTGAGATGACAACATGAAAAGGGAAGAGATTCATATCCGCGATCCGTTCGTATTCATAGAGAACGGAACATATTATCTGCTCGGCACGACGACGGAAGAGCCGTGGGGGCAAGGAAGCGATTTTACGCTCTATTCGTCCGTCGATTTGGAAAATTTTGAGAAAAAGCGGTCACTTATTACTGACGGAAGTCTCGATTCTTATACTAACCTTTGGGCGCCCGAACTGCATAAATACAAGAGTAAATATTATCTCCTTGTATCGGCGTTCCGCAAGGACGTAGGCAGAGGGTGTTTGATTTTCGTTTCCGATTCGCTTGACGGCGAATTCAGAGCGCTTACGGGAGAATATATCACTCCCAAGGGTTGGGGCTGTCTGGACGCGACCTTGTTTTGTTATGAAAACAAGCCGTATCTATGTTTTTCCAACGAATGGATGACGCCTATTTCCCGCGACGGCGACGGAAGCTTGTTTATCGCCGAATTGAAGGACGATTTGACGGGACTTATCGGAGAACCGAAAAAAATCATCAGCGGAAAGGAAAGCGGTATTGCAATCGAAATCGGGGACGAGAAAGGAAGAGGATACGTTGCGGAAGGACCGTGGCTATACGAAGAAAACGAAAAAATCGTTTTATTATGGTCTACGATTTCGAAGAGCGGCTATACAGTTGTAAAAAGCGTGAGCGGTAGCGGAATCTTCGGCGAATACAAATATGAAAAAATCATATTCGATAACGACGGCGGACACTGTATGAGCTTTTTAGGGTCAGACGCAAAACGGCGGATCGTTCTTCATCAACCGAATATTTCCCCGAATGAAAGAATGAAAGTATTTATGATTTAAGATATGAAAAAATATTATATAGCGATAGATATCGGGGCGTCGAGCGGGCGGCATATCGTCGGGTGGCGCGAAAATGATGAGATAAAGACAGACGAAGTATACCGTTTTCATAACGGCGTGAAGGAAGAGAACGGGCATTTGGTCTGGGATATTTCCGCATTGTTGGAGAGCGTGAAAGCGGGCATAGACGAAGCCTTGAAAAAGTACCCGAAGATCGAAAGTCTTTCTATCGACACATGGGGCTGTGACTACGTTCATCTAAAAGGTCAGAAAGAGGTTTTGCCCGTGTACGCCTACCGTGATAGTCGCACAGCGGAGGCAATCGAACGGGTGCATGAGCTGATCCCGTTTGAAGAGCTATATGCGCGGACGGGGATACAGTTTCAGCCGTTCAATACAATTTATCAGCTGTACGCCGATTTACTCTGCGGACGATTAGCGGGTGTTACGGACTTTTTGATGATTCCCGAATATCTCATGTACAAGCTCACGGGCGTGAAAGTAAAAGAATACACCAACGCCACCACTACGGGACTTATTAACGCCGATACCAAACAATACGATACATATATCACGAGCAAACTCTGCTTGCCTGAAAGTCTGTTTCCCGCGCTCAAACAACCGCAGACGGTTGTGGGCAAATACAAGGGAATCAAAGTGGTTCTGTGCGCCACGCACGATACGGCAAGCGCAATCGAGGGAATCCCCATGTCTGAAGAAAATTCCCCCTATATCTCTTCGGGAACGTGGTCGCTTCTCGGCATTAAAGCCCCCGCGGCAAATACTGCGGGGGAAAGCCGCAAAGGGAATTGGAGCAACGAGGGCGGCGTGGGGTATATTCGCTATCAGAAGAACATTATGGGAATGTGGGTCGTCAACCGTCTGAAAGACGAGCTGTGTCCTGAAAAACCCTTCAAAGAGATAGACGAAGAAGCGGCGGCAAGTACCTTTTACGATTATCTGGACGTAAACGATAGTTTGTTTCTTTCGCCCAAGAGTATGAAAGAAGCGTTTGACAAATGGTTCGAGCGAGAAGAGAAAAAGCCCGTTACGATCGGCGACTACTTCCGTTGCGCCTATCAAAGCCTTGCAATCAGCTACATGAACGCCTTGCAGGAGTTGGAACGCAATACGGGAAAAACGTATCAAAAGCTCTATATCGTGGGCGGAGGAGCGAAGAACAAGCTCTTGAATAAGTTGACCGCAGAGGCGACGAAAAAAGAAGTGATTGCGTTGCCGATCGAGGCAACGGCACTTGGAAACTTGGCGATACAAATAAGGAGTAACAAAGTATGAGTTGTGAATTTACGCAAAAAGCATACGCCGCTTATGGCGTAGACAGCGAAGCGGCAAAGAAAGCCGTGAATGAAATTCCTATCAGCATCCACTGTTGGCAGGGAGACGACGTAGTGGGATTAGACCAAGCGGGCGCGCTTGGCGACGGGTTGCAGGTAACGGGGAATTACATAGGCAGGGCGAGAAACTTCGAGGAACTCAAACAGGATATCAAGTTTGCGTTCTCATTGATTCCCGGCAAAAAGCGTCTGAATCTTCATGCGAGCTATGCGATCTTAAACGGCGAAAAGGTGGATAGAGACGCATACCGCCCCGAACACTTCGCGCCTTGGGTAGCGTTCGCAAAGGAATTGGGTTTAGATGGGATAGACTTTAACCCTACGTTCTTCTCGCATCCGAAAATGAAGAACGGTTTGTCGCTCTCTTCGCCCGATGAAGATATAAGAAAGTTTTGGGTAAAGCACGGGCAGGCTTGTTTGAAAATAAGCGAATACCTTGCAAAGGAAATGAACAGCCATTGCTTGATGAATATCTGGATTCCAGACGGAAGCAAGGATATTCCCGCAGACAGATTAACGCCGCGTTTACGGTTAAAGAAATCTTTGGACGAAATACTTTCCGTCCCCTATGATAAAAATAAAGTCATTGTCGCAGTGGAAAGTAAAGTGTTTGCCGTAGGTATCGAAAGCTACACGGTAGGCAGTAACGAATTCTATCAAAATTATGCCGCAAAGAATAATATCTGCTGTTTGTTGGATAACGGGCACTATCATCCTACGGAATATGTTTCGGATAAAATCCCCGCATTGCTTGCGTTCTACGATAAGGTTGCTTTGCACGTTACGCGCGGCGTTCGTTGGGATAGCGATCACGTTGTTTTATACGACGACGAAACGAAGGAAATTGCAAAGGAAATCGTAAGAAACAACGCGACGGATAAAGTGTTGATCGGGTTGGATTACTTCGACGCAAGCATCAACCGTATTGCGGCTTGGGTGGTGGGCGCAAGAAATATGCGGAAAGCATTATTAAACGCTTTGCTACTTCCAAACGATAAGCTCAAAGAGTTGCAGGACAGTTCAAATTTCACCGAGTTAATGGTATTGAACGAAGAACTCAAAACATTACCGTTCGGTGCGGTATGGCGGGAATATTTGGAGAGCCAAAACGTAGCAGGAAGCGATTGGTATGAACAAGTGAAAAAGTACGAGCAAGACGTTCTTGCAAAGAGGGTGTGATGATGAAAAACATTTTAGAAGCAAAATTTGTAAAAGAGATGTGTGACACGACGGCGAACATGTACCGTTTGGGCTGGGACGAGAGAAACGGCGGGAATATCAGTTATATGCTGGACGAAAAGGAAGTAGCGGAGTATTTCGATATTAACTGTATTCTCCGCACGATTCCCTTGGGCTTTAACGCAAACGAGCTTGCGGGAAAATACTTTATCGTAACGGGAACGGGTAAATATTTCAAGAACGTGGAGAAGAATCCCGAAGAGAATCTCGGTTTGTTCCGTATTTCAAAGGACGGAAAGAACGCCGAGCTGTTATGGGGATATTCGGACGGGGGCAAGTTCACGAGTGAGCTTCCCGCGCACCTCATGAGCCATATCGCAAGGTTAAAGGTGGATCCCGAAAACCGCGTTGTCATACACTCTCACCCGACCTATACGCTTGCCATGAATTTCGTTCACGAGCTCGACGAAAAGAAGTTCACGCATACGCTTTGGGAAATGTGCACGGAGTGCATCGTGGTCTTTCCGGACGGAGTAGGAGTGTTGCCGTGGATGCTATGCGGGACGGACGAGATAGGGGAAGCGACCGCAAAGAAGATGGAAGAGTTCCGCCTCGTCATCTGGGCAATGCACGGCATTTACGGCGCGGGCAAGACTTTGGACGAAACGTTCGGACTTATCGAAACGGTGGAGAAGGCGGCACAAATCTATATGCTTACCTGTAACCGCCCGCGCATCAACACCATTAAAGACGAGGACATGGTAAAGCTCGCAGAATACTTCGGGGTGAAATACAGAAAAGATTTTTTGAATATATGAGAGCAGCGACGCTTTGAGGAACGAAACGGGAAAACTGCCAAAGAATTTCATAGAAAACCATAAATCCTCGACGGCGTGAAAAACGCTATCGGGGATTTTTTTATAAAAAATTTTTGAAATTGTCGAAGAGAATCTTCGACTTTGGGTAGTAGAATGCAGTCATAGAAACAACGAAGGAGGATTGCGGGGTGACGGCATGGGAACGCAGACAAGAAATATTGTTGGCGTTATGCCGCCGCAAAAAAGAAACGCGGGCGAATTTGGCATTCGAGTTCGACGTCAGTAAGCGGACGATCGAAACGGATATAGAAGCGCTTTCTTTAGCCCATATACCCGTCTATACAAAATCGGGTCGTGGAGGCGGAATATTTATCGATAAGGATTATACTCCCGATATGAAGTATTTCAGCCGAAAGCAAGCGGAATGGATCATAGGCTTGTTAGCGCATACGGACGGGGAAAATCGGGAGATGCTGATTTCCATAATCGACGTGTTTTGTTCTCCGAGAGATAAGAAGGAATTACTATGATTACATTGAAACAAGTAAAAGCGGATTTGCGGGAAATACGTTATTATTACGCAAAGCAAAAAGATTTGGACGGCGCGGCGCGTTCGGTAGGAACGAGTACGGTAACGGAAAAAGTGGAGCGGTACAATGCGGCAGTGCGGAAGGCGCCCGTCAGATTGTACGACGTGTATGTATCGCTTTACGTCAACAACAACACACAGCTGGTATTATCCTTTGATTGGGATTGTTCGTTGGAATATGTGAAACGGTTAAACCGTCAGCTGTGTCAATATTTGTTGGAAGAAATCAATAAAGGGGGAGGTGAATGAAATGGGAATGCGGCAAGATTGGGAAGACGCCACGAACGTGTATCGCACGAAACTGTATATCGTCGAGCAGGTCTTGGACGTGAAAGACAATCTCGTAGAAAATGCCGAGCTTTGCAGCCACGATATATATTATCGTAGAACGAAGCAACGCGACGTAGAATACGAAAAGCTGTTCGGCAGCCGTAGGCAGATAGACGGTAAGCGATTGCCCGCTACGATGTGTTCGAGAAAGTATGTGAATTGAGAAGGAAAGCTCCGATAACGATCGGGGCTTTTTTCATGTGCATAATACTTTAAGTTTCCTTTTTGTTCCGGGAAGTTTGCTTTTGGTTTGTCTTTTCTTTCGGAACGGTTCCCATTTAGTTCCCCGACAAAGCGGATCAATTCGGCTAAAATGGACGTGTAAACAGGCGCTGAAAGGAAAGAGACGAATACCTTGCGGAACTTGCAAGCAAAGGGCGGCCGCCTTCCGTAAGACTCACGGGGAACGTAGCGTTCCGAAAATAATCGCACGGTTTACAAAACTACAATTTTATAAGGGAAGTACGCGCCGATAAAATCGGGGGAACGCGAGTAAATCTTCCCGAAGCCGAGCGCGGCTATAAAGCGCAAATCCAAAAAGGAGACAGTTTATGGCAAAAGACGGAAAAAACGGAAACGCAGCAGAGCAACCCGCAGCGGGACACCGTAATTACAACGAACGCCGTTGGATGACGCCTTCGAAGCGCGCCAAGGGATATGCAAAAGACCGTAAGGAAAGAGTGCATACCTACGGACCGAAAGAGGGGCAGGAGCTTACGGAGTACGAGAATGGAATCCGTTCGGGGTATCTGCTTGCGCAATCGGATCACGCCGGAATTTACAAGTACAAGAAGGCGCTTTCCGAGGGCAAGACGGTAGAGGAAGCAAGAGCAATTTCGAGAAAGAAAGGGTGAGCTATGCGTTCTGCGGAAAGTTCAGTGAACTCTCCGCGCATAGCGAACTGAGCGAAGCACCAAATAAAGGTGCGTAGCGTGACCGAGGCGGCGAATATCCTTACGCCGCCGAGACAGCCGAAGGACGCGGCGTAAACAGGAGGAAATTATCATGGCAGAGAACAAGAACATTTTTGTGGAACGGGATACGTTCGAGAAAGACGGTAAGGAATACTTTTCGTATTTCATCAAAGGCACGGTGCGCGGGAAGGACGTGAGAGTTGCCATTATTCCGCCCGATAAAGGCGGGTACACGGTTCTGGATATCGTGTTCGGGAACGAGATGAAGGCGGAGCTTACGCTCACGCCCTACGAGATCAAGGACGAGAGCACGGGCAGAGTCGTGAAAGGAAATACTTACGGCGTGAGAACGGCGGACGAGAACGGAGAGATTTACGAGTGCAAGGTAAAGCCTTTCCGCGATTCGGATAAGACGCTTCTCAACATGTTGCTCCGTTAAGGAGTAACGGCACGGCGGCTTGTGGTGGGAAAACATTGCAAGCCGCCAAAATTTTATTATTCAAGGAGGATTATATGAAAGACGAATTAAATCGACACAAAAAGAGCGACGCGCTCAAATGGGTATTGACGCTCATCGCGTTTATCGTCGTGGGCGTCATGCTTGCGGGAATTATTCTCGGTTGGTTCGAGAAGAAGGAATTGCCCGACGAGGATAAAGATACCGCAACAACGGATTACAGCAATTCGCTTGTCGTGAACGGGCAGGAGAGCAGGGGCATATCGTTGCTTTCCGCAAGAGCTGAGAGTGCTACGAGCGGACAGGAAAGCGTAACGATCACGGCGACCGTGAAGCCGGATAATACGGCGGAAAACACGGGCGTGGAATGGGCGATCAATTGGAAGAACGCAGACAGCGGTTGGGCGAGCGGGAAATCGGTAACGAGCTATGTAACGCTTTCAAGCGGGGATACTTACGTTACGAGCAAAACGGCAACGCTCACCTGTCTGCAAGCGTTCGGGGAGCAAATTATCGTAAAGGCTACGGCAAAGGATAACGCAGGGGTAACGGGAACGGTGAGCGTGGATTATGCGCAGAAGCTCAACGATATATCGCTTTCCTTCGGCACGGTTCGTTGCAATTTTGCGGGCGGCAGAACGGGGGTGAAAGTGGAGCTCAACCAGAACGGTACTCCGCTCGGCGGCATGCCTTCGCTGACGCAGAGCAAGGACACGACTTATACGGTTGCGGATACGTTTAACGTGAGTTATAAAATCAGCGATCATTACCATTTCATGGTACGCAGTCCTGCAAGTATGCCAGGCAACTATACGAATCATTTGGAGTTCGGGGTTTACAACGCATCGACGTATGAGACCGATTCGAGCAAGATCGAAAATCATTCTGTTGTCAACAAGGGATTATATTTCGGCGTGAAATGGTTCGTGGATAATTTCGATATGCACAGCTTGCAGTCGGGACGCGGGGATTTGAGCCCCGGAGATATCTATACGGACGTATCCGTTGCCGATCTCACGAACCGTTTTGTGTATGCGGGGCAGACGAAGGACGAGTATTACTATGATGAAAGTCTGGATCTCTTCGAGCTTACGGTAACGGTTACAGGTCGGTATTCTACGCTTACTAAAAGCACGGTATTCTACATGAACGGCTATACCAACGCTTCTCGGATCAACGGCATGGACTTGAATAAAACGTCGGTCGTTTTATGAGGAGGGAATCATGAGTAAAACAAAGAAAATCATATCTATTTTGCTTGCCGTAGTATTTCTGGTCGCTACGGCAGGTATTACGCTGTTTGCTATCTTGGCAAATAAAGCGGCGGAAAACATCATGCCCGAAATGAGTGATACGGGCGGTATGGTGATCGGAACGCCCGAAGAGACGCAGATTGCGCTCATGAGCATGAAGATTCCGCGTGCCATGTATGAGGAGAACGGTATTTCTCCGCAGGCGGAATCGGCATATACGCTCACGGCAACGGTCAGTCCGAACAACGACGCTACGAACACGGCGGTTAAATGGAGCATTGCATGGAAGAACGCTTCCTCGGAGTGGGCGACGGAAAAAACGGTTGCGGACTATGTAGCGCTGGAATGGGATAACGCGGACTATGTAACGAGTAAAACGGCAACGGTTTCCTGCTTGCAAGCCTTTGCCGAGCAGATCGAGGTAACGGTAACGTCGGTGGATAATCCTACGTATTCGGCAACGGTAGCGGTGGATTATGCAGTGCGGTTCAGTGCAAACCCGTATTTGAAAATGTCGGGCGGGAAAAAAGTGTTTTCTCCCGTATGGGGCGGGGATACCGAGGTAACGTTAGAGGTCGCCGCGGGACAAAAAGGAACGGGCGGAAGGCTCGCGTTGGATCTGTTTGCGGTAACGCAGGACTACACCGTGGGGGATACGTTTAAGGTAACGCTTTCGTTAAAGAACGGCGGGCTTATCTGTGGCGGTGTTGCGTCGGGCGCTCCGGGCGGTACGAGCTACGGAATCCAATATGACGGTGAGGCGATCATATCCCAAAAGGCAATGACGGTAACGCCGGGCGGGAGCTATGTCTGCGGCGTTTCGGATTTGGGTTCTTTAGAACTGTGTAACGACGCGCTGTTCTCCAAATATCACTTTGCGTACTATTCGAGCAGTGCGTTCGGCGGTTCTTCGGATACCCCCTTGACGAATGTGGACGCTAATACCGTATTCAACTATTTTTCTTTGGAGACAAGCGGCGCCTTGAAGAACGAAACGCAAAAACTTTGGGACTTGGTTCTGACGGTGGAGGGTACGCACAGTTCCTACGAATGGACGACCGCGCTCATGGTAACGCACGTTACGAACTCCACGTCGATCAACGGGCTGTCCGTTGCCGATTCCGCTATCACGTTTTAAGGTAGGGAGGTGAACATGAAAGGAAAAACGGTTGCAAAGATCATAGCGTATGTGCTGATTGCGCTGCTTTTGGTCGCCGTGGTCGGCGTCGTCTATAAGTTCACCAACGGGTTCAACGAAAGTTTTAAGACCTTTTACGTCGAGCATGACGGGAAACAAATTTTATCGGCGGACAGCAAGTTAGAGTTATCGTGTTGTACGACAAAGAAATTCAACGTCAAGTACACCTTTGACGGGGAAAAGAGCGAAGCAAAAGATTACAACGTCGAGATCGTTCCCCATGCGGATAAGGACTTCGAGTTTACGGAGGACGGAACAAAGAAAAAGTTTTCCAAAGCGGAGAACCTGAACGCGGCGTTTGCGCTGAAAAAGGGCGCAACGGGCTTCGAGTTCACGCTACCGGACGAGCCGAAAATTGAACAGATTTTGCAGATAGCGTATGCGGGCAAGACGTTGATCGTACCGCCCGACGCGAATGCGAACAACCCGTATCCGTTCAGGCTGGTAGTATCGAGCTATAATAACGCCGTGAAATACAATATCGACATTAAGATGTTAGACGCGGGCGTTGTGGGGATCGAGCTGGATAAAACACATATCGTATTCGGCGGTACGGGAAGCGGAGCGGAAGAGCCGATTGAGCCCGAACAGCCCGAAAAGCCCTCTACGCAGGAATACAGTATTACTTCCTATACTTTGGGAGATATAACGAACCTTGTTCCTGTTCGCAGCAACATTCCACAAAAGGCGCAAGGCGGGGAAACGGTAACGTTTACGTTCGAGATTTTAGACGGGGATTATGAGATCACCGACATGAGTATTTTTGTAGAGAAAGAGCCGAAGCGGTATGTGCCTATCACAAGCGTTGGCGAACACGTTTATTCGTTCGTTATGCCCGAATCGCAGATCTCGCTCCGCATACAGGCGGACTTGATCGTATCGGAAACGTACTACACGATAGAATACGATATGCTGGGGAACGGTTCGGTGTTATCCATAGACGTGGATTGTCCGAGCAGAGCAAAGGCGGGGGACGTGGTTACGTTCACGGTTGCGATGGTAGATTTGAGCGACGTATTCGAGGATTACGATCCCACGCTGAAAATCACGGGAGTAGCGGTTTGTATTCGTTCCGGAGAACAAATGGACGAACAGTTTTACTTGGATCAACAGAGCGACGGTACATACAGTTTTACCATGCCGCATGGGGATATCACAATTATGTTCTATTTAATGCGCGAATAAAGGAGGAACTATGGCAAAAAGAATATTAAAACAATTCGGCGTTGTATTGCTCGCAGTTCTTCTTTGCTTTATTTCGGTATTAGGCAGGCAATTAACTTTGTCTGCCTCTGCCGAGGAAGCGGGAAATATCGTAGAAGCATACGAGCAGACGAACGTGATGGACAATCTGAAAGGATCAACCATCGCGGGTAAAGATTTCGCTTTGGAAGATTACCCGCATAACGCAGACGGAAAGCCGCAGCTTTTGTCCTTCGTAGAGTTTTGTTATTCCTATTACGGGGAGAAGCAGGACGATTACGGTTTATACGTCTATTTCTATAACCCGCAGGATACGCCGATCGACGTAACGGCCGACCGCAACAAGATACAGTTTACGTTCGGGGAGAAGGACAGGTATTCCAAGTACGCATTGGAGTTTTTGAACTATTCCAAACAGGCGGGTTATGAGGGACGGTTCTATAAGTTCCGTATCAAGCTGTCGGACGCGCAAAGGGAAGCTCTGTTAAAGGGAATAAAAGCGGAGAGCCGCGTGTACAAGGTGAGTAGCTTCGAGCTGTGCGTGCAGAGTAAGATCACGGACTATCCCTGCGCGCAAACCTATACATATACGGGCTATGCGCTCGGTTACGGCTCGGACTTGGCGGAAACGGATTCGCTCGCGTGCAAGGTGGACGGGTTCGACGATTATATTACGCTGGACGTCAATCATACCGTTTACTACAAAGAGGGTGATTTTTACCACGGACAGCAATCCCAGCTCAACAGTTGTTTCTTCCGCGTTCCGAATAAGTTCTTCGAGGAATACGGGGAGCTGACGCAGATCGCTTACGAGTGGTACGAGTACGTTACGAATTTTATTCTGGTAACGGAAGATAAGGCGGTATACGACGCGATAGACGGACTGCGCGGGAAAGGCTTGGGCGCGGTCAATAACGGTTACGATTATCTGTTTTGCGCGTTGTGTGATTTCGATTCCTCATGGTTCAAAGAAAAAGGAACGATGCTTACGCTTTACGACGGTTGGGAGATGAAGGACGAATATTCGTGGTGGGACGGGATATCCAAGGTAACGGTAAAAATGAAAGAGGAAGGCGAGGTCGAAGAATGGATGAAACGATTATCCTCGTCGATTGCCGCGGCATTTTATACGAATGGCATAAACTGTCAAGATTACAGCGTCGTGGCTTCGGATATTATGGAGAAATTCAAACGCAATTCCAAAACGCTCGGCGCGCCCTATTACGGAGACGGATACAGTCAATCCTTATTCTGCGATTTCGTGGACGAGGGGCATAAGCGGGGATATAACTACCGCGAGATTTCTCCGAGCGACACGTTCGAGGTGTTCTGGCGCGAAACGACAAAGAGCTTGTGGCAACGGATATGGGGTGGTTACAGTGTGGTAACAAACTACGACAGCTTGCCCGCGATCATTAAGATAAGCGCGTCCGATCTGAACGGCTCGGACGAAGAGATCGCAAACAGGCTTTATATCCATAAGAGCGACGTTCAAAAGCTTAAATCGGAATACAGTATCGGACAGAACGCGGAAGAAAAGGAAACGGTTATTCTATTCCGTTACGGAACGAGCACTTCGCTTTCCTTACCGTGCGGACAGGCGGCTTCCAATGCAAGTAAAGACAGAGATTTGGAGCTTGTGAAAACGGCGGTAACGCAGGCGGCAGAGGAAGATTTTTCGGCGTACGTAACGCAACAGACGGTGTATCTCGATTTCGATATTATCTCGCTGACCTTTACAAAGGACAATGTGTCGACGGTGATCCCCGTAGCCATGTCGCCCATGGACGTATTCTCGAATACGAACCCGCCCGATGAAATAACCACGCGGGGAAATATGCTTTCATGGTGGCAGATCCTTTTGGGGATTTTAGGGCTTATCGCAATAATGATATTACTGATAAAGTTCTTGCCGCAGATCGTTCATGCGATAGGGAAAGCGATTGCGTTGCCGTTTAAGGCAATGAAAAAGGCGTGTAATACCTCCAAAGAAAAGCGAAGGCGACGAAAGGAAGAGAAACGGGAACAGGTTGAAAAGTACAATAATGACAATGAAACGGAAAGCTGGTTGGATAGAATAGAGAATATGAGCGAAGAGGAGATAGAAGCGGCGGTAGAGGAGATTTGTAAGGAATTGTACGGCGAGTAGAGAGGAGTAAAGAAAACGCCGACAGGATAAAACCTGTCGGCGTTGAAATGATTTGTTATTCCATATCAGCTTTGAGTTTTTCAAGGAATGCTTGCGGCGAATATGTAGGGACACTTGATTTTTCAAAGTCCTTTAAGTTGCGCGTAACAATACAATCTACTTCACTGCGAATCGCTGTTTCTACCATAACGGCATCCTCGTAATCGGAAATAGGGGAGAGCGCGGCTTTTCTGCAATCCATTGCATCGGTATCTAATAATTCGAGTACGGAAAACAGTTTATTGAGGATGTTTTTCGAAGCGGCGGAATCGTGCGTACAGCGATGGCTTAAATAATAGATATCGGTAGTTGCCTTTGCGGTAATATATCCTACTACAATCTTGTTGGCGATAAAGTGGAAAATTTCTTTTGCTTCTTTAATAAACGGTTCGCGATTTTGAATCAAGTCAATCACGACACACGTATCGATCAATACTCTCATATCTTGCTCAATCTCTCCTCACGCGCTTCTTCTAAAGTAATATCGGCAGGAATAATCCCTACAAGAGAATTAACGATATCTACCCTGTCTTGGAACGGATTGGTAAGTTTGGAAATGACTTTACCGTTCTTTGTAATAAAGATGTCCTGCGACATGGAAAGCAATAAATATTTGCTCAGATTTACTTTTAATTCGGTAGCAGTAATCGACATAAGAAACCTCCTTAACGTTTCGTACTATTATTATATGCAAAATGTACGATTTTGTCAAGGGGTTCGTGAAAAATTTTTGGAGGAAAATAAATGAAAATAATCAAAAGAATTTTAGCAGTCGCGGGAATTGTTCTTGCCGTATTGCTTATAAGCTATCTCATATACACGGGAGGACAAGTTCATGCGTAGAGTTATCAATATCGTTGCAACCGCGCTTATCTGCGTTGCATTTGCATTGTTTGGCGTGTTCGTGTTTTCATCGTCGTATTTACGGTTCGGGGAGAGCTGCGTAGAGTTCGGACATTCGGTCGCTTTTTATTTCTGCGAAATATTCGGGATACGGCATAGTATATTGCCGAGCGTGAACGCTCCGTCGCAGGTGGTAACGAACGGGATAAAGTTACCGTCCGAATGGAACGGATTTACCGAGAAAGCAGGTAATTACTTCAAGCTGTTATTCAACGGGGAAAACTTTGTCGGCTGGTGGGGTTCGGTTACGCAAACGCTGTCTGTACTTTCAAAGGCGTTGGTGTTAGTATTGCCGTGTATCGTGGTGTTTTGGCTCGTTATCAAATGGCTGTACGGCAGAAGCAACGTCAAGCACAATAAGGACACCGTTCCGCTTGTCGTTTTTAAGTTTATCTCGAAATGTACCTATCAACCTTTGAAACGGTTTGTAAGGGGATATGCCTGTTTTCTGCGCGAACACAGTTGGATCTGGAAATGTTGGATCGCCGTGTGGGTTTTTCATTTCAATCTCGCGTCGATTGTCATGAGCTTTTTAGCGTATTACTTTTACTTTGCAATCTCGTTTGACGTCGGATCTATCTATCGGCAATTTTGCAAGTTATTTATCGACGTGCAGATCCCTTTCAGATACTTTCCCTATTGGAGCTTGTTGTTTCTTGCATGGCGGAAATTTCAGCGTTGGCGCAGAAGAATTGCGTTGTCGCGGCTTCGGCACTATGAAGCGCGGAATTGCGGGTTTATCAACGAGCTGCCGATCGTGTCTATTACCTGCGGGAGCATGGGCAAGAAAAAGACGACGGCGATTACGGATATGACGCTCTCGCAAGAGATCATGTTCCGTCAAAAGGCATTGGAGATATTACAGCGGAACGATATGAAGTTCCCGTTCTTTCCGTGGATATGCTTCGAGAAGGAATTGCAAAAGTGTATGGAATACGGCAGCGTTTATAATCTCGCTACGGTAAAAGAATGGGTGAAAATAAAGCGAACGCGCTTTCTGCATCACCGTAACGCGCATTGGCAGTTATACGGCTATGACGCGCGGCGGTATGGACTTTCCTATGACGACGCTTTGAGCGTGAGTACGCTGTTCGACGTGCTGGAAACGTATGCGCAGGCGTACTTTATCTACGTAATAGAAAGCAGCCTGATTGTTTCCAACTATTCGATCCGCACGGATAACCAAATGATAGACAACGGAAACTTTCCTATGTGGCTCTCCGATTTCTTCCCGCAAGCGAACCGAAGGAACAGCCGGCACGCGCATATCCTTGATTTTGACGTTTTGCGGCTCGGCAAGAAAGTGATAGAAAACAATCCGAATGCGGGGAGCTTCGAGTTCGGCGTGGTGGCGATTACGGAGATCGGTAAGGAGCGGGGGAATAATCTCGAATTGCAGGAGAAGAAAAAGAAGGACGAGGAAGCGAATCAGAAGAACGACCTCTTTAACGCATGGCTGAAAATGTGCAGGCACTCCGCGACGGTAGATAACTTCCCGTTTATCAAAGTATTCACGGACGAACAGCGCCCCGAGAGCTGGGGAGCGGACGCGCGGGATTTGTGCGATATTGTTAATATCGCAAGTTCTTCAAAGCCGAAGCTCGCATATCCGTTTTACACGGTAGAAGACATGATTGCCGAGTGGAGCTTCAACCGTTTTATCAATCTGTATTACGATTTCCGTTTCAGACGGGGCGACAATACGTTGCTCGTACATATTCTGAAAAACATTACGGCATGGATATGGAAACGGAACGTGCAGGTGTATAACCGCTACGGATATAATACGTTGAAGATCGAGAAAGAACGGGGAACGATGGACGGTAAGATCGAGAATAAAAAGTATTATATCATGAACCGCAAGATATACGCCCGCCGTTTCTCTACCGATTGTTTTTCCGATTATTTCAACGATATGGCACGTCAAACGCGGGTAGGTTTGAACGATTATCGCGAGTACGTAACGGAAAAAGCGAGCGTGGAGGAATTGCAGGCGCAGAACAGCTATTTCATTAACGGGCTGTATCATATCGGCGGGGGAACGCCTTGAAAGAACCGAAATACCGTTTGCCTGAACCGCAAAAAGTAGGCGACTTTTATCCCGAAGCAAAGGTGTATTATGACGGGAGTCATTACATTGCAATCCCGCATACGACGAAACCGTATAAGCCGCGCCCGAAGAAAAAGGAAGAGATAATCACAGTAAAGCCGCAGACTGCGGACGAATCTTCCGAATCTTGTTTATCGCGTTTCTCAATCAATTTCAACATATATTTCGGGATAGGTTTAATATCTTTTTCTGTCATGTCATCACCTCATGCAAGCGTAATCTGACCGTTGAACAGCTCGTCCAAAATGCTGAGCGCTTCCGTATCGAATGCGCTCGTATCGAACGGCGGATCTTCGGTATCATCTGCGGGTTCGCTGTTGCTCAATACTTCGCCCGTTTCTTCGTCTATCACCATGTCAGTGACAGGAAGAGAAAATCTCTTTGCGGTGGTTCTGTTTTCCGCAACCGCTACCGCGTAGCCTTCCTTTACGAGCTTTATAAAGTAATTTTCTGAAGCGTGGTAGGGGATGCCGCACATGGGAACGCGTTCTTCAAATCCGCAGTTTTTGCCGGTCAAAGTAAGATCAAGTATCTGTGCCGCTTTTACGGCGTTCTCTCCGAGGACTTCATAGAAATCGCCCAATCGCATAAACAGAATGCAATCGGAATTTTGTTGTTGTAAGTCCAGATAGTTTTGATACATGGGCGAGACCGTTGTTTTGGGTTTGGGTGGTAGAACGGGCGGCTCGGTAATTGCCTCGATGACTTCTTGCAGTTCTTCCTCGGTCGGTTCTTCGTCCTCCTCGTCCTGTTCTTCGGGTTGCGAATCAAGAGCGCTCTCTCTTAATTCTTTGGCAACTCTATAAGGATTGGGTTCGTCCGTACCGTGGGTTATGTCGTATGAGGTTGCAAGCATATCAAACAGCGACATTTGCGGCTTGGGTTTGGGGGCAGGAGGAGCAACGACGGTAGAGGAAGGCGTAGCGGGTTTTGTTTTCGATGCGGGGTTATGTCCCGTTCCGTCTTCAATACTGTCTTCTTCAAAGTAATGGATCGCCCAGCCAAATACCACGTCGTCGCTGACGCAGGCGGATCGCTCTCCTTTTTCTGCTACTTTTTTTGCTTCCTCGCTCGCATAGCTCATGAAACCGTCTAACGTCTTTTTGTTCAAAAGCCGTTTTCCGTTCTTCTCGATCCATACGCCGTTGTTGATTTTATCGGCAAGGATTTCGCTTGCGTTTTCTTCCAGATACGCTTTAATAATTTTCTGCGCGTTTGTTTTCGCTTCAAGATTTAATGGAATCATATAATTTTTTCTGTTGTGTCGATCCAAACGGACGGTCCGCCTACGGCTACCCAAATGCGTATGCCTTTATACTCTTTATCTGCACTTACGATAAATTCCATATCGTAGCTATTTGAGAAATAGTCGTACATGGTAATCTGCTCCAACATATCCTCGCGCGTCTTTTCGCCGCAGAAAGTGCAGGCATATACGGGCTCGTCATCCTCGTCGAACGTTTCTTCCGCGTCGCTCAATCTGAATCTTTTGAAACAATGAGGGCATTTGTAAACATCGCTTTCCGCAATCGCCTCCAACTCTCGCGCGATGCTCAGACAGTGCTGATAATTTTCTTCTTTCATTTGTTTTTCCTCCTAACATTCAAGCCAAAATATTACGTCCAAAGGATTGTTAAAATTTTGGCTTGAAAGCTGATTATAAAGGTTATTGTAGCTCTCGTCGGTCATTTCGTTGATTGCGCGGTAGAGTCTGTCGTAAAATCCCTGCGAGTGCATAAGGTCTACGACGGTGGCTGCGAAGATACGGTGATTTTTCCCGCCTTCGGCGGCAAGTCTTTGAATATTGCTCATGATTTCTTCCTCATTGAATTTCCATTTTTCTCAGACGGATGATAGAATACTTGTATGCGTTGGTATCGTCCGTTACTTCCCAGAAGAGTTCGACGTCGGCATCTGTATCCTCGTTGGTTCGCAGGCTATAACCGTCATTAACTTCTCCGTTTTCATCAAACACTTCCGAGCCTACCCAGCTTAATTCAGCGTCGCTTTCTTCTTCGATATATTCGTCAAATTTTTCCATTGCCTTTTCGCGGGTGGAATAGAGGTTTGTTTCAATTCCCAAATTATCCTCTGTACTCCAATCAAAGATTACGAGATATGCGTATTGTTTTTCCATGGTACTTCTCCTTTGTAATAAGCAAGATGCTGTTTGATTTTTTCGAGATTGAGTTGATAGAGCGGGTAGAGGACGTAACCCGATTGTTTCGTATAGCCCGTATTTGAGATGAAATCGTTCTCGGATAAATACTGAATTAACCGAGCTTCAATGTTGTTGACGTCGATAAAGGCTTTGTCTTTATCCAACGGAACAGAGAGATTGACCGTTAAATTACAGTACGGTTCGACGAATCCGTCTTCTTCGCAGAGCAAACCGATAAAGGTGTTCTTGTTTTCTGCATAGGTATGTGTCCTGAACGCAAAGGTCATGTTCGGATAGAAGGGGATAATAAATTCGTTTTTCATGTTATGCAACCTCCTCAAAGTTGTTTATATAAATTTTTTCGTTCATTACGCCGTATTCAAAGGAAAGTAAACCGTTAGTTTCTATAAGGTCGTAGGTAATAACGCTGTTTTTTCCTCTGTTTGTTACGGCGACCGTTACCGTGTGATTGTCGGTATTGACGTCGATCAGGTTAAAGGTGATATTTGCTTCACCGTCATAATGCTTATATTCTTTCATGTAATATTCGTTTTGCATTTTGCACCTCATACAAGTTTGAACCATACGTAGAAGGTCGTTTCAACGTAATCCAAAGTTTCGTAACGGTCTTTTTCTTTGTTGAATATGTTTACGTTTTCGTAGGCAAGCGTTACATATCCTTTGTATTCATCGGGTTTTGTTACGGACGATTTACACTGTTTCGTAACGTCCTCAAACACCCGTATGTACGGATTACCTTTACTTGAGGTGGATGGAATTAACAGGTTGCCTTCAACCAGATAACCAACACCTTTCCAAGTTTTGTCTCTGTTCACCTTTGAAATCGAGTAAACAACTTTTTGCATCTTTGATACCTCCAAATTTTTTTATTTTTTTTCCTTTTCGGTAGGGCAAACGAGGCATAGCTCTTCATTTGCAGACGACACATTTGGAAACTTGAACCCAAAGTCAACGGTGGCGTTGATTCATGAATGATAAAAGGAAATAGAGCCACCACCAAAAAATTGCATAAAAAGAAAAGACACCGAACATACAAGCTCGGTGTTTTAAGATATAAAGTTCGGTTACAAAGCCAAAGCAATTTTTTGCCCGTTGACTTTGGGGAAGAGCTATGCCACGATAAGCCCAACGAAAAGGAAAAAAATTTGGAGGGGCTGTGCTTAATCTGTGTATAAACAAGGCTGCATCATGTTCAAACCGCCTTAGCATTTTATAGTATATATCACGCATACTGATAGCGTATGCGGACGATTTTGCACAGCGACTTGAATAACTTTTATGCGTCGGTGGAGTGTTTACGTCGCCCCGAAATACGGAATAAGCCCGTGGTTGTCGTGGGAAACAAAGAGGATCGGCACGGCATCGTGCTTGCCAAAAACATGATCGCCAAGAAAGCGGGAGTAAAGACGGGCGACGTGTATTGGGAGGCACGGCAAAAATGCGGGAAAGAGCTCGTTGAGGTGCAGGCGGACTTCGGGGAATATCTGAAAGTTTCCAAAGAGGTGCGTAAAATCTACGAGGACTATACCGATCGAATCGAAGCATACGGGATAGACGAATGTTGGCTGGACGTAACGGCAAGTTTGAACTTATTCGGTAGCGGGGTGCAGATAGCCCATACGATACGCGAGCGGGTGAAGAAGGAAATCGGCATTACGGTCAGCGTGGGCGTAAGCTGGAATAAGATTTTTGCAAAGCTCGGCTCGGATATGAAGAAGCCAGACGCCGTTACCGAAATCACCGAAGAGAATTATAAAGAGGTGGTTTGGTCGTTGCCTGTGGAAGAATTGCTTTATGTAGGAAACGCAACCAAACAGAAGCTCAACCGTATCGGTGTCAAGACAATCGGGCAGTTGGCACAGAGCGACGAAAACCTGCTTGTTCGCTTACTTGGCAAATGGGGAAGTTATCTTCAAACCTTTGCGAACGGTAAGGATAATTCGCCCGTGACGACGGTAGACGAGGAAGAGAATATCAAGTCGATCGGAAACAGTTTGACCGTTTACCGCGACCTAAAAGACGAAGAGGACGTACAAATGGTTTTACACCTGCTTTCGGATTCGGTTGCGGCGCGTATGCGGGAAGCGGGACTTACAAGAGCACGAACGGTGCATGTTTATGCCCGCGCTACCGATCTGAGCGGGTATCAGAAGCAGGGCAAACTCGCGCGCCCGTGTTCGAATGCCTTGGAAATCGGGAAGAAGGCGTTTGCACTTTTTCGGGAAGTATATCCGTGGGATAATTATGTGCGGGGACTCGGCGTATCCGTTTCCGATTTCTGCTTCGGTGCAGAGCAACTCGATTTGTTCGGCGGGCTGGAAACAGACGAAAAACAACGAAGATTAGATGCGGCGGTCGATAAGCTGCGCAAGAAATACGGAAACAACATCATTCAATCAGCAATCGTGTATAAAGACCCGAAGATAAAAGATATGGATATAAAGGGTGAACATATTATTCATCCTTACAGTTTTTTCAAAAACGGAACGTAATGCGGCGGACCTATATCCAGCCGCATTTTAACCTGTTTTTAGTTTGATTTTATTTCCTTCATGAATATAATCGGACGCAAAATAAAGGTCAGTCAAATACTTGTGCTTGATATGATTTTCCGCAATCACAGGAATGCGGTTGTGATATTTTGCAACGGGCGGCGTTGCGTTTTTCGTGAGAATGATAAATCGGTGTTCTCCGTCCTCAACGCGGTAAAATCCGCAAAGGTATAATAAGCCGCCATCGTTTCGCGTGAAATAATATTTCCTCTTTTCGCTATCCCATTCATAAAAACCGTTTGCGGGAATGAGGCATCGTCTTTCTAAAAAACTCTTACGAAAAGTCTGCCGTTCCGTAACCGTTTCCGCACGGGCGTTAATAAGCACGCCTTTCCTGTCGAATCGTTCAAAGCCCCAACGTGCGACAATCACCTCTTCCGCCGTGAGAATAGGCGCAAAGGAAGTAGGGTAAATATCTCCGAATTTCAACATGATCTGTTGTTCATCGGGTATGTCATGTAATAGTTTCTGCGTGTCTTTACGACTGAATCCCAAATGAAATCTTCCGCACATAAAAATAGTATGCGTTAAAACGGAATTAACATTAATACCTTTTTCATAACATTTCTGATTCTGAAAATAAATATGTGTTTGACTTATATTTATATGCGTCATGCGATTAATGGCGTCCAAAAAAATTTTGTTCCCCCTAAAATTTATTTGACGGGGGGGGGTAGAACTGTGGTATCATGTTATTAGTAATTATATCTTTTCCTAAGGTGTTCAATTGGGGTTGGCATCAGGGGGGTAGTGATATAATAAAAAAGTAAACCGAAAAGGAGACTGAGAGCATGAAGAAAAAATGTAGCGTCATTTTTGCGTTCCTGTTGGCGGTCGTATGCGCGTTTGCTTTTATGGCGTGCGATTTCAACGAGGAACAGGAGAAGCCGGAACCCGTCAGGTGCGGAACGGCAACCGTCAATTATCACTATGAATACAACGTGGCGATCGAGCACTATTATGAGGTAAAGTACACCGTGCAGATCGGAAAAAAGCATGAGATCACCGAGCACTATACGCCACCCATGAAGGCGGGCTACCGCTTTTTGGGCTGGACGACGGAGGAAGGCGGCGCGGGCGATCCGGTGGGAACGCCGTTTTCGATCGAAGGTTCGGGCTTCGGCGGAACGGTCTACAACCTGTACGCCAAATACGAAGCGATCCCGTTTGAAATTATCTATCACCTCGACGGCGGGACCAATCACGCGGATAATCCGACGTCGCTCACGGGCAAAAAGACGCTGAAAAACCCGACCAAGGAAAAACATAATTTCTTGGGCTGGTACCGCGATCCCGAATTTAACGTTTATACGGGGACCGCTTCCATGATCGACGACGAAACGACGACGGTGGAGCTGTATGCAAAATGGCAGCGCTTCTATGAGATCGCCTACGTTTCCGATCAACCGAAAGTGCATGTAAAGGGAGACCAGAGCACTCGCCCGCAATATACGTTTACCGAAGAGGACTTGGAGTTCACCGTTCGGTTGAGTCCCGAATACTTTGAAAACTATCTGTTCCTCGGCTGGGAATGCGAAGAGGGCGGAGAACTTGTAAAAGAAGCAGAAATCACGATCGACCCCAAAACGGAAAAAAGCGATCGCACCTTTACCGCGCGCTATCTGGTGGCTTCCAACCCCGCGAACACCAAGGGGCTCAGAACGCTGATCTCCTACGGAAAACATAACTTTTATGCACGGGAAGAAGTGACGCGGATCGTCGTCGAAGATAAGTACGGCAGTAAAGATTATGAAATGACAAACAGCATAACGGTATATTACAGCGGAGAGAACCCGCCCGAAGTTATTTGCAGAGAAGGGCTCACGCCGTATCTGATCCGCGACCCTGCGGAAGTGGATAAACATTTTTAATCGAATTGTAAATTCCGACCGTCCGCGCGCCGAAAGGCGCGCGGATATTGTTTTACGAAAAAAATTTCAGAAAAATTTTTTCGTCCCGCTGTTTACATTGACGGCAAAGTATGTTATAATATATAAGGACAGAAAGGGGCTTTTCGCCCTGAAAATTTTTCGGAGGTAACACTTTACACTATGAAAGCATTGACCGACAACAAGAAAGTTATTGATTTCGTCAAGAAGAGCGCGGAACTTGCAACTCCCGATGAGATCGTCTGGATCGACGGCTCGGAAAAACAGCTCGAAGCGCTTAGAAAAGAGGCTTGCGCCACGGGCGAGATGATCAAGCTCAATCAGGAAAAACTTCCCGGTTGCTACTATCACCGCACGGCGGAAAACGACGTTGCCCGCGTCGAAGCGCGTACCTTTATCTGCTGCAAGAACAAAGAGGACGCAGGTCCTATCAACTACTGGATGGACCCGAAAGAGGCGTATGCGCTCTGCGGCGAGATCGCGCGCGGAAAAATGAAGGGGCGCAAAATGTACGTCATTCCCTATTCCATGGGCGTCGTCGGTTCCCCGTTCTCCAAAATCGGCATCGAAGTGACGGACAGCATTTACGTCGTTCTCAATATGGCGATCATGACCCGCGTCGGGCTCGACGTGTATAAAGCGCTCGGCAAAGAGGGCGATTTCGTGAAAGGCTTCCACTGCAAGTGCGACGTGGATCCCGAAAAGAGATATATCATGCACTTCCCCGAAGACGACACGATCATTTCCGTAAACTCTGCATACGGCGGAAACGTGCTCCTCGGCAAAAAGTGCTTTGCGCTCAGAATCGCTTCCAACCTCGGCAGGCGCGAGGGCTGGATGGCGGAGCACATGCTCATTCTCGGCGTGACCTATCCCGACGGAAAGAAAAAATATCTGGCGGCGGCGTTCCCGTCCGCTTGCGGAAAGACCAACCTTGCCATGCTCATTCCCCCCAAACACTACCTTGAAAAGGGATATAAAGTGGAATGCGTGGGCGACGACATCGCCTGGATCCGCGTGGGCGAAGACGGAAGGCTGTGGGCGGTCAACCCCGAAAACGGCTTCTTCGGCGTCGCGCCCGGAACGAACGAAAAATCCAACCCCAACGCGCTTGCGGCGACGAAAAAGGGCACGATCTTCACGAACGTTGCGATCAACCCCGAAGACAACACGGTGTGGTGGGAAGGACTTACAAAGCCCGCTCCCGAAAAACTCATCGACTGGCTCGGCAACGACTGGACGCCTAAAAGCGGCGTAAAAGCGGCGCACCCCAATTCGAGATTTACGGCTCCCGCCGTCAACTGCCCCTGCCTCTCCCCCGAATTCAATTCCAAGACGGGCGTTCCGCTCGACGCGATCGTGTTCGGCGGAAGAAGAGCGACTACGACGCCCCTCGTCTATCAGTCCCGCGACTGGGATCACGGCGTGTTTGTCGGCTCGATCATGAGCTCCGAGACGACGGCGGCGGCAACGGGCGCGGTCGGCGTTCTCCGTCACGACCCCATGGCGATGAAGCCTTTCGCGGGCTATCATATGGCGGACTACTTCGCGCACTGGATCGAAATGGGCAAAAAAGTCAAGAATCCGCCCAAGATTTTCAACGTCAACTGGTTCCGTCAGGACGAAAACGGCGAATTCCTGTGGCCTGGCTTCGGCGACAATATGCGCGTGCTCGACTGGATTTTGAAGCGCTGTGCGGGTGAAGTGGATGCGCAGGAGACCGCGATCGGCTACGTTCCCTACGCGAAAGACATCGACCTCGACGGTCTCGATATGACCGAGGCGGATCTCGAAAAGATCCTTTATATCGACAAAAAGCGTTGGAGCGGCGAGGCGGACGAGATCGCGGGCTACTATGAGCAGTTCGGCGACAGATTGCCCGAAGAACTCAAAGAGAACCTTGCAACCCTCAAAAAGAATTGCGAAAAATAAACGGAATCCATAAAAAAGCGCGGTTTCAAACCGCGCTTTTTTTATGTTTTCAGTATGTCGATAATAGCTTTCATATCCTCTTCCGCTTTGTCAAGCCGTTCGGGCGAAAGGTCGGGGTCTGCGTTGCTCTTTTTTTGCCAACGGTCGCAGGTATCGGTCAATTCGGTATATTTGTCCGTTTCCGTGCAGAAGTAACGTTTGAAAGGGCTGATGTAATAACCGTATTTTCTGTAAATCTGTGCGCGGAATGCGCAGGACTTACAGGTTTTCGATTTCGGATTCGTACTCTTTCCGTTCACGTTTTTCCTCCTCTAAAATATCGCGTAAGCTGGAAAAATCCGTCAGCAGAGAATCGAGCCGTTTGTAAACGAGGGATTTTGAGATGAACCGTCTGCATTTGAACAGGAAACGGTCGCAACAATCCCGTTTGAAAACGACATTTTGTTTTTTACAGCAGAAGCCGCTGTCCGCTCTCTCGAACCGCGTCCCTTTTTTGATAAAGTATCCTTCATAAAACATACAGTTGCAACATTTGTAATTCGGTTTTTCATTTGTTTCCATACATAATCTCCTTTTGTAAAGATCATATCACAACCAATGGTTGTAAGTCAAGCATTTTACTACCATTGGTGGTAATATTTTTTATAGAGGTGATTTAATGATAACGCTTGAACAAATACAAAAAAGGATTGTGGAAGAAATAAAAAGAAGCGGAATAAGCCAGACGGAACTCGCGCGTAAAATAGGAGTAAGCCAGCAAGCGATTTCAAGTTACTTAAATGGTCGTAAATTACCTGCTTTGAATACGCTTGCGAATTTATGTAAACTCTTGGACTTGGACGCAAATTATATTCTTTGTCAGGAATAAATGAATTTTATTGAATCAACGCCGCGCGGTTTATGCCGCGCGGCGTTCCGATATATAGTTTTCCGCAATAAAAAAGAACGCACGGCAGTATGCCGTGCGTTCCGCAGACGGTGGAATTTCTATAAAGGGGGGAGAAATTCAGTTTAGCCGTACTGCCTTCTGCAAAACGGAATTCCCGTTTTTGCTGAATTCACCCCTATTATAATCGTACATTATACGATTGTCAAGCAAAATATCGCATATTATGCGATATTTTTTCTAATATTAAGAGAAAAGGGGTAAAAATGGTGAATTTGCACGAAATTCAGCAGAGGATGAGAGAGTGCATCGCGGGGAGCGGGATCCCGCAAAAGGAGATCGCCGTCAGGATCGGCGTTTCCGCGCAGACGGTTTCAAAATACATGAGAAAGGACGTTTTTCCCGCGCTCGATACGTTTGCGCGCCTCTGTGCCGTACTCGACGTTTCGAGCAATTACATTCTCGGAATCGGAGAGTATTGAAAAGCGACGCTTGCCGCGTTATCGCAACAGAAAAACCCGCCCTGCAAAATATGCAAGGCGGGTCGTTTTGTAACAATATTTTTACATGACGACGATGTCTTTGGCGATAAACTGTTTTTTCAGGTCGTCGGGGAAGTTGGAATCGGTGATAAGAACGTCAATATCCTCCATGTGCGCGAACGTGTGGGGCATGATCTTGCCGATCTTCGAGCTGTCGAGCATCATATACACCGCCTTCGCCTTTTTCTGCATTTCGATCAGAAAGTCGGCTTCGATCTGCGACCCGCAGGAAAATCCGTTTTCGGGGGTGAACGCAGAGGAGGACATGACGGCAAGTTCAAAATTGGTGTTCGCAAACGCAAGTCTCGAAACGGAGGAAGCCGTTGAAAGATTGTCTTTGAGCACCTGACCGCCGAAGAGAGACACGTCGAAATTTTTCTTTTTGGCAAGCTCCACCGCAACGGCAAGCCCGTTCGTGAAGATATGGAGGGGGACGTCGGGTAGTTCTTTGGCAAGCGCCATGCAGGTCGTTCCGCCGTCCATGAAAAGGCAGACGTTCTCTTCGATGAGCCCCGCCGCCTTTCTTGCGATCTGGATTTTTTCGTCGGTGTGGATCGCGGTCTTTTTCGCGTAAGCCTCGCCGGAAACTTTTTGCACTTCCTTGACGGACATTGCGCCGCCGCGCACGCGGATAATGCGCTCCTGCTGTTCAAGAAGCACCAGATCGCGCCGGAGCGTCATCTGCGAAACGTTGGGAAACGCTTCGGTGAGCTGTTCGAGCGACAGTTTTCCCCGTTTATCGAGGAGGTCGGCAATGCGGTCGATACGGTCTCTTTTCATAAGCGATCACCTCCGGTATCCGTTGAATTTTTTTCACGGACAACTATGTTAGATTATAACATAATTTTTGCAAAAACGCAAATAAATTTTCAATAAATATTAAAATTGGTAACACATTTTCGCCTGCGGTCGATTTCTGCGGAAAACGGTCTTGAATTCCGCGGAAAACCGCGGTTTTTGTTTTGCCCGAATTTTTCGCGCCCGAAAGAATTTGCTTGCGTTTTATCGGTAATCGTGCTACAATATTTCCGATTATGGAAACGCAATATCTTACTTCGCTCGACGAATATTTTTGCGCGCAATATTCCGATTACGTCAGGATCAGCGCGCTCGAAGGCTATGTGATGCCCGACGTGGTTTCGGTCGGCGCGGACGGCAACATTCAGCGCAGGGATTCGCAGGTCATGCGCCTTTGCCATCAGAAAAACAAAGAGGATCTGCTCGCCCGTTTCAAGGAGGGGCTTACGGATACGCAGTTTACGTTCAATTTCTGCTTCCGCCCGTTCCGCGACCGTATGCGCGATCCTTTCCGCAAGTTCACGTTTGCAAAGGTCCTGCCCGAAGCGCTCGCCCATGCGGGGGAGACGGCGGAGAGCGCGGGCGCAAAGCTGGACGTTTCCCCGAAGATCTGGCAGAAGATCGTAAAAGGAAAACTCTATCCCGAAATGAACACGGTCATCGCGCTCATTCTCGTGACCGCCATGAAGCAGGCGGACGCGAACAATCTTCTCAACGCCATGGGCTATACGCTCGAAAAAGACCGCGTGCGCGACGTGGTGTGCGATTATCTCATTAAAAATTCGGTCTATAACGAGGAAATGCGGGACAGGTGTCTCGCCGAGTACCGGATCACCAATCTTCCGATCAAGCGGACGCAAACCGCGCAAGAGGCATAGGATAGACAGAGGCATCTATGAAGATATATAATTCGCTGACGAGAAGAAAGGAAGAGTTCGTTCCGCTCGAAGCGGGAAAAGTCAGAATGTACGCCTGCGGGATCACCGTTTCGGGCGAGGCGCATATCGGTCACGCCTATCAGGCGATCGTCTACGATATGTTCCGCAAGTTCCTGCAAAAGCAGGGCTACCGCGTGACCTATGCCCGCAACTATACGGACGTGGACGATAAGATCATTGCGCGCGCCAAAGAGGCGAACGTTCCCGCCGACGAGTATGCCGCGGAGATGATCGCAAATATCAATGCAGTCATGCGCCGTGCGGAGATCGACGAACCAGACCTCTGGCTCAAAGCGACGGAGAATATCGGAAACATTATTTCTTTTATCGCGGAGCTGATCGAAAAGGGTCATGCCTACCCTGCGGAAAACGGCGACGTGTATTTCGACGTCGATAGCTGCCCCGCATACGGTCAGCTGTCGGGCAGAAGCGCGGACGAGAGTTTGGACGGCGTGCGCGTGGAGAACGACGAGGCGAAAAAGAACGCCTACGATTTCGCGCTCTGGAAGGCTGCGAAGGAGGGGGAAATTTTTTGGGAATCCCCTTGGGGCAGGGGCAGACCCGGCTGGCATATCGAATGCTCCGCCATGAACCGCGCGGCGTTCGGCGATCAGATCGACATTCACGGCGGCGGCAGGGATCTTATCTTCCCGCACCACGAAAACGAGATCGCGCAGAGCGAGAGCCTCACGGGCAAGCGGTTTTCCAAGTATTGGACGCACAACGGACTTATCAAAGTCAACGGGCAGAAGATGAGCAAGTCCTTGGGCAATTCGCTCTTGTTGAGCGATCTTTTAGACAGGTATTCTCCGGACGCGTTGAAGTTCGCGCTCCTCTCCAACAATTACAGGGGGGATCTGAACGTGACGGATACGCTCTTCCCCGAAGCGGAAGCGCATATCGCAAAATTTTATTCGGTCATTGCCGAGGCGGAAAAGGCGTTTCCCGACGAGCGGGGAACGGAAGCGGAAATCGACAAAAAGTTTGATGCGGACATGAGCGACGATTTCAACACCGCGCTCGCGCTCTCCGATCTGTTTGGCTATTTCAAGGAGGCGGCGAAACTGCTTGCCGAAAAAAATCCGCGCGCAAGGCGGATCACCAACCAGATCAGAAAGACGTACGCGCTTTTGGGGCTGTTCCAAAAAAATGCGGAAGAGTACCTTGCAAAGTATGCGCCGAAAGAGGAGATCCCCGCGGAAGTTTTGTCGCTTGCGGAGGAACGCAAGCGCGCCCGCGCCGAAAAGAACTGGGCAAAGAGCGACGAATTGCGCGAAAAAATCAAAGAACTCGGTTATGCCGTTAAGGACAGTAAAGACGGATATGAATTGTCAAAATTATGAGGACGAAGAATATGAAAATTACTTCCAAAGAACTGCGTAAAAAATGGATCGAATTTTATGAGAGCAAAGGGCATAAAAATATCGGCGCGGTGTCGCTGATCGGCGACGGCACGACGGGCGTCATGTTCAACGTGGCGGGAATGCAGCCGCTCATGCCCTATCTTTTGGGCAAGCCGCACCCCGAAGGCAAACGCCTCTGCAACGTGCAGGGTTGCGTGCGCCTGATCGACATAGAATCGGTCGGCGACGCTTCGCACTTCACCTTTTTCGAGATGATGGGCAACTGGTCGCTCGGCGACTATTTCAAAAAGGAAAAAACGGCTTGGTCGTTTGAGTTTTTAACGAAGGTTCTCGGCTTCGACAAGGACAAGCTCCGCGTGACCGTGTTCGAGGGGAACGACGCCGCGCCCCGCGACGGGGAGACGGCTTTGCTCCTTGAAGGCTTGGGTATTGCGCCCGAACATATCAGCTATCTTCCCAAGGAGGACAACTGGTGGGAGCTCGAAGGCACAACCGGAACGCCCTGCGGACCGGACAACGAATGGTTTTATCCGCTCGGCGACGACTACGTTGAAATCGGCAACGACGTGTATATGCAGTACAAAAAGACGGCGACGGGCTACGAACCGCTCGAAAATAAAAACGTGGATACGGGCTTCGGATTCGACAGAATGCTCTTATTCCTCAACGGGCTTTCGGACGGGTACGAAACCGACCTCTTCGCGTCGGCAATTCATAAATTAGAGGAGCTTTCGGGCAGGCGTTACGGAGCGGATGCGGAGGACACGCGCGCCATGCGGATCGTCGCCGATCATACGCGCACCTCGGTCATGCTCATAGGCGACGCGAACGGGATCCTTCCGTCGAACGTGGGCGCGGGCTATATTCTGCGCCGTCTCATCCGCCGCGCCGTGCGCTATTGCAGAAAACTCGGCGTGGAGAGCAGCGCGCTCCTGTCGCTTGCCAAAATCTTTATCGAAGAGGTCTATCGCGAGGCATATCCGCTCCTCACCGAAAAGGAGAGCTATATTCTCGACGAGCTCAAAAAGGAGACCGACCGCTTTGAGGCGACCCTCGAAAAGGGCATGAAAGAATTTGAAAAATGCGTGCAGGGCATTGCGCGCAAAAACGAGTTCATGAAAAAGAATAACCCCGACTACCGCGACGAAACGGTCATCGGGGGCAAGCAGGCGTTTCACCTGTACGACACTTACGGCTTTCCCGCGGAGCTCACCGAGGAACTTGCCGAAGAGCGCGGGCTGAGCGTAGATAAGGCGGGCTTCGACGCGTGCTTCAAGGAGCATCAGGAAAAGAGCCGCGCGCTCGAAAAGGGACAGGCGAAGGGCGGACTCGAAAGTCATTCCGAACAGGCGGTCAAATACCATACCGCGACCCACCTTTTGAACGCCGCGCTGAAAGCGGTGCTTTCCCCCGAATGCAATCAGAAGGGGAGCAATATCAACGACGAGAGAATGCGCTTCGATTTCAATTTCGACCGCCCCATGACCGAGGCGGAAGTCAAGGCGGTGGAGGCGCTCGTCAACGAAAAGATCAAAGAGGATATTCCCGTCGTGTATCGGGAGATGAGCCTTGAAGAGGCGCGCAAAGAAAATTTCGTGGGCGTGTTTGACAGTAAGTACGGCGACGTGGTCAAGACCTATTCGATCGGGAATTTCAGTAAAGAAATGTGCGGGGGACCCCATGTTGCAAGAACGGGCGAACTCGGCAAATTCAGAATCGTCAAAGAGCAGTCCTCGTCGGCGGGCGTGAGAAGAATCAAGGCGGTGTTGGAATGACCGAAAAAGAAAAAATGCTTGCGGGCGAGCTCTATAAGGATTATGACGGGGAGCTTGTCGCGCTCCTCGCCCATGCGAAAAAGGTCTGCGAAGAATACAACCGCACGCCGAGGGAAGAGCGGGAAAAGCGGCTTGCGATCATGAAATCGCTCCTCGGCAAGACGGGCGAGGCGCTGAATATCGAATCGAACGTCTGGTTCGATTACGGCTGTCATACGGAAGTCGGCGAAAACTTTTATGCAAATCACGACTGCGTGTTTTTGGATTGCGCAAAAATCACGTTCGGCGACAACGTGTTTATCGCTCCGCAATGCGGGTTTTACACGGCGGCGCATCCGCTCGATCCTGCGGCGCGGAACGCGGGGCTTGAATTTGCCAAACCGATCACCGTCGGAAATAACGTATGGATCGGCGGCGGGGTAAAAGTGTTGCCCGGCGTTACGGTGGGGGATAACTGCGTGATCGGCGCGGGGAGCGTGGTAGTAAAGGATATTCCCGCAAACAGCGTCGCGGTCGGCAATCCCGCAAGAGTGATCAAAAAATTAAAGTAATGCAATTAAAAAAAAAGGAGCTTCGCAAGAAGCTCTTTTTTTTTAATCTATAATGTTGTCGAAGCGGAATAACGGACTATCGAAAAACGTTGCAAGACCCCTGTGTTAATTCATATATGTGTTTTTCGCGAGTATCAAATATTAAAACCAACAAGAAAATGCTTGCATTTATTCGAGATTTAGAATATAATATAAATACTTGTTTTTTTGAGGTGATTTTATGTTAAGTTTTATGTCTGCAAAAGAAGCGGCAGAAAAATGGAATATATCGCAAAGGCGTGTTTCTATTCTTTGTAGCGAAAGCAGAATTGACGGTGCTATGATGGTCGGCAAAATGTGGATCATTCCGAGTAATGCCGAAAAGCCTATAGATAAGAGAACTGTAAGATATGAAAAAGAAAATCCTATTACATTGAAGCCGTTTGTAAAATGGGTTGGCGGTAAAAGTCAACTTATTGACGAACTTGAAAAAATGCTATCGACCGACGGAGAAAAAGTTTTGGCAAAATATTGCGAGCCTATGGTCGGGGGAGGCGCACTTCTTTTTAATATTTTATCAAAGTATAATTTTGAAGAATTGTATATTAGCGATATAAATTCAGAATTGATTAATGCTTATAATGTAATCAAAAATAATGTTGATGAACTGATATCCGAATTAAAAGAAATGCAACTTGCCTTTTTGCCTATGGATGAAAACAGCAGAAAGTTTTACTATTATTCTATTCGTGATAAATTTAATTCTACAAGTTTAACAGATAAAACAGCGGTAAACAAAGCGGCATATTTTATCTTCTTGAATAAAACTTGTTTTAACGGACTGTATCGCGTGAATAAAAAAGGGCAATTCAATGTGCCCATGGGTGCATATAAAAACCCTACGATTTGTGACGAAGAAAATTTATTGAATATAAGTAAAGTTTTACAAAATGTAACGATTGTTTGCGGCGATTATTCGTCTTCTAAAAGTTTCATAGACAATAATACGTTTGTATATCTTGATCCGCCGTATCGCCCTATTTCGGAAACGTCTGCGTTTACTTCTTACAATTCCGATACTTTTGACGACGGCGAACAGATCAGACTTGCAAAATTTATTGACGAGATAAATGAAAAGGGTGCAAAAATTGTTTTAAGCAATTCAGATCCGAAAAACGTAAATAGTGACGATACTTTTTTCGACGATTTGTATAAGTCGTACAAAACTCATGAAATTTTGACAAAAAAGGCAAAAAATAAAAAATCTAATAAATGTGATTTGATATTTAAGATTGTAAAAAATTTTTGATTTTAAGATGGAAAGAGGTGTAAAATGAAAAAATACTATGTAACAATTGAAGAGATGATTTCCGAAACATTTGAAATAGAAGCGGAAGAAATGGGGGAAGCAATGGAAATGGCGAAACAGGGGTATAAAAACGGAAAATATGTTTTAATGCCAGGGAATTTGGTGGCAAAACAAATGTCTGCCGAATCCGAGGATAGCGAATGTTGTGAATGGACGGAATTTTAATATGAATTTACAGTTTGATGAAAATCTCGCTACGGGATATAAAAAAGCAACTCAAAGAATAAGAGTTATGAGCGAAACATGGGCAGTAAACAATTTATTTTGTCCTTGTTGCGGGAAAGAACGCATTATAAAATTGCCGAATAATGCGCCTGTTGCAGATTTAATTTGTGAAAATTGTAATGAAATTTTTGAATTAAAAAGCAAGAAAAATAAATTTGGCAAAAAAATATCGGATGGCGCATATGCTACCGCCGTTGAGCGGATTAAAAGTAGTACAAATCCTGACTTATTGGCATTGCTATATAATGAACGGTTACAAGTAACGGATTTACAAATACTTCCAAAATACTTTTTTGTGCCGAGTATTTTAGAAAAACGAAAACCTCTTTCCAATACTGCCCGCAGAGCCGGCTGGGTTGGATGTAATATTTTATATTCCGAAATTCCCGTACAAGGCAAAGTAACTATTATTCAAAACGGCACATGGATCGACCGTGAAGCGGTTTGCGAAGCATACAGCAATAGCAAGGCGATTCAAATAAATAGTATTGAAATGCGGGGATGGTTGATAGATGTATTGAATTGTGTTAATTCAATAAAGTATACAGAGTTTACATTGCAAGATGTGTATAAAAGAGTAAATTCGCTAAAAGAAAAACACCCGACTAATAATAATATTGAAGCTAAAATTCGCCAACAGTTACAATTATTGCGCAATAAAGGGTTTCTTCTTTTTCTTGGGAATGGTCGTTATCGAAAAATATAGGAGATGCGCGAAAACTGGACTTGCCCGATGATTCGATTGACTTAATTTGTACGCACCCGCCCTATGCCAATATAATTCATTACAGCGAAGATATTGTCGGCGATTTGTCGTTGTTGTCTCCAAAGGATTTTTTATTTGAAATCGGAAAAGTTGCGGAAGAATGTTATCGGATTTTGAAAAAGGATAAATTTTGCGCTATACTAATGGGCGATATGCGCCACAAGGGAATGGTACAACCGCTTGCTTTTGAAACTATGCGTATATTTGAATTAGCAGGTTTTAAGACAAAAGAAATTATTATAAAGGAACAACATAATTGCAAGGCGACAGGTTTTTGGAAAACAAATAGCATTAAATTTAATTTTCTATTGCTCGCGCATGAATACTTGTTTGTATTCAAAAAATAATATTTGTTTTTAGTTTATTGCCTCTCCGCAAAGAAAAGATTGTTTCTTTCGTTGACACGGAATTGACGCGGAGCGTATTAGAATCATGGCGTAAACAAAATCGGAAGCCGAATTAAGGCTTCCGAAACTTTTTATAAAATTTCCGAAAAAATCTTGAAATTGCAACTCAAAACAGCTTGACGGAAATTTGTTATAAGCCTATAATGAAAAAGCGTGACAGGCAAGCCCCATCTCACCGGGCGGGTCGCTACGCGAAACAAGGAAGGAGTAAGACTATGAAAACCTACATGGCACACGCCGAGACGGTAGAAAGAAAATGGTATGTCGTCGATGCAAGCGGTGTTCCTCTCGGAAGGCTTGCCTCCAAGGTCGCTTCCGTATTGAGAGGGAAGAATAAGCCCACTTATACGCCGAACGTCGATACGGGAGATTTTGTAATCGTTATCAACAGCGACAAAGTCGTTCTGACGGGTAAAAAGTACGAGGATAAATATTACCGCTATCATACCGGTTATATCGGCGGGCTGAAAGAAATTTCTTACGGCAAGCTGATGGCGGAACGCAGTGACCTTGCCGTCTATGAAGCGGTCAAGGGAATGCTTCCCAAAAATTCTCTCGGCAGAAAAATGATCAAAAAACTGCGCGTCGTTAAGGGCGCGGAGCACAATCATGCGGCGCAGAAGCCCGAAGAGCTGAAATTATTTTAAGGAGTTAAGAACATGGCGAAAACGAATCTGAAAAAGAAAATCCAGTTCTGGGGTACGGGCAGAAGAAAGAAAGCGATTGCCCGCGTGCGCCTCGTTCCCGCAGGTAGCGGCGCGATCATCATTAACGATCGCTCGCTCGAAGAGTATTTCCCGATGGGAACCCTGCAATTTATCGTAAAACAGCCCTTGAAAGAGGTGGAAGCGGAAGGCAAGTACGACGTGCTCGTAAACGTTGTCGGCGGCGGATATACGGGACAGGCGGGAGCGATCAAGCTCGGAATCGCCCGTGCGCTTCTCGAAGCGGAACCCGAAACGCGTGCCGCGCTCAAAAAAGCGGGTTTCCTCACAAGAGACCCCCGCGCCAAGGAACGCAAAAAGTACGGTCTCAAAAAAGCGCGCCGCGCTCCCCAGTTCTCCAAGAGATAATCATTGCAAAAAATCAAAAACGACTGCAAACGCAGTCGTTTTTTAATTGTGTAAGTGCGCCATAAATATATGACCCGTTAGGTCAAATTTAACAAATGATAGTGCCGAGCGTGGTACCATAGAGCCACTGAGCGTTTGTGACAATCTGCAAATTTGCAGATTGTCACAAACAAATTCTAAATCATGTTATGATGCAGTCAAAACAATCAAAGGAGTAATTATGGGAAATTGCAAACATGAGTGTTATAATTGTAGAAATTTTCAGCGGTATTATGTAAAAAAGGCAATCAGGTACGAAAAAACAAAATTCGGATTTTGCTGTAAAAAGCAGGATAACGTAAGCATACACGGATACTGTGAAAAATTCGTATTCCATGAGACGTTCCGTAAACCGAATGCTACACTTCAAAATAAGTTAGACGGGTTGTTGATGGAGATTTCCGCGCTACGCATGATTGTGGAGGAAAACGAGCGTGAATATGCCGAAAAGAAAAAGCTGTAAGACGTGCGCGCTATGTAAAGAGGTTTATAGGGCGTTCGGATACGAAATGTTTTCTTTTGGGCGTTATCTCTGTGCGGTCACGGAAGATTTCACCGACCGAGACAAGGTCTGCGAACGCTGGCAGGAAAAAGTTCGGGCGTGTGATTTTTCCGCGGCACGATTCAAAAAGGCGGAAGAGGACATTGCCGCTATAAAACAAATGATTGAAAATAAAGAATAAAATATCAGTTCTTGACAAAACGTTTCCGTCGGGGTATAATTCTACCGTAACGGGAGAGCGTCATGATAAAAAATCGGACGAAAGTCGATCTAAAACTCAACCTGCGTATTTACGAGAGAATATTGGGCAAAAAGTACAGGATCATTTTATTCCTTGCCTCGGCGGCGTTGCTTTTATGCGGCGTGGTCGTGATCGCGCTCGCGCGTCTGTATGCGTTGGGGGCGTCCATAGAGTTCTTTTTCGGACTCTTTCTGTTTGTGTTGGGCATCGTTGTCGGAGTTGCCGCGGTTGCGTTCAAGAGCCTGTTCATGAAAAAAATTCTCAAAAAGCACATGCGGGGCAAGGTACCGACAAATGATTATTCCTTTACGGAGGAGGGCTACGAGGTCGCAACATGTATGAACGACGGTACGCAAGGCTCCGCATCCGGTAGCTACGATGCGTTTATCGAGGCGAGGGAATACAAGGACGTGTGGCTCCTTTATCTCAACAAAGAGACGGTGTTTGCGGTGTCCAAATCGGGCATGACGGAGGGAACGGCGGAGGAGCTTTCCGCGCTTCTGTCCCGCGCAATGGGCGTGCGATATAAGAAGCACTGCAAAAAATAAAGAATAAAATACCGTTCCCGACCGCGGCGTCGGGAATTTTTTTCGGGGATTTTCAAAAGTTTTATTTTATTTCAAAAAATTTTCCGCAAAGGGCTTGTATTTTTTCATTAAATATTGTAAAATGAGTCTTGGTAAAAATAGCTAAATTCAGGAGGAAGTTTTTTCATGGCTAAAAAGTATTGTTACCTTTTTGAAGAGGGTAACGCATCGATGCGCGAGATTCTCGGCGGCAAGGGCGCAAACCTTGCGGAAATGACCAATATCGGTTTACCCGTTCCGCAGGGCTTCACCATTTCGACGGAAGCCTGCACGCAGTATTATGAGGACGGCAAGCAGATCAATCCGTCCATTCAGAAAGAGATCATGGAGTACATCGACAAGATGGAAAAGATCACGGGCAAAAAGTTCGGCGATCAGGAGAACCCGCTTCTCGTTTCCGTCCGTTCCGGCGCGCGTGCTTCCATGCCCGGCATGATGGACACTATTCTCAACCTCGGCTTGAACGAGACGGTCGTCAACACGATCGCAACCAAATCGGGCAACCCCCGTTGGGCGTGGGACTGCTACCGCAGATTCATTCAGATGTTCTCCGACGTCGTTATGGAAGTCGGCAAGAAATATTTTGAAAAGCTCATCGACGAGATGAAAGAAAAGAAAGGCGTCACGCAGGACGTGGAACTCACGGCGGACGACCTCAAAGAACTTGCGTTGAAGTTCAAAAAAGAGTACAAGAAACAGCTCAAAAAGGACTTCCCCGACGATCCCAAGGAACAGCTCTTCGAGGCGATCAAGGCGGTGTTCCGTTCGTGGGACAACCCCCGTGCGAATATCTACCGTATGGATCACGACATTCCTTACAGCTGGGGTACCGCAGTCAACGTTCAGATGATGGCGTTCGGCAACATGGGCGACAACTGCGGAACGGGCGTTGCGTTCACGCGCAATCCCGCGACGGGCGAAAAGGGTCTCATGGGCGAGTTCCTCACGAACGCGCAGGGCGAAGACGTTGTTGCAGGCGTCCGCACCCCGATGCCCATTGAGAAAATGGCGGAAATCTTCCCCGAAGTTTACAAGCAGTTCCAGCTTGTCTGCAAGAGACTTGAAAATCATTATCATGACATGCAGGATATGGAGTTCACCGTTGAGAACGAAAAACTCTATATGTTGCAGACCCGTAACGGAAAGCGCACGGCGGCGGCGGCGATCAAGATCGCCTGCGACCTCATCGACGAGGGCATGATCTCCGAAAAGGAAGCGCTCATGCAGATCGACGCGAAGTCGCTGGATATGCTTCTGCACCCGCAGTTCGATCCCAAGGCGCTCAAAGAAGCGGACAAGAACAACGTTGTCGGCAAGGGTATTGCGGCTTCCCCCGGCGCGGCGGCGGGCGCGATCGTATTCACCGCGGAGGACGCCGTTATCGAGGGCAAGAAGGGCAACAAGGTCGTGCTTGTGCGCCTTGAAACTTCCCCTGAGGACATCGAGGGCATGAAGTACGCGCAGGGCATTCTGACGGTGCGCGGCGGACAGACCTCGCACGCGGCGGTCGTTGCGCGCGGCATGGGTACCTGCTGTGTTTCCGGTTGCGGCGATATTAAAATGGATGAGGAGAACAAAAAGTTCACCCTCGGCGGAAAAGTTTATAAAGAGGGCGACGGGATTTCCCTCGACGGTTCGACGGGTAACATTTACGACTGTATCATTCCCACCGTTCCCGCAGATCCCAACAGCGGATACTTCGGACGCATCATGGAGCTTGCCGACAAGTACAAGGCGCTCGGCGTCCGCACGAATGCGGATACGCCCGCGGACGCAAAGCAGGCGGCGGCGTTCGGCGCGCAGGGTATCGGTCTTTGCCGTACCGAGCATATGTTCTTCGGCGAGGGCAGAATCGACAAATTCCGCGAAATGATTTGTGCGGAAACGGTTGAAGAGAGAGAGGCTGCGCTTGCGAAGATCGAACCTATGCAGCAGGCGGACTTCGAGGGCTTGATGGAGGCGTTGCAGGGTCAGCCCGTAACGATCCGTTTCCTCGATCCCCCGCTTCATGAGTTTGTTCCCACCGACGCGGAGGACATTAAGGCGCTCGCCGACTCGCAGGGCAAGAGCGTGAAGCAGATCAAACAGTTGATCGCGGACCTTCACGAGTTCAACCCCATGATGGGTCACCGCGGATGCCGTCTGACGGTCACCTATCCCGAAATCGCAGTCATGCAGACGAAAGCGGTTATCAAGGCGGCGATCAAGGTTCAGAAGAAACACCCCGATTGGAGCGTCGTTCCCGAAATCATGATCCCGTTGACGGGCGAAGCGAAAGAAATGAAGTTCGTCAAAGACGTCGTCGTGAAAACGGCGGACGCAGTGATCGCCAAGGCGGGCGTGGAACTCAAATACGAAGTCGGCACGATGATCGAAATTCCCCGCGCGGCGCTTACGGCGGACGAAATCGCAAAAGAAGCGGAGTTCTTCTGCTTCGGTACGAACGATCTGACGCAGATGACGTTCGGCTTCTCGCGCGACGACGCAGGCAAGTTCCTGCCCAGCTACTACGCGAATAAGATCTACGAGAGCGATCCGTTCGCGCGTCTCGATACGACGGGCGTCGGCAAGCTGATGGATATGGCGGTGAAGCTCGGCAAGAAGCAGAGAAAGGATATTCACTGCGGAATCTGCGGCGAACACGGCGGCGATCCTTCGTCTATCGAGTTCTGCCACAATATCGGACTTGACTACGTTTCCTGCTCGCCCTACCGCGTGCCGATCGCACGCCTCGCGGCAGCTCAGGCAAACATCAAAAATCCGAGAAAGTAAGTTGCAATAAATAGTATAACCAGCCCGTTTTCGTAAAGAAAACGGGCTGGTTTTCTATGTTTTTCGACAATTTCATTGCAGGTTTTGTAGAGGTTAGTATGGGTGGTATAGTTAAAGATAACTATATAATTTAATCTCTAAATTATCATATAATGAGATAAGTAGTGTAGTCGTTTATAGACTCTCATTGTAGACGCACGGGCACAGGCGAATATCAAAAATCAGAGGGCTAAGTAATAGTATAACTAAACTGTGCAATTATTTTTCCAATAACTTTTCTCGAACACTTGACAAACTTGCGGCGCTTGGCTAAAATATAATTATATTATAGATTAGTCGCAAGGGGCGGTTATGTATATAAAGAGAAATATAGAGTCGGTACTCATTAAAAGAGCGAAAAACAGTAGATGTATTCTTGTTACCGGTGCAAGGCAGGTAGGAAAGTCAACACTACTTAAAACATTGTATCCCGATATCAGATATGTGACTTTTGATGATAAACTTTTGTTAAGTACTGCAATTGAAGATCCTAAACTCTTTATAAAGAATCTTCCGAAGCCGTCAATTATAGACGAAGTGCAATACGCTTCTGATATATTTCCGTATATCAAAATCGAGTGCGATAAATCGAATGCGTATGAGAATTATTATTTAACGGGTTCTCAGCAAATGAAACTGATGACAAAGGTGCAGGAGTCGTTAGCAGGCAGAATATCTATTTTGGAATTGCAGGGATTGTCGTTGCGCGAGCTCTATGGTATAGAATTTAACAAGCATTTTGTCCCGACGGAAGAATATATCGCCGAAAGAGAACGTCAGCTTAAACCGTATCATAATCTTTGGAAAATAATACATCGCGGCATGTATCCAGAGATAAATGTTATTGAAAGGGAATGGTTGGACTTTTATTCATCCTATGTAAGAACGTATTTAGAGCGGGATATTAAAGAGGAAATCGAAATTAAGGATACGATTGCTTTTACAAGATTTCTTTCTGCAGTTGCGGCAAGGACGGCGCAGATGCTGAATTATGCGTCGGTGGCGCAGGAAGTCGGCGTTACGCAGGCAACAATAAAAAATTGGATATCCGTGTTGGAAAGAACCGGCATCGTCTATATTTTGCAGCCGTATTATTCAAGCCATTTAACTAGGGCAATCAAGACGCCTAAACTGTATTTCAGAGATACGGGACTTGCTTGCTATCTGTCAAAATGGAATAATGCGGATGCCTTGGAACAGAGCGCGGTTGCGGGGAATATGTTTGAAACCTTTGTAATTTCCGAGATATTAAAGTCGTTCAGTAATGAGGGGAGCGACTATTCGTTCAATGTGTTTTATTACAGAGGCAAAGATAAGAAGAGAACAAAAGAGAACGGGGAAACGATTGAAGAAGAAAGTGAAATTGATTTGATTATAGAGGAAAACGGAACGCTATATCCCATAGAAATCAAAAAAAGCGCCAATCCAAATAAAGCGATGGCATCAGCGTTTGATGTATTGGATAAAGATGTGAACAAGAAAAGAGGTATGGGCGCAATTGTATGTCTATATGACAATAAGTTATATCTTGCAGACAATTTGATTGTTTTACCGATTGAATATATTTAAGGTTATATAGAATGGGGTAGAAACAAAAGAGGTATTATAAATGACAAATGAAAACGTCAATCATATAGAAATTTATAAAAAAGCCAAACAAATAATTCAATCATTATATGGCGTTGATGCAGAATTTCGAAACGGACAGTACGAAGCAATTGAGGCCATATTGACGAAAAACAGAGTGTTAATTGTTCAGAGAACGGGCTGGGGAAAAAGTTTGGTTTATTTTGTTGCGACAAAATTTTTACGTGAACAAAATAAGGGCGTTACGCTTGTAGTCAGTCCGCTTTTGGTTTTGATGGATAATCAAATGGATGCGGCGAAAAAACTTGGACTTAAATGTGAGGTACTTAATAGCAGAGTTAAAGATAGACGAGAAGAGATTATTCAGAATTTGGTCGATAATCAATATGATTTACTGTTGGTAACTCCGGAAACGCTGTTTAGCAGTGATGTGCAAAGTAATCTTAAAAACATAAAAATAGGGTTGTTTGTTGTTGACGAAGCACATTGTATTTCAGATTGGGGATACGATTTTCGTTTGGAATACGGTAAACTCATAAATGTAATTCGATCATTGCCAAAAAATGTGCCGATATTAGGGACAACGGCAACGGCAAATGACAGAGTGATAAAAGATCTTGAAATACAATTCGGGGGTGAAGTGTATATATCTCGTGGACCGTTGACAAGAGAATCTTTGACTATTCAGGTTTTTCACATGCAAAGCAAGGCAGAACGTTATGCCTGGATATTGGCTAATATTGATAAATTCGACGGTAGTGGAATTATTTATTGTTTAACTCAGCATGATTGCGAATATTTAGCGGATTTCTTAATACAAAATGGCATATCCGCACGCGCATATCATTCGGGATTAGATGAAGAGCAAACTATAGAAGCGGAAGAATTATTCAGAGAAAATAAAATTAAAGTTCTCGTTGCAACTATCAAACTTGGTATGGGGTATGACAAGGGTGATATATCATTTGTGATACATTTCCAAATGCCTTCAAATATTGTTTCCTACTATCAACAAATCGGGCGTGCAGGCAGGCAAATCGATAGTGCCTACGCGATTCTGTTATGCGGTGACGAGGATGAAAGAATATTAAACTATTTTATTGATACTGCGTTTCCCACTGAGTATGAGACGGAACAAATTATGCAAGTCATACTTAATAGTGACGGATTACGACTTAACTCCATAAAGGAAAGGCTTAATATTTCCGGACAGAGAATAGAAAAGGCACTTGCGTTTTTAGTAAACGACGGATTTGTAAATAAAGATAAATTTGTTTACTCTGCTACGCCCAAAAAGTTTGTTTATAATCGCGAGCATTACGAAGAAGTCAAGAGCATAAGACAAAAAGAAATGAAGCAGTTGCAAGAGTTGACGCATATAAAATCTTGTTATAGTAAATTTATTGTAAATTGTCTTGATGATTTTTCGGCAAAGCCTTGTGGGAAATGTTCAAATTGTATGAACTCCGAAATTATTTCGAAAGAAGTTCCTTTTTTGATTCAGCAACAAGCGGCGGAATATATCAATGGCAGAATCGGTGCGATAAAGCCGCGTAAGATGTGGCCACAAACGTCTGTAACCAAGTATGAAAAAATGAAGTTCATAAATTGTGAAGGGATATTTTTGGCAAAATATGGCGAGGCGGGTTATGGCGAACTCGTGAGCAGTGATAAATATTCGGGTAAATATTTTTGCGATGAACTTTTAGAACGAAGCGTAGAGGTGTTAAAACCCGTTATTAGCGAGCATAATATCGAAGCAATTACGTTTGTGCCGTCTTTGAGAAGCGATATTGTAAATAATATTGCTGAGAGGATTGCGGATAGATGCCATATTTTACTGGTGCCGCTCTTGCAAAAGTCTATAGCAAAACAGCAGAAATATATGGAAAACTCCTCTTTTCAATGTGAAAATGCCGTTAAATCATTTTCTTTAAGACCTGATGCAGTTGTTCCTAAAAAGATTCTATTGATTGACGATATTGTGGATTCCGGTTGGACGCTGACTGTATGCGGATATAGATTAATGGAAGCTGGGTGTGAAGAAGTTTACCCGTTTGCTTTGGCGAATAGTGCAAAAGGATATAATTTATGAATAATAACTCTGAGGCGATAAAAATATTTTGTAGTCATTTATGTGTCGGGGACGGTATTTTGCCTTTGGAACCTGCGGAATGGAGTACGCTTACACGGCTTTTACATCGTGCTAACATGCAGCCCGAAGATTTGTTGAACTTATCATGTGGCGAATTGAAGTTAAAATTGCAGATAGACGACAAATTTTCCGAACGGTTGATGCGCCTTATTGACAGAAGTGCAAGTTTGGCATTTGAACTGAGTCAATATTCTAATATCGGTATTAATGTTGTTACACGTGCAGATAATGAATATCCGATTCGATTAAAGAAAGCGTTAGGGAATACTTGCCCTCCCCTGTTTTATTATGCAGGGAATTTGCAATTATTGAAAGAGCGGTGCGTTGGTTATGTGGGTTCACGCGCAATCAATGATGAAGATTTGGATTTCACGAAAAAGACAATAGCCAAAACTATGGCTCACGGGTTTTGGGTGGTAAGCGGTGGCGCAAAAGGCATTGACAGTATATCGGAAAATGAGGCATTGCAACTCGGCGGCGGCGTGGTTGAGTTTCTGTCCGATTCGTTAATAAGACGATTAAAAGTAGGCGTAACCAATAAAGCAATACAGGACGGGAGATTATTGCTATTATCTGTTGTAAAGCCGGATGCCGGTTTTAATACGGGGATAGCAATGATGCGTAATCGATATATTTATGCTCAATCCGAAGGAACAGTGGTTATAAAATCGGATTATAACAAAGGCGGTACGTGGATGGGGGCGTTGGAGAATTTGAAACACGGGTGGTGCGCCGAATTTTGTTGGGACAATAAACATTATGCAGGGAATCAAGAACTTATAAAACGTAAAGCGATTCCGATAGGGGAAGATTGGGACGGTAATGTTACCGAATATGGACTGTCGAAAAATCCAACGCAGATTTCATTATTTGAAGATTGAGTTGATCCCCGAATACACACGGCAGCACAGGCGAATATCAAAAATCCGAGAAAGTAAGTTTTATCAAAAAGGAAGGCGGGAGCCTTCCTTTTTTTTATGCCGTGCGGAAAAACAAAAGGAATATGCGATACTTTTTGTCCGTTTCAGGAGTGGGGAATAGGACATATCTGTTTCGGCGTACTTGACAACGGGGCGAGCGTATATTACAATGCGAATATAAACAGTACATTGAAAGGGGATGTGAAACATGGCAAAAAAAGAAGTGAGAATATTTTTGATCGCGGTGCTTGCGGTTGCGTTTGTATCGCTTGTCACGCAGATCTTTGCGGGGCTTGCTTCCGCGATCACAATGTTCGCGGACGCGAAGTTGTTGGTCGTGGGAGGGAGCACGTTGTATTCCGACGATTATGTTGATCTGTCGGCGGCGTTTATGCTCGTAATTTCCGTTCTTGCACTTGCGTTCGCCATCGGAATGGTTTTAATGTTTGCGCTGAAAAAAAAGAAAAAGCAGAACATTATCACGGGCGCGGTGCTGTGCGGGATCGCCGTGATCGCGTTTATCGTTCTGACGGCGGTGTTGTGGGTGAAAGTCCCTGCATATAACGATTACGCGTCGGAATTCTGCATTCGCCTTTATGATTATGAGTTGTTTCAGCAATTCCTGACGGTGGGGCTTGCGGACGCGATCGCAATCGCCATTGCGTTTACGGCTTGGCTTTTGCTGACGCTTGCAAAGCCGACCGAACAGGCGGCGGAAGAGGGTAAACAAATTCCCGCTCCCGCAGGCTCGGCGGAAGAAAAAGCGGAAGAGCCCGTTTCCGAAACGGCGCAGGGCGAAGTGCAAAAAGAATAGTTTTCCGATCAGGAACAATCAAAAAGGAAGGCGGAAGCCTTCCTTTTTGATTGCCCCGCGGTACGCAAACGTATTTGATTGACAAGAGAAAAACGAAAGCGTATAATTTAGATACTCAAAATCACAGGGTCGTAATCAATGTCGGATATGTTTTCGAGAACGGAATTATTGTTCGGGAAAGAGGCAATGCAAACGCTTGCCTCTTCCCGCGTGGCGGTGTTCGGCGTGGGCGGGGTCGGCGGTTACGCGGCGGAGGCGCTTGCCCGTTCGGGCGTGGGCGCGATCGATTTGATCGACGGCGATAAAATCGCGCTCAGCAATATCAACCGTCAGATCATTGCAACGACGAAAACGGTTGGGCGGTATAAAGTTGACGTCATGCGGGAGCGGATCGAAGAAATCAATCCCGCCTGCAAAGTCTCCGCCCGCAAAATATTCTTTATGCCCGATACGCAGGACGCATTCGATTTTTCCGACTTCGACTATATCGTGGATGCGATCGATACGGTCACGGGGAAACTTGCGATCGTTGAAAACGCGGGAAAGTGTTCCGTACCCGTCATCAGCTGTATGGGCGCGGGCAATAAACTCGACCCGACGGCGTTTCGCGTTGCCGATATTTATAAGACTTCCGTCTGCCCGCTTGCAAAGGTCATGCGCAGGGAACTGAAAAAGCGCGGGATCGGAAAACTCAAAGTCGTCTATTCCGAAGAGGAACCCGCAAAGCCCGCCGAAGAAACGGCGGACGGGACGGGGCGGAGAGCGGTTCCCGCCAGCAACGCGTTCGTTCCCCCGGTCGCGGGGCTGATCATTGCGGGAGAAGTCGTCAAAGACCTAATAGCGCGGGGAGAAAAATTATGACGGAAGAGACGTTTTCTAAAACCGATCCCGCTAAAATCGCGGAGGAGAGTATCCGCCAAAAATTTCGCCTGAAACTGTTCTCCAAATTTACGAAGGCGATCAAGGAGTACGACCTCATTCAGGCGCACGATAAAATTGCCGTCTGCATGTCGGGAGGCAAGGATTCTTTTTTGCTCGCAAAACTGTTTCAGGAACTCAAAATCCACAACAAGGTCCCGTTTGAACTCGTCTTTCTCGTCATGGATCCCGGATACAGTCCCGAAAACAGGGCGATGATCGAATCCAACGCAAAAAAGCTGAATATCCCCGTCGATATTTTTGAGACGGATATTTTCGGCAACGTGCTGCATATCGAAAAATCCCCCTGCTATATCTGCGCGAGAATGCGGAGGGGACACCTGTATCACAGGGCGCAGGAGCTGGGGTGCAATAAGATCGCGCTCGGTCACCATTACGACGACGTCATAGAGACCATTTTAATGGGAATGCTCTACGGCGCGCAGGTGCAGACCATGATGCCGAAAATCAGAAGCACGAACTTTGCGGGCATGGAACTCATCCGCCCCATGTATCTGATCCGCGAAAAGCATATCGAGCAGTGGCGCGACTATAATTCTTTGCGCTTTTTGCGGTGCGCCTGCAAGTTTACCGAAACCTGCGACAGCTCGCTGAATCCGAACGGGAATCTCTCCAAACGGCAGAAAGTCAAACGGCTCATCGCGGAACTTGCAAAGGACGATCCGGAGATCGAACAGAATATATTCAAAAGCGTGGAGAACGTCACGCTGAAAACGGTCATTGCCTATAAGGATACGGACGGCAGAAAGCACCGTTTTACCGACGGTTACTGAGGGGATTATGAAGAGGATCATCCGCGCCACAACAGATTCCGCCGTGACGGAACGGGAAAAAAGAAACGCGTCGCTCGCCCGCAGGATCGGGGCGGAGGGGTGCGTTTTATTGGAGAACGACGGCGTTCTGCCCTTAAAAGAGAGGCGCGTCGCCCTCTACGGAGTGGGCGCAAGACACACCTGTTTCGGCGGTACGGGAAGCGGAGAGTGCCGACCGCGCTATAAAATCAACATCGAAGAGGGGCTGACGGGCGCGGGCTTTACGGTGACGACGGGCGAATTTTTGGACGGGCTTGACGCGGAGTATGGAATCGCGTATAACCTTTGGCGCAAGGAGCTTATCAAAGGGCTGAAAAAGTGCAAAAGAACCGCCCAAATGGACTATGCGTGCGCGCACCCGTTCTTCCCTCCGCTCGGCGGAAAAATCGAAACCGCGACCGATGCGCCCGTCGCGCTCTACGTTCTGACGAGGCAGGCGGGCGAAGGATCGGACAGAAAGACGGCGGCGGGCGATTACCTGATCAGAGAGGAGGAACGCGCGCAGTTGAAAGCGCTCTGCGCCCTCTATCCGAAGGTCGTTCTCATCCTCAACGTGTGCGGAGTGATCGATCTGAATTTTACAAAAGAGCTATCCCTGTCCGCGATCCTTCTGACCTCGCTTGCGGGCATGGAGGCGGGTAATTGCGTTGCAGACGCCTTGACGGGCAGGGTTCCGCCCTCCGGCAGGCTGACCGCGACCTGGGCGGAGCGGTATGAAGATTATCCCTCGCACGATACTTTTTCCGATCGCGGCGGGAATGCGCGGCGGCAGGATTACATGGAGAATATTTTCGTCGGCTACCGCTGGTTTCACGCGAATCGCCTGCGCCCGCGCTATCCCTTCGGCTACGGGCTGTCCTATACAAAGTTCCGAAAAACGTGTCAAAAAATCTCCGTTGAAAACAGCAAGGTCTCCTGTCTCATTGCGGTGGAGAACGTCGGGGAATACGCTGGGCGGGAAGTCGTTCAGATCTATCTTTCCGCGCCGGACGGCGGACTTGTCCGCGAAAGGGCGAGCCTTGCGGGATTTAGTAAGACGGATTATTTACAGTCGGGCGAACGCGGGGAGGCGGAAGTCGTTTTCGACTTGCGGGACTTTGCGGGCTACGACGAGGCGCGCGCCCGCTATCTGCTCGAAGCGGGGGACTATATTCTGTATCTCGGTGAAAATGCGGAGGAACTCTTTGCGATCGGCGCGCTGTCCCTCGACAGAACGGTCGTGACCGAGCAGTGCAAAAACGTGTGTCCCGTGCAAGAAAAAATCCCGCTGTTTATCCCGCAGGCGGACAGGCGGGAAGCGGAGACAGAACGCATTCCGATCGACGCGGATAAAATTTTCTGCACGACGCACGACTATCCGAAACCCGTATGCAAAACGGGAGACGGGGTTTTCGGGAAGCTGTCGCTTTCCGATCAAATGAAACTGCTCGCGGGGACGAGTTATCTCGGCGCGGTCCGTAGCACGGTGTTCGGCGCGGCGGGATATACGACTTCAAAGTTTGTCGGGCGGGGGATCCCGAATATGCCCATGGCGGACGGACCGCAGGGGCTGAACGTCAGACCAAAATCCCTGCGCCCCAAACAGAATATCTTCAATATCCCCGCTCTGCCCGAAGCGTTGCGGTTCGGATTATTGGGGCGGCTCGCCGACGCGGGTACGCCGAAAAAGAGAAGCCGTAAAATTTATTATCAGTACGCGACTGCGTTCCCTTGCGAAACGCTCGCGGCGCAGACGTTCGACGAGGCGATCCTCAAAGAGATGGGGCGCGCCGTCGGGGAGGAGATGGAGGCGTTCGGCGTCGTCTTTTATCTTGCGCCCGCCGTGAATATCCAGCGCAATCCGCTCGGCGGACGCAATTACGAATACTATTCGGAGGATCCGCTCCTCACGGGAAAGATCGCCGCCGCAGTTGTCTGCGGGGTGCAGGAGCGTCGTGGACGGTATGCGACGTTGAAGCATTTCGCCTGCAACAATTCGGAGACGGAGCGGAACCTCTCGTCGAGCAATTTAAGCGAGCGCGCCCTCCGCGAAATTTACCTGAAAGCGTTCAGGATCGCCGTGCGGGAGGGGAATGCAAAGAGCGTAATGGCAAGCTACAACATGATAAACGGCGAATACGTCTGCAACAGCTACGCGCTTCTGACGGACGTGTTGAGAAACGAATTCGGATTTTGCGGCGTGGTCATGACCGACTGGTTCGCCGCGGGGCATGATCAAAGTTACGTTGAAAAGTGTCCGTCCGCAGGGTGCGATCTCGTGATGCCGGGACTTCCCTCCGACGTGAAGAAATTGAGGCGCGCGTACAGGCGCGGAGCGCTTACAAAAGAGGAGATCGTGATTTCCGCCCGTCGCATTTACGAAGCGGCGGCGGAGAATCGTTCCTATGACGAACGGATATAATAGAGGTATGAATGTGACAAAAAAACAAAGAGTGATCGATTTTATTCCCTGTATGGCGTCGGCAGCCGTGAGCGCCGTCTGTCTGTTGATTTACTTTTTCGCGTTCGGGCATGGGTTCGATCTGAACGTGATCAAGGGGATCATGGTGCCCGTTGCCGCCGCTGTCGTGCCCGTCGTCAATCTGATTTTCAGAATCAGGATCCCGTTTGCGTTCAATATCGCGGTGGCGGCGTTCGCGGTTTGCGGATTGGATTTTGCATCCCTGCTCAACTTTTATCATTATGTTCCCTATTACGATAAGTTCCTGCATACGGCGTTCGGGATCGCGGGCGCGTTCGGGGTCATGATCGTGCTTCTCTACGGCAAGGGCGAGACAATGCGCCCGTGGTGTTTCTTCCTCGTCGTCATGCTCTGCGTTCTGGGACTTGCCGCGTGCTGGGAAATTTTCGAGTATATCGTGCACGCCGCGACGGGCGCGGATATGCAGCACTGGACGCCCGATATGAGCGCGGTCGGGGATCTGACGGTCAAAGAGTTTTTTGAGGACTACAACCCTCTCTGGGATACGATCTGGGACGTGATCGTCGCTATGTTCGGCGTGTTGATCTATTATTTCATTATCTTTATGGATAAAGTGTTCGGTTACAAAATTTGCAGAGGGATCTATCGGCAGGTCAATACCGGACGGAAAAGCGCTTCCGAAGAGGAAGAGCCGACGCATCGGGATGGTCCGCCCGCGGAATAAATCATGAAACTTTCTTGCCGTCATACGGTCGCCGCGAGTTTTATCGGCTATATCGTGCAGGCGATCGTGAATATGTTCGTGCCGCTTCTATTCGTTACCTTTCAGACGCAGTACGCAATTCCTTTGAGCGAGATCACGGTTCTGATCACCGTGAACTTTTGCGTTCAGCTTGCGGTGGATTTCTCGTCCGCGTTCTTTATCGATAAGATCGGCTACCGCCGTGCGGCGGTACTCGCCCATTCGCTTGCGGCGGCGGGCTTGCTGTTATTGACCTTTTTGCCGGACGTGCTTCCGAGCGCGTTCGCGGGACTTCTCGTCTCCGTCGTAGTCTATGCGGTCGGGGGAGGGCTTCTCGAAGTTGTGATAAGCCCGATCGTGGAGGCGTGCCCCACGAAAAACAAACCGCAGATCATGGGGATCCTTCATTCCTTTTACTGTTGGGGTTCGGTGGCGGTCATCGGAATTTCCACCCTTTTCTTTTCGCTCGCGGGGATTGGAAATTGGAAGATCATGACTTACATATGGGCGGCGGTCCCTCTTTGCAACCTCGTCTATTTCCTGTTCGTTCCGCTAGCCTCCCTGACGGTGGAGGGGGAAAGCCTGAAACTGACGGGACTGTTGAAAAACAAATTCCTGTGGCTGTTTCTGCTTGTCATCTTCTGCGCGGGCGCGTGCGAACAGTCGGTAAGCCAATGGGCGTCCGTATTTGCGGAGGAGGGGCTGGGCGTCTCCAAGACGGTCGGCGATCTTTTGGGTCCCGCGCTGTTCGCGCTGTGCATGGGGATCTCCCGTCTTATCTATGGCAAGACGGGCAAGCAGGAGAATATCGGCGTTTTCATGCTGGTCGGAGCGGTTCTCTGCGTTGGAGCGTATTTACTGATTTCTCTCGTTCCGCACCCCGTCGCGGGATTCTGCGGGGTGGCGCTTTGCGGGTTCTCCGTCGGTTCCCTGTGGCCGGGGGCGTTCAGCAAGGTTGCCGATTCGGTCAGGGGCGGCGGGACGATGATGTTCGCGTTTATGGCGCTTGCGGGCGATCTGGGCTGTGCGCTCGGTCCCGCGGTTGCGGGCGGTGCGGCGGGCGCCGCGGGGGACGATCTGCACTTCGGCATTCTCATTGCCGTCGTCTTTCCCGTGATATTGTCGGCGGCGCTTTCGGCGGTCGTCGCTTCGGAGCGCAGAAAGAGAATCAAAAATCGGAGAGACGGCGCGTGGTTGAAGTAAGCTGTATCGACACTTCCGCTTTTACGGCGGAGGACTATCAGACAATTCTCAGCCGCCTTTCCCCGCTGAGGAGGGAAAAGGCGGAGCGCTACCGCACGGGGGCGGCGGCATATCTCTCCGCGGGAGCGGGGTATTTGTTGGACTGCGCGCTCCGCCGTGCGGGATTTGAGGAACGGGACGCAAAATATTCGTTCGGGGAACACGGCAAACCGATGATCGGGGGCTTTCATTTCAACCTTTCGCACAGCGGCACGGTGGCGGTTTTGGCGACGGCGGACGGCGAAGTCGGGGTGGACGTTGAAAAGGTCGTCCCCGTCGGCGAGGGGCTTGTTGCGCGCGTGTGTACGAAGCGGGAACGCGCCCTCCTTGCGGGGATCCCCGACGGGGAGCTTCCGCGGGAATTTTTCCGTCTCTGGACGGCGAAAGAGAGCGTCGGGAAGTTCCTCGGAACGGGACTTGGCGGGGATCCGAAGGGGATCGAAGTCAATCTGACGTCCCCCGCGTCCGCAACGTGCCGCGGAAAAGAGTTGCGCGCCGCGCTTTTTGAATATGCGATAGAGGGCTATGCTCTGACCGCTTGCGCCGACGAGCCGTTTGACGCGCGACTGAACGTTCTGAAATTCGCGCGCTAAACAAAACCGCAACCGATCTACGCTGTGCGCATTCCGGACGGAATGCGTTTTTTCATTCGGGATACACGGAATCCACACTTTTATGCTTGACGCTGGATATGATAAAGTGGTATGATGAAGAGAGGAACCGACGGAATCGAAATGCTTGAAAACTTGCATTCGCCCGAAGCGTTGAAGTCGCTCTCCATGGATGAGATGAGCGCTCTGGCGGGCGAGATCAGAGAAAAAATCATAGATACCGTTTCCCGAAACGGCGGACATCTGGCTTCCAATCTCGGCATTGTGGAAGTCACGCTTGCTCTGCACCGCGTTTTCAACGCGCCTGCGGATCAGATCCTGTTCGACGTCGGGCATCAGAGTTATGCGCATAAGCTCGTCACGGGGCGGGCGGAAATTTTTTCCACACTCCGCAAAAAAGACGGAATTTCGGGCTTTGAAAGGCGGGGCGAGTGCGAATATGACGCCATGAGCGAGGGACACAGCGGCGCCTCCCTGTCGCAGGCGTTGGGGCTTGCGGCGGCGAACGGGCTTGCGGGGAAAGACGCATATACGGTCTGCGTGATCGGCGACGGTTCGCTCACGAACGGCATGGCCTATGAGGCGCTCAACAATTGCGACAATAAAAATCTGAGACTTCTCATCGTCGTGAACGACAACGATATGTCGATCTCCGAGAACGTCGGCGGGGTGCATAACCACCTGACCAAGATCAGAACGAGTAAACGTTATTTCAGTTTCAAATATCGCACCGAGCGGTTTTTACGGAAAATCCCGCTCCTCGGAAAGCCGATCGAAAAAGGGCTTCGCGGATTCAAGCGTTTTCTGAAAAATGTCTTTGTGCGAAATACCGTATTCGAGGATATGGGGGTCAAGTACTACGGACCCATCGACGGACACAATCTCAAAAAACTCGTCAATATTTTCAATGAGGCAAAGTCGCACAACTCGATCGCCGTCGTCAACGTCAAGACGCAGAAGGGGAGGGGTTACGGGTTTGCGGAGAGGGAGCCGAACGTATATCACTCCGTCGCGCCCTTCGACCGCGAACGGGGCGTGATCCCTTCGGACGGCATGAACTTTACAAAGGTTGCGGGGAAAACGCTTGCGGAGCGGGCGGCAACCGATCCCGCGATCTGCGCGCTGACCGCCGCCATGTGCGACGGGACGGGGCTTTCGGAATTTGCGGAAAAATTTCCCGAACGCTTTTTTGACGTGGGGATCGCGGAGGAACACGCCGTCGCCTTTTCGGGCGGGCTTGCGGCGAACGGCATGAAACCCGTTCTCGTTCTCTATTCGACCTTTGCCCAAAGAGTTTACGACCAAATTCTGCATGACGTCTCTTTGCAGGATCTGCCGTTTACCCTGCTTCTCGATCACTGCGGATTCGTGGAGGGGGACGGGATCACGCATCAGGGCATTTTCGACGTTCCGCTGTTTGCCTCCGTTCCGAATACCGAGATATTTGCGCCCGAAACGTATGAGGAACTCGGCGTTGCGATCGACAGGGCGTTAGCAAGCAGTTTCGTTTCCGTCGTCCGCTACCCGAAAGGGGAAGAGAGCGCGCGGGACGGGGAGGAGATCGCGGAAGAGGATCTTGCCTATACGCCCGCGATCCAAAATGCGGAAACCGTGATCGTGACCTATGGGCGGATCGCGTCCGTGGCGCGCGCGGCGGCGCGCAAGTGCGATCGTGGCAAGGTCGGCGTTCTTCGGCTGAAAAAAATTTATCCGCTCGATTTTGAAAAGATAACGCCGTATTTGGAGCGCGCAAAGACCGTTTATTTTCTCGAAGAGGGAATCAGAGCGGGCGGGATCGGCGAAAAGTTTGCGGCGGGGCTTTCAGGATCGGGCAAAAAAATTCTCATCCACGCGATCGACGGTTTCGCGGGGCAGGGTACGGAAAAAGAGCTGTTTGAACAGTACGGTTTCACTTGCGAAAAAATTATGGAGAATATTACGCCGGCGCAAACCGGCGGAGAGGAAGAAGTATGACGGTACGGGAAATGCAGGAGGAGATCCTGCGGTTGAAAAGGGAGCGGGGCGTATTCATTCTCGCGCATTCCTACGAACGGCACGAGATACTGGAAATTGCGGACGTCGTCGGAGACAGCTATCTCCTTGCGCGGGCGGTCGCGGGGGCGAGGGAGAATACGGTGCTCATGTGCGGCGTGCGGTTCATGGCGGAAACGGTTAAGATCCTTGCGCCCGAAAAGCGCGTTCTTCTCTCGCACGGGGGCGCGGGTTGTCCCATGGCGGACGAGCTGACGCCCGATCTTTTGTCCGCGCTTCAAAAAAAATATCCCGATGCCGTGACGGCGGCTTATATCAACACGACGGCGAACGTCAAGGCGATGAGCGACGTCTGCGTGACTTCTTCGTCGGCGGTCAGGGTGCTGTCCCGTCTGCCCGAAAAAGAAATTCTGTTTGTGCCCGATCGCAATCTCGGAAGCTACTGCGCCAAGATGCTTCCCGATAAAATCTTTCATTTCTTTGAGGGGGGCTGTCCCGTACATATGTGCGCAAACGGCGGGGACGTCGCGCGCGCGAAGAGGGAACATCCGTTGGCGCTTCTGCTCGTTCACCCCGAATGCGTCGGGGAGGTCACGGGGCAGGCGGACTACGTCGGCTCCACGAGCGGGATCATGGATTTTGTAAGAAAGAGCGCGCACGGCGAATTTGTGATCGGAACGGAAAATTCTATTGCGGAACATCTCGAATATGAGTTCCCCGATAAAAAGTTCTATCCGCTCTCCAAGAGGCTGACCTGTGCGGATATGCGCCTGACGACCCTTGCGGGCGTGCGTGACTGCCTTACGGGCGGCGGCGAGGAAATTACACTGGACGAGCCGTTGCGCCTTGCGGCAAAAAGGAGCATCGACCGCATGATCGAATTGGGCGGTTAAATTAAAATGAAGAAAAGAGCGGAGATATTCTCCGCTCTTTTTTATTGCGATTTTAATTCGGTTATTCTTTGCTGTTCATGAGGTCGCAGGCTTTGATGAGCGCGCTCGAAATGGGGAACGCCGCCAAAATCGTACAGACGAGGAACAGAATCTGCGTAAAGGTGAGGTGAACGTCCGTCCAGCCTTTATAGACGAGCGTGCCGAGAATGGGAACGCAGAGAACGACGAGCGTGCCGCCGAACGCCACGAGGAACGTGACCGACCGCAACAGGTTCAAGGGCTGTAAAATGCGGAACAGCGTGACCATGCCGCCGAGCGTGACCGCAAGGAGCATGAGCGGATTGGTGAGCGTGATCGCGCTGCTTGTCACGCCTACGCCGTCCGCGATAGGGTTCATGTAGAGCGTTCCGCTCTGATAGACGACGTCGAGTTCGCCGAGCTGTCCTCCGGGTGCGAACATGATACCGAGGTATACCGCCATGACGCAGAATATGAGCGTCAGCGCGGACGGGATCGACCGCGATAGAATATACATCAGGAACTTTCCCTTGACGCGGTTCGTGTTCGGTTGCAGGGAGATGATAAAGGACGGGAATGCCGCGACGAGCATCTCGAAGATAAGCATGTTGTCCGTCGTGAAAAAGTACTTCCTGTCCATACCGAAGCAGATGATCGCAAGAAGAGTGATAAACAGCGTTTTCATGATATAGAGCGAAGCGCTGTTTTTAATGTTGTTGATGACCCGTCTGCCCTCGTACACGACGTTGGGAAGATTGAGGAAATTGTTGTCCATGAGGACGATGTGCGAGACGTTGCGCGCGGCTTCGCTGCCGGAGGCGACGGAGATCGCGCAGTCCGCCTCTTTGAGGGCTAAAATATCGTTGACGCCGTCGCCCGTCATGGCGACCGTCTTGCCTTGTTTTTTGATCGTGCGCACGAGGATCGCCTTCTGTTCGGGCGTGACCCGTCCGAATACGGTGTACTGGTTGGCGACGTTCTCCACCTCGATGTCGGTCAGTCCGTCGAGGGAGATATACTGTCCCGCGTGCTTGACGCCGACGCGGCGCGCCACTTCCGAGACTGTCACGGGATTGTCGCCCGAAATGATTTTGATGTCCACGTCGTTTTCGCGGAACCATTTAATGGTTTCGATCGCGTCCTCGCGGATGTTGTCCGCAAGGGTGATGATCGCCGTCGGGCGCAGAAGAGAGGGGACGCGCGTCCCGTTCATCTGATTGGGGGAGAACGCCACGACCAGAACGCGGAGTCCCGACTGGGCGTACTGTTTTACGATCTTGTCGATCTTCGGCGGCATGGGGCGGAGCACGAATTCGGGCGCACCCATGACGAACGTTCCAACTCCCTGGAAGGAGACGGCGGAGAGTTTGCGCTTACTGGAAAAAGGCAGCGTTGCCGTCGGCTGCAATACGTTGGAGTGTCCGAAGCGGTTAAAGAGCGCGATCGAAGTCTGGTTGTTGTCGTCGAGCGAGGCGAGCATACAGCCCATGATCTCGTCGATCGTGTAATCGACGTAGCTGTTGAGGAGCATACAGTCGTTCACGGTCATTCTGCCGTCCGTGATCGTTCCCGTCTTGTCGAGGCACAGCGTATCGACGCGCGCGAGCATTTCGAGGGAATACAGATCCTGTACGAGGGTCTGTTTTTTGGCGAGCCGTCTCACGCCGATCGCCATGGCGAGCGAGGTGAGCAGAAGAAGTCCCGACGGGATCATGCCGATGATGATGGAACCTGTGTACTGAATGGAGAGGGACAGATCGTGCCCCGTCGCGTCCCAGTTGCGCCAGAACATTGCCGCCGCGATAAAGGGGATCAGAATGCCGATCACGCGGACAAAGAGGCGGATGGAATTGAGGATCTCCGACTTCGGGCGTTTGTATTTTTTCGCTTTGGAAGTGAGGTTGTTGAGGTAGGTCGCCTTTCCGACTTTGTCGGCGCGCACTCTGCACGCGCCGCTTGCAATGAAACTGCCCGCATAGAGAACGTCGTCCGGCTCCTTTTTGATCGGCACGGATTCGCCCGTGAGAAGAGACTCGTTGACTTCCGCGTTGCCGTCTATGAGAATGCAGTCGGCGGGAACTTGCTGTCCCGCTTCCAGAACGATAACGTCGTCCACGACGATGTCCTGTATGGGAATCTCCGCTTTTTCGCCGTCGCGCATGACTTTTGCCGTTGACGATATGAGAACGGAGAGCTTGTCGATCTGTTTTTTGGCAAGGATCTCCTGCACGATCCCGATAATGAGGTTCACCCCGAAGATCCCCACGAAGAGGAACTGCGTGATGGGCGCTTCCGCAACGATGAGCGCGGCGGCGACCAAAAGGCAGAGCAGGTTGAAAACCGTGCAGATATTTCCGAAGAAGATACTCTTGTACGATTTGGAATATTTTTTGTTGACGTCGTTGAAAAGGAACTGCTTAAAGCGCGTTTCGACTTGCGCGGCGCTCAGTCCCTGATCGGGAGAGGGGGTAAAGCGCTCCACGTCCGAACTTGACGGAATGTTCTTTGCCCGACGGAAGTCTTTCATGAGCTTTTTGCGCTTTTTCTTTGCAAGTACTTCCGCAGGCGTTCCCCTGTCGAACATACGGGAGGAGAAGCGCGATCTCTTTGTTCCGCTCTCTGCGGGCTCGGTCTCCGCCTCGGCTGTCTCCGCAGGTTCCTCCGTTTCGGGCGCGGGTGCGGGCGCAGGAGCTTCCGCCTCGGCGGGTTTTGCCGCCTTTACGGATTTTGTCTGCGGTTTTGCAACCGTCTTTGCGCGCAGAGCGGACTTGGCGCGTTCGCTTTTTTGCGGCGCGGGTTTTTCGGCGGGTGCCGTTTTCTCCGTCGGGGCGGTCTCTTCCGCGACGGGCTTTTCCGCCGCAGTCTTTTCCTGCGGGGCGGATTTCGCGGGCGAAGCGGATTTTGCCTGCGGAGCGGGTTTTTCCGTCTCCGCGGGCGCCTTTTCGCGTTCGGTCTTTTTTACTTCCGTTTTGGTTTCCTTTTTTCCGGAAGCGCTGTCAGTTTGTTTGAGTTTCAAAACGACCTCGTTAGAATATAGATTATATCCCTATTATATCATACAATTTGTTTTTGTCAAAGATTTTATTGTTTCGTTTTTGTTAAAGTATGTTCAAAACCTTTGCGTTCGGAGCAAAAATGTTGTATAATCGGAGGTGAAAATAAAGGAGTCTGTATTATGATAGATATTGCCTTTCTTCGCGCAAATCCCGACAAGGTGCGCGAAAATATCAAAAAGAAATTTCAGGACGCAAAACTGCCCCTTGTAGACGAGGCGATCGCGCTCGATTCCAAAAAACGCGCGTTGCAGACGGAGGGGGATTCCCTGCGCGCCTCCCGCAATTCTTTAAGCAAACAGATCGGGCTTTTGATGCGCGAAAAGAAAGCGGGCGAAGCGGAAGAGGTCAAGGCGAAAGTCAACGCGGAGGCAAAGCGTCTTAGCGAGGTGGAGCGGGAGTCCGAGGAAGTTGCGGCGCGCCTCAAAGAGGTGATGATGCGCATTCCGAACATCGTCTCCCCCGACACGCCCGTGGGCAAAGACGATTCCGAGAACGTGGAGCGCAAGCGGTTTTTAGAACCGAAAGTTCCCGATTTTGAAATTCCCTATCATCTCGATATTCTCGAAAAGCTCGACGGGATCGACGTGGACAGCGCAAGGCGCACGAGCGGGCAGGGCTTTTACTATCTGACGGGCGATATTGCGCGGTTGCATTCCGCCGTCTTAAATTACGCCCGCGACTTTATGATCGGTAAGGGTTTTACCTACTGCATTCCGCCCTACATGATCCGTTCGTCCGTCGTGACGGGGGTCATGAGCTTTGAAGAGATGGACGGCATGATGTACAAGATCGAGGGCGAAGACCTGTACCTGATCGGCACGAGCGAACATTCCATGATCGGGCGCTTTATGGGGCAAACCGTGGACGAGAGCAAACTTCCCTTGACGCTCACGAGCTATTCCCCCTGTTTCCGCAAGGAGAAGGGCGCGCACGGGATCGAGGAGCGCGGGATCTACCGCATTCACCAGTTTGAAAAGCAGGAGATGATCGTCATTTGCAAACCCGAAGAGAGCGAAAGCTGGTATGAAAAAATGTGGAATTATACCGTCGAACTCTTTGTTTCGATGGGCATTCCCGTCAGAACGCTCGAATGCTGTTCGGGAGATCTTGCCGATCTGAAATTCAGAAGCGTGGACGTGGAGGCGTGGTCTCCCCGTCAGAAGAAATATTTTGAAGTGGGGTCGTGTTCCAACCTCACCGACGCGCAGGCGCGGCGGCTGAATATCCGCTATAAGACGAAGGACGGAAGCGCGTTCGCGCACACGCTCAACAACACCGTCGTGGCTCCTCCGAGAATGTTGATCGCGTTTTTGGAAAATCATCTGCTTGCAGACGGCAACGTGGAGATTCCCGAAGTTCTCCGTCCCTACATGGGCGGAAAGGCGAAGATCGATGTGAAGGGCGCATGAAGTACGTTTTTTTCGATATAGAGTGCGCCTGCGTCTATAAGTACACGGCGAAAATATGCGCGTTCGGCTACACGGTTACGGACGAAAATTATAACGTTCTCGAAAAAGAGGACGTTCTTATCAATCCCAAGGGAAAGTTTCACCTGACCGACAGAAAGGGGGGCGACGGGATCGTGCTTCCCTACGAATACGGCGAGTTCAAGTCCCGCCCCGTGTTCCCCGCGGTCTATAAAAAAATCAAGTCGCTTTTAGAGGATCCCGACGCGATCGTCTTGGGGCACGCGACGCATAACGACGTCAACTATCTCAATCTGGAAACCAAGCGTTACCGCCTGCCCTCTTTCCGTTTCTGCTATCACGATACGCAGTTCTTTTACATGAACACGGAGAGCGATTACACGCACCAGTGCGGGCTGGGCATAATGGCGGAACGGCTCGGCGTGGAATTTGTTCCCCACCGCGCCGCCGACGACGCCTACGCCACCATGCGCGTGTGCGAGGCGCTCTGCAAGCGCGAGGGGACGGACGTCAAAGGACTGTGCGAAAAGTATAAAATCCGGTGCGGAAAAATTTCCTCTTACAGAATTTCCCAGCCCGATTCGGAGGGACTCAGAGATTACTACCGCAAGCGGGACGAGGAACACAAAAAGCGCGCCGCCGCACGGGAGACCTTTTTCAACTATATCAACCGAAACAACTACCGCAAAAAGCGGAGCGGGGTCAACGTCGGTAAGCGGTTCTGTTTTTCCAAGGAAATCGAAAACAACGTGCCTTTTTCCGTGGAGCTTGCGGAAAAGGTGTTCGCTTCGGGCGGAAGATACACTTCCCGTCCGCAGGACTGCGACTTCTATATTGCGGAGGGCGAGGGCGGAAAGCGCTATCTGAACGCCGTCGAAAACGGCGCGAAGTTCGTCCCGCTCGAAGAGTTTTCTGCGATCGCGGAAAGCGTGCCGGAGGGGGTATGAATCTTCCCGAAAAATTTTTGGATCGGATGAAAGAAAGGCTGGGCGAGGAATACCCCGCCTTTTTGCAATCTTACGAACGCCCGCCATATCGGGCGTTGCGCGTGAACACGCTTAAAATCAGCGCGGAAGAATTTATGCGCATTGCGCCCTTTCCGCTCGGCGCGCGGACGGACTGGGAGGAGTACGGCTTTTATATCGGCGAGGAAAAGGCGGGCTTGTATAAAGAGCATTTTGCGGGACTGTATTATTTGCAGGAGCCGTCCGCCATGTGCGTGGGGGAGCTGACCGCCCCGTGCAAAAAAGACCGCGTCCTCGATCTGTGCGCCGCCCCCGGCGGCAAGACTACGCAAATCGCCGCGCAGATGGCGGGGCGGGGCATTCTGATTTCCAACGAGATCGACTTCGGGCGTGCGAAAATTCTGTCGCAGAACGCGGAGCGCATGGGGATCGGGAACTGCGCCGTCACGAACGCGCCGCCCGAAAAAATCGCGGAATGCTTTCCCGCTTACTTCGATCTTGTTCTGGCGGACGTGCCCTGTTCGGGCGAGGGAATGTTCAAAAAAGAAGCGGAGGCGATCCCGCATTGGAGCGTGAACAACGTGAGCTTGTGCGCCGCGCGGCAAAGGGAAATTTTAGACTGCGCCGCCGCAGCGGTCGCGTGCGGAGGTGTGCTCGTCTATTCCACCTGCACCTTTTCCGAGGAAGAGGACGAGTTGCAGGTACGCGCATTTTTAGAGCGTCACCCCGATTTCGTTTTGGAGGACGAACATAAACTCTATCCCCACAGGCACAAGGGAGAGGGGCATTATTGCGCGAGGCTCAGAAAGACGGGCGGGGAAATGCGGAGCGCAAAGCCCTATCCCGTAAAAAGAAATGCGCAGGCGAACAGAGCGTTTGAAGCGTTCGCAAAAGACTTTTTTACAGAGCCGCCCGAAGGGGAGATCACGACGCTTGCCGACGGGCGAATGTACCTCGTACCCGCGGGCATGCCCGCAGTCGGCGTGCGCGCGTTGCGATTGGGGGTCGGGCTCGGCGCGTTCGACGGAAAGATTTTCAAGCCCGCGCACGCGCTTGCAATGAGCGTAAAACGGAAAGAGGTAAAGCGATTCGTTCCGCTCGATCCCGAAGAATGCGAACGCTATCTTTCGGGACAGACGCTTGAAAAGGAGATCGCGGACGGCTGGTGCGCCGTCGGGTTCGGCGACTATCCGCTGGGGCTTGCAAAATGCGTCAAAGGTATTTTGAAAAATCACCTGCCCAAGGGATTGAGAAAGTGAAACTAAAACGTGCCCCGAAGGCTCAGCCTTCGGGGCACGTTTTATGGTTCATCGCTTACGCCGAGTAAGTAGTCCGTTGTTACCTCAAAGTATTTTGCAATTGCTTCTAACGTTGCAAAATCGGGTTCACGGAAGCCTGTTTCCCAACTGCTGATAGTTTGCTGACTCATGTATAATTTTTTTGCAAGTTCTGCCTGTGAAAGTTGTATCTCTTTTCTTAATTTTTTTATTCGTTCTTTGAACAGTATCATAAAAAAATTATACTATAAAATAAACTAAAAAACTTGACTTAGCTCGTTCGGTAGTATATTAAAATGCAACTTTAAGCAATGGTGACGAAACGGTCTTTGATATGACACGGCTATAATCATGTATTTATGTATAAATATTCCAAGCCTTCGCATAATGACGTTATACGGAGGTTTATTATTATGAAAGCAACGGGAATCGTAAGGCGGATCGACGAACTCGGAAGAGTGGTCATTCCCAAGGAGATCAGGCGGACGCTCAGGATCCGCGAGGGAGACCCTCTGGAACTGTTCACCGACCGCGACGAACTCATGCTCAAAAAATATTCCCCGATCGCTTCGATCGGGCGTTTCTCGGAGGGGACGGCAAAATCCCTCAACGAGCAGAGCGGCTATATCGCCGCCATCACGGATACGGACACGGTGCTCAGCGCGTACGGCGCGGGCAAGCGCGATCTCGTCGGCAAGACGGTCTCGGAAAAAGTCACGGAGATCATGAATTCGAGAAGAAGTTATCTTGCGAACAGAGCGGAAGGGGGCGACGTATATGACCCCGTAAACGGCGGGGAGGGAGAGTTCACGGCGGAGATCGTCGTACCCGTCGTGGCGAACGGGGACTGCCTCGGCACGGTTATTCTGCTCTCGCGCGAAGAGGGCGCACAGATGGAGGCTTCGGCGGTCAAACTCGCAAGATTGACGGCGGATATTCTCGCCAATCAGTTCGAGTAAGCGTAATTATTTGCCCCGCGGGACCCTGCGGGGCTAACGTCGGAAAATGCGGAGCGAGAATAGATTTCGAGCGGCGGCATTTTTACGACCTTGGCACTCACGGAGTTTTCTTTTGCATGGCAAAAGAAAACTCGTAAACCTACATATGCGGCACGCGAAATTCATCAAAAGCGCGGCGGTGATGACGGGCGGGTTTCTGATCGCCAAGGCGATCGGGGCGTTCTACCGCATTTCGCTCACGGGGATTCTGGGCGGCTACGGCATAGGACTTTATCAGATGGCGTATCCGCTCTTTCTTCTTTTTCTGACGTTCTCGTCGGCGGGGATCCCGTCGGCGCTTTCGCGCGTCGTGGCGGCGGAATCCGCGCACGGGCGGGAGACGGCGGGGCACATGAAAACGGCGATCCGCCTCTTTGCCTCGATCGGGCTTTCGGGCGCGCTTCTGATGTGCGCCGTCGCCGCGCTCATGAGCGGATTGCAGGGCGATCGGAATCTGACCGTCTGTTATCTCGCGCTTGCGCCGTCCGTCTTTTTCGTTGCGCTCGTCTCCGTTTTAAGGGGATATTTTCAGGGCAGAAACGATATGCTCCCGACTGCCTTTTCGGAGGTCGTCGAACAGGCGGTCAAGGCGGGATTCGGCTTTTTTGCGGTGCGCATGGCGGGCGATCCCGTGCGGGGCGCGATGCTTGCGCTGTTGGGGGTCAGCCTCTCCGAACTCGTCGCGCTCGTCTATCTTTTCAGCCGTTACAAGGGCGAGCGGAAAATCAGAACGCTCCGCAAAGTCAACGGCTATTCGCTGTTCCGTTCCGTTCTTCCCGTCATGGCTGCCGCCGCGCTGTTGCCCCTGTCGCGCACGGTAGATAGTATCGTCGTCGTTCGGCTCATGGCGCGCTATTCCGAACGCGCCGTTTCCATGTACGGACTTTATACGGGCGGGGTCATGTCGCTCGTCGATCTGCCCGCGTCGCTGACGGGCGGATTCGTTGCGGCGGCGATCCCGCTCGTCTCGGCAAGCGCGTCCCGCGGGGATGAAGAGGGCGCGAAAAAGAACGCCGCCCTCGCGCTTTTGTTTACGTTTGCGATCTCCGTTCCGTGCGCGCTGGGGCTCTTTGCGTTCGCCTCGCCCGTCGTGCGCCTCCTGTATGCGAACCTTTCGGAGAGCGAGCTCAAAACCGTCGTCGCGCTCGTGAGACTGTCCTCCGTCTCCGCCGTGTCGCTTGCCGCCGTCAACACGCTTGCGGCGTGCCTTACGGGCATGGGCAGGGCAAAGTACGCCGCGCGCGCCATGTTCGTTGCGATTACCGTCAAGCTCCTGTTGCAGATCCTGCTCGTGTCCGACCCCGCGCTCTCCGTGGGGGGAGCGGCGATCGCCACGAACGCCTGTTATTTAGTTGCTTTTTTCCTCGATTCGTTATATACTTGGAGGGTGCCCGCAAGGGCTTCGGTATTAAAACCAAAAGAGGCGTAAAAAGAAAATGTTGACGGTGATAGGTCTTGGAAACGGACGGGGAGAGATGACGCTCTCCGCGCTGAAAGCGTTAAAAAAAGCGGACAAAGTTTATGTGAAAAACGGCGGGGACGCGCTCGCCGATCTGATCGAAGAAAAGATCGGGTTCTGCGATTGCGATTCGTCGGAGGGGGCGCTTCTGCGGGAAGCGGAAAATGTTGCCGTCTGCTACTGCGCGGGCGGGAGTATATTCGACGATCCGCTTGCCTGTGCGCTCATGCGGGAGAAGGGCGTTCGGACGATCGACTGCGCCTGTTATCAAACGCTGACGGACGAGGAGCTCGTCAAAAAAGAGAAATTTTCTTTTCAGGATTTTCTGTACATATTAAAACGTTTGCGCGCGCCCGACGGCTGTCCGTGGGACAGGGTGCAGACGCACGAGAGTATCCGCATCAACATGATCGAAGAGGCGTACGAGCTTGTGGACGCGATCGATTCGGACGAGCGGGATAAGATTTTAGAGGAGACGGGCGACGTTCTCATGCAGGCGGTGTTCCACGCGCTGATCGAAGAGGAGCGGGGCAGATTCAACACGGGCGATATGCTTTCCGCGATCTCCAAAAAGCTCGTCACTCGCCACACCCATGTGTTCGGGAGCGCCGGAGCGAAGGGCGCGGACGGCGCGCTCTCCGTGTGGGACAAGAACAAGATGAAAGAGAAAAAGCAAGAGACGTATTCCGACGCGGTCAACGACGTCCCCGAATGCTTCCCCGCTCTGCTCCGCGCGCAGAAGATCGTCAAGCGCATGGCAAAGGGGGGCTGGGATTTTCAGACCCCCGAAAACTGCAAAAAGAAATTTGACGAGGAAGCGGGGGAGCTTGCCGCGGCGGTCGCTTTGGGCGATAAAGCGCAGATCGCGGAGGAGTTCGGCGACGTTCTGATGGTGCTCATGCACACGGCGTATTTGCTGGGGGTCGATGCGGAACAGGCGCTTCTGGACACCGCAAAAAAAGCGGCGGCGCGCTATACCGAATGGGAAAAGCTCGTGCTCGCCGACGGCAAAGACGTGCATGCGCTCACGGACGAAGAGCGGACGGCGTATTATAAACGGGCAAAGCAAAATGTTTCGCGCCGTTGACGTCGCGGGCATGGTATGCCCGAACAACGTATTTTTAGCCCCGCTTGCGGGCTACACGAACTACCCGTTCCGAAAAATGCTTCTGCAATTCGGAGCGGGACTTGCGTTTACGGAGATGGTCAGCGCCAAGGGACTGCACTACAAGAGCGAAGAGACGAAAAAACTTTTATACTGCGGGGACGAATCGCCCAAGGCGGCGCAGATCTTCGGGAGCGATCCTTTGATCATGCGCGAAATTTGCGAGAGCGAGGCGCTCGCGCCTTTTGATTTAATTGACGTCAATATGGGCTGTCCCATGCGCAAGATCGTATCGAACGGCGAGGGGAGCGCGCTCATGGAAAATTTTCCGCTTGCGGAAAAAGTCGTCTCCGAATGCGTCAAAAGCGGAAAGCGCATTTCCGTCAAATTCCGCACGGGGATCAAAAAAGGAGACCGGATTGCCGCGGAGTTCGCAAAACTGTGCGAGGGCGCGGGCGCGTGTATGGTGACGGTGCACGGACGGGTGCGGGATATGATCTATGCGGGCGAGCCCGACTATGAAGAGATCGCCCGCGCCAAGAGCGCGGTGAAAATCCCCGTGTTTGCAAACGGCGGGATATTCTCGCGGGAGAGCGCGGAGAGCATGATGGATCGCACGGGGGCGGACGGGGTCATGATCGCCCGCGCCGCGCTGTACGATCCGAATTTGTTCCGCGATATTTCGGGAAAGGCGCGTATGCCCGTTCTTCCGCATTTTTTAAGGCTCGTTGCGGAGGAAAGGGAACTGTTCGGCGAGCGGTTCGCGCTCGTGTTTACGCGCAAGATCGCGGCGTTTTTATTGAAGGGCGCGGACGACGCGGCGGAAAAACGCAGGCGGTTTTTCGGGGCGGAGACGACGGACGAAGTCGTTCGCCTTGCAAACGAATATTTTGACCGCGGTTTCTGAAAATTCCCGCGGTTTTTTTGGGTAATTCACTGTACAATTTTTTAAGGATATGATATAATGTTATCAACATACGGCGCAGAATGCGCGTTTTCTTTCACGCGCGCGTGCGCGCGCACGCGTAAGGGAACCATGTTATCAACATATCAACAAAACCGATTTTGTGAAAGCAGGAGGATTTATGGCTGAAAAGGTCGAAGCGGCATACGGCGCGGAACAGATTCAGGTTCTTGACGGACTCGAACACATCAGAAAGCGCCCCGGTATGTACATCAGTTCCACAGACGAAAAGGGACTTCACCACCTTGTGAGCGAAGTTGTCGATAACTCGATCGACGAGGCGCTCGCGGGGTACTGTACGCACGTTGAGGTGAGCATCAATCCGGACGGTTCGTGTACCGTTGTGGATAACGGGCGCGGGATCCCGACGGATATCCACCCCAAAGAGGGGATTTCCACAGTGGAAGTCGTGTTTACAAAGGTCAACGCGGGCGGTAAGTTCGGCGGGGATTCCGGTTATAAGGTGTCCTCCGGACTTCACGGCGTGGGCGTCAAGGCGGTCAACGCGCTCTCCGAATGGCTGGAAGTCGAAGTTTCTCAAAACGGAAAGATCTATAAACAGGTCTATAACCGCGGCGTTCCCCAGCGTTCGCTCGCCGTCGTGGGCAAGACGGACAAGACGGGAACGAAAGTCACTTTCTTCCCCGACGCGGAAATTTTCGAGACGATCACGTTCAAATACGAAACGCTCAAAACCCGCCTGAAAGAACTTGCGTTCCTCAATAAGGGACTTAGGATCACGCTCACCGACAAACGCGAGGGCAAAGCGCGCACCGATACGTTCTGTTACGAGGGCGGTATCCGCGAACTCGTGCAGGAGATCAATCACGGCAACGAAACGCTCTTTGCCGAACCGCTCTATTTTGAAGAGCAGGAGGGAACGACCGTCTGCGAAATCGCCCTGCAATACAACGAGAGCTATAACGAAGTGATCTACTCCTATGCGAACAACGTCAACACGATCGACGGCGGCACGCACGTCGAGGGCTTGAAACTCGCGCTGACGAAGATCATCAACGACGCGGGCAAGAAACTCAATATTCTCAAAGACAGCGATAAACTGACGGGCGAGGACGTGCGCGAGGGAATTACCGCGGTCGTCTCCGTCAAGCTCGAAAACGCGCAGTTTGAATCGCAGACCAAGGATAAGCTCAACAATTCCTTTATCCGTGCGTTCGTCAACAAGTGCGTTGCCGAGCGTTTCGGCACCTATATCGAGGAACACCCGCAGGAGGCGCGCGAACTCGTTCTCCGCTGTATCACGGCGCAGAAGGCGCGCGACGCGGCGCGGAACGCGCGCGAGCTTACCCGCAGAAAGGGAATCCTTGAATCGACGACGCTCCCCGGCAAACTTGCGGACTGTTCGGACAAGCGCCCCGAACTTTGCGAAATCTATATCGTCGAGGGCGACTCGGCAGGCGGAACCGCCAAACAGGGTCGGGACAGAAGATTTCAGGCGATCCTGCCGCTCCGCGGTAAAATTCTCAACGTAGAGAAAGTGCGCCTCAACCGCGTTCTGGAAAATGCGGAGATCAAGGCGATGATCACAGCGTTCGGCTGCGGAATTTTGGACGACTTCGACGAGAGCAAGCTCCGCTACGACCGCATTATCTCCATGACCGATGCGGACGTGGACGGCGCGCATATCCGGATTTTGTTCCTGACGTTCCTCTTCCGCTATATGCGTCCCCTTATCGAGCACGGTCACGTCTATTCGGCAATGCCGCCCCTCTATAAGGCGAGCATGAAGGGAAAAGAGGACAAATACCTCTATTCCGAAGAGGAAAAGACCGCCTACGACGCGGAGAACAACAATAAAGTGGAATACCAGCGCTATAAAGGGCTGGGCGAAATGAGTACGGAACAGCTCTGGGATACGACCATGAACCCCGCGACCCGCACGCTCATCAAGGTGCGCATGGAGGACGCGATGGAGGCGGATAAAATGTTCTCCGTTCTCATGGGCGAAAGCCCCGCGCTCCGCCGTCAGTTCATCGAAGAGAACGCGACGCTCGTCAAGGATTTGGATATTTAAGGGGAGGCAAGAAGATGGCAAAGAGAGAAACAAGCCCTGAGCTTACCGAAGAATTTAAGAAAACGCTTGAAATGACCAAGATCCTCGACGTGGAAGTCAACGAGGAGCTCAAACGGTCGTTCATCGCCTATGCAATGGCGGTCAATAAATCGCGCGCCATTCCCGACGTCAGGGACGGCTTGAAGCCCGTCCACAGGCGTATCCTCTATTCCATGCACGAGATGGGGCTGTACAACGATAAGGCATACAAAAAGTGCGCCCGTATCGTCGGCGACTGTATGGGTAAATATCACCCGCACGGCGACTCCTCCGTGTACGACGCGCTCGTGCGCCTCGCGCAGGACTTCTCGATCAACTTCCCGCTCGTGGACGGACACGGAAACTTCGGGTCGGTGGACGGCGATCCCCCCGCGGCAATGCGTTACACCGAGGCGCGGCTCACCAAGCTCGCCGCGGAAATGCTCAAAGACCTCGACAAAGATACGGTGGATTTCTTCCCCAACTTCGACGGCAACGAAATGGAACCCGCCGTTCTGACGGCGCGTTTCCCCAACCTGCTCGTCAACGGTTCGGACGGGATCGCCGTCGGCATGGCGACCAACATTCCCCCGCACAACCTTGCGGAAGTCATTGACGGCGCGATCGCCATGATCGACAATCCCGAAATTTCGATCGACGATCTTATGAACGTGATCCCCGCGCCCGACTTCCCTACGGGCGGTATCATCATGGGGCGCGCGGGGATCCGCAAGGCGTACCGCACGGGTCAGGGGAATATCATTATCCGTTCCAAATGCGACATCGAGGAATACGGCACGGGCGCGAATACGCGCAGCCGCATCGTCGTCACCGAGCTTCCCTATCAGGTCAACAAAGCCCAGCTCATCGAAACGATCGCCAACATGGTGCGCGATAAGCGCTTGGAGGGCATTTCGGACATCCGCGAGGAATCGGGCAGAGAGGGACTGAGAATCGTCATAGAGTGCAAGAAGGACGCGAACGCGCAGGTCGTTCTCAACAGTCTTTATAAACATACCAACCTGCAAATCTCCGACGGGATCATCCTTCTCGCGCTTGTGGAAAACGGCACCGAGCCAAAAGTTCTCAACCTTCGGGAAATTCTCGAATACTATCTCGCGCACCAGAAAGAAGTCATCACCCGCAGAACGCGTTACGATCTCAACAAGACGGAGGAGCGCGCGCACATTATCGAAGGATTGGTGCTTGCGCTTGCGAATATCGACGAAGTCATCAAAATCATCAAGGAGTCGCGCGACAAGGCGGAGGCGATCCAGAAACTCACTTCGAGCTTCGAGCTGAGCGATAAGCAGGCGAACGCGATCCTTGAAATGAAGCTCTCCCGTCTCACCTCTCTCGAAGTGGAGAAGCTGAAAGAAGAACTCGATTCGCTCCGCGCACTGATCGCCGACTATAAAGATATTCTTGCGCATGAAAAGCGCGTCTATGAGATCATCAAAAACGACCTTATCACGATCAAGGCGAAGTACCCGTCCGACAGAAAGACGGAGATCTCCGTGGACGTCGGCAATATCGACGACGAGGATCTGATCGACGAGGAGGACGTCGTCATCTCCATGACCTACGGCGGATATATCAAGCGTCTGCCCGTCGTGGAATACAGGGCGCAGAACCGCGGCGGCGTGGGCATTACCGGTCACCGCCCCAAAGAGGACGATTTCGTGGAGAATATGTTCGTATGCTCCACGCACGACAACGTGTTGCTGTTCTCCAACTTCGGCAAGGTCTATTCGATCAAGGGCTACGAGATTCCGGAGGCGAACCGCACGGCGCGGGGCAGGGCGATCGTAAATATCGTTCAGCTCGATGCGCGCGAGAAGATCGCGGCGGCGCTTCCCATGAGCGAAAAGGGAACGGGCTATCTCGTCATGGCGACCAAGAAGGGGCTGATCAAAAAGACCGCCATGCGGGAATTTCACCGCATTATGCGCAGCGGAAAAATCGCCATTAAGATCAACGACAGGGACGAGCTGATCTCCGTGCAGACCTGTGCGAAAAAGGACAGCGTCATCGTTGCGTCGCGGCAGGGCAAGTGTATTCACTTTGCGGAATCCGACGTGCGCGCAATGGGAAGGGACACGATGGGCGTCAAGGCGATCAAACTCGGCAAGGGCGACGAGGTCGTGGATATGCTCGTCGTCAAAGAGGGGTGCGACGTTCTGACCGTGTCCGAGAACGGCTACGGCAAGCGCACCGATCCCGAAGAATACAGACTGCAAGGCAGAGGCGGCAAGGGAATCAAGGCGGGCGTATTCAATACGCTTACGGGCAAACTCGTCAACATGAAACTCATCACCGACGATAACGACGTCATGATGGTCTCCGACAGCGGTATCATTATCCGTATGCACGGCGATACGATCTCTAAGATCGGGCGCAACACGCGCGGGGTAAGGCTCATGCGCTTGCGCGGCGGAAAGGTTGCAACGGTGGCGATCACCGAGCGCGACGAGGAAGCCGAAGTCGAAATGCCCGAAGAGACCGCGGCGGACGTTCCCGTGGAGGCTCCCGATCCGGAGGACGAGGAGAACGATACCTCCGTTGTCGAAAGCGGCGAAGAGACCGAAGAAAACGAAGTCGCCGAATCCGAAGAGGGCAACGAAGAATAATTGTTAAATATCAAAAAAGCGCGGCAACAGCCGCGCTTTTTTTTGTTTATTCTTTGTCTAACAAATCAATTGCCAGCTCAAATCCGCTACGGAAGCCCGCTTTGTAATACAAGACCGCTTCCTCCGTGCAGTATTTATTTAATCGTTTTTTGAATTTTTCAAAGAGTTCCGATTTTCCGGTTTCGTTGCTTAAAAGTTCGGTCATTTGTTCGTCGCAATCAATAATCTCCGCTAACAGCTGATCGTTTTGCGGTTTTTCTTGGTTCTTTTTGGCAATTCTTGGATCGCCGATCATAATAGTTTCAATTGTTGATTTCATATAATTCTCCCGTTTAGGTTTATAATTTTATTATACCGCCTCTTTCGAGGCGGGTCAAGTATTTTCGCCTCAATAGTGGCAAAATTAAATTATGGAAAGTTTTGCTACAAGGCTAAAAGAATTAAGAACAGAAAAAGGGCTCTCGCAAGAGCAATTATCCAAAGCAACGGGGATAAGCAGGAGTGTTATTGGATATTGGGAAAACGGGAAAAAGCATCCTTCTTCTACTGCGATTATTACGCTTGCTAAATATTTTGAGGTTTCTTCTGATTATTTACTTGGAATTACTGATTGTTAAACGGTATAAATTTTCGCCGTTCTGTCAATCATTTGTCTATGATTAAGCAAAAAAACGATATTACGGCAGTCAAGAAAAAAATCGCGGATTACTTCAATCAACAGGTGGACGTCGTCGTCAATCTCGGCAGAAATAAGATCCTCAAATATACGGGCGAATTATCGGGCGTATATCCCGCGCTGTTCACCGTCCGCCCCGACGACAAAGGATTTTTGGGAAAGACCTCCTATTCCTATGCGGAAGTGCTTTGCGGAAGCGTGCGGATCAAACCGAGAAAAGCCGAATGATCTTTACGTTCGCCCCCCGTTTGGGGGGCTTTTTTGTTTTTCGGCTTATTCCGTCAAAATCGGCGCGGCGAATGCGGACAAATCGCGCATAACCGGAAAAATCCCGTCATAGAATGAAAGGAACGAAATAGAGGAGAACAAACTATGGCAATCAATACGGAAACGGCTACCTATCGCGGATACGGCAAAATTTTAACGCTCACGCACCAGACGGCGGTGGAGTGCAAGTTCGGGGCGGAAGTGGAGTCGGTCATTGCGTCCGAGGCGCGCGTCATCTTAACGGGTGCGGAAGTCTCCGACGGGGAAGTGCGCTACTACGGCAAGACCTATTTTTTGATCGTATATGAAGATTCCGAAAAGAGGATCTGCCGCGCGGAAAAAGGGATCGAATTTTCCGCCCGCGCCGAGCATGAGGGCTGTTATCCCGCGCTTACGGCGCGCGCCGCGCTCTCGATCGAGAACCTTTCGACGCGGCGCGAGGGCGCGAGCATCTATCTGACGGCGCTGATCGGCGCGGATATTTCCCTGTACGGGGAAAAGAGTTTCGACTATCTGTCGGGCGGGGATCTCATTGTAAAACGCGAGGAGGCGCCCGTACTGTCGGCGCGGCTCGTGGGCGGAACGACGGAGACGGAGGACGAATTCGAGACGGAATTTATCGGCGATATTCTTCTGCATTCCGAGGCGGTCGGCGCGACGGAGATCACTTTATCGCAGGGAACGCTCCGCGCCGAGGGGGAGATCAACCTCTGTATTCTCGCGCTCAAAGGGGACAATTCGCTCGTCTCTTTCGAGAGGCTCGTTCCCTTCAACTTTGAAATTCCCTGCGACGAGGCGTTCCCCGGACGCAACGCGGAGCTTCGCGTCTCCGTTCTCGACGTCTCCTTAAAGGCGGACGCGGACGAGGATAAACAGAAATGCAAGATCACGGCGGAACTTACGCTCGGCGCGGAGGGTTGCGTCTATGAGGAGACGGCTGTTTCCGTCGTGACGGACGCGTTCTCCCGCACGCACGAACTTAATCTTGTCTATAACGAAGTCGAGATGACGGGTGCGGGGCAATCGCACTGCTTTACGGAACGCGTATCGGGCAAGGCGGCTCTCTCCGCTCCGGTAGATTTCTCCGATACGTTGCTCGCGCTCACCCTGCAACGCGCGGAGGCGAATCTCGCCTGCACGGAGGACGGTATGCGCGTCGAGGGCGTTGCGCTTGCGACGCTTGTCGTAAAGGGCGCGGACGGCGGCGTCAGGGGTATGGAGATCAGTCTGCCCTTCTCGGTGGCGGCGGACGTGGAAAAGGCGGACGTGGAAGTTCTCGTCTGTTCCATGAATGCGCGTCAGCGTCAGGAGGGGGAGATCGACGCGGAAGCGACTTTGAAAATCTGTTTCAGAGAACGGCGTACGGTATGCGCGAAGTTTGTGAGCGCCGTCGAAGAGGGGGCGGAAGTGGCGGCGTCCGACAGTGCGGTCAGCGTGTTCATTCCATCCGCGGGCGACGGGCTTTGGGAACTTGCAAAGTCCCTCAAAAAATCTCCCGAAGAGGTCGAAGAAAACAACCCCGATCTGGAATTTCCCGTGAAAGAGGGTCAGCGCGTCGTCATTTACAGAAAAAAAGCGTTGAACGCATAAGCGCGGAATGCTCTTATAAAACAACCAAACGGAGCTGAGATTGATAAAATCTCAGCTCCGTTTGAATAATGTTGGGTTGCCGTCGGGTTTATAGCCATATCGCCCAATCGCCGTAGTCGAACGTACCCGAACCGTGCCGTAATTTTCCATTTGCGTTCAGTTCACGGAAAGCGTTTCGCATTCTAACCGCAATTTCGGGTTGTATATCGAGCGAATGATGCGCGGGGAATAATCTGATTGACGGCAAAGCGGCAATAACTTCGAGCGATTGCAAGTACGCTTGCGGATCGGTTGACGGATAATAAGCAAATAATGTGTCTTTGTAAATCAAATCGCCCGTAAACACATAGCCGCGTTCCCGTTCCCAAAAACAAAGGTGTCCCGGCGAATGTCCGGGCGTATGCAAAGCCTGTATTTTTCTGTCGCCCAAGTCGATTATTTCGCCGCCGTCAAGTACTCTTGGCGGCGTTCCTTGAAACATCGCGTACTTGTTTATGTCAAAGCCTTCGGGTAAATCGCAACGGTCTATAACCATATCGCGCACAGTTTGAATCGGCAACGGAAATTTGCCGTTTAACCATTCGAGTTCGGCTCGGTGCGCGTAAAAATCGGGGAAATACTTGTGTCCGCCGATATGATCCCAATGGATATGCGTGGCAATAGCGGTAATAGGTTTATTCGTCAATTTACGGACTTGCTCATAAATATCGCAAATGCCGAGACCCGTATCGATCAAAAGGCAACGCGCGCTTCCGATTAAAAGATAGGAATGAGTTTCCTCCCAATGTCGGTACTCGCTTATGATATACGTTGTTTCGTCTATTTTGTCTATGGTAAACCAATCTTTCATAATACTACTTATGTATTTGGCGATATTGCGCCTTCAACGTATCGACCGTTTTTCCGCCGATCCCGAAATTATTGTCGGGCAACTCAGTTATGGTAACCGTAAAAAACGCTTGCGGAACCTGCATGATTTCTGCCGATACTTCGGTCAGCCGCTGTATCAGCGCGACTTTTTGAGAGTCGGATAATTTACCGCTTTCAATTTTGATATAGGGCATATTTTTAACTCCTTAATCGATTTCCGTAAATTTCTCAACGCGCATTTTGAGTTTGTATTTTTCACGAAGGGCGGCTATCTGCTTCATCAGATCGCTTTTGTGATGTGCGTCAAGGTCGCTTTGACTCGCCCACTTATCAATTAAAAGCACCGTCTCTTTATCGTTTACAGGATAAAAATATTCATATTTAAGATTGCCGGTTTTACTTTTGATTTTATCGACGATACCGGAAGATTGCATTTCTTCCGCAAATTTTTTTGCGTTGCCGTTTTTTCCCGTATAGTAAATATTGATTGTCAAAGTCATATTCCACCAGATGAATTACTGTTTTGCGTTGCATTATTATACAATAAATATTTGAAAAAGTAAAATAAATCGGAACACTGTTCCGCTTGCAAAGCGATATGCTGTTCTGTCTTGCAAAAACTGCGGGAAACGGACGGGGCGTTTTTTCTTGCAATCGGGTTTGAAATGTGCTACAATGTCAATCATGGAGACGGTAAAGGTTTTATCCTACGCAAAAGTCAATCTTACGCTGGATATAACGGGCAGAACGGAAAATTTTCATTTGCTCGATTCCCTTGTCGTGACGGTGGGGCTGTACGATAAAATCGTTGCCAAAAGACGGAAAGATTCCCTTATCAGCGTGACGATGCGCGGCTTGGGGAGCGATCGGCTTCTTCCCGAAGAGAACAACGCGGTGCGCGCGGGCGAGCGGTTTGTGGAAGCGTTCAAAACGCAGGGCGCGGATATTACCGTCTATAAGAATATTCCCATGGGTGCGGGGTTGGGCGGTTCTTCCGCGGACGCGGCGGGCGTTATCAACGCGCTAGCAAAACTGTATAAAATTGGCGACGATCCGAAGCTCAAATCGCTTGCCGACGAATGCGGAAGCGATACGGGCTATATGCTCCGCGGGGGGCTTGCGCGTTTGCGCGGCAGGGGCGAAGAGGTTGATTTCATTCCCGATACGCCCGATATGCACTTTTTGTTGCTCTGCCCGAAGAGCGGGGTCTCCACGGCGGAATGCTACCGGACCTACGATAAACTGTCCCGCACGGATAAAGCGGGCAGGACGGAGAGGTGTCTGAACGCTTTTTACGGAATGGGCATGAGCGAGGCGGCGCGGCTGTTCGGAAACGACCTTTATGAGAGCGCAACCGCGCTCAATCCCGACGCGGGGGAGGCGGTGAAGATATTAAAAAGTTTCTCTCCGCTCGGAGCGGGCATGACGGGATCGGGGAGCGCGGCGTTCGCGCTCTTTGAGACGCGCGAGCTGTGCGACTGGGCAAAGAGCAGATACAGGGGCAAGTTTCGCGTTTACGTTACGGACGCGGTCTATCCCGTCGCGCAAAAGAAACGGTATTCAAATCCCTATTCGATAGAAGGAGAATGACATGGAAGAAAGATTGATCGACAAAGAGGACGAACGCCTGATCCGCATTAAAAAGAAAGCGGACGGCGTGGACGCCGAGGACGCGACGGCGGAGGAACACGACGAAGAACTTCCCGAAGAAGAGATCTTGGTCACCCTTCCCGATTCCGAGGAGGACGAGGACTACGACGAGGATTTGGTCGGGCTGACCCCCTCCGAGCTTGCAAGGGAAAAGGCGCGCCGCCAAAAAGCCGAAGAGGAGGCGCGGGCGGAGTGCAATAAGCTCGTTGCGGCGGGAGAGGAAGAGTTGAAAAACGGCGCGTTTGACAAGGCGGAAGCGCTCTTTTCGCAGGCGTACTGTTACGGCTTTGCGGACGGAAAGATCGCCGAGGGATTGTGGACGGCGCGCACGAAAAACTTTACGGAGACGGAGCCGTTCTATTTGCAGGAGAATGCGGAAGAGTTTTCTTCCATAGACGACGCGTCCAAAAAATTTGTGCGCGAAAAAATCGGAGAACGGCTTGAAAAGGAACGGGAAGAACTCAAAAAAGAGGAGGAGGCGCTCGCGCCCGGCGTGCTCGAACAGCAAGAGACGCGGCGGCAGGCGTTCGAGGGAAACCGTAAATATTATGCGGTGCGCGTGCTTGTAAGTCTTGGCGTGCTCGCGCTGTTTCTGATCGCGACCGCCGTAAGCGCGTCGTATATCGTGCGCACGCTCTCGTCTCTGCCCGTGATCTTGACGGGCGTGTTCGGCGGACTTGCGTTGATCGCGTTCGTTGCGTCGCTCGTATTGTTCCTCAAATTCATGGGTGCGAACAAACTTTGCAGGACGAACGGCAAACTCTCCTCCACCGAGGACGGCGCGCACCTTGAAGAACTGCGCAACAAGCTCGAATGTCTGGAACTTGTTTTAGACGACTGAATCATAAAAACGCTCCCGTAAAAAGGGAGCGTTTTCCGTTTATCGGAAAATTTGGCAAAAACATGTAAAAATTTTTTCAAAAAGGTATTTACAGAACGGACTTTTTGGGATATAATGTGTAGGAAAATTCTTTGCGGGATAAATCCCCGCGGTTTAGGAGGATATATTATGCAACTCATTCACACAAGCGTAGGAAAAAAACTCTACCGTGACGGCGACAAGCTCGTTAAATCGTTCGACGAGTCCTTTTCCAAGGCAGGCATTCTCAACGAAGCGCTTAACCAGGCGCGCGTAGAAGAGACTTCGCTCAACATTCCCAAAGTGCTCGGCGTTTCCGTGATCGACGGAAAATGGTCGCTCGTCTGGGAATATATCGAGGGCGAGACGCTCGAATCGCTCATGAAAAAGCACCCCGAAAAAGAGGACGAATATCTCAACTTTTTCGTCGATCTGCAAATCAGGATGAGCCAGGAGCGCGTTCCGCTTTTAGGGCATCTGCGCGATAAAATGCACGCGAAGATTTCGGCAAGCTCGTTCCCCGCAACGGTGCGTTACGACCTGCACGTCCGCCTTGACGGACTGCCCCGCCACAAGAAACTTTGCCACGGCGACTTCCAGCCCAGCAACGTCATTATGACGAAAGAGGGCGTTCCCTATATTATCGACTGGTCGCACGCGACGCAGGGCAACGGCTCGGCGGATGCGGCAAGAACCTATCTCCTGTTCAAATTGCAGAAGAAGGACGACCTTGCGGAAAAATATCTCAAACTGTTTTGCGAAAAGACGGATACCGCCCTGCAATATGTGCAGAGGATCATGCCCATCGTTGCGGCTTCGCAATCGGTCAAGAATAAACCCGAAGAAATGGAGTTCCTTGCAAAGTGGGTCAACGTCTGCGATTGGCAGTAATCGGGAATCAAAATTCAAAAGGAGACGCATTTTGTGTCTCCTTTTTTTTTAGTTCAGATTGCTTTTATAGGTATCTCCCCAAACTTTCATAGCGTCCAAAATAGGGCGCAGGGTCTTTCCGAGGGCGGAGAGGGAATATTCCACGCGCGGAGGCACTTCCGCAAATACTTCGCGTTCGACGAGCCCGTCGCGTTCCAGAGAACGCAGATTGTCCGTCAGCACTTTTTTACTGATCCCGTCTACGGATCGGATAAAGTCGCTGAAACGTTGCGTTTCGTTGTAAATCAGGTTGCGTATGATGAGCAGTTTCCACTTGTTGCCGATCAGCTGCACGGTCGTGGCGACGGGGCATGCGGGCAGTTCTTCGCGTGTGAGCATATTCATTCCTCCGCTGCGTTTTGATCCAGTATATCAGACGGAAAGAGAAAAGTCAATGGTTTCAAAAAGAAACTTTGTAACGAAATGATTATCAGATAATAGAAAAGTAACGTTCTTGCAATTTTTTTTCGGATCTGTTATGCTGTGCGCGTCAACAAAAAAACAAATTCGGAGGAAACAGACATGAACAAAAACCATTATACTGCGATCGGACTTGACAAAGGCGAAATGCACGTCTATGATTTCGGGAACGTAAAACTGCACGCGTACCGCACGGACGATTTTATCAACGACGAAGTATTCATTGTGGAAAAAAACGGGAATGCGGTCGTCATCGAGTCGCCCTGTTTTTTCGACAATCATTCCGCGCTTCAAAAATACGTTGCGGATATGAACGTAAAGGGAATGCTGATCGCCTATCACGACGCGGGCGGAAAATTTTTGCCGAACGTCCGCAAATATGCGACCGAAAACGCAAAGGAATACGGAGAGCAGGGCGGAGGAAAAGCGCTCATCGACAATTTTACGAACGCGTTCGGCGCAATATTCGATTCCTCGCTGCATAAAATCACGGACGTGATCGGAGAGGGAAAAATCACGATCGGCGGAATTGAGTTTGAAATCATAAAAACGCCCGACGCCTATAATATCGGGATCCCTGAGATCAACGCGGTCTATACGCACATGCTCGGTCACGATTGCCATTCCATTGTGGCGGGCGCAAATCACGCCGACGCAATGATCGCGGAGCTTGAAAGCTATATCGCAAAGGGGTACGGTCTCATTTTAACTTCCCACTATACCCCAGAAGATCTGAAAGACGCGGAGACGAAAATCAGCTATCTGAAAGAGTTGAAGTCTCTTGCGAAAACCTGTCAAACAGCGGAGGAATTCAAGGCGGAAGCCGAGAAACGCTTCCCCGGATACGGCGGAGAAAATTACCTCAATATGACGGCGAATATGTTTTTCGCATAAATTTGCATAAAACGGCGCAATAAAAACAGCCCGAAAGCAAATGCTTTCGGGCTTGTTTTAGTTTTGGTTACGCTTCCGAATCGTCAGGATCGGAGGGTTGCGCTTCAACGTCTTCCGTTTCGGCGGGCTCTGCCGCTTCTTCCGCGGAAGCGGGTTCGGGTTCTTTTTCAGCCTCTTCCGCCTTTGCCTGTTCTGCGGCTTCCTTTTCCTTGCGATTCTTTACGAAGGGATTTTCTTCTTCCGCTTCGGCGGGTTCCGCCTTTTTAGCGGAGGGCTTATAGCGGTTGTCTTTCACCGTCGTTTTCTTTGCCGTCGTTCTTCTGCGTTTTTCCGCAAAGTGGCGGATCGTGAGCATGACGATCGCAAAGATCAGAACGAATCCCAAGAGCGCGGAGGAGACGATCAAGAGAATGTCGCCCGTCGAAATGGGATCGCTGTCGTCTTCTTCCTCATCGTCATCGTCCTCTGCGGGCGTGTCGGGCGTGACCGTAACGTCGCTTGCCCCGTAGTCGAGGAAGCGGATATAGGAGGGCGTACCCGTTCTCGAACCGTCCGCGTCGTTATATTTGAGATAGATCAGGCTCTCCGAATATGCGCTCTGGTCGTAGGAAGCATAGAGGTTGCCCACCTCGTCCTCATCCTCGTTCACGTCGTAGCGGAGATAGTTCACGGAATCGTAGAACGTGAAGGTGTAGTACTGCGCGTACTCTTCGGGCAGATTTCCGTTTTCGCCGAGGTTCATGCCGTCGTCGTCTTCGAGGTCGGCGACCGCGTCCGCAAGGAGCGTATCGTAGTTGGAGATCGAAGAGGAGGAATAGCGATCAAAGAACACATATCCGCCTGCGGGGATCGTGCTGTTGCCGTATCTGTCGCCCGCCCATACTTCGAGGCGGTAGTTCTTTTCTTCGCTGCCCGTGTGAACGTAGAACGTGACGGTGATCCATTGCGAAGCCTTGGCGCTCGTGTTCTCCACCTCGATAACCGATTCGGGGAAGGATTTTTCGGTGAAGTCGTAGCGCGCGATCTCCTTTCCGCCGTTTTCGTAGAGGTCTTTCACCTCGGTCGAATAGGAATAAGTTCCGTCGGCGTTTTCGGTGCGGTATGCGTAGTATTTGTTTTCGTGTCCGTAGAACGCAACCGTGGTGTCGTCGCCGAGTACGAGGTTTCCGTCCTTTTCCTTATAGTTTTTCAGGTTCGCGTAATAGGAGGTATCGTCGGAATCCGTTTTGAGATAGAGTCCGTTCGTCTGCAACTCGAACGCCGTACCCGTGTTTTTATTGAATCCCTTTTTCGAGGGATCGCTCTTCATGATATTGCCGTTCTCGTCGTACCAGTAAGTGACTTTCGGCGCGTTGGGCGCAAGCGCGGTGTTGTAGCCCGCACTGCTGAATTCGGAAATGTCGGTCAGATAGACGGTCGCTTTTGCGCCTGCGGAGAGTTTCACGCGGAGCGAGATCTTCTGATAGGAATTTGCCGAGATCGTCGCGTTGGAAGCGAAATAACCGTAGGAGGGCATGGGATCGGCTGTCGGGTTCATGACGACAAGCGGTTGCAGCGCCGTTCTGGCGGCATTGTTTTCGTCGCCGAAGAGCTTCGTCCACGCCGCTTCGTCCAGAGATTCTCCCGTAAACGAGCTGAGAATATCGCCGTAGTTTGCTACGTTTTTGTGGTTCAGAAGTCCCGTTTTAAGACCTGCGGGAGGGGTGTTGGGGGTTCCGTCGGGGGTCATCCAGTCGCTGCCCGCAAGCACGCCCTTGAAGTTCTGGGGAGTGCCGAGACCGTGTTCGATGTCCGAAGAAGCCGTTGCGGAATCGAATACCGTCGTATCCTCAACGAATCCCGTCAGGCTGACTTTTTTCGCTCTGTCGCCCGTGGAGGCGTAGGAGTATTCCGTCTTATTGAGTTTTCTCGTCTCGAAGTTCGCAAACGCCGCATAGCCCTGTCCGTAAGCGTACTTGTTGGAGGAAGCGATCGAAGTGGGTCCGAGCGAGAATTCAAGGGAGAACTCTTTGGGCGTTTCGTCTTCCGTCGCGTTCTCCACGAAGAAGAAACACTGCACCCAGCCGTCGTAGATGTCTTTTTTCCCGTCGTTGATGTCGATCGTATCGACCGTCGTGGAGTCGAACGCGGAGATCGTCGTCTTGTTTTCGCCGTCGACCAAGGTGATGGAAGCGCCCGTGCGCCCCGTGATCACTTCGCTCGTCTTGACGAAGAAGGAGATGAGCAGGCGCTCGTCTTTTGCAAGAGAGAACGAAGCGTCGGTCAGCTTTGCGGTGTATGCCGCGCCGTTTGTGGAGAGAAGCAACATAATGTTCTGTTCGTCTTTTGCAAACGGAAAATTATCGCTGAAATCCTTGTTGGCAATGTTTTTCAGATAGCCGTTCGTAGCCTCGTTTTTAATTTCGTTGAACGATTTGACCGCAGTAATGCTGGCTTTGTCGCCGTATTCGTTTCCGCGGTTGTCGTTGAGGGAAGAATCGATTTTTTCGGAAGTATAGACGGTGTTGCCCGACTTCTCTTCCGTAAGACCGAACGTCGTGGGGCTCAGGGTGAGTTTGTCGTAGCCTTCGCCCGCATAGAGGTCGATCGCAAACGTGTTGCCGTAGTCCGCTTTGTCCGCGAGATAGGTCGCGTCAAAGAGCTTGTCCTTCTTTTTGTCGCTGACGTTGCAGGTATATTGTGCAAGATTTTTCGTCGCGTCGTCATATTCGTCGGTGTCGATGATCTCGCAGGAGGCGTCGTCAAAGAGCGCGTAGCCGTTGACCGCTTCGTATCTGTCGTCCGAGTTGCCCTGACCGAGCCCCAGAACGAGTTTTACGGTCGTCGAAGCGAACGTGCTCGCGCGCACGTATACCGTGTACTGTTCCCAGCCGTTTTTATAGTCGTCCGCGTCTTTGTCGGCGTTCGTCACTTCGGTGTTGATGTTTTTGATCTGCATTTGGTCGAGCGTCGTTCCGCCCACCGTCTGCGTAACGCCGATATAGGCGCCCGCCTCGGACTTGACTTCGATCCCGTCGAGTTCGGAGTCTTCCTCTTTTGCGTCCGCATAGTAGTGGCGCAGATTCGCCGTCTTGACCCAGACGGAAATTTTTGCGGCGGTTCCCGCTTTCAGCGTGAGCGTGGTGGAGGAGGAATAGCTCTGCGCCGTTCCCACCGCGCCGTCCGAAGTTCTGCGGTTGTGGATCATGAGAATGCCGCGATCCTCCTGCTGTTTTTCCGCCGTGTCGCCGTGCAGGGTAACAGTCTTGTTCTCGCCCTCGCCGAGTTCGTCGCGGAGATACTGAACGTCCTCGAAGTCCACGGAGGAAAACGCCTGTTCGTTGAAGAATTTCTTTTCCTCGGAATTGGAGGAAAGGGCGTCGTAAGCGTCCTCGAACGGATCGTATTCGGAGTTATTGTTGGGGTTGTCGCACTTGTAGAAGAAGAGCAACTTATCGTAAATATTTCCCTTATCCCAGTTCGTGTAGGCGTCGGTGATCGACTTGAACTCGTATTTCGGGGTCGTTACGGTCTCCCAGTAGTCGAGATCGATGAGTCCCGATTTCGTATCCGAAGAGGGGGAACCGGAGGAGAACGACCAGCTCGACGGCGTGTTGAGAACGGCTCTGAGTTCCGATTCCTCCTTCATCATCTCGGAATAGAATTCAAAGTTGCCGTTTTTGAGAAGTTGCGAGTCCGTAGGCAGTGCGGCGGGCGTCTCTTCTTCCTCGGCGTCGTCCGCGGTTTTGCAGGCGGAAAAAACGCCGAGCGCAAGCGTTGCCGCCATGGTGAGCGAGATCCCCAGCGCGATCCGTTTTTTCCATTTTCCCGATTCAAATAATTTAGCCATAAATACATCCTTATACGCGCGTAACATTATAAAGCGCGAAATTTTTCACGATATTCCTATTTTAATATAAAACGCGCTGAAAGACAAGCATTTCCGTACGTAAATAAATTGTTTTGAGAAAATTTTTTGTAAAATTTCACAAACTGTTTGCAATCGGAAGCGGGGATCTGTTGTCATCCGGTGATTCGGGAGGGGGAAGAAGTGCGTTTTTTGAAACGGAAAAATTATTATGCGGTCGGCGGAGGAATGCTGACGGGTATGCTGAACGGGCTGTTCGGCGGTGGCGGCGGCATGGTTGCCGTTCCCTATCTCGAACATATCGCGGGGTATCCCGCGGTGAACGCGCACGCAACGGCGATCGCCGCCGTACTTCCCGCAACGCTCGTGAGCGCCGCCGTCTATCTCTTTTTCGGGCTTGTGCCGCTTGCGGTGCTTCTGCCCGTTTCGCTGGGCGTCGCGGCGGGCGGTTTTTTCGGCGCGAAACTGCTCGGAAAGCTCGATCCCCGATATACGAGCCTTGCCTTTGCCCTGCTCATGCTGGCTGCGGGGGTGAAAATGTTGCTATGAGCTTTGTCATTTTTTTGCTCTGCGGGGTTGTGGGCGGCGTTTTAGGCGGCATGGGTATGGGCGGCGGTACGCTTCTCATTCCCCTTCTCAATCTCTGCGGGGTTGCGCAGAGCGCCGCGCAGGGGGTGAATCTTCTCTCGTTTCTGCCCATGTCCGCGCTTGCGCTCACGGTCCATGCAAAGAACGGACTTCTGAAAAAAGAGGGACTTGCGTTTCTGACCGTGCCCGCCCTTCTTTTTTCGGCGCTTGCGTCCGTTGCGGCGGCATATCTGCCCGAAGTCGCGCTCTCGAAAGGGTTCGGACTTTTTCTGGTGACCCTCTCCGTTTTTCAGTTCGTTTCCGCGTTCCGTATGCAAAAAACAATTAAAAAATTTTGAAAAAAGAGCGTATTTTTTCAAAAAGGGTATAGACAAACCGTCAAACCTATGCTACAATAATGTTTATAATCGGGGGTAAAGTGATATTTGGGCAGGCGCAACAGGTAAATGCCTGCAAAGGACGGTGGGTTATGGAAAAAATCGGCATCATCGATTTGGGCTCCAATTCTGCGCGCCTTGTGATCGTAAAGCTCTTTGACGAGCACTTTATGGTCGAGGACGAAATGAAGGAGAGCGTCCGTCTCGGTCAGGATATGGACCGCGACGGTTTTTTGAAACCCCAGCGTATTGCGGAAACGATCAAAACTCTGAAAATGTTCAGGCGTATGTGCGACGCGAAAGGCGTTACGCGCATGATCGCCGTTGCGACGGCGGCGGTTCGCCGCGCCAAAAATCAGCGCTCTTTCCTCGACGAGATCCAGGCGACCTGCGGGATCAAGGTGAGCGTTCTCTCCGAAGAGGACGAGGCGACGCTCGTCTATCGCGGCGTCATCAACTCCATGGATATTCCCAAGGGCATTATCCTCGAAATCGGCGGGGGAAGCACGAAGATCGTGTATTATAACCGCCGCACCATTCTCAACCATGTGACCCTCGGCTTCGGCGCGGTCACGCTGACCGATCTTTTCAAGGACGACGGCAACACCCGCAACCAGACGGAGCGGATCGAAGAGTTCTTCACCGAACAGTTCAAAAAGATCGACTGGCTCAGCGAGATCGATCCCGAAACGCAGATGATCGGCGTGGGCGGTTCTTTCCGCAATCTCTATAAGATCAACCGCGTCGTCAAAAAGTATCCGCTTTCGAGCCTGCATAACTATCAGTTCATGACGGAGGATTTCAACGCGGAGTACGAAATGGTACGCGAGCTGGACGTGGAAAAGCGCAAGCGTATCCGCGGTCTTTCGCCCGCCCGCGCGGACATCATGCCCGCCGCGCTCGCGATCATAAGAGCGTTTACGAAGTATCTGAATATCGAATCGTTCACGATCAGCGGAAGCGGACTGAGAGAGGGCATTATGTTCAATCAGGCGGTCCCCATGACCTTGGAACGCCCCATCACCGACGTGATGAGCTATTCGCTGAATACGCTCGTCAAATACTACGACTGCGACCAGAAGCACGCGGAACAGACGGTCCGTCTTTCGATCCAGCTCTTCAAACAGCTTCGGGTGCTTCATAAATTCCCGCGCGTGTATCTGAAAATTCTCAAAATCGCGGCGAGCCTTGTAGAGTGCGGTCACCGCGTCCGCTATTACAACAACGCGCAGCATGCGCGCTATATGATCATGAATTCCTGTATCTACGGCGCGACGCACCGCGAGATCGTGCTTGCGGCGTTCGTTGCGGGCTGTTATAAAAAAGAGGACATCAACGCGGCGGAATGGGCGAGGTACCGCGACATCGTCGCGGAAGAGGATCTTGAAGTCGTCAAAAAACTCGGCGTGCTTTTAAGGATCGCAGAGTGCCTCGACAGGAGCGGGCTGGGCGTTGTTACGGGGATCAATTGCGACGTTCTGGGCGATTCCGTCATCATGAAGACGGAGCTTGCGGGCGACGCCGCGCTGGAAATCCATCAGGCGCTTGCCGTCAACGGCGAATTCAAACGCAATTTCCACAAGAATCTCGAAATTCTGTGATGAAACTTCTGCTTGCGAGCGCTTCGCCGAGGCGCAGGGAACTGCTCGCTTCCGTCTGCGAATTTGAAGTCGTTCCCTCTCTGTTTGCGGAGGAGGACGCGGGGAGCGCGGAGGTGACCGTTCTGAAAAACGCGCGCGGAAAAGCGCTCGACGTGTTGGCGCGTTTTCCCGAAGAGCGGGTGATCGGCGCGGATACGGCGGTCGCTCTCGGCGGCGTGATTTTAGGAAAACCGAAGGACTCGTCGGATGCGGAGCGTATGCTCCGTTTTTTGAGCGGAAAGACGCATTCCGTGTTCACGGGCGTCTGTCTTGCCGATCGGAACGGGATAAGGGAAACGGTCGTCGAGACAAAAGTTTTGTTCAAAAAATTGAGTAAAAAAACGATTAAAGAATATGTTTTGAGCGGCGCTCCGCTCGATAAAGCGGGGGCTTACGGAATACAGGACGGCGTCGTCGTCAAGTCCTATGAGGGTAGTTATACGAACGTCATGGGCTTGCCGATGGAGACCGTGACGGAAATGCTCTTATAAGAGGAAACGCGTATGATAAAACTTGCAATCGATTTCGGGACTGCATCTACCAAAATTTATAAACTCGGTTACGGGATCGTGTTGACCGAGGCGACCTGCGTGACGGAGCAGAAGGACACGGGCGAAGTGCGCGCGTTCGGAAACGAGGCAAAACGGCTTTTGGGCAAGACCGCGGATCTGACGGACGTCAGCTTTCCCGTATGGGAGGGGGAGATCGTCTCGGAAAAGCGGGCGGCGGCGCTCCTCGAATACTTCGTGAAGAAAGTTGCAAAGCGGGGCGCGGAGGCGCTGTTCTGCGTGCCGACGGGCTGTACCGCTTCCTCGCGGGAGAAGTATGTCCGCGTGGCGAAATCGGCGGGGATCTCCCGTGTGAAGTTTGCCGAAACACACTTTTTATCCGCGCTCGGACAGGACGTTCCTCTTTCGGAATCCAATCCCGTGTTTGCGATCGACATCGGCGCGGGCAAGACGTCGCTTTCGGCGTTCTCGCTCGACGGAACGATCGCGGGGCTCACGATGAACGTGGGCGGAAACAATATCGACATTCACATTATAGACCATATCGCGGAAATGTTCAATCTGAAAATCGGCTCGCTCACGAGCGAAAAGCTGAAAAATACGGTGGGCAGTCTTTTAGAGGACGCGGGCAGAAATACGATCATCAACGGGCGGGACGTGCCTACGGGCAGACCGCGTTCGGTCTCGGTCACGAGCGACGATATTCTCTTCCCCGTCAGAACGTATATCGACAAAGTGATCGAATATGCGGAACTGTTGCTCCGCAAGCTCCCCGCGGAGGTCTCCGCCGCCATGTGCAAGAACGGCGTGTATTTTTCGGGCGGGGTCTGCGCGCTCGAAGGGTTTGCCGACTATGCGGAGGAAAAGTTGCAGATGGAAGTTCACGTCGCGCACAATCCGGAGACGGCGGTCGTATCGGGCGGCGGAAGGGCGCTCGGAAACAACGCGCTCCTCGAACGGATCATGATGGAATAAATCGGCTTAAATAAACGGAAAGCGCAACAAAACGTTGCGCTTTTTTATAATGTGGATAACTTTGTGGATAAATCCTTGTATTGTGGATAAATATTCAACGCGGCGGCTGCATTTTTGCAGCCGCCGCGTTGGTTTTTTTAGAGTTGTTAATTGGTTTTGTAGCACACCTGAACGATAATATCCTGATCGGTGTCGCCGTTGTTTTTTCCGAAGAGGTTGATCCCGCCCACATAGTGCGCGTTCTCTTTAATGCCGATCCGCAGCGTGGTGAGGTCGGCGCGGTTGAGGTCGAGCATTCCGACGGTCACGTCGCTCACGCGCTTTTCGTCGAGATAGGTTCCCGTTTCATCGATCCGCACTTTTTTCAGCATTCCGTACTGCGTGGAATTGGCGGGCCAGTGCGGGATCGGGAATCTTCCGCGGCGGTCGCCGTAATCGCCCAGACTGCGGTAGGTGCAGACCTCCCGCCCGTTGATCCAGAACGTGATGTCCGACTTCCAGGAATTGTTGTAGTTGGGGCATTCCGAGCAAAGCTCCGCGCTGAACGTAAAACTTAAAATCTGTTTATTCCTGTATTCAAATGCGGGAACGGAATATTCGATATATCCTCTCGTAAAGGCGAGGAGGGTCGCGGTGAAGCGTTCGGGCGTTCTGAAAACGTCGGGATTGTCGTGCATATAGACGAGCCCGTTTTCGTTCACAAGCCCGCACGGCGCTTTAATGTCGAAATCGGTATAGCTCCCGATCGGAACGTTATACACGAATTCCGAGCTTGTATAGGGGATCGCCGCCTTAAAATCGATGAGGGCGCTCGCGATTCCCTGCGTCACGACTTTTTCGTTTCCCCGTTTGTTGGGACTCGGCAGAACCTTTACGAGATTCGCCTCTTTTAAGAATTTCAGATGAAACACCGTCGTGCTCATTGAAAGGTTGAGCGCCTCCGAAAGCCCTAACACGCTGTAACTGTTTTCCCCGATCAGACGGAGCATTTTCCGCCGTATGGGAGAGCTGAGGGCGGAGGCAAGCCGGTCGAGTTGCGCGTCGTCGTTCAGGTTGAAAGCCGTCGAAATATCCATACTGTTATTATACCGTAAAAGGCAAGGATTGTCAAGGAATTTTGAAATTCGATAAATCTTGCAAAAATCTCGGCACATTCGCAATTTTGAAAATTCAGGGATTGCCAAGGGGGGGGGTAGTTGTGATAGAATAAATTCGGAAATACGATGGAGAATCGTCTTTCGTAAAAAGGGAGGAAACGGTATGAAACTAATCGGAAAACTGTTGGCGGGGGTACTGCTTTCGGGCATGCTCGTACTGGCGGCGGCGTGCGATACGGGGGGACCCGAAGGAGACGGGCAAACGCCTCCCGGCGAGACGACGGTCGGCGAATTCAACAAAACGCTGAGCGTCACGCATAAAGCGCCCTACGGAGTGGACACCAATCAGGCTTACGCGCGCATCGTCGAGGCGGAGGACGGAACGCTCGTTGCGACGGGCGAGGACTTCGGCGACACGGGCATTCCCATTTACAGGAGTAAGGACGGGGGCAAGACGTTCGTCAAGAATGAAGAGAACGTCAACGACCCGACGTTCACGGGCTATGCGTTCAACGCGAAATGGCAGCCGAGCCTCTATGTGCTACCCATGGACGTGGGAACGGAGATGAAAAAGGGCGATATCCTTTTGGTGGCGACTTCGATCGATTCGGGAGCGGATAATTTTTCAAAAACGGTGCTCAATCTCTATCTCAGCCACGATCAGGGATTGAACTGGGAATTCATGTCGGAGATCACCCGTTCGCGAAACAAGTACGATTCGGACGGAACGGAAAACGGCTGCTGGGAGGGGAACCTCTACGTCAACGCGGAGGGGGAGCTCACCTGCATATGGGCGGACGAGACCGACCATAAAAATCATTCCCAGCGTATTGCGAGAAAGACGACTTCGGACGGCAGAGTGTGGAGCGAACTCAAAGAAGTGGTCGCGCTCGAAAATCAGGCGCTTCGCCCCGGAATGCCCTCGGTCACGCAGTATAAAGACGGAAAATATTTTCTGACGATCGAGATGGTGGGCGAGAACGACGTTCCGATCTATTGGAAGAGTTCGGTTGACGGGATCGATTGGGGCGACGTGACCGACCAGGGAACGAAGATCTCGGCGACCGTAAGCGTGCGCGACGCGATTTCAGGAAAGGACTTCAAGACGACCGTCACCCTCGGTTCGAGTCCCTACTGCGTGTGGACGCCCTACGGAAAGGACGGAAACGGAACGGTGTTCGTAACGGCGCAGCGCACGACCTATGCGGGCGCAAGACCCGCGGGATCGCTCATGAGCTTTTTTGTGAGCTACGACCTCGGCGCGAGCTGGAACATCGTGGATCACCCCGTCTCCTATGACGATTACAACAATAACCGCCCCGCGTACAGCAATTCCATGTGCATTTCGCGCGACGGCAAGAACATGTACGTCGTCAATACGGTGCAGTCGATCGCCGGCTCCCAGAACAACGTATTTACGTTTGCCAACGTCGATCTTGCAAAGAGTCTGGTTGCGGTGAAATAAACGGAAAATCAAGGAGGAAAATTTATGAAAACAGGTACTAAGATCGCAGGGATTACGCTCTCGCTCATGCTCGGCATGGCGGCGTTTGCGGGCTGCGGAGGGGGCAGGGGCTCGGCGAGCGTTGAACCGTTCGTCAACGACTACGACCCGAACCGCGAGTATAATATCGACTTTCTCGGCTGGGGCGACGCGAAAGAGCAGGAAATTTATAAGAGGATCATCAACGACTTTATGGCGATCCATCCGAATATCCACGTCTCCTACGACGCGTCCTCGGCGGGCGAGTATCTCACGAAACTGACGGGCGAGATCGCGGACCTGCCCGACGTGTTCTATCTGCCCGACACCGAATTTTTGCAGTGGGTGGACGGCGGACATCTGCTCAATCTGATCGGGGAGAACGGCGTTGACGAGGAGAAACTCAAAAACGTCTGGGACAACGCGGTGAACGAATACTTCTACAATCCCGAAACGTTCCAGCTCGGCAGGAGCGAGGGCGCGGGTATGTTCGCGCTTCCCAAAGATCAGGGACCCTTTACGCTCGCCTACAATATCGATCTCGTCAATCAGCGGATCGCGGCGAATCGCCTCGAAGACGACGAGGAGGTCAAGGCGCTGTTTTCCCATCAGCCCGTCACCTGGACGGTGTTCCGCAACGCCATGAAAAAGCTCCTTCAAGGCGCGCCGTCGAATATGTACGGCGTTCCCTATTACGAGCTGGAACACGCGGTCTATTCCAATAACGCGGAGTTCTTTAACGAGGACGCGACGGTCTCCCGTCTCACCTCGCCCGCAATGGTGGACGCGGTTCAGTTCATCGGCGATCTCTGCACCGACGGCATCACGCCCAAGACGGGGCTTGCGATGAACGGCGACGGCGCGGATAATATGTTCTTTCAGGGGAACGCCCTCATGACGTTCGTGGGACCCTGGGACTTTGCCACGATCTGGGATCTTGACAACTTCCATTGCGACCTGCTCCCCGTTCCCTACGGACCGGGACCCGACAGGCAGTACAATACCGCGGACGACGGAAAGAGCACGGCGTTTATCGGCTCGATGGGCTATTGCGTCGCCTATAAAACGAAAGAGCGCGGAACGAGCGGCGCTTCGCTCATGCTCGCGGAATATCTCTGCATGAACGAGAACGCCCAGCGCAAATTTTACAGTTTCGGGCAGTGCGTTCCCAACCTCAAAGATATGGCGTACAACGAATACGTTCCCGATTCTCTCGGCATTCTTGCGGACGAGGGACACACCGATCCCGCGCACAGAGACATTTTCATCGAGATCGTGGACGGATTCAAAGACGAAAACGACAAGATCGGCGGAAAGCCGAGGATCCTGTATCAGACGTATTTCTCGACGTGGAGAACGAATCTGGAAGACGCGATCAACCAGTCGAAGCTCTATACGGGGGAACAGACCGCGCAACAGGTGCTTGCGGCGCACGAGCCCTCGTTCCAGGCGTCCCTCGATGAAATGAGCGGAATGCTCAGGAAATAAGGGAGGCGTGTATGGAGCGTCGCAAAGCGAGTAAACTCGTCAGGCGGGAAAAACTTACGGCGCTTGCATTCGTGACCCCGCTGATCGTCGGATTCGTCGTCTTTACGCTGGTCTGCATGGTCATCTCTTTTGCATACAGCTTTACGAACTACAACCCGATCCGCGGCAGTATGGATTTCGACGGGTTCAAGCGATATACCGAGTTATTTACCCACCCGACCTATAAAAAAGCGTTTCTCGATTCCATTCTCAATACGCTGTTTCTGCTGTTGGCGACCCCGCTGTGTCTTACGGTCTCGATCCTGATCGCCGCGCTCATGAACAACAAAAAGTTCAGGGGGAAGACGGTGTTCCGCGTCATCATCTATCTTCCCGCGGTGACGAGCGTGGTGGCGGTGAACTTCATCTGGCGGTATATGTTCGAGGAGAATTACGGACTCATCAATACGTTTTTCCATGCGCATATCCCGTGGCTGACGGACAATACGCTCATAAAAGTCGCCATGATCATCAAGAACGTATGGGGCGGGATCGGAACGCAGGTGATCCTGTTTATGGCGGGAATGCAGAACATCTCCGAAGAGTTCTACGAGGCGGCGGAACTGGACGGCGCGGGACCGGTGTATAAGTTCTTCCGTATCACCCTTCCGCTCGTAACGCCCGTTCTGTTCTACTCGATCATAACGAGCCTGATCGGCGGGTTCCAGATCTTTGCCGACGTCGAACTCTTTGCGGGCGGACAGTACGGTTCCCGCACGATCGTGCACTTTATCCGGAATTACGGGATCGGGCAGAACCTGTACGGACTTGCGAGCGCGGCTTCGTTTTTGCTCGCGGCGGTCATTATGATCATCACGGCGTTGCAGTTCAGATTCAATAAATGGGTCAACTATACGGATTGAGGAGGGAGCATGGAAAAGACGCTTGTCAGAAAACCGCATAAAAAACCCTCCGCGATCATTGCGCTCGTCGTGACCTACGCCGTCATGATCCTGCTTGCGATCACCATGGTGTTTCCCTATCTGTACATGGCGCTGACGACGTTTAAGCCCATGTCGGAGACCGTTTCGGCGGGATTTAAGCTCTTTCCCCGCGTATGGACGGCGGAGTCCTATAAAGAGGTGTGGGAGCTCGTTCCCTTCGGCAGAGGCATTCTCAACACCATGGCGGTGGAAATTCCCGTCATTTTGGTGGGATCGTTCACGTCCGCGCTCGGCGCGTTCGCATTCGCCAAAATGCGCCTGCCCTGCGCGCGGGTGCTGCTGCTCGTACTCATGAGCGGAATGATGGTGCCGTTTGCGGCGCTCTTTCTGCCCCAGTACAGAATTTACAGTTCGATGAAACTCACGAACAATCTGCTTCCGCTGATCCTGCCGGGGCTGTTCGGAAATATCTCGATGGTGTTCTTTCTCATTCAGTTCATGGGCGGGATCCCGAACGCGCTGTTCGAGGCGGCAAAGATCGACGGGTGCGGGTATTTCAAGAGTTTCGTATATATCATGCTCCCTCTTCTGTGGCCCGCTCTTGCGGCGCAGGGCGTGTTCTGGTTCCTCGGAATATGGAACGATTACTTCGCGCCCTCGATCTATCTCACGAAGCCGGAGGCAATGACGTTGCAACCCCTCATCAACCGCTTGAACGCAACGCAGGGCGGGCGGGATTTCCCCCTCGTTATGACGGGCGCGTTCCTTTCAAGCATTCCGCTCATCGCGGTATATCTCGTATTCCAGAAATACTTCATGAGCGCGCTGTCCATTACGTCCGGAATCAAATAAAAAAATAATTAAAAAGGTGGATAAAATTATGAAAAAAGCAATCAAAGGGTTCTTGGGTCTCACTTGCGCGGCTTTGCTGTCCGTTTCGCTCGTCGCCTGCGGCGAAGAGCCGACGCCTCCTCCCGAAGAGGATGAAAATCCTCCCGTCGAGCAGTCGAAGGATCCCGCGGTCGTCGGCGAGGCGCGCGGTTACTATTTCGAGGAACTGCCCGGTGACATGACGTTCAATATGCGCATGAACGGCGGCGCGTTTCAGAGCGTCAAGGCGGACGGTACGGAACTGACGAGAAACAACGAGTACAAGTTCAATATCGGCACCGAAGTTCTGACGCTGAATAATTCCTGGCTCGCAACGCTCGCCGAGGGGGATCACACGGTGACGTTTACGACCGATCTCGGAAGTTGCAACATTACGGTGACGATCGGGGAAAAGGGACTTGCGGACGGCTACAATCTGCAAATTGTCAAGACGAATCAAGAATTGAACGACAACTTCTACGTCAAGGCGGGGAGAACGGAAAAAGCGGTCACGTTCGATTTCCTCACGTTCGGTGATTTCGGGAAAGAGGGCGCGGGGCTTGAATTTATCAACGTTCTGATCGACAATCCCCCCTTCGACGACACGGGTCTGAATTGGCGTTTGAGTTCGGAGGATATGAACGTTCGCGTGTATAGCGACGGTTCGGTCGTGTACCGCACGTTCACGGGAACGGAGGAAAAGAACGGCGTTCAGAACGGCATGGACAATATCTGGTGGAGGATCAACCGTACCAAGCCCAACTATAAGACGGAGGGCGTGAACGACGTTACGATCTCGCGCGAGCACGGCGTCACGAAATTCTCGCTGGAACTCACCTACGAATTTTTGAAGATCGGCGCGGAGGACGACATCCGCTTCGCGCTGATGGAGTGTTCGGATGCAAGCCAGAACGACTTCAATCTCTACGACAACGGCATCGTCGCGCTCGACGGGGTGGCGTTCGATAACCCCGTAAGGCTTTCGCATTGGCCCATGCTCGACGGAGAGGGCAACGTCGTGCGCCCTGAGAATATCGTTATCAAGGGCGCGCCCGAAGACTACGAATTGACGTTTGCGACGGGCGGAGACAGATTCTACGGAAAGACTTCCCTTGCGGAGAACGGCGTCAAGTTCGATTTCTGGACGAAGGGGAACTTCGGAACGGGCGCGAACGGCGGGATGGAATTCGTGAATATCTACCTCGATATGCCGAACGCGGGCAAGTGGAATAAGACGGGCAGGAACTGGGCGTTCGAGAGCGAAGACATCAATCTCCGCGTTTACAGCGACGGCACGGTCTATAAAAAGACGGGCTTCGACGGAAGTACGGACAACGTATGGTATTCGCGCCAAACGGGTCTTACGGACGAAAACAAACTGTCGGTGACGGCGGAGACTACCAAAAAGAACGGCGCGGCGTTTATCAGCGTTACCGTTCCCTATTCCGAATTCAACGGGGCGACGAAGGACACGTTCGGCGGATTCCGCTTCTATCTTGCAGAGGGCGCGGACACTGCCAACAATTTTGATTACTTCGGCGCGGATTTCAGCTATCAGGGCAATAAAGTCGGCGACGACTGGAACGTTGCAAGCTGGCCGCTCTTCGACAATAAGGGAGCGATCGTGCTTGCCAAGGACATCGTGGAGAACACGGACGGCGTACCGGAGGGCTATAATCTTACTTTCGGAAAGGCGCACGACAATATTTATTCAAAAATTTCCTACGATGCGGCTACCGGCGTAACTTTCGGCTTCTGGACGGACGGCGACTTCGGCATGAACGGAGAAAATCTCGAATTTGTACAGATCTATCTCGATATGCCTGCGTTCAACGCCTATACGGGCGCAAACTGGAAGTTCAACAGTAACGAGGATATTATTATCCGCATTTACAGCAACGGCAACGTTTATTTTATCAGAGAGTTTGCGGACAGAGCGGATAATATCTGGATCAAACTCGATCACAGTACGACGGCGGTGGATAAAACGATCGCAATCAACAAAACGGATTCCTACACTTCGTTCTCTCTTACGCTCACCCTCGGAGAGCTTGGGATCGCCGAAGGCGCAACGCTGGATAGTTTCCGTTTCCTGATGGCGGAATGCGCGGACGGCGGCAACGATTTTCAGCTTTACGATAACGCCGATCTGACCTACGACGGTAAAACGGTGAACGGCGCGCACAGCTGCGATAACTGGGCAACGTTCGCGCTCGCAACGAATACGGTCACGCTTCCCTAAATTACGTGAAAAAGGTTAAGATCAATGAATCATGCAAAGTGTTATATCCCGAATTATCCCCGCCCGCAGTTCGTGCGTAGGGAATGGGTGAGCCTTGACGGTCAGTGGGACTTCGCCTACGACCCGAAAGGAGAAGGGGAGAAAAAGGGATATTCCGAAGGATTTGAAAAGCAGTTCGGAATTACCGTACCGTTCGCCGCCGAATGCGCGGCGAGCGGGCTCGGAAAGGAAGAGGCGTGCAGCAGCGTGTGGTATGCGCGGAAATTCACGCTGACCAAAGCGCAGACGAAAAAGAGGTGCCTCGTCAATTTTGACGGCGTGGACTATACCGCAAAGGTCTGGGTGAACGGCAATTTTGTCGGTACGCATTCGGGCGGGTATGCGCGTTTCACGTTCGATGTTACGGACAGCGTGCGTGAGGGCGAAAACCTTATCGTCGTCAAGGCGGAGGATTGTTTCGACGTGACCCAGCCGCGCGGAAAACAGCGCTGGATGGATTACAACTACGGCTGTTGGTATGTGCAGACGACGGGGATCTGGAAGAGCGTCTGGATGGAATTTACAGACCCTGCGGGACAAATCAACAGCGTTAAGATCACGCCCCGCGTGGACGAATACGCGTTCGATCTCGAATTCGATACGGCGCTTTCCGCCGACGGGGACTACGAACTTCTGACGGAAGCGGAGTTTCGGGGAAAATTCGTAAGCAGCGTGCGCACGCGCCTCAACGGCGAAGTGCTGAAACAAAAAATCTTTATCGAAAGCAGATTCGTCGATAATCAGGTGTATTTTTGGTCGCCCTCCGATCCTGCCGTATATGATTTTAAGTTTACGCTCTTCAAGGACGGCGCTCCCGTGGATATGGTCGGCAGTTATTGCGGGTTCCGCGATTTCAGGGCGGAGGGAAACAAAGTACTGCTCAACGGCTTTCCGTTCTATGAAAAACTCGTCCTCTATCAGGGTTACTGGGCAGAGAGCGGGATCACCCCGCCTAATGAGGAAGCGATCGTAAAAGATATTCAGCTCATGAAGGATGCGGGCTTCAACGGCGCAAGACTGCATCAGGTCGTGGAGACGGATCAGTTCCTCTACTATGCCGACATCATGGGATTTCTCGTTTGGTGCGAACTTCCCTCTCCGCATACTTTCAATTCGCGTGCGTGCGAAAATGTTCTGCGTGAGTGGACGGAAATCGTAAAACAAACCTACAACCACACGACGATCGTGACCTGGGTCATCTATAACGAGAGCTGGGGCATTCGCGAGGTTTCGTATAACAGACAGCAACAGACCTTTTCAGAGGCAATGTATTATCTGACAAAGGCTTACGACGGAATGCGCCCCGTCATCGCCAACGACGGCTGGGAGCATACGCTCTGCGACGTGCTCACGATCCATAACTACGAGCAGGACGCAAAGATCTTTTCCGAGGTATATCGCGACGTGAACCGTTTACAGCAGAGGATCCAGAAAGCGCCTCCGCATTTGCCGTTTGCCTCCGGCTACGGTTACGGCGGTCAGCCCGTGATTTTCAGCGAATACGGCGGCTGCGCGTTCAGCGAAGATACCAAGGCGGGCTGGGGCTACGGCGAGTCCGTGCAGGGCGCGGAAGCGTTCTACGTCCGTTTCGGCGCGCTCATCCGTGCGATCAAAGAGTTTGACTATTGTTCGGGATATTGCTATACGCAGTTTACCGACGTACAGCAGGAGAAAAACGGACTGTTTACGATCGACAGAAATTGCAAGGTCGATATTGCAAGGCTCCGCGCCTTGAACGAAGAATAGTCGGGTGTATCAAAACCGCTCTTTCAGAAGAAAGGGCGGTTTTTTCGTTGATTTCATAAAAATTGTGGATAAATATGTGGATAACGTCTTTGAACTGTTGATAACTTTTATCTAAAAATATATAATAATATATGAATTATTTTGTTGTTGTAGAAAAAATTGATATTTACAATTTCCGAAAAACCTTAAATAGTGTTGTGTTATAAATTGATGTTATCAATAACACAAACAAAAAAAGTCTAAACCGTTTCCACCTAAATAGGTGGTTCGATTTAGACTGAGAGTGGTGAAGCGGATAATCGCAAATAAGAACATAACAATATTCAAGGTGAACAACACGGAATTATTTTGCCAAGTGGAATTGCCGTTGTCTGATTATCCGCTTTACGGCAAGCAAATAACCGCAAGTTAATCTTGCGGCTTGTCGGTTGATTTTTCGGCGCTAATGGCTGTCATTGCCTCGCGGTAAACGAGTTTTGACAGTCGTTTTGCTTGCTCGTTATCGGGCGGCAATTCAGCATAAATATTCTTTTCTTTATCGTCAAAATAAATGACGGTTAAGCCGCTCGGTATTTTATTCATAATAAATATTCCTTGATTTTTCCCACCCAATACCCACCCTAAATGGTATAACAAAGCATAAAGAGAATTTTGTCATTTTTTATTGAATAGTAGCCGATTTTACAATAACCACCCCAAAAGTGTTACAGTGTTACGGGGTGGCGTAGGTAATACTATACGCCACAGTGCGGGCGGCTGTCGCCGCCCGCACACATTGCCGTTTATTCAGATTTAAGACTTGCGATATATTCGCTTATTTGCTTGTCGTACTGCTTAATCATAATTTCACTGATACGGTGCATAACGCTTTCTTGCGCGTCCGTCATACCATTTTTATTCAACTCCGTAACCTTGACATAAAGTGGAACGCTTATCATAGGCGAGCCGTCTTTGTTGCGTAACGCTATATACGCGACTACTTGATATAATTCTTTTTCCATAATATTTCGCTCCTAATATTTGATTTTGTTACACGTTACGGGGTGGCGTATAAAGTAATACTGATAATGAGTTATTCCGTTGTTTGTTGTTTTGCCGTTGTTCTGCCGTTCTCAATTTCAACGAATATCAAATGATTACATTTTGAACATTTGACAATGGTATTTTTTACGAGTTCGCCTTGTAAAAGCGTTGTTGAACATGTCGGACAACTTATATATTTTCTTGTGGGTATGGGCTTTTTATGTTGTTCTTGTTCGTCCATATTAAGTGTCTTTTTTATCGGCGGCTTTATGTATTTTTATATTGCTGTCCTTGATTTCGATAAGCAATTTTGCTTTACATTTCGGGCAGTAGATTTCTATTTGCGAGCCGTCGCTTGCTTTTAATAGTTTATACCCGCAGTCGGGACATACTGTGTAATATGTCATAATGCTCAACCTTTAAACTTAAATTTTAACAATAATACTACAACACTGAATAGAACAACAAATTCGGCAAGTAACACGGGAATATGCCAAACCCCAAAACTTGTCATAGCCTTAAATGCTATTGTAGCGGGAAAAACATAAGCGATATATTGCATAAACTGCGGTAACAAATCTGCGGAAAACATTATGCCCGATAGCATAATAGACGGCAGAAAAATCAACATTGCCAACATTGTCAATTTTGCTTGTTGTTTTACCAAAAGTCCGAAAATACAGCCGATAGTAAGTGTTACCAAAAGCAACGATATTAACGACAAGAAATACCATAACAAATTTACGGGCAAATCCGCATTGAAAACCAACGGCGAAAGTGCAAACATTATAAGACAAACGATAACAGTATGTATGAACGAAGAAATAAACTGCGATACAATACCGAACCATATAGGCGCACCGTTCGCCTTATAGACTTTTTTAATGTCAGTGCCGTATATTTCGGCAAGCGTAGGCGGAAACCCCGTCAATGCGCTCATTGTAATTGTAAATATTGTCATTGCCGCAATAAGTGTTTTGGTGTAACTTGCGTCTATGGATGTAAAAATTCCGCCCATAAAAAGAAAGAAAACAAGCGGTACGAGATAGCAAGTAATAAGCAGACTTTTACTGCGTATGTCTAATTTGAATTGTAATGCAATTCCGTATAATAATGCCTTCATTGTTGCTCACCCCTCAAAACATCAATAAAATGGTGTTCAAGCGATACCCTATCCGTTTGAATTTCCGATACAGTTATACCTTTTTGCTGATAGTCCGTCAGTATAGTCAAAAGCGTTTCGGTAATATTATCTGTTTCATATTCCTTTTGTTCGTCGCAAGTTTTTATTCGTATGATATGTTTATTGCCGCCGATAGCGGTAAACTCGTCAACCGTTCCGACGAAAGAGATATTTCCGTCCCTTAATACGGCTATTCTGTCGCATAATTCTTCGACTTCTGCCATATCGTGGCTTGCAAGAATTATTGTTTTACCTTGCGATTTTAACGCGCGGATTTGTTCGTGTAACGATACTCGTCCCTCGACGTCAAGCCCCGCAGTAGGCTCGTCAAGAAAGATAATATCGGGGTTGCCTATAAGAGCAAGCGCAAGGTGTAATCTGCGTTTCTGCCCCGTCGATAAATCTTTGTATTTCTTTTTGGAAAGTTCGGGGATTTTCAAAGATTTCAACATTTCATAATCGGGCGTTGTTTTATTCCATTTTGCAAACAGTTTAACGGCTTCCATAGGCTTTATATATCCTTGTAACGAGGAAGACTGTAATTGAATACCGATTTTACCGTTAATCGTTATATTTCCGCTATCGTAAGCGCGCAAGCCCTCGACACACTCCAAAGTCGTGGTTTTACCCGCGCCGTTCACACCGAGTAAAGCCATAATTTCGCCTTTTTGAACGGTTAGATTTATGCCTTTTAATACTTCGGTTGTACCGTAATTTTTCTTTAATTCTTTTATTTCAATTACATTATTCATTTTTTGCCTCGAAAGGGTTTTGCCCTAAATTATCAAAATAAACGCCGAGCGCGGGTTCAATAAAAGTATTCAGCGCATTTTGCATATCGGTATTTTCTTGTGCGCCCCCTAAACTAATCAGTTGCGGCAACATACTCATATCGCCGCCGATAAACTCTGTAACAAGTTGCCAAAATTCTTTTGCGATAATTTGCCCTTGTTCGCTTTCGGGCGAAACGCCGCTTTTTATACATTGTTCGGTTTTATTTAAAACGGCGTTGAATTTATTTATAAAAGTAGCGCCTGTATCTTTATCGAATTTCTTATGACAGTAGTCAAGCAGATTTTCGTCAAAGTGCTTGATTAAACCGTAGTACTTATTTCCCATTTGCAAATTAACGATTATATCGGCATATTTGGAAAAATCAACGACTTTCATTTTCTCTATTTCGCTCTTTAACATATTGATTGCTTGCAGCGATTGAGTAAGCATATTTATTTGTGTTTGTATTGAATTGCTTTGTTCGGTCAGAGCGGCTATCGCTTTTTGCGGGGTATCAATAGTAATCAAGCGATTTTTAATTTCGTCGAACGAAAAGCCCAACGATTTAAGCGTTAATATCTGATGCAGTTTAACAATATCTTTATCGCTATATAACCGTCGCCCGCCGTCGCTTATACAAGACGGACTGAATAGCCCCTCACGGTCGTAGTATTGCAGTGCGCGAACGGTAACGCCCATTTTCTTTGCGACTTCGCCAACCGTCATATAGCCTTGTGGAATTGCTTTATATTTTGTCATTATTTTGCACCTTGCATATATTATAATTCATTACGCGGCGTAACGAGCAAGCATTTTACACTAATTTTAGAAAATTAAATTTACAATAGAATTTCATTTCAATAAATTTTGACATAATTTTTCAAAATATCAAAGAATAACGACAATTTTCAATTACAAAATAATGTTACAATATAGTTTGAGCCATTACACATTGAACAAACTTGCGCGGTAGTCGTGGCTATGAGTACCACCTCTGCGGAAAACAGTCAAGGGCGGCTATTTATCTCCCGTTAGGCATAAACCGCCGCCGCGCGGAGCGCGGTTAAAACCCTTGACAGTTTTCCGCTATCGGCGGGGTGGGCTAATTAAGAGGCGATTAAGCATAATCGCCTTAAAAAATTAAGCCGCAGTCCACCCAAAAGCAGACCGCGCAAAGGAGCAAATCACAATGAAAAATGCAGTTATCTACGCTCGTTTCTCATCTCACGCACAGAACGAACAGTCCATCGAGGGACAACTTGCCGAGTGCTATAATTTCGCACAACGCAACGATTTACGCATTACGCACGAATACATAGACCGCGCCTTGACGGGAACGACGGACAAACGCCCCGAATTTTTGCAAATGATTGAGGATAGCAAGCGCAAAGGCTTTACCTATGTGCTTGTATATCAATTAGACCGTTTCGCGCGCAACCGCTATGACAGCGCAACCTATAAAGCCAAATTAAAGAAAAACGGCGTTCGCGTACTCTCGGCAAAAGAGAATATCACGGACGACGC
>CAJUCM010000002.1:0-3221 GCA_910585235.1 uncultured Christensenella sp.
GGAAGAACGCGCGGATATAATCGCCGCACTTTTGACGCGCGGAACCAGAACGAGTGGATTGATTTGACGATGGAGATCGATTATGAATATGACTGGTGGAAAGCATTTTTCAGTGTATTCTTCGTTACAAGGACAGAGAATTATATCGTGGAGGAGGGCATAAAACCGATTCAGGAAGTCAGGCTGTCCGATTTTGTAGGAATGGGGAGCGAAAATAAGGAAACCTATTCCAAAAGTCTTTTTGTTGCGAAGAAAGATTTGGACGAATTACAAGAGTATTGCAGAACAGCAGAAATTGAAGGAAAAACTACTCATCTGTTACGAATCGGTGTTACGGACTACGAAGCGATTCCTGTGGAATTTCACCCCGATTCCGATTGGTCGGGTTTTAATTATGAAAACATGTACATAGCGCGGGATACGGCATATCTTGATTTCGATATTATTTCTTTGGGGTTTGTCAGAGGCGATCAAGAAACGATTATCCCTGTGGTTGCGTCGCCGATCGATATATATCCGGCAATTACACCGTTGACCAGACCCGGAATAAATTGGTGGCTTGTGGTGATCTTCGGCGCCATAATTGCTGCGCTTGTGGTGACTGCAATCGTCATCAGTAAGGTTGAGAAAAGAACGTCAGGCAAGAAGTAAGGGGAGGAAGAGGGAATGATATACAGTTTAATTGCATTCGCGATCATGGCAGTATTGTGGCTTTTGTTCGGGTATCTGGGGACGGTGTACGAAGTGTTAGAAACGGCGGGTAAGGTTTTTATGTGGCTCACGATTGCACTTGCGGTCGTTGCGGCGGTCTTTATCGCGTTAGAGGTAGTAATCAGAATCAGAGATTCAAAGCAGACAGGAGGGTCAAATGAGCAGAGGAACGTCAAACGCGAATCGGCGCGGCGCAAGCAAAGCAAAAAGCAGAAGTAAAAGCCGCACCGGGACGAGCAATTTCAAACGGGTATTGAAATGGATCGCGGTCATTTTGGGTGTATTGCTTATCGCAGGCGTGGCGCTCGGTATTGCGTTTGTTGCGACGGACGGGTTCCACGGACGGATCAACACGCTTACGGTGCAGATCGGAAAGGAGAGTTATTCCAACAGCGCAGAGGGAATGATCCTCAATTCGGGTATGGAGATCAAAGTCAAGTCAATGACGGGATCGCCATACGAATACCGGATCGAGGCAAGCGATAAAGCGGACTTTGCGTTCAAAGTGGCGGGAGAAAGCGGTTATCGCTGGTCGTATCTTGCGGGAGAGGATATTACAAAATATTTTAAGATCGAGGAAACGGAAAGCGGGTTCAAAGTGTTCCATAACGGACTGTATGAAATCATAGCGGGAATCTATCCGGACGCAGTATGCGAGGGAGCGGTTGAAAAGGGCGATTATTGTACGTTGATTATAACGTGCGGAAAGCAGGAGAGGCGGTTCGGGTTCTATCCGGAAGCGGGAGAGCGTCCGTCGGATATAGTGATCGATTCCCCGGATATTGTTTTCGGCGGAGGTATGACGGTGGGCGAAACAGTGAATCCGCCGAAAGGCGAGGAGAGTGAGATTGAGGAATACGAAATTAAAATAGAAAGCCTTAATAAAACGCATTGGTCATCATATATACTTGTTTTCGATGATTTGGCAAATATACCGAAAACTTCAAAGGCAGGAAACAGAACAACATTCAAGGTGAAAGCGACGGTGCACGAAGACGCAGCAGATGAGTATCTTTACATAGAAAAAATTGAAGTAAGTTTTTCCAATGAATCCAACTTAAATTATTTCATAGGCGAAGATTATTCACCTCATTATGGAGATGATCCAATGAGAAGTTTTGCTTTTGTAATGCCTTCTGCTGAAATTTTGGCTCGAAATGACGGATATATAACATTGAGGTTTTATATTGCGGACATTCCAGATTCGTTTTGGGATTAAAGGGGGTGCAGTCATGACGACGATAACATTGACGGTCGCGTTTTTTGTATTATTCGGATTGCGGATCGGAATGGAGTTTTTGGCGGACAAGTACGAATTTTTCGGGCAGTGGCTAACGCTTACAACGATTGCGCTGATCGTGGTAACGGTGGTGCTTACGCTTTCACTTGCAATATACGTTGTAGAGCTAATTAAAAAATTGTGGAATGTGTTTTCGAGTAAAAGAGAGGAAACGCCGCAGGAACAGGCGGCGCAGAGGAAGAAAGGCAAAGAACGCGCGGACGCGCGCACGGATAAGAGAGAGAACCGTGCGCAGCGCAAGCAGTTCAAAGCGGACGAACGGGATCGGATATACCGAGCGGAAGCGTTTGAAAAGCGATTAAAAAAGTAACAGGAGGACGTTATGAAAAATAAGACAAAGAACAAAACCGGAGCGAAGAGCGGAATGCGCGTAAAAGGTAAAAATAAGCCCGTACAGCCGATAAAGCGCGAAACGGTGCAGAGAGCAAAAGAGAGAAATCAAAGCCTTGCGAAACCGAAATGCGCGGCAAGCGGGATATTCAAGGGCGCGACGGAGATCTCCGTGACGGAAAACAAGATCGCCGTAACGAGGAATATGTCGCACAGTGCGAAAGGGAGCTTTGTGCAGACGGAGACGCGCGTCTATCACGATATGACGCCCGCGAACGTGAGCGCGCTCCGCAAGGTCGTAAACGGGAACGACGTTAAAAAAATCACGGTGAAATTAAAGAAATAAAACGTCGTGCCCGCGCTGATGAGCGCGGGTCAGCGGGAACGGACGGAAAACATTATGCCGAAAAAGAAAGATAAGAAAGTAAAAAATTTGGACGAGTTCAGAAAGCTCAATACAAAAGAAGCGCAAGGTCATTTGCAATATGTCAGCGGGAAAAAGGGTAAGCAGTTGGAAAGCGTGGGAGTAACTCATGCAAAAAAGACGCGGGGACAGAAAAACATTCCTTTGAAAAAGAATCCCGATCCCAAAGATAAAGAGCCCGCTTATATTCGTCCGAAGCTCACGACCGCGAACATTAAGAAGTACGGCGGGAAGTTGGACGGTTTGGGGCTTAGTGCAGAGGACAAAAAGCAAGTCTGGGAACTGATTGAACGGTTACGGAAACAGAAGCAACCGCCCAAAAAAAAGTAACAAAAAAAGAAAGGCGGCTGCTCGCATATCTGATTTTTCATCAGCTCGCTCTTAGCCCCATGCAGTTTCCCCAATTAGAAACGCAAAACGAACACGGAAATTCGCGTTCGCGGATCGCAATGATCC
>CAJUCM010000002.1:3231-55399 GCA_910585235.1 uncultured Christensenella sp.
TGACCCTTTCTTGTTTTTAGTATACGCAAAATAATGGAGTTTGTCAACAGGTTTTCGGAAAAAAGATTTAGGGGTGTCTATGATCACGTTTATCGTGGGAGAGACGGGCGCAGGGAAAACGGCGTTTGCGACGTACCGTCTGAAAGAAAAATATATCCATGAGGGCAAGAAAATTCTGAAAAAGAGCCGCGCTCTGATCGAGGAGCAGAACACAAAATACGGGAGAAATTTAACTCTCCCCGATCAAGTACCGTTTTACACGAATTTTCCCGTCAAGCTGCACGTCGGATACCGAAAATATTACGAGCCGTATTATTTCAACCCGTATTATTTTGGGGTAGCGAACGATACCATGCCGACGGAGTTTGCGGCGCTCGGCGGGGTGATGGTGTTCGACGAGGCGCAGAGGATCTTCAACAGCCGCAAGAGCGCGACGTTCGCGGACTTCGTGAGTTACGCGTTCGAGATACACCGGCAGGGACATTTCGACATCACTTTGATCGCCCAGCGCGGGAAGCTGCTCGATTGTAATATCCGCGATTTGGGTGTGCACGTCATTGAAATCGTAGGCATGGATAACAACATCGGTGAAAAATCGGGTTGTTTAAGGGGGTCGACGTGGTATTGCCGCGAGTTTGAGAATTGGAGCGATGCGGATGCATACCTGACGAACGGAGAAAAAACATACAAAGAAACGGACTACACGAACCGCGGGAATATCTTCAATAGCTTTGACAGCTTTTCGCGCGTATCGGAGTTTCTGCCGCCGAAAGGACTTGACTTTGATTATCTACCGCATAACGCGCCGCAAGGGCTTACGGAGCGGGAGAAAGCATTTTATAAACCGGGCGAACCGGGGGAATATCGGGGAGGAAAATAGGCGTGATAGACGATTACGGAGTGAGTACGGAACTCAAAGAGTTACAGGAAACATTTATTAAACAGTTTGAATATTTGAAAGAGAAAGCGGAGGAGATAACGGAAGAAGCATTTGAAGCGTTTGCCGATAATCTTCTGGAACAGTATAAGCAACTTTATGACCTGTTCGATTTAAGACACCGTACGGGAATACAACGCGAGATCGCGCTGTTGCGTGCGCGGTATGAAAAACTTGTGCCGTCGCATTGGCGGACGAAGTGGCTGAAAAAGTACCGCCAGAATACTGCTATGGACTTGGTGGATATGGAAACGGACGAGGAAGCAAAGCAGTTCTTTAACGATTGCATAAGAGAAATAGAAATGCGGTATTTGACGCTGGAACCGCCGCATGAAGCGAACAGGGAAGAGAACGGCGGAGAGTGGGAAGTGGTCGGAGAGCTGAAAGAGATAGCGGACGAACCCGAAACGGCGAAAAAAAGCGCGCAGAACGGGCAGGAGAGCGAAAAAGCGGCAGAGGACGGTCAAACACCCGATTCCGCCGAACCGCCCGCAGAGGTCGCAGAAAGCACGGCTGAAAGCGTTTCGGAAGAGGAGGAAGAGCCGAAGAAAAAGCGCGGGAGGCGCAAAAAGGAGAAGAGGGGGAACAAGAAAAATGACGGTGAAAACGATCAGGATCGACAAAGCGCAGGAGATTCACCATAAGGTATTGAACGCCATGTTTGATGACGAACTGCACCCCGCAAGGATCAACTACGGGGAGATCGCAACGAAAATCGGGGTATCAGAGGAAGTGATCCGCTATAACGTGCGCAAGCTCAAAAAGCTGGGCTATATCCGCGAGCAGGACGGCAAGTATGAACCCACGGAGCGGATCGTCCGTTTGAAATACAATGCAAAATAAACGGGGAATGCAGTCATGAAAGAATCGAAGAAAGATAAAAAAACAAAAAAGCGTTTTCAGCCGCATTTTCGGAAATTTAAGAACGAAAGATTTACGGGACACCCGCAATATGTTTACGACGAGGAAGGACGGCAATATAAGGTCATCGGCATAACGGAATCGCCGTCGACGAACGGGGTTTTGAATATCGAGCTCGATAAGAATCCCGAACCGAAGAACCCGAATAAGGCGTATATTCGTCCTAAGCCCGATAAAGTGGATAAAGGCGTGAAGAATAAACGGCTGAACGGGTGGAAGTTTGCGGGAAGCGATAAGCCAAAGGTGCAGGCTGTGATCAAAGGCGAAAAAAAGCCCCGCAAGAAAGGCGGGACACAAAAAAAGAAAAGGTCGCGCACCGAAACTTAATTCGTTTTTCCGCACAGTTCAAGCCCGCAGGCGAACATTCAGAACCTTTTCTAAAAACCATTATACATACTCTTCCGATAATTGTCAACAGTTTATCGGAAAAAACTCACGGGAGAAAAGAAGTGAACAGATACGGGAAAAAATCGGCATGAAAACGGAAATCAAAAAAGAGCCGATGAAAGAAGAGCCTAAGGATTACTGTCTGACGTGCCGCGTTCCCGTAAAACAGTGCAAAGGGGACTGCACGGAGGAAGAGCGGAAGCGCAACGGAGGTTGAAATGACAAAATACGAATATAAAGACAAAATCTATTGCGACGAAGATTTAAGCGGCGAAATCGGCAATTACGGCGGGAATACGAACGATCTGTACGCGGCGCTCCAAGAGGACGCAAGGGTGGGTGTGACGATTCCGCTGTATTATCGGAAGTCGCCCGAAAGTCTTTATTACAGTTCCATTCAAGAGCTGATCGAAAACGAGTTTTCTGATCTGGAAGTGCAAGAGTAAACCGCCATGAATGCGATACTGAAATATCCGGGCGGGAAGTGGCGAATTGCGCCGTGGCTCATCTCCTATTTTCCCGATCACAAAGTCTATTGCGAGCCATTTTTCGGAAGCGGTGCGGTGTTCTTTACGAAAGCGCCGTGCCGGATCGAGACGATCAACGACATAGACGGAAATATCGTCAATTTATTCCGTGTGTGCAGGGACGCTCCCGAAGAGCTGGCGCGTGTGTTGGATCTCACGCCGTGGTCGCGGGAAGAGTTTATGAATTGCTACGAACAGACGGACGACCCGGTCGAGCGAGCGCGGCGTACGGTGGTGCGCTTTCATCAGTCGTATGCGACGTGCAATCATTCCCTCAGGACATGGAGAAACTCTCAAATGAGGAACAGTCCGCGCGTTGCGGATCAATGGAGCAAGTTGCCCGAAATCGTACTGAAAATGTGTGGCCGTCTGAAAGAGGCGCAGATCGAGAACATTGACGCGATCGAGCTTATTAGGCGATACGACGATTCCGAAACGCTGTTATATCTCGATCCGCCGTATCCGCTCAATTTGCGGGAAAGGAATATGTACAAACACGAAATGACGGATGCACGGCACGAAGAGCTATTGCAAGCCGTCCTTCAAAGCAAGGCGCAGATCATGCTGTCGAGTTACGACAACGAACTTTATAACGAAACCCTCAAAGGCTGGTACACGGCGGAAAAGCGGACGGTCGCGCAAGCGGGCGCGCAGAGAACGGAAAAGATATACATGAACTATCAGCCGCCGTTGCTGTCGGTCATGGGGGGGGGTGTTTAATTGTTGAATCATTTATCCTTGTGCAGCGGGATCGGTGGGCTGGACTTAGCCGCAGAATGGGCGGGATTCAGAACGGTAGCGCAATGCGAAATAGACGAATACGCGAGCAAGGTGCTTGCAAAGAATTTCAAGGGGGTGCCGAACCTTCATGACATACGAACAGTTACAAATGGACGGCTTGCCGAGTACGGAATCCGCGTCGACGAGATCACGGTCATATCCGCAGGCTTCCCGTGTCAGCCTTACAGCCTTGCGGGAAAAGGTAAGGGCGATCGTGACGAGCGTGACCTGTGGGGAGAAGTCGCGCGCGTTCTCGGAGAGTTGCGCCCGCGGTGGTTCGTCGGTGAAAATACGCCCGGTCTGTTCGCAAGAGAGAATCAGCGGTATTTTCGGAGAATCATATCCGACCTTGCCGCGTTGGGGTATTCAGTGGGGTGGGGAATATGGGGAGCTTGTAACGTCGGAGCGCCGCACAAGCGTGACAGAGTATTTCTTATGGCGCACGCCGACGGCGAGCGACGGAGAGTTTTCGGGGCGAACGGACGAGAAACTTGCAGAGCGTTGGGAGAATCAGAAGCAAAAACACCTTTCCGAACAGGTAGCATACATAGAAATGCACGGGGGGGGGTGTTCTATCTGGGAGACGTTCGTGACGCCCATGGCGAGCGACGGAAAGCGGACGAATTTGACAAACAATATGTTGGCGGCGCATTGTATGAAGAAGGGCGGGAAAACGAACCTTGCGGAGCAAATCGCGGTGCAGACGCTATTTCCGACGCCGACGGTGTACGGGAACAACAACCGTGCGGGGAGCAGCAAGAAAGCGGGAAACGGGCTTGCGACGTTCGTGAAATTATATCCGACGCCCGTAGCGAGCGGGAAGATGAGCGGTGGATCGGGAGCGCACGGGAAGTTGAAAGAAATGGATACGGCGGGGACGATCACGGAAGAAGAGCGGCGAAGTATGTCGGCGGGGAATGGTGGGAAGTTGAACCCGACGTGGGTCGAGTGGCTCATGGGGTTTCCGATCGGGTGGACAAGCTGCGCTGTCTCGGAAACGCGGTAGTGCCGTATCAGGCATATCCGATTTTTGAGGCGATCGCGGAATTTGAAATGACAGTCACGCAGTAGCAAAGAACCAAAAGCAGGAGAAGGGCATGGCGAACAGTGCGGAACAACTTGATAGATCGGGAAAGTCGAATGCGGGCAGTATCAGCCGTCCGCTCGATTTGAGCGTGTTCGGGAATATCCGTCTTTCCGGATCGTTGCGCATTATAGCAAGCGCGATCCGCGGTTTCGGGCGCGACGAGCATTTTGCTAAGTTCAAATATCAGGAGATATGTACACGCTATAATTTTTCCTCTGCGACCGTTGCGCGAGCGATAAAAACGATTAAGGATAGCGATTCATTCGAGCGCGGCAAAAAGATATGCCTCTATAAATTCAAGGGCGGAGAACCTGCAACAAACGAGTATCTTTTTATCCCGGATTGGTTCAATTTTATAACGGTTAGAGTGAACGGGCGGGAGAAGTTGTTGACCGTAGCGCAAATGGAAGTCCTTGCTTATATCCGCGGGTTCTCTCCGAACGGAATACGCACCTCATACCGCGGGATCGCTGAAAAGCTCGGAATCTCTCACTCTACCGTTTCAAGGGCGATTGATATTTTGAAGGAGAACGGTATCATCGAGATCGAGGGCGAAAAGGGGTATGAAGAATCCGTCAACAAAGAAATTTATGTTACATATAAAGTCGATTCTAAGCGTTTACGCCAGATTAAAGCGGGCATTGTGAAAAGTACGCCCAAAGGTGTTGCAGACAAGCAGAAAGCGATCGAGGAACGAAATGCCAAAACGCGTGAGGAATACTATAAAACCGTAAACGCGGAAGAAGAAAAGCGTTTATTAAAAATCGACGCAGTATTAAACGCAGATATTGATTATTCCGAATGTCAGAAAGAATTAAAAGAGACCGAATTTTCCCTTGCAAAAGCGGAATATAGAGAGGAAAAGGAAGATTCGGACGACTTGCGCGCGCTCATCAGCATGCTAAGAGCGAAAAAGGAAGAGGTTGCGCGAGAGAGGCGGGAACACCTCGAACGCCTTGGGTACGCCGAAAAAGACCTTGTACGGCATTATATTTGTCCCGAATGTAAAGACAAGGGGACGCGCGCCGACGAAACGCCTTGCGACTGTTGGAAACGTCGGGGGAGGTTGCGACGATGAGAACTTCCGCATTGGTAACTTGTAGGCGAACTGAATAGCAAGCAAAAACAGCGCGGAATGCCCGCGCTTATAACCGTATAATCGATAAGGAAAAAAACCGCTCTTTCGGGGGCGGTTTTCTTATGTAAAATTATACTGTATAATCTTGATATATTTTCTTATATCAAAACTGTCCACTGAAAATAATCTGAATTGACCAAAATGGGGCTAAAACATTTCAATATGAACCACTAATAATATACTTACAGTATAAATAAAAATATAGTATCGCGCTGTGCATGGGCGCGATACGGCAGGGGGAATCGGTGCGGCGTGTGGCCGCCGTGATCAGAACGGTAATTTGTTGCCACGGCGCGGGTGAAAAAATTTTTCGGAGCGGATTTTCCGGCAAAAAAATTTTTCTATGAAAATTTTCCCAAAGGGCAGAAAAATTTTCAAGAAAAAATTTAGAATGCGGTGGGGCGTATTTTACGGCTTCGTCGGAACTTGCCTTTCGGGGGGCGCAGGCTTGCCCCGAAAGGCAAGTTCTGTCACTCTAACGACAAAACACGGTTTTGCTGTTAGAGGAGCTTCGCCCCGCCGTCGCGGTTTTTTATTGACGTTTCCGATTCCCGCCGAGCTTTGCTTTTCTGTCATCGGGCAAAGGCGCGAATGCACGGTCACCGCGTCAAATAACCCGCCCCGCGCGGGCGTGCGCCCCCGCAAGGCGGGTATTTGACAAAGTTCCCGTATTCGCGCCCACGTTCAATACGCGCAGAACGTCGACGCGGAGCAATGCCCCGCGCAAACCCCGCCGAACGCCTTGCGCTGCTTAGCCCGTCGTTCTGATCCGCGTCGAAATGGTTTTGCTTGACGGGGTGACGCAGAAGTGCTATAATAAAATTCCTGCGTGAAAGCGCGGGGGTGAACGGGGCGACCCGTGGCGGTTAGCACTTCCTACAAAGGAGGTGGTACATATGAATAACGGCTTGATTTTGTTTTTGTTGGAGATGATCCGAAAAGGCGCAATTAGCTCTGTTACGGTTTCCAAGAGTACCGTAACGATTCGTATAAAAAAATAACCGCCTCGCGAGCCAAAGCAAAGGCGATTATTTCGTTCAAATAAACTTAGGCTAACCGCCGCACCGGTTTCGCCCTTGTTCACTTACATTATAATCGACGGAAGGGGAGTTGTCAACACTTTTTCCGAAAGTTTTTAAGGCGTTTCAAAAAGAAAAAAGCTCTTGGGTTCAAGAGCTTTTTGTGTCAACATTCAGGCTTTTCGATCCTTTTTTTGTGGGGGTATGGTGGGGGTACAATTTGAAAACATACAATATACGCTATTTTTTTTTAGAAATTATCTATATGTTGTGTGTTTTTAGGCTGTAATGGTTGGTTCGATTCCCGGCAAGGTCACCAAAAAAATCCAAGTCATATATGACTTGGATTTTTTTGGTATTTCGGCAGTCATGAGAATCCGCGCGCTCGTTTTATCAAGCACCCGCCACAGTGCCTTTTTTGAAAATTTCGCAATTCTGCTGTCGAAAGTATTGATTTTGAATTGCAATTATGGTATACTAATTATGCGAAACAATTCTTATAGTCCTAAATTAGGAGTACGGACTTTTTTATTTTAATAGGCACAGTATGCCCTTTATCACACCCATTTTTGAATTTGGTAAAAATGCAAATTCCATTATGTGGGTGTGGTTATTCCGTACTACGTAAGAATTGTTTCGCGACAGTCGGAGTTTGCGTTTTTCGTGCGTTGGCTTCGGCTGGCGCACTTTTTATTTTGTAAACTCAATAGGCGTGTAAACACTTATACTAACAAAAAGGAGATTCTAATTATGATAGAAACATTAAGAGATAGACACGGCAACAAAATCGGCACACTTGACGATAACGGAAGTCAAATCGTTTTGCGCGACGCTCACGGCAACAAATTGGGTACATACGAAAAAAGTTCTAATGTTACGCGTGATTCCCACGGCAACAAGGTTGGCACAGGAAATTTACTTACCACTTTGTTAAGATAATTTTGCATTTCAATAACTACACGCCTATTTGAGTTTATTTTTAGCGTGTTAAAGTTTGAAAAATCGCAATTTGTGTGTTATAATATGTAAAAACAGTAAGAGGTGTACTATGTCACAAAAAACAGTAGACAGCAAAGCATATCCATTGAAAGAATTGTTTTTGGACAAATTCGATGTTGACTTCTATCAAAGAGAATATGTATGGCAAAAAAAGCAGTTAGAAGATTTGATGACCGATTTGTCAGTTGAATTTTTGAAAAATTGGGCAGAGAATGATGCTCCCGAAAAGGTGCGCGGTTATGACCCATATTTTATGGGCGAAATTGTGCTTTCGTATAAGGAAGGGAAACGCAGTTCCATAATAGACGGACAACAACGTATTACTACTTTTACATTGTTGCTTATATATTTGCTAAAAACTTACGGCAACTTACCAATGTTCCCTCGCGCCGATATTGAAAATGCCATATATAGTAATGATTACGGCACGCCACGATTTAATTTGGATATTGAGCAACGCAAAAACTGTATGTTAGCACTGTATCGTGATGGCGCGTATACGCCTACCGAGATTGACAAACAATACGTTCAAAATATAGTCGATAGATACAATGATATTGGCGAATGCTGGAATGAAAAAATAAATGTCAGCAATGTTGTTAATTTTGCATATTGGATAATAGAGAAAGTGATTTTTTCGAAAGTATGGACTAATAACGACGAATTTGCGTATGTAATTTTTGAAACAATGAATGACCGCGGACTTTCATTGACACAAGTCGAAATGTTAAGGAGTTTCCTGCTTGCTAATATTGACAGTGAAAATAGAAACAATGCTATTCTACAATTTGACGATATAGTCAAGCGGCTTATTAATATTAAATTGACGTCAAAATCAAAAGCCGAGTTTGAATTTTTCAAGTTATATTTCAGAGGGCATTACGCCGAAGATTTTTCACAAAACAAAGATTCAAATTCTGACTTTGTCCGTATAGGCAAAGAATTTCATAGGTGGGTGCGAGATAACGATAAAACTATTCTTGGCTTACATCGATCGTCCGATTATGTTGAATTTGTTGCCAAAATCGCATATTTTGCAAAACAGTATGAAAAGATCAATGCGTTAATTACAGAAAGAGATACAAGTAAGTATTTGTATTTAATCGTAAATAGCGATTACGGCTTTACTTTGCAGCCAGCACTCATTCTTTCAGCGATAAAATATAATGATACCGACGAAACAGTTAATGAAAAAATACAGATTATTTCTAAATATCTGACAAAAGTTTTGACTTGGCGTATTTGGAACCATTGGATGATTTCGCAGAGTTCAATGGAAAGTCCGATTTATACTTTATGTAAGCAAGTCCGCGATATGGATATAGAAACTTTGAAAAACACCCTCAATGGCAACCCTATTGACTTACCGAATTTGGATAATGCGCCGACATTAAATCAACAAAATAAGCAGAAAATCAAAGTTTTATTGGCATTGATAACAGAAATCGTTGCAAGAGAATCAAAATGTGCGGATTATATGCTTAATAAGCCCGATATAGAAGTTGAACATATTTGGTCAGACCATTTTGAACAGCACACAGATGAGTTTACAGATAAAAACACGTTTGCAGCGGCAAGGAACAATATAGGTGACTTGCTTGTTTTGCCAAAAAGTTTTAATGCTTCGTATAATGATTCGCCGTATAATATTAAAGTTGAACAATATTTTGAGCAAAACATTTTGGCACAAACATTAAACGTTCGTAAGTATATAAATAACCCCGATTTTTTGCGATTTGTACATAATAGCGGCTTGAATTTCAAAGCATATTCGGAGTTTAAGCATAATTCCATAAATGAACGTGCGGAATTGTATAAGCAAATACTTTTGTGGAATTGGAACATTAACTAAAAGTTCGATTTACGTACTAATCGTTTCACCGCACGAGGGGGATAAGGGTCCCCGAAGAAGAAACCGAAAACTCGGTTTCTTTTTCTTTGGAAAAGTATTTGACATCGGAAAAGATTTCTGCTATAATCAATTCAACAATCAGGCGAGGTTGACATGATTTCTATTTCTTGCAGAAAATTGAATGATTCGGCACATATTGCCGTTTTGCAAGAAAAGTAAAATCTCTAATCCTCAATCAACGTAAACACAATTCGGGAACCGTGAGAATTTATTTTCTTACGGTTTCTTTTTTTGTGGCAAAGGAGTTTATTATGTCTATGATTAAAATAGAAAATCTGACTTTTTCCTATCCCACGGGTTCGGAAAACGTATTTGAAAATTTCAATGCGACGATCGATACCGACTGGAAATTGGCGCTGACGGGCAGAAACGGAAGGGGAAAAACGACGCTTCTCAAAATATTGCTCGGCGGGTTGGAATACCGCGGCAGGGTCGTCTCTTCCGTCCAATGCGATTATTTTCCCTACGTCGTTCGGGATAAAAGCAAGTCCGTATCGGAGATCATAAGCGAAATTTGTCCCGTTGCCGCCGAATGGGAATTTGTTAAAGAACTTTCGGGGCTCGGCGTCGGCGCGGATGCGCTTTATATGCCGTTTGAATATCTGTCGAACGGGGAGCAGACAAAGGTGTTGCTTGCGGCGCTCTTTTTGAACGAGGGGCATTATCTGATGATCGACGAGCCAACCAATCATCTGGATGCGTTCGCAAGAGAACAGGTCGCCGAATACCTGAGCGGAAAGAAGGGCTTTATACTTGTCTCGCACGACAGGGATTTTTTGGACCGATGCGTGGATCACGTCATGAGTATCGGTCGTTCCGAAGCCGAGCTATGCGGGGGAAGTTTTTCGTCTTGGCTGAACGATTCGGAAAACCGTCGGAAAGCGGATCGGGAGCAGACCGAACGGTTACAAAAGAGATCAAACGATTGAAACGTTCATCGGTGCAAAGCGCAGATTGGGCAAGCAAATGCGAGGCGCAGAAAAAGGGGAACGGTCCCGTTGACCGCGGATATATCGGGCATAAAGCGGCTAAAATGATGAAGCACTCGAAAATCATCGAAGAACGGCAGCAGAAGCTGATCGAAGATAAAACGTCGCTGTTGAAAAATATTCAAACGGCGGAGAAACTGAAACTCAGTGCCGTAACTTACCGTTCCGACCGATTGGCGGAATTTTCTCAGGTGCAGATCATTTACGACGGCGTTGCCGTCAATCGCGCCGTTTCGTTTTCAATCAACCGCGGTCAGCGGATTGCTTTAAGCGGTGGGAACGGCTGCGGGAAGAGCAGTCTTATCAAGGCGCTGATGGGGCAAAATATATTGTACAGCGGGCGCATTATGGTTTCGGGCGATCTGAAAATTTCGTTTGTTCCGCAAGACGTGTCGGAAATATGCGGGGGCGTCCGTTCGCTGATAAAGGAATCCGGCGTGGAAGAAAGTCTTTTTATGGCGGTTTTGAACAAAATGGGCGTGGAAGAAAATCCGCTTAGAAAAGATATGCGCGAACTCTCCGAGGGGCAGAAGAAAAAAATCATGATCGCAAAGAGTATCTGCGAGCGCGCGCATTTGTATATCTGGGATGAACCGCTCAACTATATCGATATCGATTGCCGTATCCAGATCGAAAAGCTATTAAAAGAATTTTGCCCGACGATGATTTTTATTGAGCATGACCGGGCGTTCCGCAACGGGATCGCAACCGACGTTGTCGAAATCGCTCGATCGCGGTAACGGAAAACAAACCGGCTTCCGTTTCGGAATGATAAATTAACGCGGACGGCGGGAATTATGCGCTTGACAAAGCGGGGATCGCCGTGATAAAATAATTTTATGAACGAGGGCGGAGAAAACAAGCCGGAAACGAAGGGGAAACCGCTTCATGAAGGACACCGGCAACGCATGATGGAACGCTTCGCGGCGGACGCGGAACACTTTCAGGATCACGAAATTCTGGAAGTACTGCTTTACAACGCCATTCCGAGAAGCAACACGAATCCCATTGCGCACGCGCTCATCAACTCGTTCGGTTCCCTTGCGGAGGTGTTTCGCGCGAGCGTCAAAGAACTCATGCTCGTGAACGGCGTCGGAAAGAGGACGGCGGAATATATCCGCTGTATCGGGCTCTGCTATCAAAGAATCAATCCCGCGCCCCGTAATCACCCGCGCTACTTTAATCCGAAAGAGTTCTGCGACTTTCTCGAACAGGAGTACCGCGGAAAGACGGCGGAAGTTCTTGAAATTTTTTGTCTGGATAAATTCGGGCATATCTTTTTCAGAAAAGAATTTTCGTCGGGCAAGCGCGACGGGGTACAAACTGCGACGACGGAGATTACCGAACTGTTGATCGTGAAAAAGCCGTTCACGGTCGTTGCGGCGCACAATCACCCGCACGGCACGCGCAACCCGTCGGCGCAGGACGATTTGTTTACGAAACAGCTCTGTCTATTGTGCCTTATGCACAACGTTCGCTTGGGCGATCATATCATTGCGGGGTGCGACGGTGCATACAGTTATCACGCCGTGGGAAAACTTGAAAAAATCATAAAGATCTGCAAAGAGATCCAATTCGGCGGAGGAAGTGCGGTATGAGCGAGACGGAAAACGAGAATGAAAAATTTCCCCGCAGAAAGACGCCCGTATTTTTGCAGTTCGGGAAAGTAATTGTTTACTGTCTGCTGATTTCCATTCTGATCGTGTTGATCGTCGCCAATCAGCGCATCGATCCGTTCGGCGTCAAATCCTGGTATGTGACGTTCCCGATGGCGGTATTGCTGCTCGGTGAGAACGCGATCAAGTTCTGGGTCGCAAAGCGCTATCCCGTGAAGATCGTCTGCTACGTTCTGGATATTCTTTCGCTGATGGTGCTCACGATCTTTTCGGACGGAACGCTTATTTCCATTCTGTATCTCATTATTCTCTCGGAATTCTATCTGAATCAGAAGAGCATAACGGCAAGCGTCGCCATGTGGATTACGAGTATGGTCACCTTTCTTGCCACTTTTGCGCTGTCGAGCGTCTTTAAGTCGGAAGAATTCAGCATAGGAAGACTTTTCCTGAATGTATTCAACGATCTCATTCTGTTTATCGTGCATTTCTTTGCAATGAACTTCGTGGTTCAGCTTGCGCGTAAGAACAGGGCTCTGTCGAGGGCGTCGGAGGAGCTCAACAACAGCAACGAAAAACTCCGCATTGCCTACGACGAACTGAAAGAAATTGCCGCGCTCGAAGAGCGTCAGCGCATTGCAAAGGATATTCACGACACGGCGGGGCATTCGATTACGACCGTCATCATGCAGACGGAGGCGGCGAAAATCGCCTTGGACAGCAATCCCGAAGAGGCGAAAAAGAGGATCGCCGCGGCGAATTTGCAGGCGAAGCACGCATTGGAGGAACTTCGCGAGAGCGTACATCTGTTATCGGGAAACGCAAAGGAGTCCTCGCTGAAAGAAAAACTCGAAAACGTCGTACACGAATCCATGGAAGGGACGGATATTGCGATCCGCTACGACGTGGATGATATTACGGTCGGCGATCTGAAAGCGAGGCTGATCCTCAATACCCTCAAAGAGGGGATTTCCAACGGGCTCAGGCACGGGAACGCAACGGCGTTCTATTTTGAACTTAAAGAGAACGGGGGAAGAGTGGAGTTTCTGCTCTCCGATAACGGAACGGGCATGGACGCGGGAAAACTCAAAGAGGGATTCGGACTTTCGGGAATGCACAGAAGAGCGGAGAGCTTGGGCGGAACGGCGTGGTTCGAGACGGAACCGGACGAGGGATTCGAGATCCATATGACGCTGCCGTCGGACGGGAAAAAGAAAACGGAAAATAAAGGAAAGGGCGTAAAAAAATGAAAATCAAAGTTTTGCTTGCGGACGATCAACCTATCCTTGCGGACGGACTTATGAGCGTGCTTTCCGCCTGCGACGAATTCGAGGTGGTCGGCATTGCCTCGAACGGGGTCGAAGCCGTCAAAAAGACGGGGGAACTCCGCCCCGACGTGGTGCTTATGGATATCAGAATGCCGGAGATGAACGGCGTCGTCGCCACGCGCGAAGTCAAGCGCATACGACCCGAAACCAAGGTTTTGGTGCTGACGACCTTTGACGACACGGAATATATTCTGGGCGCCATCAACAACGGGGCGAGCGGGTATCTTCTCAAAGATACTTCCGTGACCGCGCTGACGGACGCCATCAAAAACGCCTATGCGGGGGATACCATACTGCCTGCCAAGATCGCGCGCAGTATTGCGAATGCGGCGCGCCTTGTGACCAACGACAGGCAGATCAAGCTCAAACAGAAATTCGGGCTTTCCGAACGCGAAGTCGAGATCGCGCTCATGCTCTACGACGGATTTACGAACAAACAGATCGCCGCCGCGCTGAAACTTACGGACGGCACTTCACGGAATTATATCTCCACGCTGTACGAAAAAATGGAGTGCGCGAATCGCGCCGAGGCGACGGAAAAAATGCGCGTCTGTCTTTTGAACGATTAAAACGGTATTCGGTGATCGCCGTCCCGCGCGTCGCGCGGGACGGCTTTTACTGCGCTTTGCGCGGCGTATTTATTTTTTCACCGTTAAAAAGTTGCAAAGCAGGAAAAAATTGTGTATAATAGGCAAGACAATAGGCGATCCGCTCTTATATTTCGGGCAGGGTTGCCGTAAAAAAATCATGGAGGATTTATGAAAACATTGTCAAAAAAATCGGGTGCGTTGCTGTCGGCGGTGTTGATCGCTTTTTCGGCGACGGTCGGTTCGGGGGCGTTTTTCTTCGATACCGCTTCCGTCGTATCGGCAGAGGATCATTCTAACCAATATTATTATGAGAGCATCGAAAACGAACCGCTCGCCCAAAAGTTCTACGGGGCGTTTGAAGCGCTGACGGAGAGCGGTAAGTTCAAAGAGGGCAAAATCGAATACGATCTGATTGCCGAAAATGTGGCGACTGCGGAGCAGGTTGCCGCATACGTCAATGGTACGGACGGTAATTATCTCGCCAAGTCTTTCGGGATCGGGCGCGACGCGTTCTATATGGATCATCCCGATCTGTTCTATGCCGACGTTTTTGCAACGTCGATCACTGCGGGTCAGCAGGGCGGGAATTACGTCGGATTCCTCGATTCGAGCAGGGTTCTGACGACTTACCGCGGCAACTTGGATACGGTTGAGAAAGTAAACGCCGAGATTGCAAAGTACAACGACGAACTTTCCAAGATCGTGACCGAAGCCGATAAAAAGGGCAGCGTAAAAGAAAAAATCGAGTATGTGAACGAATATATTTCCGGACACAATACATACGGATACGGCACGGAGGTCGTGGGAGACCGCAACGTGGATACGCCGAAAGCCGCGTTTATTCATACTTCTTACGGTGCGCTCGTCAACAGAGAATCCGTCTGCGAGGGCTATGCGAAGAGTTTTAAGGCGGTCATGGACCGTCTCCAAATCCCCTGCGTGTGCGTTCAGGGCTATGCGCACGGACTGAATAAATCCAACTTCGAACCGCACATGTGGAACTATGTGCAGGTTGACGGAATGTGGTACGGCGTAGATGTAACGTTCAACGCAACGTCGGGCAAAAATACCTGGGTGCTGACGGGCGAACAGTCCATGTTCGATACGCATATTCCCGATCCTGCGGTGTCTTCCTCCGGTTACGAATTGAAGTATCCCGCGCTCAAACCTTACGATTACGGCAAGGATTCCGACGAAAACGGAATGACGGTCTTGGGTTCTTATACCGATACCAAAGATCAGGGTAAATTACTGGAACTTGTCGTTTCCTATGACGGAAAGGGCGCTAAAAGATTGCAGGACGAGGGAAAATATCTTGTTTATCGAACCGGTAAACAGGGTGATAAAGAAAATATTGAATGGTCGAAATGGGCAAACGTTCTTGCCGTCAACGTAGCTTATCGGGACAATATCGAAGGCGATATTTTTACCGTTACCGATTACGATACGACGTTAAGTATCGCTACCGGCATAGAATTTGTGCAGTTTGCAATTTTGAACTATGCCCCCGACAGTTACGGCGAGGATCTGTTTACCCAGGCGCATATCGTGTGCTACGATCCCGCAAACCTTACGGATGGGAAATTTATTGCCAAAGAGACCGCTCCCTACCGCAATAACGGTTACGGGACCTATGAGCCTTCTCCGGGGCTTGCGGGCGCATATCCTTCCAATTCCACGGATTTGCCCGTAGATCAGACTTATGAGATCAGACTTGTCTATAACACGGAGCTGATGCTTGCGGACGGCAAGAACATTGACGACTTCGATCTGGACTTTTATACTTCGCACGGGAACAGTACGGTAAAGGATCACGCCGTGATCGAAAACCTGAGCTGGGACGGCGACAAAACGATCACGTTTACCTTTACGCCGAGCAGAATGTATATCCACAACATGGCGACTTATTACTTTACGCCCGTAAATCTTGTCGGCAAGATCAGTAAAAAAACGCCCGATCCCGTCAGATATTCTTTCAAGGGAAAGAGCGTCGTTTGCAGTAAAGTGTTCAATGACGGCAGACTGTATATGAACGTATTCGGTCAACCCAGTCTGCTGGATAACTCCGATCTGTCCGTGACCGACTTCAAAGACGAAAGCGGCAAATATTATGCGGAAAGCCAGCGCAGTCAGCTCATGCTTGTTGCAAGCAAGCCGACCCCCGCAAAACAGCAGGAAATGGACGAAGTCTTAAAAGAGGGAACGGGAATTCAGGAGAGCGAGATCGTCGCTTCCTCGACCTACGAAATCAACTTGCAACTCTGCGGTATTGTGCAGAAAGTGCCGAACGGCAGTTATATGCAGGTTGCGTTCGGGTTCCCCGAAGGTTACAGCCCCGACGATGCGGGAACGACTTTCAAAATCTATCACTATAAGCACGACGACAGCGGCAACATTACGGGCGTGGAAGAAATTCCCGTGATCGTTACCGAATACGGTCTGATCGCCAAGGTGTCGAGTTTCAGTCCGTTCACGATCGTTCAGGTCAAAAACGAGAGCGCGGCTGTTCAGAACAGTAATAGCGTGAACGTCTATGCGTACGTTAACGGCGGAGTAGGCGGTACCGTCAAGGCAGAAGGCAAGGGGGGGGGTATTTCTGAAATCACGGGAAGATCCATTACCTATGATATTACGCCCGACGACGGCTATAAAGTCGCATACGTCCGTCTGAACGGAAAAGTGATCGATGCGTCCTATTATCAGGACGGAAAACTTACGCTTGCGAAACAGGACGTAGAATCGAGCAATATGCTCGAAGTCATGTTCGTCAACGAGGAGACGGCGAACGCTTACGCGTCCAAAGGAATTTCGGTATCCTACGGGGTGCCTTCCGAGTACCGCCCCAGCGCGTTGGTGAATACCGCGGGGATCATCTTCTGTTGCGTTACGGCGGTCGTGGCGCTCGGCGCGGTGGCGTTTATGGTTTGGTGGTTCTCGATGCGTAACAAAGAGGACGCACCCGAAGGGGCGCAGAGTTCTTCCGCAAAGACCGGACGGAAAAAGAGCAGTTCCAAATCCGCGTCAAAGAAGAAATAAAGAACGTTATGAGAATGCGGATACGGGTTCCCGTATCCGCATTGTTATTGGCGGTAAAAACCGCCGTGCGCCTGTGATTTGCGTTTTTTTTACAGTTCGGTTGCCGATTATATCTTGACACAGGGCGTTTTGCAATCTATAATAGAACCGTTATTGATAATAACGGCATTTCCTTTTGATGAGAGGTTTGAAGTGAACAGTTGGATCAAATTCGTAAAAACAGAATCCGAAGAACCGGAAACGGTATTGAAACTTACGCCGGTTCTCAAAGATTACATTTGGGGCGGTTACAGGCTGAAAGAACTTTTCGGTCGGGATAACAGCGGCAAAAAAATATCCGAAAGTTGGGAAGTTTCGGTGCATCCGGACGGGCAGAGCGGCGCAAATTCGGGTACGCTGTCCGATTATCTTGCGCAGAATCCCCAGGCGGTGGACAGGGCGGGCAATCCGTTCCCGATCCTGATCAAATATATCGACGCAAAACAGAATCTTTCCGTACAGGTTCACCCTGACGACGAATATGCGCAGAGGGTGGAAGGTGACAACGGTAAGACCGAAATGTGGTATGTTCTCGGCGCGGAGCGCGGAGCGGGAATCTACTGCGGGTTCAAAAAGAATACGTCCCGCAACGAATTTCTGAAAAAAGTCAAAGACGGAACGGTCGAAGAACTTCTGAACTTTATTCCGGTCAAACCGGGCGACTGCTTTCTGATCGAAGCGGGAACGGTTCATGCGATCGGTGCGGGCTGCGTCATCTGCGAAGTACAGCAGAGCAGTAATGTGACTTATAGGGTTTACGATTATCAGAGGAAGGGGGCGGACGGAAAGCCCCGTCCTCTGCACGTTGACAAAGCGGTGGACGTGATCAATTTCAACGCCTATTCCGATCGGACGAACAGCGGAAAACTGATCCCCTGCGAGGGGGGACAAATCAGACTTCTGACGGAGTGCAAATATTTCCGCTGCCGCGAGCTGTTGCTTGACGGGGAATATCAAGAGACCGCCGAACGGTCGTTTGTCGCGCTCAACGTACTCGAAGGAAGCGGCGAGATCAACGGCGTGGCGTTCAGAAGCGGAAACAGCTTTTTCGTTCCGTGCGGACAGAGCTTTACCGTGAAGGGAAACGCCCGCATTGTTCTGACGGACGAGGGAATGGTAAAATATTATGCAGGGATCGATTTGGGCGGAACGTTCGTCAAGTGCGGGATCGTAAGTTCGGAGGGGGAACTCATCGTCAAAGATAAGATCCCGACGGGCAGTCAGAGACCGTATTCCGAGATCGCGGAAGATATGGCGAATCTTGCAAAACGCCTTGCGGAGCGCGCGGGCGTTAAACTCGAAGCGGTGGGCGTCGGCTCGCCCGGCACGATAGACAGCAAGAACGGCGTCGTCGTGTATAGCAACAACATTGCGTGGAAAGACGTCCCTCTCGGCGAAAAAATCAGAGAGATCCTCAACGTGCCCGTATATCTTACCAACGACGCGAACGCGGCGGCGCTGGGCGAAAGCTATATGGGAGCGGGAAAAGATTTTAACAGTATCGTGCTCGTTACGCTCGGAACGGGCGTGGGAAGCGGGATCGTGATCGATAAAGAACTGTACGAGGGCGGACGTTCCGCGGGTACGGAGGTCGGGCATACGGTCATCCGCATGAAGGGCGAAAAATGCACCTGCGGAAGATTCGGATGCTGGGAGGCGTACGCTTCCGCGACCGCGCTGATCAATCAGACAAAGACCGCTATGAAAAAACACCCCGCAAGCGCCATGTGGGAGCTTTGCGGGGGCGATATTGAAAAAGTTGACGGAAAGACGGCGTTCGACGCGATGCGCGCAGGCGACAAGACGGGGACGCAGGTCGTCAAAAAATATATCTCCTATCTCGGAGAGGGGCTGACCAACGTCGCTAATATCTTCCGTCCCGATGCGATTCTGCTCGGAGGCGGGATCTGCGCGGAGGGCGAAACGCTTCTCAAACCCCTGAGAAAATTCCTGAAAAACAGTCTGTACGGGGGAGTTGCTTACGCGCCCGTCAAAATTCTTTCGGCGACGCTCGGAAACGATGCGGGAACGTTCGGGGCGGCGAGACTTGCAATGTCCGCTTCGGGAAAAGAGTGATTCAGCCGATCAGGATCCCGTCGATGAGGATGAGATCGCTGTGGGGCTGACCGTCCAGAATTTCCAGCATGAGCTTGATCGCCGCCGCGCCGAGGCTTGCAAAATCCTGACGGATACACAGGTACCCCATGCGCTTCGCCTTTTCCACGTCGGCGCAGTCGAACCCCGTGAGCGCGATGTCTTCGGGGATCCGGATGCCGAGTTGGAGTGAGACGGAATAGAGCATATCGAGCGTGCTGTCGTTGATGCAACAGATCGCCGTCGGTTTTTCTTCGAGGGCAAGATAGCGTTGCAATTCATTTTTAACGTATCTTTGAAATATTTGCTGCTGCTGATCCAAAGTGGCGGCAATTTCTTTTTTGTGCAGATCGCGCGTATCGAAGATAAACCCTTTTCTCAGGGGCAATCCGTTTTTTACGATCCCTTGGCAAAACCCTTTGAAGCGCTCCGCTTCGGGGAACGACATTTTATCGCTGATGGAAAAGAACCCGATCCGTTTGTGACCGAGCGCCGCAAGGCGGTCGATGATAAGGCGCATGCAGTCGGCGTTCGTTGTGGTTACGAGAGGGGTTTCCAGACCGTCGATCGGGCGGTCGAGGCAGACGATGGGAATTTTGCGCGCCAGAAACTCGGCATAGAGGTCGATATTGTCGATCGAATCGCAGGGATACACGATGATCCCGTCGGGATTGAGGGATAGCGCTTCGCTGAGTATTTTCCGCTCGCGTTCGAGGTTGTTTTTGGAATTATAGAAGGGGGTAAAGGTGTTGAATGAAAGCGCGGTGTTCTGAATGCCCGTCATGATTTCGTTCAGGTCCTCGACGAATGGCAGAATGACGGGCACGATGAGAGGCGCGTTGCGGTTGAGCTTGCCGTTGACGAAAGTTCCGCTCCGTTTTACGCGGTAGACAAGGTTTGCGTCCGCTAAATTTTTCAACGCGTGCGAGACGGTGATTCGGCTGACGCCGTATATTTCCGTAAGCTCCATTTCGGTCGGCAGTTTTTCGCCGACCTTTAATTTTCCGCTCTGGATCTTCGCGATCAGATCGTTATATACTTTGTTGTACAGCGTTTCTTTCTTTTTCGACATATTCTCCCTCATCCTCTGTTCTTTGTTTTCAATTATACAATAATATTTCAAAAAAATCAATGACTTGCTATCATGTTTTTGGTGAAAATGCCAAAAAGATATAGCATATTATTTTATTAAGCTATATTATTTTTGCCGTTGATATTGACAAACAGAATAGGTAAGATATAATGAAATTGAAGTTGGGGAGAATGCGTCATTCTCTCAAAAAAATAACGGTCAAGGGAGAAACTTATGCGGAAAAAATTATTGACGACGGTTGCGGTTGGTACTGTTTGCGCGGCAATGTTGCTTGCCGGCGTAGCTTGCGGCAGAGACGGCGGAGGTCCTACGCTTCCTCCCGACGATACTCCGATCGAAGGGGACGTGGATACTTCCAAAGCGATCACGCTTAAAATCCAGTCTGCGGCGCCTTTGCGCTACAACTATGCGGCGCTTTTGCGCAGCGAACCCAAGGGATCCCAGCTCTACAATCAGGCGCTGTTTTCCAAACAGCTGGTAGAGGGATTCAAGGAGAAGTATCCGAACATCAAACTTCAATTTATCGAAGACGGCTGGGGCGAAGCGCTTTATCAGGCGCAGCAACTCTATATCCGCGACTATAATGCGGGCGGAAAGATGGCGGTTGACGTGATGATCGGCGAATCGTACATGAGTTACTTTGCGCAAAACAATGTGTTCGCCGCGCTCGATCAGAGTAAATTCGGGAACGTGATCGAGAGCGCCTGTGCGGACGTGACGATCGGGAACGCGGTCTATGCCGTTCCCATGTGCACGGGCATCATGGGGCTTCAATACAATACGACGATTCTGCAAGAGGCGGGGATTCCCGAAGAGGACTGGGTTCCTGCCAACTGGAACGAGTTGCTTGAAAACTGCAAAAAAGTCACGGAATTTGCGACGGCGAACGAGAAAGATTACAGGGGCATCTGCATGAACAACGTTTCGGGGTTGCCCTCGGCGTTCCGTGCGGTTCCGTTCCTCCGTCAGGGCGGGGGCGATATTATGGTCAACGGGGAGCTTGCGGTCAACTCTGCGCAGAACGTGGAAACGTTCGGGTATCTGCGCAATCTGGCGCAGTACGCTTACTCCAATTCGCTCACGGCGGAAAGCGAGGACACCGTTCTGTATTATTTCACCGAGCTGAATAAATCGGCGTATCTGATCGACGGACAGTGGGCTATGACGGGCGCGGGCGACAATATCAAGAGCGCGCCTCTTCCCGCTAAAAATGCCGACGGCACGGGAACGGGCAACATCTTTACGGGCAACGTTCTTTTCGGGATCACGCAGGCTTCGGAGAACAAGGTCGCCGCGCAGGCGTTCCTCGAATATCTGACGAGCAGCGAAGTGCAGGGTTGGTTCTACGAACTCGACGGCAGACTTCCCATCAATAAGACGGTGCTCGAAAGCGAAGAGATCCGCACCGTGCACCCCAATATCAACGCCTATATCGACGCTTTGAACGAGGGCGGTTTCTCCGGCGGCATGGCGTGCTTCCCGAAGAATTCCGAAGATATTTGGACGGCGTGGGGTTCGTTCTACCGCTCCGTTCTTACGGGCACCGACGACATTAAAACGCTTGCCGATAATTTGCAGAACACGATCAAGGGTAAGATGAAATAATTATTCCGGAGTATGGGGGAAGGCATGAAATCGAAAACGCTTGTAGCGGAAGGCACGGAAAAACCCAAACGCCAACGCAGTAAACGCGATTTGCGCGAAAATTTGAGAGGGTGGGGGATCCTCGGACCGATCATACTGTACTATTTCATTTTCGGGATCATCCCCATGATCATACTGTTCCGTTACAGTTTTATGGAGGACGATTTATTCCAGGGAACGGTATTCGTAGGATTCGATAATTTCGTGGAAATATTTACGAATCCCGACTATTACATGCTCTTTTTAGCCACGATCCTCATCGCCGTGTTCACAATAGGGCTGAGCCTCGTTTTCGGAATGCTGATCGCGGTTGCAGTGACCCAGCCCATCCGCGGGCGCGGGGCGTACAGGACGATCTATTATATCCCCGTCGTCATATCCATGGCGGTCGTATCGCAGATTGCAAACGTTTGGCTCTCGTATAACGAAGGCACGTTTAACAACATACTGAAAGCGTTGGGAATGCAGAGCGTTGCCTGGAAGCTGAGTACGTTCTGGATGTATTTCTGGATCATCTTCATCTGCGTATGGAAGGGACTGGGCGCAACGGTCATTCTGCTTGTTGCGGGACTCAACGCCATTCCCCCCGAACTCTACGAGGCGGCGGAACTCGACGGCGCGGGACCCGTGAGCAAGTTTTTTAAGATCACGCTTCCGCAGCTCCGACCCATGCTGGTGTTCGTCATGATCACGAGTATTATCGGCGCGTTCAACATTTTTGAACCCGTTCAGCTGATTTCGCAGGGCGGTCCGGACGGCTCGACGAAAGTTATTCTGTATCAGATCTATAACGAGGCGTTCCAGAACGGAAACAACGGAATGGGAAGCGCCATCGCCGTCGTCGTGCTTCTCCTTCTTATGGGGCTCACGGCGCTCAACATGAGATTCGGCGAGGAGAAGGAGGAGAAATGAAAGTCGTAAAGAAGCGGACGATCGTCGTTTCCCATATTTTCCTGATCTTAGGCTCGGTGCTGATGCTCTATCCGCTCGTGTTCGCCTTTTTGGGACAGTTCGTTTCGATCGAGGGATTTTACGAGGTGGGCATTCTGCCGGTGCCGCAGGGATTTTCCTATCTGTTTTCCAATTTAGGACTCATTCTGGGAAGAACGGAAATTTATATTTCCATTCTCCTGACGCTGGCGCGTTTCGTCTGGTATTCGTTTATCCTCATCGTCACTTCGGTCTTGGGCGGTTATGCCTTTGCGAAAGTAAAATTCAAATGTAAAAAAGTGGCGTTCTATATCATCATGTCGTCCATGATGATCCCCGGAATCGCGCTCATCATTCCGCAGTACCTCGAACTGATGCGTTTTCCGCTCGTCGGCGGGAACGACATTTTCGGCAAGGGCGGAACGGGATTCCGCGATAACGCCGTACTGCTGTTTATTACGGGCTGTTTTTCCGCCTACAACATTTTCCTTGTAAGACAGATGCTCACGCAGATGGGCGACGAGTACAAGGAGGCGGCGGAGCTGGACGGAGCGGGATTCTTCCGCATCATATTTTCGATCTATATGCCCATGCTCATGCCCGTGATCGCGCTCATGGTCGTGCAGACCTTTATCGGACAGTGGAACGATTATCTGTTCCCGAAGATCTTTTTGTCAAGCTCGCCCGACTTGTGGCCGATCGGATTGTTGTCCGTTCAGATCCAGTCGGATTATCTCTCTCCTTCGGGTACGGGAGGGGGACTGATGAATTACCCCGTCGTCATGACGATGGGCGTACTCATGATGATTCCGCCCGTGATCGCCTATATCAGCTGTCAGAAGTACTTTGTGCAGGGCTTGGCGGTCGGCGGAGTAAAAGCATGAATCAATTAAAATTGATATAAAAAAGGGAGGAAAATATATGAAGAAGGCAGTATCATTGATCCTGTGCGGAGCGTTTTCGTTAGCCGCTCTCGTCGGGTGTACGCACGAAGTGGATGAGGAAGTCGAAAAAGAAGTTGAAAACGAAAAGAACGTTTCGGCTTACTCTCAGGTGTGGCGCTCGTCGGACATGGACGTTGAACACGGCACCGGCGATCTGACGGTGGACGCAGGCTGGGGCGCGATCCCGCAAGTCGATAAGGTCGGCGTTTTGTGCGAGGTCGAAACAGAGACGCTGTACAAGACGGCTTATACGGCGGCGGCGCGCGTTCTTGTCAACGAACTGAGTTCGCAGAACAATCCGCTCAAAGACGTCGCCTGCGTATTGCGCGTATTGGACGGAAAGGGCATCGAACTCGGACGGCGCAACGTGCGCATTGCGGAGTTCAACGAAAAGCTCACCTACATGGATTTTGAGTTCACGTTCCCTGTGGAGACGCAGGGTGCGGCGACGTTCCAGATCTATTGGCCCGGCACAAACTATGTGCGCGTTTCGGAATTCGGGATCATGAGCAAGACGAACGCCGATCTCGAAGCGGTCGATTTTGCCGAGACGGGCAAACACTTGCTCGGCGTCGATATTGAAGAAGAGGGAACGATCGAGTATGAGGAAAGTTCGCTCTACTATTTCGATTTGTTCAACTACATGAATACGGTCGCGCTCGACGCGGAAGAGCAGTACGATATTGCAAACCTTGTAACGACGTTGCAGGGACTTGTCAACCGCGACGGTCAGCGCCTGTTTATCCGCTTCCAGGAGCCGAACAACTATTCGCAGGATACCGACGGTTATTGGCTTGAACAACTCACCAAAGAGGACGCTTGGCTCAAAGACAAGAACGTCGTCACGGTGAAATCGCCCATGACGCTTCTCAATCTCTTCAAAGATTACTACACGGGTTTTGCGGCTTGGGATCCCGCCGTTCCCGCAACGGTGAACGCGGTTGCAACGGCGTGCGGCGTGGAGAGCTATCTCCCCGTGCGTTATTCCGCGGTGCGCAACAGCCTGTACTGGTACATCAAAAATTCCGACGGGTTCGCGGGCAAACCCGTCAAGCTCGATCTTGGCGGAAAGTTCGAGGGGGGGGGTACTATATACGGAACCGAGACGCCCTCGACGGGCAGCCGTAAAAACGACGTCTATATCTGGGCGAAAGAGAACTATCTCGATACGCGCAAGACGAACTCGCACATGATGGCGTATCACGTCGACGCGTACGGCTCGAACACCGTGTTCGCGGCGTACGGCGACTTACAGAATATGTACCTTTCTAACCGCGACTACTATATCGCAAACAAAGCGTTCTTCTTCGATCTTTCGATCATGGAGTTTGAAATTCCCAACGACGATCCCGATCAGGTAGACCTCGACGGAGTTACGGACGGTTCGATCGACTATCGCACGTTCGCGGAGATCATGAAAACGCAGGCGAAGTGGGCGGAAGACGTAGACGATACCAAGCCGATCGACGTAGGCGGGTTTACCCCTTGGCACCTCAAATATACGAAATATACCAATCCAGACGCTTCGGGCGACGTAACCGTCGAATGGGAGACGGTGTATCAGTTCTCTATTTACAATGCCGCCATCAATGCGGACGCGCCGCACTACACGGCAATGTCGAACGCTTCGATCTACGAAAAGTATCCCTTGGAGGAAACGTATCGGCAGACCGCCTCGAAAGAGATCAAAGATACGCTTCCTACGCAAACCGAACAGGGTGCGAACTATCTTCTGTTCTACATGGGCGACTTTGACGCTTCCGCGTGGCTGAACACGGCGATGATCAAATTCTGGCAGGACGAGAACCGCGGTAAGATCCCGCTCACCTGGACGTTCGCGCTCGATATTTCCAAGCGTGCGGGGCACGTCGTCGATATGATGTATAAGACGGCGACCGAAAAAGATTATTTCGTCGCGGGCGATAACGGCACGGGCTATCTCGATCCCGAATCCTTTGCGGACGACCGTCACGAAGGGATCTACGGCGGACTCGACGAGTGGGCGGCTTACAACAAGAAAGCCTATGAAAGATTCGATATCGATTACAGCGGTTTCCTGATTACCCGCCGTCCGGCAACTGTGGAAATTCTCGAATGTTATGCGAAGTTCTGTAAAGGCGTCGCGCTCAATATGTACACGAACAATACTGCCGAGGGTCTTGCCGTTGCGCTGAGCAACGACTATGCGGGCAACGTAAACGAATTCGTAAAGGGCTTTGCGGAAAAGAAAGTCGGCGATAAGAGTACGTTCCGTCAGATCCGCTTCGTTCTCCGCAGTCCCACCGACGTATATGAGCTTTATAAGGCGTTACAGAAACCCGAATATGCGAAGTACAACTTCAAACTCGTCGATCCGTACACCTTCTACGGGCTTCTTGCACAGCAGGGGAACATGGGTTGATCCCGATTAAGATAAGGAGATAGAATTATGAATAAGACGAAAATCAGAAATTTTGCGTTGATATTTACCTTGTTGCTGTTTGTTCTTTCGCTTGCGTTCTCGGTATTCACGCTGTTTAAGGCAAATGCCGAAGAGCCGGCGGAGGACGTGAACTTAAACATTGACACTTGCCAGGATTTGGTAAAGACGACGAATAACAGCATTTACGGAAAAGAAAACGTAACCGCGGTCGGTTGGAACGGTTGGGGCGGCTTCCACAAGTATCTGACATTCTCGCCCGAATCGTACGACGTGAGTGCGATTGCAAATTCGGGCAAAGGCGCGTTATCCTTTTGGATATACGTTCCCGACGAAGCCGCACTGAAAATTTACACCTCCCGCACGGCGTCGCAGAAATTTGCTTTCCAAGTCAGTTCGCATAATAGTTATGCCGACGGTGCCGATGCAACTGCGGCAGACGCTGCAAAATGGTCGTTCGAGCTTACGAACGAACAGTTTAAGGATATGCGTGTCGGCTGGCAGAGAGCAATCATTCCGTTTTCTGTCGCAACCGATAAAACGAGCATCGACTGGACTTCCGTCAAGACGATTCGTGTAAATGCCGAGGGCATGAGTTTGAGCGGCGGATATTACGGAAGGCTTGCAGATTTTTCGTTCACGACCACGAACTTGACGAAAGCCGCGATCACGGGCGACCCCGTAACCACGTTTGCTTATTCAAATGTCAGCAATACTATGCCCGACAAGCAATTTGAAATCGACGGCGAAACGGGTACCGCATACGGGCGTCCCGGCGAAGGCGGATTTGTATCCTATCATACGCTCGATAAAACGTATTCGGTTCAGAAGACCGATACGGCGGCATTTTCCGTATGGGTCAAGTTGGAAAAAGAGAGCGATAAAAAGGCATTAAACGCTTACAATATCGACGTAACTTCAACTTATACCGGAGCTTCGTCTTGGGGCGACGATCACAAATATACGTTCGATTTAAGAAAAGAAGCGTTTGCGATGTGCACAGTCGGGGAATGGAGTCATGTTATTATTCCTTTGGAAAAGGCAAATGAAAAGAAAGCCATCGACTGGAATGCGCTTACTTGTATTCGCTTAAATGTGGACGGTGGGAATCAGTTTTTTGGTCTGATTGCGAAAATGGAAATTATTCAGACGAATTACACCGAAACGACGGTCGTCGGATATGTTCCTCCCACGGTCGATCCGGAAGAACCAGAACCCGACCGCACGGAGACCTTGACCGCAGATGGTAAAATTGTAAATGTTTCCTCTACGGATAATATGGCGACCGATAAAACGGCTGCTTCGCTTGCCGCAATCAAGCAGTTGGACGCGAATACGACGGCGCAATACGTTATCGGCAATATGGACGCGAATACGAGCGGCGGCTGGTCCACTTGGGGCGGTATCGTAAGACAACTCGTTTTCGACAAGCCTTACAACGTAAGCGCGATCAGCACAAACGCAAAGGGTGCATTTGTGTTCTGGGCGTACATTCATAACGAGACGACGCTGAATGACTTGAAAGAAGGCAAGGGCGGCTTCGGCATCAATATGTCGAGCGGACGGTCGATCAACGAAAATAAGAAATGGGAATTTAACGTTAGTTCGCTTGCAAATGATTTAATGATCGGCTGGAATAAGATCATCATTCCTTTTTCCTCGTCGATCTTGGGGAAACCGGGCGGCGGTCCCGAAACTGCAAATACGGTTGAAAATCTTCGTTTTGTTATTTTGACCGGTGTGGGCGCAGGTCACGGCGATATGGCGTTTGCAGACTTCGGATTCTTCCTCACGGATAAAACCGAACCCTGCGTTATCAACCAAAAGACGCAGATGACAAAGCCCGACGACGTCGCGTTCGGCGTGGGCAATGCCTCCGATCTGACTGCGGATACGTCGCTTCTTGACGGCGCGACCGCTTACAGCGCGATCGGCAAGAACTGGGGCGCAAAGACGCAACTCATTACCTTTGACAAAGCGTACGATCTTTCGGCGCACGACACTTACGGCAAGAGCGTGCTTTCGTTCGGAATCTATTTTGCAGACGAGGCGACGCTCGAAGCGCACCGCGCGATCGCAAGCGGTTATTATGTGACCCTTGGCTCCGGTAGCGGCTTCAATACAGAAAACGGCTATCTGTTCGATATTGCGGGACTGTTTGCGGATTGTTCGGTGGGTTGGAACACCGTATATCTTCCCGTCGGCACTGCCGACAACAAGGGCGCGATCGACTGGGCGAGCGTGAAGTTCCTGCAAATCAGTTGGGATAAGGCGTTCAAAGAGGGCGAATGCGAAGTGGCGTTTGCGCAGTTCAAACTCATCTCCACCGACGAGACGGTGCGCTCCGTCGAGAACGATACGGGAATCACCCTCGGCGTGCGTTCCGTTGAAGAATTCGACAAAGTGACGCTCGTTCGTTCCAAGAAAAACATTACGGCGTATTCCATCATCGGTAAACAGTGGGGCAGATTCGCGCAGAAGCAAGTGACCCTTGCAAAGACGTACAACGCCTCCAAGTTCTCCGAAAACGGCGCGCTGGCATTCTGGCTCTATATCGAAAACGAGAATACGCTGAACGCCTATCAGGGCGTAACCGGCGGCTGGACGGTCACGGCATATTCGGGCAGCTACAAGAGCGCAAACAAACTCACGTTTGAAATTCACTCCCTGTTTGCGGACTGTATCGTCGGCTGGAACTATCTTGTTCTTCCCGTCGCCGCGGGTACGGATACGAACTTCGATTTCGGCGCGTTGCATTCGATCGGCGTGGAATGCGAGGGGAAGGACGTTGCGGCTTCGGTTACGGAAGGCAAGAACAATATCGCCCTTGCAGAGTTTGCGATTATCGCAACGCAGTTGAACGAGATGACCGTTGCGGAAACGATTTCAAATATCGAAGAGGGGCTGAACCCCATTGAAGAGAAAGTCATCATTGACTGCAACGTTGCGAACGGTTTGCAGTTTGCGGGCAACAAGGTCGATACGCAGGATCACCGCTATGAATCGGGTTGCGTCTATACGTCCGGTGCAGGCTACGGTCTCAGCGCGCAGTTCGACTGCGGAAATACCGACTTGCGCAAACCCACGATCGTGCTTGCATTCTGGCTCTGGATCGAAGACCCCGCGTTCTATTTTGAATCGGACGGAACGACGCTGAAATCGGGAATCAACGGGCAAGTTGAGCTTTCGAGTTCCAGCAAGTTCGATACCAACGAGATCAACTGGGAACTCAACCAGTGGGGCGTAGACAAGTTCGAGAAGGGCTGGAACTGGGTCGTTCTGAAAGGCGCGGACGGAAATATTTCGGGCGGCGATCCCAACTTCGACGCGCTCATCCGCTTCCGTCTCTACGTCAACGGCATCCAGCAGTCCACGATGAAGATCGACCGTATCACGATCGGTTCGGGCGAGAAACTTTTGACCGCTCCCGATTGGGAGAGCGAAAAATTCGGCAGCGATCCCGGTACGGGCTTTAAGGGACCCAACGCTTACGAGGCGTCGAACGGCACTTATATCGAAGTGGATTTCGACGGCGGCGCGAAGGACTTCACCACCATGGTGACGGAGACCGTCAAAGAGATCGTCACCGTCACGAAAGAGGGGTGCAGCAGTTCTCTCTCCGTGATCCCCGTTGCGTTCGTTTTGATTACCGGTGCGACCGCAGTCTGCTTCCTCGTCGTCAGAAAGAGGAAGAACGGCGGTAAATAATTAAAAGTATTTATACACTCCCCCCATGAACGACCCCTCCCGATTTTTCGGGAGGGGGAAGTTCAAAAAACCCGTTGCGGCTCTTCGGTCGGTACGGAGGTAACATGAAAAAGTTTATCGTAATTTCCCACACGCATTGGGACAGAGAATGGTATATGACCCTCTCGTCCTTCCGTTTGAAGCTCGTCGATCTCATCGATAAGCTCCTTGTTCTCTTTGAGCGGGACGGCGACTATATCTTTCATCTTGACGCGCAGACGGTCGTTTTGGAAGACTATCTCGTTCTGCGTCCGCAGAACGAAGCGTTGCTGAAAAAATATATCGCGTCCGGCAATCTCCGCGTGGGACCCTGGTATTTGCAGAACGATTTCTATTTGTCGGACGGCGAGGCGACGGTGCGCAATCTCATGATCGGCACCGCGCTTGCGAACGCGTTCGGCAAGTGCGGAAGCGTGGGCTATGCGCCCGATCACTTCGGCAACGTTTCGCAATTGCCGCAGATCCTTTCCCAGTTCGGCATATCCGATTTTGTGTTCGGACGGGGATTCAAGCTGTTTGAAACGGTCGACGGAAAACGCCGTGAAAAGCGGCTTCCCGCCGAGTTTGAATGGGTGGGCGCGGACGGTACGCGCGTACTTGCGATCCACCTGAAAACATGGTATAATAACGCGCAGCATATTCCCGCGGAGCGGGATTGCGCGGAGCTGCTTCTCAACATCAACGAAAAAAATTTCGAGGGGCTCAACGTTTCGCCCTATATCCTTTTAATGAACGGCGTCGATCATCTGGAAGCGCAGTCAGACGTGAGGGAGATTATCGGGGAACTTCAAAAAGAGGGGCGAAAGATCGAACAGACCTCGCTCGACGATTACATAAAATCGGTGCGCGCCGCGGTTGCGGGCAAAGAGTTGCCCGCGTTCGAGGGGGCGCTCAACAAGGGCTCCGACTACGATACGCTCAAAGGCTGTTGGTCGTCGCGCGCCTATCTCAAATGCGCCAACGTAAAGGCGCAGGATCTTCTGCTTACGAAGCTCGAACCGCTCTATTCCTATCTTGCGGCGGGCGGGTTTCACGTCTATCCCGTCAACGAAATGCACTATCTGTGGAAGGAACTTCTCAAAAATCTTCCGCACGACAGCATCTGCGGTTGCTCGAACGATCCCACGCACCGCCACATGGAGGATCGCTACGAACTTCTGCACGAGACGGGGGAGGACTTGTTGGAACGCGGATTGAAGATTGTGGCGGCGCATCTGCCTCATCCCGAAAAACGGGACGAGAATTATTCCGTAACGCTTTTCAACGGAACTTCGCGCGTTCAGAGCGGCGTGGCGGAAGCGGAACTGAATTTTTTACTTTCGGAAAATATCGGGGAATTCGATCTTGTCGACGATCACGGCAAAAGCGTTCCCTATGAGATCATATCAAAAGAGCGCGCGCTTTTGGACGTGTTCAGTCCGCTCAATCTTCCGGGCGTTCTGGACGTTGAAAAAACGCGCATCGCGTTCTATGCGGAGAACGTTCCGCCCTTTACCGCAAAAATTTACGCCGCGGTGCCGCGCCGCAAGGGGAACCTCTTAAAGGCGGAGCCCGTCGCGGTCGAAAACGAATACTATTCGTTCGAGATAGACGGCAACCGTTTGAAAATACGCGATAAGCGCACGGGCAAAGTATATAGCGATCCCGTCCGTTTGGAGGACGCGTCCGACAAAGGCGACGCCTACGTTTACAGGATCCCGTCCTGCGCGCCGATCGAGGTTTTTCCCGACCGGATCGAAGTGTCTCGGCGCGGCGCGCTGAAAAATGCGGTGTCGCTCTATTTTGAATACGATGCGCCCGTCTGTTACGACTTTGAAAAGGACGCGCCCTGCGGAAAGACCGTGCGCATGAACGCCGTTGTAACGCTCACGCTTGCAAAGAACGATCCCGTGATTTGTGCGGAGTACCGATTGGATAACCGCGCATCCGATCACCGCGTGCGCTTGGTGTTCGACGCGGGGATTTCCGCGGGCAGGGTATTTACCGACAGCGTATATGATTATGACGAACGCGTCTCCCATGAAAGTTGCGACGTGACCGATTCCGATACGCACCACAACGCTACGTTTGCGCGTCTTATCGGAGCTTGCGGAACGCTCACCGTCTGTACGCAGGGTCAGCACGAGACGGGGGCGGTCGGCGGAGGGCTTGCCTTTACGCTCGTGCGTTCTACGGGCGTCATCAACCGCGACGCAAAGACCTTCCGTCCGACGGGCGGAAAGCAGTGGGAGGTGCCCGAAAACCAGTGCCTGCGCACTTTGGAGGGCAAGCTCGGATTTATGTTCGGCACAAGCGGAACGGCTTCCGACTGCTATGAACGGGCAAAATTTTTCCGCAACGGATTCCTCGTTCACGCCGATTCCTTCGATACGAAGAAATATTCCGGCGGACGCTTTGCCGTTCAGGCGGCGGAACTTGAAAAATTTTATTATGTAGACGATCCCTATGCGGAAAAGGAACTCAGTCGGGAACCGTTGATCGTTTACGGCGCGTCTGAAATTGCGGTAACCTGCTGTAAGCGTGCGGAGCAGGGCGGCGTTGCTGTCCGCCTCGTCAATCTCTCCGATCACGGCGTAAATTCTCCGGTATTCTTCCGCGGGAAAATATACCGCACGGATATGTCGGAGCGGGAGAGCGAATTTCTCGGCGAAGACGAATGCCGTATATTCTGGAAGCCCAAGCAGGTGATCACGTTGCGGCTGGATCGGAGGGAAGCATGAAGCGGGTTGCGGTCGCGGGGAATATTCTCCTCGACGTCATGAAACGGATCGAGACATTTCCGGAAATCGGAATGCTCGTGAATATCGGCGAAACTTCGTACGCCGTCGGCGGGTGCGTTCCGAATACGGCGATCGACCTCAAACGCCTGTGTCCCGATTTTGAAGTTTCCGCATTCGGAAGAGTGGGAAACGACGACTACGGACGCTACGTTTCGGATGCGCTCAAAAAAGAGGGCGTGGATATTTCGCACATCAAACAGAGCGCGCTCCCGACTTCCTATACGGACGTCATGACGCTGAAAAGCGGAGAGAGAACGTTTTTCCACTTCAAGGGCGCGAATACCGAATTTTGCGGAAGCGACGTTGAGGTCAAAAAAGTGGATCTCTTTCATTTGGGCTATCTTCTTCTTTTGGACGCGCTCGACGCAAAGGACGAAGAGTACGGCACCAAGGCGGCGCGTCTTTTGGCGGGAATGCAGGCGCAGGGGATCGAAACGAGTATCGATCTCGTCAGCGCGCAGACGGCGGATTTTATCGCCGTGGCGGGACCCGCGCTCCGTTACTGTGACTACGCGGTGATGAACGAGGTGGAGGGCGGAATGCTGACGGGGATCGCTCCGCGCGATGCGGGCGGCGCGCCCGTTCCCGAAAATCTGCGCCGAATCTGTGAAAGCCTGATGAATACGGGCGTGAAACGCTCCGTGACGCTGCACTGTCCCGAACTGAGCTGTGCGCTCGATCGTGCGGGCAATTTTACCCTGCTTCCGTCGCTGGCTCTTCCCAAAGGCTATATCGTCGGAACGGTGGGCGCGGGCGACGCGTTCTGTGCGGGAATGCTCTATTCGTTCTCGGAACGGCTTCCGCTCGAAGAGGCAATGCGCATTGCGTCCTGCGCGGCGGCGTGCAATCTGGCTGCGCTCGACTCCGTCAGCGGCGCAAAGTCGCTGGACGAATCCTTGAAACTTGAAAAATTATACGGCAGGAGAGAATTGATATGTTGACCGGAAAACAGTACCGCGACGCGGTCGCATATACGCTTGACGCGTTTGCCCGCGCGGGCATTGTCCTCACGGACGAAGAAAAGAAAAAAATCGAGGTGGCGGATTTCGGGCTCGGCAAGGTGGAGGAGATCGGCTTGCAGATTCTGACCTACGTCAACACCGAACGCTGTTGCGCCAAAGAAATGGTCATGCGTCCCCGTCAGGTCTGCCCCGAACACCGCCACGTTTCTGGCATGGAGAACGGCGTTCCCTACGAGGGGAAAGAGGAGACGTTCCGCGTGCGGCGGGGAACGTGCTATCTGTACGTTGACGGCGAGCGTAACTGCGGTGAGATCGAATTGCCCGATACGAAAGTCACCGTCTTTCATGAGATCGTACTCAAAGAGGGCGATCAGTATACAATGTATCCGAATACGCGCCATTGGTTCCGCGCGGGAGAGGAGGGCGCGATCATCAGCGAGTTCTCCACAAAGAGCCGCGACGAGAGCGACGTGTTTGAAGATAAAAGAATCGTACGCATTCCGGAGGAAATAAAATGCTCGTAAACTTAAAGGAAATTCTTGAAATCGCAGAGCGTGAGAAAAACGCCGTGGGAATGTTCAACGCCACGGGCTTCGATAGCTTGCAGGCGATCGTCTCCGCGGCGGAAGAGCTTGACCGCCCCGTGATATTGGCGCACGCGGAAGTGCATAATAAATACAATGACATCGACATGGTGGGACCCGCCATGATCGCGGTTGCGAAAAAATCCAAAGTTCCCGTATGCGTCCACCTCGATCACGGTGTCTCGGAGGACATGGTCTATCGCGCGCTCCGCTTGGGCTTTACGTCGGTCATGATCGACGCTTCGGCGCTTCCCTATGAAAAGAATCTGGAACTGACCGCAGAGATCACGAAGATCGCGCATGCGATGGGCGTGAGCGTGGAGGCGGAACTCGGCAGACTCGTCACGGGCGAGGCGGGTTCGGGAGAAAGCGTTGCGGGAAAGGCGGAAGATTTTTATACCGATCCCGAAGAGGCGGCGGCGTTTTGCAAAAAGACGAACATCGACGCGCTCGCCGTTGCGTTCGGTACGGCGCACGGATTCTATACCGCACAGCCTAAACTTGATTTTTCCGTCGTGAAATCGTGCGCGGAGGCGACGGGGCTTCCCCTCGTCATGCACGGCGGGAGCGGCGTCAGCGAAGAGGGGTTCAAAAAGGCGATCAAAAACGGGATCCGTAAGATCAATTACTATTCGTATATGTCGAAAGCGGGTTATCTTGCGGCGAAAGCAGAGATCGCAAAAAGCGAAAGCGGATACCTGCACGACGTGGAATACGCCGCCATGCGCGCCATGAAAGAGGACGTAAAGACGGCGATCAAAATTTTTTCGGAATAAAAAATCATGCTTGAATTTGTGAATGCAAAAATCGGTTCTCTGAACGAACGCAGGTTTTCCAACGGGAACATTTATCCCGTGACGGCGCGCCCCTTCGGGATGGCGCACTTTACCGTGCAGACGGACGGCTCGTCCAACTGGTTTTATAGTCCGCTCTCGCACGCGTTCGAGGGGATCCGCCTCACACACCAGCCCAGCCCTTGGGTGGGCGACTACGGGCATATGCTGTTTCTGCCCTATTCGGGCGAACTTTGCAAAGAACCGCACAGGCGCTGGTCGAGCTACCGCCCCGATCGGGCGGCGATCGAACCGAACGGACTGCGGGCTTATTTACAGCGCTACCGCGTGAGCGTGTCGCTTGCGCCCACGGTGCGCGGCGCCGCGGTGACGATAGAAAATCATACGGAAAAGCCGACGGGCTTTGCTCTGATTCCCTATGCGGAAAGCGCGTTTACTTTGGCGGGGCAGGCGCTGACGGGCTATACCGACGCGCAATCCATCTGGGATTTCAAGGGCTTGCGCGAATATTTTTATGTGTATTTTTCCGAGGCGCCCGTAAGCGTTTCGGAAATCGAAAACGGCGGGGTCGCGCTTTCCTTTGCGGGGAAACGGGTGGAGGTTGCGATTGCAACGAGCTTTATTTCGATCGAACAGGCAAAGCGCAATTATGAAACCGAATTAAAGGGAAATCCGCTTGCGCGGATTGAGGAGAACGCAAAGCGCGAGTGGGAGGATCTGCTTTCGCGCATTCGGGTCTCCGACGAAAATCCCGAACGGAAAAAGACCTTTTACAGCTGTTTCTACCGCACCATGCTCTATCCGCGTATCTTCTACGAATACGACGGGGCGGGCAAGCCCGTACACTATAACGCCGATACGGGCAAGACCGAAAGGGGCGTTTTCTATACCGACAACGGCTTTTGGGATACTTACAGAACGGTCTATCCGCTTTTGAGCATTCTCATGCCCGACCGCGTGCGCGAAATGATCGAAGGCTTCGTAAACTATGCGGAGGAGACGGGCTGGCTTCCCAAATGGCTGAGCCCCGGAGAATTCGGGCTCATGCCGGGTACGCTCGTCGAGGCGGTGATCGCAGACGCGTGCGTCAAGGGAATCGTTACGGGCGAGCTTCGCAAAAGGGCGTATCGCGCTCTTCTCAAAAACGCATACGCTTCGGGCGCGGGGACGCGTCACGGCAGAACGGGCGCGGAGGAGTATGCAAAATACGGCTATGTTCCGGATTCGTTCCGCGAGAGCGTGAACCACACCTGCGACTGCGCTTACGGCGATTTCTGTATCGCGCAGGTGGCAAGGCTTGAAGGCGACGAACAAGAGGCGGAGCGTCTTTTGAAGCGCAGTCAAAGCTATCGGAATCTGTTTGATGCAAAGAGCGGGTTCCTGCGCGGAAAGGATATTGACGGCAACAGGAAAGAGCCGTTCGATCCCTATTCCTGGGGCGGGGACTACTGCGAGGGCAGCGCGTGGCAGAACGGGTTTTCCGTCTGTCACGATATTGACGGGCTTGCGTCGCTCTACGGCGGAAAAGAGAAACTGTGTTTGAAGCTGGACGAACTGTTTTCCGCCGATCCCGTATTCGAGACGGGCGGTTACGGTGAGGAGATCCATGAAATGAGCGAAATGGCGAGCGTCGATTTCGGTCAGTGCGCGATCTCCAATCAACCGAGTTTTCATCTGCCCTGGCTGTATGCGGCGCTCGGAGAGCGAAAAAAAACCGAGTATTGGGTGGAAAAACTTGCAGGCGGGGCGTTTTCCTCTGCAATCGACGGATTCCCCGGCGACGAGGACAACGGCACAATGGCGGCGTGGTATGTGTTCGCCTGCCTCGGATTCTATCCGCTGTGCCCCGGAAAAGCGGAATTTGTCTGTTCCAAACCGCTCTTTGAAAAAATAAAAGTCTGCGGAAAACCGATCGAACGGTTTGCGGACAATTTCATCAAAAGCGAAGCGGTCGTAAAATAAATGCCTTAACGGAATAAACAGGATAGCCCGCGGTCAAAAATCGCGGGCTTTTTTATAAAAAAAATCAAAATGAAAAAAAGAATGAATTGTCTTACGAAACGTTTGACTTAAATGCGGAAAACGGCTACAATAGGATTGCAAATAATTTTTTGATACGAAGGAATAAAATGATTACTCACGGTAACGAAATCAAGCTGTTCGCGGGAAGTTCCAACCGCCCCCTTGCAGAAGCGATCGCCAAAAAGCTGAATACGACCCTCGGCAAAGTTGAAACGGGAAAATTTTCGGACGGGGAGACCAGCGTTCATATCGGCGAGACGGTGCGCGGGAGAGACCTTTTTATCATTCAGTCAACCTCGTATCCCGTCAACGACAGCCTGATGGAACTGCTCATCATGATCGACGCGGCAAAGCGCGCTTCGGCGGGACGTATCACGGCGGTCATTCCCTATTTCGGTTATGCCCGTCAGGACAGAAAGGCGCGTTCGCGCGATCCGATCACCGCAAAGCTCGTTGCCGATCTTCTGACTGCGGCGGGCGCGGACAGGGTTCTTACCATGGACCTGCACGCGGCGCAGATTCAGGGGTTCTTCAACATTCCGCTCGATAACCTGTTGGGCGGACCTACGCTCTACAATTATTTTTCCAATAAGATCGACGATTCCTATCTCGTCGTTTCCCCCGACATCGGCAGCGTCAACCGCGCGAGAAAGGTCGCGGAACGGCTCAACTGTCAGATGGCGATTATCGATAAGCGCCGTCCCAAGGCGAACGTCATGGAAGTCATGAACATTATCGGAAACGTAGAGGGGAAGAAGTGCCTTTTGGTGGACGATATGATCGACACCGCGGGAACGATCGTGCAGGGCGCGCAGGCGCTCGTCGATCAGGGAGCGACGGAGATTTATGCCTGCTGTACGCACGCCGTCCTTTCGGGACCTGCGATCGAACGGCTTGAAAAGTCGCCCATCAAAGAACTCGTCATGCTCGACACCATTCACCTCCCCGAAGAAAAACTTCTGCCGAAGATGAAGATTCTCACGACGGCGGATATTTTTGCGGCGGCGATCGAGAACGTCTATCTCGATAAACCCATGAGCAAGATTTACGACTGATTTTACGGAAGTTTGCGCCGCCGTTTTACGGCGGCTTTATTTTACAGAGAGGTGCGTTTATGTTTTTGATCGTGGGACTCGGCAATCCCGAAGTGAAGTATGAAAAGACCTTTCACAATCTCGGTTTTTTGGCGGCGGGGGACTGCGCCGCGCTTTTGGGCGCGAAGTTCAAAAAAAAGGAATGCGAGGCGTCAATCGCCGAAGCGTTCGTCAAGGGCGAAAAAGTTCTTGTCGCCCGTCCCGTAACCTATATGAACGCGTCGGGCAGAGCCGTCAGACAGCTCATGAACAAATATAAGCTCTCCAAAGAGGAGCTTGTCGTCTTGTACGACGACTACGATCTGCCCAAAGGAAGCGTGCGGATCCGTCCCGCGGGGAGCGCGGGAACGCACAACGGAATGCGTTCGGTCATTGCCGAACTCGGCTATTCGGATTTTGCGCGGATCAGGATCGGGATACGCGACGATGCGCGGGATATTCCCATTATCAATTATGTGCTTTCGGATATTCTGAAAGAGGATTACGGTTTGTTTTCGGATGCGTCGAAGCGCGCCGCCGAAGCCGCCGTCGCATTGGCGGGCGGAGAAAAAATAGATATCGTTATGGGAAAGTATAACGGATGAGCTTTTTCAGTTTTGACAATACGATCGAATTTTCCCTGTTGGGGCGCGACCTTCAAAGCGGCGCGCCCGTTGCTTGCTACGGACTTTCCGATTCCATGAAATATCTTGCCGCCGCGCTCGTCAAGGGGCGGGCGGTATACGTCACGGCGGACGCGCTTGCCGCTCGGCGCGCGGCGGAATCGATCGCGGCGCTCTCCGGAAAAAGAGTCGTGCTTCTGCCCGCCAAAGACGAAGTTCTTTTCTACCGCAAAGCGCTCTCCAAGGACGCGTTTCACAAACGCCTTTCCGCCCTCTACGAATGGCAGAACGGCGCGGACGTGATCGTGGGCGATATTGAAGCGTTTATGGGATTGGTTCCCGCAAAACTTCCCGTCTTTACGCTTTCAATCGGCGGCGAAGCGGATATGCGTAAACTTGCCGATCGGCTTATTTCGGTGGGCTATACGCGGGAATACGAGGTGGAGAGCAAGGGCGTTTTTGCGCTCCGCGGAGACATTCTGGATATTTACCCCGTCAACGCCGAACACCCCGTCCGCATTGATTTTTTCGGCGACGAGATCGAGAGCATCAAACCCTACGACGAGGCGACGGGGGAACGGCTTCCCGTAGTGAACATGATCGAGATCGCGGCGGCGACGGACGTCGTTTTGGGATCGGGGGAAGAGGCGGAACTTGAAAAGATTTTTGAAAGGGAATTGAAACAGGCGCCGAATGCGGAGGCGAAAAAGCGCCTTAACGGAATATTTGAAGAGATCAGATCGGACGGCTACCGTTCTGAATTCGTCATGCCTCTTCTGAAAAGCGCGGCTTGTTTTTTTGAGACGGTCGGGCGGGACGTGCAGTTGATTTTCGACGAGACCAAACAGATCCACGACAGGGCGGAGGCGCTCTATAAAGAACACGCGGAGCGGTTTACGTCGCTTCGGGAGAGCGGGGAAGTCGCCTCTTTTTCGCAGTATCAGTTGGCGCCGCTCTCCGAGGTCTCGAATTTCAACGGGAGAAAGGCGCTTGCGCTCTCCGCGTTCACGGGCAAAACTTATTTTTTCGATCCTCTGAAATCGCACCGCTTTACGGCGGCTCCCGTGCGGCGCTATATCAACAGCTTTTCCGATCTGTATATCGACCTCGCCGCCTGGAAAAAGACGGGCTACCGCGTCGTCCTCTGTTGCGGAAACGGGGAACGCGCGCAAAAACTTGCGGACGCGCTCGACGAAAATAACGTCTCCGCCGTCGCGCTTCCTGCCTCGCTTTTGGGGTTTCAGGGGGTTGCGGTCACGGGCAGTTCTCTTCCGCACGGCTTTATTCTGCACGAGAGCAAGCTCGCGGTCGTCGGTTCGGACGACCTCTTTCTGAAAGCGCCCAAGGAGCGGCGGATCAAAAAGCGCAGGGGGGACTTGTTCGTCGCGCCCGAAGTGGGCGACTACGCCGTCCATGAAACGCACGGGATCGGCAAGATCGTCGGCACGAAAAAAATCGAAACTTCCGACGGGGTCAAGGAATATATCGCGCTCGAATATAAGGGGGGAGATACGCTCTACGTCCCCGTCGAGCAGATGGACGCACTCAGTAAGTATATGGGAGAGGACAATCCGTCGCTCTCCAAGATCGGGGGCGGGGAATTCGAGCGGGTCAAGGCGCGCGTGCGCGCGTCGCTCAAAAAGATGGCGTTCGACTTAAAGCAACTCTATCAGGAGCGCGGGGAACGGCGCGGATTCGTCTTTCCCGAATACCGCGAAGAGATGGAGGAGTTTGCGGCGGCGTTTCCCTTTGAGGAGACCGCCGACCAGCTCGTCTCGATCGAAGAGATCGAAAAAGATATGTGTTCGGACAAAGTTATGGACAGGCTCCTGTGCGGGGACGTGGGCTTCGGAAAAACGGAAGTCGCGCTCCGCGCCGCGTACCGCTGTATTCTGGCGGGCAAACAGGCGGCGCTGATGTGTCCTTCGACCGTGCTCTCCGAACAGCATTTCAGAACGGCGACGGAGCGCATGAAGGATTTCGGCGTGCGCGTCGAGGCGATCAACCGTTTCCGCACCGATAAGGAGCAAAAACTCATTCTCGCCGCGCTCGAAAGGGGAGAGATCGATCTGATCGTCGGCACGCACAGACTGCTCTCCGCAGATATTAAATTCCGCGATCTTGGACTTCTCGTTCTCGACGAAGAACAGCGGTTCGGCGTAGAGCATAAAGAAAAGATCAAGAATATGAAGCGGAATATCGACTGCCTGACCATGACGGCGACGCCCATTCCGCGCACGCTGCATCTGTCCCTTTCGGGGATCAGGGATATTTCGACCATACAGACGCCTCCGCGCGCCCGCCTGCCCGTACAGACCTACGTTGCGGAGGAGACGGAGCCGCTTTTGCGGGACGCGATCGTCAGAGAGATCGCAAGAAAGGGACAGGTGTTCGTTCTTTATAACCGCGTGGAGAGCATCTTTACGTTTGCGCGCCGCTTGCAGGAGATCGTGCCCGAAGCGAAGATCGCGGTGGCGCACGGCAGAATGGATAAGGCGACGCTCGAACGGTCGGTATTCGGCTTCTATCGGGGGGAGAGCGACGTCCTCGTAACGACGACGATCATCGAGAACGGGATCGATCTTCCCAACGCGAATACGCTCGTCGTAATCGATTCCGACCGCCTCGGCATTTCCCAGCTCTATCAGCTCCGCGGGCGGGTGGGGCGTGGCGCAAGGCTCGCGCACGCATACTTTACTTATAAGCCCGAACGCGTCATGACGGAGAACGCCTCCGAACGGCTCAAAGCCATTATGCAGTTCACCGAACTCGGATCGGGCTTCAAGATCGCCATGCGCGATTTGGAGATCCGCGGCGCGGGCAATGTTCTCGGCGCCGAACAGCACGGTCACATGGATAAGGTCGGTTATGAGCTCTATTCCAAAATTCTCAAAGAGGAGATCACGGGGGAACAGGAGACGAGCGTCGAGCTCGACATCAAGGCGACGGCGTTTATCCCCGAAAATTATATCGAGTCGGCGGCGGGGCGCATGGATACCTATAAGCAGATCGCGGAAATCAGAAGCGCGGCGGATTATAAAAGGGTGTGCACTTCTCTCGAAGAGACATACGGTTCGCTTCCCGAAGAGACGGTCAATCTGCTTGTGATCGCGGTCATGAAGAGCTACGCGGCAAAATTCCGCGTCAAAAAGATTTCGGTCGGGGCGAAGGGGGGCGCGCTCGAATTTGCCTCTTTGCAGGCGCTCGGCGACAAACGGATCTCCGCGGCGGTCGATAAGTACAGCCGCGATCTGAGTTTCGATATGACGAACGCACCCGTTTTGAAGTTCCGCTTTATGGGAAACGGCGGAAAAACCATGATTTTTATGACGAAATTTTTGAAATTTGCCTCATCTTTTACCTGATTTTCACGAAAATGGCTTGCCTCATTTATCAGAATGCGCTATAATAAATAAGTGAGACTGTGGGTTATTCTAACGGTTTCACGGAACAGTTCGGAGATTTGATATGAAGATTAACAGTAAAAAGGCGGCGGCGGTCGCGGTTGCGGCGATCATGGGATGCGGCGTGTTTGCAGGTTGCGACCTTGTGATCAGGAACGAAACCGAGAACATGAAGCAGACGATTGCGGAAGTAAATATTTCCGATTCCGACAACTTCAAAAAAGAATTTGAAGGGTTGGATCAGCAACTCGTTTCAAAAGTGATCAGCACCGTATCCGTTTCCAAACAGGATATGATCGTATCGTTCGTGGGGTCGGGCTACAACGCCATGAACTCTTACGGCTGGTCGTATAAAGATACGTTCGACGCGATTTCCGATTCGCTCGTTCAGCGTCAGGTCTATATCCAGTATGCAAAGGCGTACTTCCTCAAAAACGGCTGGAAGGACGAGGACGACAACCGCGAATATTGGTATAACGATCTTGCGGCATTCAACGAGAAGGTCGGGGACAAGGAAGGCATCGAGTACGACATTGCGGCGACTTCCTATTTCCTGACGGATAAGGAAATCGAAAAGGCGACCTATACGACGCGCGTCATGCTCAATAATTCGATCGACTCTCTCGAAACCAACTATATCAAGGAATTGGAGGACGATAAAGAGTACGACGCGAGCGCGAGAACGACGCCTAAGGGTCTGAATACGGCGAACGGCGACTATTACGATAACGAATATAAAATATATACGGGCACGGGCAAACAGAGCGCCGTCCGCGGAAGCTACGAGCCGAAAGACGGTTCTACCTCCACGACGCGCCGCCGCGCCTATGACGATCTTCTCACGAGTCTGAAATCGAACAGCCTCATCGAGAAAGGGGAGGATACGAGCGACGTTGAAACGCTGAATTACTTCCTTCTTGAAAACAAATCGGATTTAGAGGACGCGCTCATTCAGAAAATGACCGATACCTTTACGAAGCAGGCGGAAGAAAAACTCGACGAAAAATATTTCAAGGATATGTTCAATGATATGCTTGTCAGCCAGAGCGCGAGTTACGGGCGATCCTATTCCAATCTGGAAAGTGCGATGGACTCCGTTTCCGATACGGAATTTGTTCTGACGGCTGCGCCTGGGAATCCAAACTACGGCTACGTCATCAACATTCTGCTTCCGTTCTCTGCGGCGCAGTCGGACGAGCTTTCCGCCGTCAAACAGGACTTCGGCGACAAGAAAGGGAACAAGTTCGCAACGCGCGCCCGTCTTTTGAAAAACGTAAACGCGACCGACCAGCGCGGAAGCTGGTTCCGCGGCGAGACCGATTATTCCTATAAGGCGAAATCTTCGGAAGGCGCGTTCGGTTATGATGCGGAAAAGGGCAGAACCTGGCTCTTCTTCGAGGATAATTTCAATTCCGAGGAAACCGCGAAGTATGAATATCTGAAAAATTATTACGGGCAATACACCTACAACGGAACTTGGGATCCGGAAACGCGCAAATACAAACCGACTCCGATTAAAATTGATGAGTTTATCGACGAGATGGAGGATTATCTCATAAGTGCCGGATTAACCGTTGTAAAGAGTACGAAAGGCGGCGATTCTTATTATAATCGGAATTACTACTATACTACTTCGGAGAACGGACACAAGGTCGGAGACGTGAATTACGAACAATTCGTCTATTATAAGGGCAAAGTATATTTTAGTGACGGATTCAACGCAAACAAGATTTTCCAAACGGGCAGTAACGAGAACAAGGCGTTGTCCGTCATAAACGAGCTTTCGTTCGCGTATAATACGGATACGGCGGGATTGAACACCTATTACGGATACGCGATCACGGCGAATAAGACGAAGTTTGTCAACGAGTTCGAGTATGCGGCGCAGGCAGTCGTCAGAGCGGGCGCGGGTAATTATATGATCGTTCCCTCGGATTACGGCTGGCATATCATCTACTGCACGTTCTCTTTTGTGGACGGTAAGAATGTCGCCGATAGGATCCAGACTCCGTTTGCATACAACCATGACGAAAGGGCGGACGAGGGAACGTTCTCCTATCTCTTCTATGAAAAATACAAGGCGAATGCCGCTTCCACGGAATCGACCAATCGCCGCAGTAAGATCATTTCTTCTTTTAACGACAGCTATACGATTTACGAAGAGCGTTATTCCGATCTCGCAAATATCGGAAGTAACTGATCGGATACGATCCGTTTTCGGGGTTTTGAATGGGAATTTGGGAAGCAATCTGGAAATCGGCTATTTTAGGTACGGTGCAGGGACTCACGGAGTTCCTGCCCGTTTCTTCAAGCGGACATCTGACCCTTCTGCAACAGATTTTGGGTTACGATCTCGGCGGGGCGGGCATGACCTTTGTGAATATTCTTTTGCACTTCGGCACGCTTCTCGCCGTTGTTTTCGTCTTTCGGAAGGACATTCTTGCGCTTTTCAAAAAGCCTTTCAAAACGCTTCTCATGCTGATCGCGGCAACGGTTCCCGCAGGCGTCGTCGGGCTTTTGTTCGACGATAAAATTGAGGCGCTCTTCGATCCCGCTTCCAATGCCGCGTGGCTGTGCTGGCTTGCGGTGTTCTTTGCCTTGACGGCGTTCGTTCTGCTTTTGACGGAGTTCGTATCGTCGCGGCGTAAAAAGGTTTCGCCGCTTGGCTGGAAGCATTCCGTTCCCATGGGGCTTGCGCAGGCGGTCGCGCTCTTTCCCGGCGTTTCAAGGAGCGGTTCGACGATCGCGGCGGGCGTGATCTCCGGCGCAAAGCGCGATGACGTTGCAAAATTTTCCTTTCTGATGAGCATTCCCGTGATCCTCGGAAGTCTTGCGGTAGAGGTCTATCACGTTCTCAAACCGGACGAGGGGGTTACGGTCGCGATCGGAACGAGCGGGATCATCGGTATGGTCGTGGGGGTCGTATTTTCCGCCGCGGCGGGATTCTTTGCAATCAAAATCATGCTCAAAGTCATCGGGAAAGGGAATTATAAATGGTTTTCGCTGTATCTCGTAATTCTCTCGCTTGTCTGTTTCTGGCTGAACGTACTCGGCGTATTGTGATGTATAAACGGACGCGACCTTCCCATACTGATTGTATCGGAGGTGAACGGAATGAGATTGAATTGCGGAGATACCTGCCCTAAGACGGGATCGTACAAGGTTGTCGACGGCGAAGGCAGGATCGTGAACACGATTTATGTGGGCGAGGGCGAAACGATGCCTCCCACGCAGTATTCGGATTGCCACTACGAATCCGAGTCGTAACTTTCATAAAAAGGATACGCGCGAAAAAGTCCGCGCGTATTTTTTTGCGGATCACGCGCCTGTATTTCAATTTGACAAAAACGTTTTCGTGCGCTATAATCATATAAAAGGAGAACGGACTATGACGAGAGGGGAACAGGCGGAACAGTATTTCAGAACAGGCTATAACTGCACGCAGGCGGTCGTACTTGCCTTTATGGACGATCTGAATGCGGACAGGGAAACGTTGATGGCGGCGGCGCATCCGTTCGGCGGAGGCATGGGAAGACTGCGCCTGACCTGCGGCGCGGTCACGGGCGCGGTGATGTGTTTGGGGCTTTTCTTTCCCGCGCTCAAAAAGAGCGAACTTTACGCGCTCGTGCAGGAATTTTCCCGTCGGTTTGAAGAAAAGAACGGAAGCATCGTCTGCGGCACGCTTCTGACGGGCGCGGGGCTGAAAACGGACCGATCGCCTCAGGCGGAAGCGCGCACGGAGGAATATTATAAAAAGAGACCCTGTCCCTTGCTCATTCACGATGCGGCGGATATTCTCGAAGAAATGCTGAAAGAAAACGGAATGCTTTCTGAACATTGAAAGAAAGCATTTTTTATTACATTTCGGAAAAAACTCTTTACAGTCTGCGTAAATTGGTATATAATAAAGAATAAGGAGAAAAGAAATGCGCATCGTATTCGGCAATTGGAAATACCTGTTCAAGAATTTCTGGTACGCGCTCGCCTGCGGGATCGTGCCGGCGGTTTTTCTTGCGCTTTCTTTCGACTGGTCGGCGATTTCGGGATTTCTCCGCGGATTTTTTCAGGGGGAACCCCGCACGGATTTCATAGGGCTCTTGCGCGCGTTCTCTCCCATCAGGGTCGATTCCGTGCTCGGCGGGGTCTATACGGTGCTTGCGTACGTCACGTCGTCCGTCTTTGCGGCGCTTCTTCTCGCCCTCGTGGAAAAACATATGCGGATCGGAAAGCGTACGCTGGGGGGCGTGGGAACGGAGATGAAGAATCTGCTTCTTCCCGCTTTTCTGATCGTTCTGCTGTTTTATTTTTTGGGCGAGCTTGCGGCGATTATTCTCTCCGCGCTCATGTTTGCGATCTTTTCGATCGGAACGACGGCGCTCGTATATCTTCTGAGCGTGCTCGTAGCGATCGGCGTCTGTTTTCTGTTTCTGTATTCTTTCGAGGCGTTTTATCTGTGGCTGCCCTGTATGCAGATCACGGGGTTCCGTCCCTATCATGCGTTCATTTATTCCTACCGCCTTTCGATCGGCGTCAGGTGGAAGCTGATCGCGGCGCACGCGCTCTCCATGCTCGTTTTGGCGCTGCTTCTGGGAGGAACGGCGTTCCTGCCTGAAATCATATTCCGTATCACGGCGCTCGTTCTCTGTCTGTTTTTATATGCGGGAATGTTTATCCGCATGGAGACCGTCTATTTCGAGACGGATAAACTGGACAGAGAGGACGTCATCAAAAGTTATAAGGAACTTTAATTATGAGATTCCGTAATGCCATTCATATTACGATCGACAATTTTTCGAGCGTATTCAAACTGCTTCTCTATTCCGTGCTGACGGGCGCGGTCTTTATGAGTTTGACCTATCTCATCATCCGTTTAGGGCTGGACGGGATTATTACGGGCAGTCCGACGAAGGCGGTCGCCGATCTGATCAAAGAATTTTTCAACGCGATCGTGACGGGTAAATCCGATTTCTTAAACGCCTTTCACGATACGTTTTCGGCGGCGTTTGCCGAATTCAAAGAACTGCTCCGCAGTTCTACGGGCGCGATCGCGGGGACGATCGTCGGCGTTGCGATCATGTATCTTCTGTCCCGTTTTGTGAACGGTCTCGGACGCATTGCGGTCGCGGGAACGATGAACGACCGCATGAGCACTTTCTCCCGTACGCGTTTTGCAAGTTCGTATTTTAAGAACATCGCAAAGGGGGCGCTGTACGAGATCATCTATGTTCCGCTCATCTTTGTATATGACCTTCTGATGTTATTATGCTGTTGGTTCGCCTTTTTTGAAGTGCCCGCGTTGCTTTCGATCAACGGCTGGTTTTCGGTGCTGATCTCGCTGATGCTGACGTTTACGGCGATCGCCTGTTTCGAGGCGCTGAAAATGACCTTGATTTCCGCATGGATCCCCGCGTTTATTTCGGGGGAAAGTACGGTGACGCGTGCGTTCCGTAGCAGTATCTGCGCCAAGAAGCATTTCGGAAGGCGCTTTGCAAGTTTTTTGGTTGCGGTCTATCTGATTATTGTCATGAATATTGTCTTTGCGCTCTGCACGTTCGGAAGTGCGCTCTTCGTAACGCTTCCGCTGAGCTTTGTGTTCCTGCTTGCGTTGCAGTTCGTGCAGTATTACGAGGATCATTCCAAAAAGTATTTAATTTCTTCGCGCACGATCATGGGCGGAGAGGAAACCCCGAAAGGGTTGGACGAATAATTTTTGCGCGTTATGCGCTGTGAGGGGAGATATATGGGTTATCAAGAGAACTACCAGACATGGCTGAACGATCCCCGTCTCGACGGGGAGACGAAGGCGGAGCTTCTTGCGATCGCGGACGACGAAAAAGAGAAAGAATACCGCTTCGGCGGCGAACTCGAATTTGGGACGGCGGGAATGCGCGGTCTCATCGGCGGCGGAATGAATATGATGAATATTTACACCGTCATGCGCGCGACCGAGGGGCTGTCCCGCTATATCTGTTCGCTGGGCGAAGAGGCGAAAAAGAGGGGGGTCGTCATCTCCTACGATACGCGGAGAAAGAGCCGTCTCTTTGCCGAAAAATCCGCGGGCGTGCTTGCGAAAAACGGGATCAAGGCGTATCTTTTTTCCGATGTCCACCCCGTGCCGATGCTCTCGTATGCGGTGCGCTATCTGAATACGGTCGCGGGGATCATGGTGACGGCGTCGCACAATCCCAAAGAGTACAACGGCTATAAAGTCTATGGCGAGGACGGCGCGCAGATGTCGCCCGAAGCGACGGAAGTCGTCGTTAGAGAGATCGAAAAGATCACCGATTATCTCTCCGTGACGGGCGACGAAAAAAGTCCGCTCATTTCTTTCGTTCCGGAGGAAGCGGATCAAACATACCTTGATGCGCTCTCTAAACTTACGCTCTCGAAAGAAGCGATCGAAAAGTGCGGAAAGGATCTCAGGCTCGTCTATACGCCCGTGCACGGTTCCGGCTATATTCCCGTGACGAAGATCCTTGCCCGCCTCGGCATCAACGTGACCGTCGTCGAGGAGCAGAAGAATCCCGATCCCGAATTTTCCACGGTGAAAGTTCCCAATCCCGAATTTAAGGAGACGCTTTCCATGGGGATCGCGCTCGCAAATAAGATCCGTGCGGACGTGGTGTTCGGCACCGATCCCGATTCCGACCGTCTCGGCGTCGCCGTCAAGGACGACAAGGGCGAGTTTATCGCGCTTTCGGGCAATCAGGTGGGCATTCTTCTTCTCGACTATATTCTGACCCGCCTCAAAGAGGAGAACGCGCTCCCTGCAAACGCCGCCGTCGTGAAATCTTTTGTCACGACGGGAATGGCAAAGGCGATCGCGGACGACTTCGGGGTCAGCCTGTTCGAGACGCCCGTCGGGTTCAAGTTTATCGGTGAAAAAATCAAGGAATGGGAAAAGAGCGGGGAATACACATACATATTCGGTTTTGAGGAATCCTGCGGGTACCTGCGCGGCACGCACGCGCGCGATAAGGATGCGGTGGTCGCCTCCATGCTCGCCGCGGAAATGGTGTGCTATTATACTTATATCGGGAAGAGCGTCTATGCGCGCCTCATGGAAATATACCGTAAATACGGATTCGTGCTCGATAAAAACGTCTCCGTGCAGTATTCGGGTCTGAACGCCATGAAGGAGATGAACGCCGTCGTCGATGCGCTCAAAACGGTCAAAGCCGAAAAGTTCGGTTCGTTCGCCGTTGCGGCGGTACGCGACTATTCCGCGTCGTTGAGAAAGACGCGCGACGGAAAGACGGAGACGCTCGATATTCCCAAATGCAATTGCGTCTATTACGAACTCGAAGGCGGATCGTTCATTTGCGTCCGTCCGTCGGGCACGGAGCCGAAGCTCAAAATATATTATTCCGTGCGCGCCGAAAACGAGGCGAAGGCGAACGAGGAACTCGAAAAGGCAAAGAAGTCCGTCGAAGCGCTTTTGGAAAGCGTGAAGAAGTAAATTTTTGCGGTTACGAATGAAGAGAAGAACAAGGAATTTTATCAAAGGAGCGGCGGCGGTATTGTTCACCGCCGCTTGCGCTATATCGCTGTATGCGCCCTATCCTTCAAGATTTTCCGGCGGGGAAAGCTACGAATGCGTTTGGGCGGACGGGAGCGTGACAAAGGAAAGTTATACTTCCGCATATTCGAGCCTTGCGGGAATGGACGGGGAGAGTATATTTTTATCGCGCGGCGGGCAGACGGGCAAGATCGACAGCTACGCAAAGACGGCGTATGAAATTCTTGAAAACGGCGATCTTGCGGTACTTCTCGAATGTACGGCGGAGGGTACGCGCATCGACTGCGCGGCGCTCTACCGCACTTTTTCGGATCGCGTCTGGTATGACGGTTCGTATTTTATCTGGACGGGCAACCATATCGAACGCGTTGCAAAAGCAAAGCGTAAAGAGATCGTCTTTATGGCGGGAAAGGTCACTTCCCGCATTCTCCGCGAGACGGGCGCTTCGACGGTGTATCTCCGCGCGGGCGCGGAACTTGAAACGTTGGCGTTTGTCGGGAGCGGGGTAAAAGAGGTTTACGCGGAGGAGCCCTATTCGCAGAGGGAGGGCGCGGTCTATCTGGATACCGTGAGCGGAAAGCGGTTGCTTGCGGCAGTCGGAGACGGAAAAGAACTTGCTCTCGACGAAGATCTGATGTTTGCGGACGAGGGCGCGCTCCTCGCCTGCCGATCGCTCGTATCTCTTTCGTTGCCCTTTTTGGGCAATGCAAAGTCGCCGTCGGGTTCTCTGTTTACGGGCGAACTCGCATATCTCTTTTCCGACGGAAAGGAGTACGACGTTCCAAAAACGCTGTCGCGCGTTACGGTGACGGGAGGCAGGATCGTATCTTCCGCGTTCTATGCCTGTCCCGCAATCAGAGAGATCAACGTCTGCAAGGTACAGGCAAATGAAATCTCGCGGACGGCTTTTGCGGGACTTTCTTCCCTCGAAGTTCTCCACACGCCGAATAGAGAAGCGGTTCTGACGGGGCGGTTTACTTCCTATACGGCGGACTGCGGCTGCACCGTATTTAAGAGGGTTGGGGAAAAACCGTAAAATTCATTTTCATTCACAAAAACATGACCCGTTCCGATATAATAATATAGTTATGCGGATATGTTTTGTGTCGAGCGGGGACCTCGGAACTTATGAAAAAAAGCAGACGGACTGCGGTGCGGACGTCGTCTGTTTTTCTTTCATGGCGCTGGGGGAAGTGAGCTACGAAAAGGAACTGAAAGGGGAGACGAGTCTTTTCGAGGACGTCGCGCTACTCTCTAAGGAGGGGCAGAACGTCGTCGTGTGCGGCTGTTATTCCGATTCGCGGGGGATCCGCCGCAAATCCGTCGTCGTGGCGGACAGGGGCAGGATCCTGGGCGTTTCGGATATGGTAAACCGTCTCGATTCCTGCGACTTCCGACCGGGCGCGGGCATTAAAATGTTCGATACCAAGGCGGGAAAAATCGGCATAATCGTCGCGGAGGACTTATACTTTCCGCAGGTGTTCGAGACGATTTCACTGTGCGGGGCGGATATGGTTCTCTGCATTTTCGAGGAACTCAACGAAAGTCTGGAACAGGTGATCATCCGCGCAAATGCGTATCTTTACGGAGTACCCGTCTGCCTGTGCGCCTACGGATATGCGGAGGCGGCGGATATTGCGGGGAAACTCGCCTTTGCCTCCCCCGACAATCCCTGCGTTTATGAAATGAAGCGGGAGCAGGAATATCATATCGTGGAGACCCGCAGGCGTGGGTTTTTTCTGCACAAAAAGAAGGGATTTTGATTTCCCGCTTGAAATCCGCTTTGCGCCGTGGTATAATAAAGATATGAGTAACGCATTGGAATTTATTGCCGCCTATAACGCGATCGACGCCCGCATGAGAGCGCTCTATAAGGGAAAGGGAACGCTCGGTTTTTCCGATCTTGTACGCCGTCTGGCGCCCACGCAGTCCGTTTTGGGGAAATATGAGGACGAGCTCGTCGCCTTTGCGCGGCTGAGAAACGCGATCGTGCACAATACGACGACCGACCGCGTCATCGCCGAGCCGACCGACGAGGCGACCGCGCTCATTTGCAGGATCGCGAACCTTATCACCGCGCCTCCCAAACTCAAAGAGTTGAAAAAGAAAGCGCCCGTCGTGGGGATCGAAAGCCATGAGAGCATTGCAAAAGCCGCAAAGCTGATCGCCAAAACGGGCTATTCCAATCTGCCCGTCTATCAGAACGGCAGATTTATAGGGATCGTCAACAACCG
>CAJUCM010000002.1:55417-114576 GCA_910585235.1 uncultured Christensenella sp.
CTCAAACAGAATACCAAGAGCCTTTTATCGGAGAATGATTCGCTCTATTATAAAGTATTGCGTTCGGAAGATACGGTCGAGGACGCGATCGACGCGTTTACCGATAACCGCAGACTCCTTGCCGTCATCGTGAAAGACGGAAAAGGTGAGATACAGAAAATCCTGACCCCGATCGATATTCCCAAATTGATCTCCCTCATGGACGGGGAAGTATAATTATTGCTTATAGACCCTATAAAAAATCGTAAAGGTTCGGGGTGAAAAAATTTCCTTGAAAACCGCGCAAAATTTTCGGAATCTGCTATAATGGTATAGGCGAACCGCGAGAGTGGATTTTAAGGTTTGCAGAGACCGCCGGCACAAAAGACAGAACGGCGCGGGAGAGAACGAATGCAGTATTTAGAAAAAGTTCTTGCCGAAGTAAAGGCAAAAAATCCGAACGAAAACGAATTTCATCAGGCGGCGACGGAAATTCTTACGAGCCTGAAACCGATGGTGGAGCGTCATCCCGAATATGAAAGAACGGCGCTTTTGGAGCGGTTTGTAGAGCCGGAGCGCACCGTCATGTTCCGCGTTCCGTGGGTGGACGACAAAAATCGTGTTCACGTCAACAAGGGCTACCGCGTGCAGTTCAACAGCGCGATCGGACCTTATAAGGGCGGGATCAGATTCCATCCGACCGTCAATCTCTCCGTCATTAAGTTTTTGGGGCTCGAACAGATTCTCAAAAACAGTCTGACGGGACTTCCGATCGGCGGCGGAAAGGGCGGTTCCGACTTCGATCCCAAGGGGAAGAGCGATGGCGAGATCATGCGCTTCTGCCAGAGTTTCATGACGGAACTTTACCGCCATATCGGCGCGGATACAGACGTTCCCGCAGGCGACATCGGCGTGGGGGGAAGAGAGATCGGGTATCTTTTCGGGCAGTACAAGCGTCTCAGAAACGAACACGTCGGCGTGTTGACGGGCAGGGGACTCAGTTACGGCGGATCGCTCGCCCGCACCGAGGCGACGGGCTACGGTCTCGTGTATATGACGGAAGAGGCTCTGAACGCGCGGAACGACGGATTGAACGGCAAAACGGCGATCGTTTCCGGATCGGGGAACGTTGCGATCTATGCCGTGGAAAAAGCGCAGTCGCTGGGCGCGAAAGTCGTTGCGATGTACGATTCCAACGGCTATGTTTACGATCGGAACGGGATTCGGTTGGAGGTCGTCAAACAGATCAAAGAGGTGGAGCGCGGACGGATTTCGGAGTATGCGAAGCGCGTCAAGGGCGCGGAATACCGCGAGGGATGTAAAGGAATATGGAATATTCCCTGCGACGTCGCTCTGCCCTGCGCGACGCAGAACGAAATCGACGGCGAAAGCGCAAAAGCGCTTGTGAAAAACGGCGTAAAACTGATCGGCGAGGGCGCCAATATGCCGACGACGCTCGAAGGGATCGAAACGTTCAAAAAGGCGGGCGTGCTGTTTCTTCCCGCAAAAGCGGCGAACGCGGGCGGGGTCGCCACGAGCGCGCTCGAAATGGCGCAGTCGAGCGGACGGCTCTTCTGGACGTTTGAAGAGGTGGATCGGAAGCTGAAAAATATTATGGTGAATATCTACCGCAATATGGACGCGGCGGCGGAAGAATACGGCATGAAGGGCGACTATGTCGCGGGCGCAAATATTGCAGGTTTCAAAAAGGTGGCGGAAGCAATGCTTGCGCAGGGCATTGTATAAAATGCTTATTAAAAAATCCCGTGGGGTTCCACGGGATTTTTTTGTAAAAAAGGATAAAAATGGCTATTGACAAATGACGGAACAGATATTATAATATCATTCGGATATATTATCCGAAATACAATTATATTTCTCTAAGGGGGGAAAGGAATGAAGAAAGCACTTTTGACAATGCTCTCCGCGTCGCTTGTATGCGCCGCCGCGGCAACCGTGTTTGCCGCCTGCGGAGAGGCGAAAACGTACAAAGTTACGTATGAGGGGGGGGGTACTGCCGTAACGGGCACGGCTCCCGTTGAGGGCGAACACGCAAAGGACGATAAGTTCACGCTGAAAGAGAACACGTTCACCAATGAGGGGTACGAGTTTGACGGTTGGACTTACGGCGGAAACACTTATGAGGCGGGCGCGCAGTTTACAATGCCCGAAGCCGACGTAACGTTTACCGCGAAATGGTTGGAACTTTTTACGGTCACATACGCCTGGGACGGCGCTGAAAAGCCCGCGGGAGCGGCGGAGAGCGCTGCGCTTCCCGAAGCGACGGAAGTTGCGGACGGAAAGGCTTATACGCTTCCTACGCTCGCGGCGGCGGATAATTATACGTTCACGGGCTGGAAAATCGGTGCCACGGCAGAAGTCAAGGCGGGCGGAAGTTCTTATACCGTGACGGGAGACGTTACGCTCACGGCAATGTTTGTGAGAGAGGGTTACTATTCCGTGATTTACAGCCTCGGCGATCATGCGGCGGCGGACGCTACGGTTCCCACGCAGGAAGATACGCAAAAGGATGCGGAAGTGATCCTTGCAGGCGCGCCTGCGGCGGCGGAAGGCTGGAAGTTTGCGGGCTGGGAAGTCAAGCAGGGCGAATCCGACGTGACGGTTGCGGACGGCAAATTTGCAATGCCGGAAGGAAACGTTACGATCACCGCAAAATGGGAACGCGTTTACGCCGTTCAGTTCCTCGCTTCGGAAGACGCGACGGAGGGCGTTTCGGTCAACTATGTGAAAACCGATAAGCTCGGCGAGGGTGAAAACTATCCCGTAAATATTAAGAATACCGACGGCTTTACGGTCAAAGAGTGGGCGGTCAAGGGCAACACGAGTGTCAAAGCGACTGCGGATACGGTGATTGAGACCCTGTTCGGAAGCGAAGACGCAACGCTGTCGCTCTATCCCGTAAGCTATCATTTGGAAATCGGCGCAAAGGATCATACGAACGGCTATCCCGGTCTTGAAGCGGCTTGGAACACCACGATCCAAAAGGGCGAAAAGATCGAACTGAAAGGCACGATGACTTCTAAGGGCGCTGAGAATTATCAGACGGTGTTTGCTTATCTTTGGAGCGGTGAGACAATCAGCGGTTTATTCCGTATGGATAACTGGATTCTCGATTTGGGCAACGTCGGTGCGGGCGCGGATTTATCTGTCGCCGAAAAATGGGCGACGATCGGAAAGAATCCCGATATTGTTTGGGAGGATTTCAAAGGGATTATTGCAAATTGCGAACTTACGATAACGCTGAACTGGGTGAGCGATTCGCAGATGAATCTTGAAATGAAAGCCGTAAACGGCGCGAAGTCTGCAACAATGAGCTTTGCGATTGCGCCTGCGAACGGACAGCAGTTTGCGGAGAACTATAAGTTCGGATTAAATTCGGAATCTTCCTATGCGGAAATTACCGAACTGAAAAAGCACACGCATAATTATGGCAATGATGATATTTGTACGGTAGAGGGTTGCAATCAGATAAATCCTGTGCATACGGCGCATAACTGGGTGAAGGGGGTTTGCAGTATTTGTAACAATATTTGCGCTCATACTACGGTTACAGATAGTTCCTGCTCTGTCTGCGGAGCAACGCTTGTAAACAGTTCGCTTACGGTAGATAACACCAACTGGTGGTCAAGCGGTCAATCTTCGGATAAAAACGTTACGATTGCGGCGGGCGAGACGTATGTATTCACAATGCAGTATAGCAATTATGCTGCTGCGGAATGGGCGGGCGCAATTTTTGCCGTACGCGAAAACAACGCTGTAACTTATGAAATACGTTATATTGACGGCTGGACGCCGAGTGCTCCTGCTGGAAAAACTTTGAACGGCTCGGTTGAAGGTACCAATATGGTGCACAACACGCATGATAATGCAACTCTTCCCGAATCGCGTTTACAGGTTCTCGTTTCGTTGAACGCAGAAGGAAAGATGAGAATCATTTGCAATAAGTATGCGAAAGAAGACGTGAATATGGAGAATGTTTTGGCAACGAGAATCATGGAAATCACGGGTCTCAACGTATCGGGTACCGTACAATTCGGTATCTCGAACGCTGACGGATCGGCATTTGAAAGCAATACCGTAAACGTCGTTAAAGCAACATATAGCGCTTAATCAAAAACTGAAAACCATATCGGTTTACTCTCTCCGAATTTCGGGGAGAGTTTTTTGTGTAAAACAAGCTGAAAATATTTTTTGACAAATTGCCGTAAAACGAATGACAAACGGCGGCAATTCTTTTATAATAGATAAGCGGAGTTCTGTCGTTACGATCAGAGGATAAGAATATATGGGATACGTCTATATTATTTTAGAGATTTTGGGGGGAATGGGAGCTTTGCTCGTCGGCATGAAAATGCTCTCCGAAAATCTCACCAGGCTTGCGCACAACAAATTGCAGACCATGCTCAACAAGACGGCGAAGAACCGTTTCGCCTGTGTGGGGATCGGTACGGCGGTCACCGTGCTCGGTCAGAGTTCGTCGTTTACAACCGTCATGGTCGTGGGTCTCGTCAATGCGGGGATCATGACCCTATTCCAGGCGACTGCAATGATCATGGGCGCGAACATCGGAACGACGCTCGTCACCTGGATCGTCGCGCTGAGCGAAATCGAAATCACAACGTTTTTCCTTGCCTGTGCCGCCGTCGGCGCGCTCATGCTCATGATTTCCAAACGGGAAAAAGTAAAATCGATCGGGAGCGCCTTGGCGGGTTTCGGTATTATCTTTGTGGGAATGCTTGTCATGAAAAACGCTTTCCCCACGGAGGGCGAAGAGTTTGAAGCGATGCAACGGGTGTTCGGCGCCAAGATTCACCCGATTTTACTGCTCCTGATCGGCGCTGTTTTTACGGGCGCGGTGCAGGCGTCCTCGGCGGTCAATGCGATTGTGATCGCCATGACGGCAAGCGGGATCATGATCGGCGGAAGCGACGCGAGCAACGCGCTCTACTTTATCATTATCGGATCGAATATCGGCACCTGTATCACGGCGCTCATCTCTTCGATCGGCGCAAACCCCAACGCAAAGCGCGCCGCGCTCATTCACTTTCTCTTTAATTTCTTCGGCGCGATCATCTTTGCCGTGATCCTTCTTGCATGGGAGGGCTTTGCCGATACGCTTCTGACACCCGTATTTCCGAACGATCCGGAAATGAGGATCGCGTTCTTCCATACGATTTTCAACGTTACCTGTACGGTTGTTTTCCTGCCTTTTATCAATCTCTTTGTCAAATTGGCGAATCTGTTGGTGCGCGGAAAAAAGAAAAAAGGGGAAGAGGATGTGCCCCTGCCCACGGAACTTGACGAGCGTCTTTTGGCTTCGCCCTCCGTCGCGCTCGGATACCTGTATCAGGAAACGGGAAAAATCTTTGCCTATGCCATGAATACGCTGGATATGTCGTTCGGCGCATTCCTGAAAAAAGATACCGATGCCAAAGAGAAGGTGGCGGAACATAACGGCGAACTTGCCGTGGCAAACAAGAAAGTCGTCTCCTATCTGATCAAACTCTCTGCTTCGTCGCTTGCGATCGACGAGGAAAAGACGGTCTCGTCCCTGCACTACGTTCTCAACGATATTATGCGTATCGGCGAACTTGCCGACAACGTCACAAAATATACGGGTCATTACGTCAACGATAAGCTCGTGTTTTCGCAGGAGTTTTTATCGGGGCTGGAAGGTATGTACGATAAAATCAAAAACCTTTATGCTTTTGCGAGCGACGCGTTCCTCAACAGGGACGCGGCAAAACTTGCGGAAGTGGATATTCAGGAAGATGCGATCGATAAGGACAGGCGTAAACTTGTCTCCACGCATATCGAGCGCCTCAACGAGGGAAAATGCCAGCCGCAAAATTCGAGCGTGTTCATCAATCTTGTCGGCAATCTGGAACGTGCCGCGGACCATATTACTTACATAGCGCACTCGATCGAAGAATCCGGCGAGAGCAAAGAAATTACGGCATAGCGCTAATCGTATAGAAGGGGATTTTATGAAAATTCAATTTACGCGTGAGAATAAAAAACCCGTTTCCAAAGGCACGATCGGTCTTTTTATCGAAGATATCAACTACGCGATCGACGGCGGTCTGAACGCCGAAATGCTGGAAAATCCCAATTTCGAGGCGAAAGACGCCTATGGAAAGCGGGATCATTATACCGTGACGAACGACGGCGGCTATGCGTGGGAAGCCTTTCCCGACGATCAATCGGCGCTGTTGAAAATCAAAACCGACCGCGCGCTCTTTCCCGAAAATCCGCACTATATGCGTCTTTCGTCCTTGGTTGCGGGCGGCGGCATGAAGAATAAAGCGTTTGACGGAATTTATTTTGAAGCGGGCAAAAAGTATGCGGTTTCTTTCTATGCCCGTTCGTATGACTATAAAGGCGCGGTGTTTGTCGGCGTCTATCAGAGCGGCGAGCTTGCCGTCGGAAAAAAAATAACGTTGAAAACGGACGGAAGATGGCGGCGTTATCAGTTTACTTTGAAGAGTAAAGTCTCCGTCGATCGCGGAAATTTTGCCGTGACCCTCTTAAAATGCGGCACGGTGCATTTCGACTGTTTTTCCATGATTCCCGAAAACGCCGTCTGCGGCGTATTCCGCCGCGACCTCGTGAATTACATGAAGGAATTGCAGCCGGGATTTCTGCGCTTTCCGGGCGGCTGCGTCGTCGAGGGGAACAACCTCGAAAACAGGTATCTCTGGAAAAATTCGATCGGACAGAAGGAGCGCCGTAAACACAACTGGAACCGTTGGGCGGTGCATGCGGCGGATGAGAGCAACAATTTCCGCACGGCGTTTTCGCACTACGGGCAGACGCTCGGAATCGGCTATTACGAATATTTTAGACTGTGCGAATATTTAGGCGCAAAACCGTTCCCCGTCGTCAGCGCAGGAATCGCCTGCCAGTATATGTCCACCGAATTTGTTCCGCTTGAAAGCCCCGAATTCGAGGCGTATATTCAGGACGCGCTCGACGTTGTAGAGTTTGCACGCGGGGGCGCGGATACCATGTGGGGAAAAGTGCGTTCGGATATGGGGCACCCTCAGCCCTTTGCGCTCGAATATTTAGGGATCGGCAACGAGCAGTGGCTTGCCGAAGTTGACGGAAAAAGCAACGAATTTTATAAGCGCTTCGAGATTTTTGAAAAGCGCATTCATGAGAAATATCCCGATCTGAAAATAATCGGCACGGTGGGTCCCGAAGTCGGAACGCCCGCGCATAAAAGCGCCTGGGAGTGGACGCGGAAAAATCTTGCGAAAAATCCCGATTTTGTCTATGCTTCCGACGAGCATTTTTACGTTTCTCCCGACTGGCTGTATGAGAACGTTCACATGTACGACGACTATCCGAGAGAGGGAAAAGTATGTGCGGGCGAATATGCGGCGCACGTTCCGGGGGCGGATTGCAGGCTCTTCAACGCACCGCAGGCAAACTGCTGGGAAGGGGGACTTGCGGAGGCGGCGTTCATGACGGGCATGGAACAGAATGCCGACGTCGTCGTTATGGCATCCTACGCGCCGCTCTTTGCGCGGCTCGGCTATGCGCAGTGGAGCCCCGATCTCATCTGGTTTGACGGGAAAGATTCCTATGCGACTGCAAACTATTACGTTCAGCAGTTGTTCAGCCGTTATGCGGGGGATTTCGTTCTGCCCACGTCGGCGGACGAAAAAAACAAGCTCTATGCTTCGGCGGTCGAGCGGGACGGCATGGTGTTTGTGAAAGCCGTCAACGCTTCCGACGGGGAGATCGAAGTGGAGATTGAGGGAGACTTCGATTTCGGCTCTCTGACGCGCATCCTGCGCTTGGAGGGGCAGAAGAGCGACTACAACACCATGGACGAACCCGATAAAATTTCTCCCGTGGAAGTCGCGCCCGTCTCCGCGCGCGCCGTCACGTTACCGCCGAGAAGTTTGAGCGTGCTCGTATTTATGAAATAAGGTAAAATTATGATACGGCTTGCAGATCAATGGAAAGATTATTCCGTCATCGCCACGGGCGACGGATACAAACTCGAACGCTGGGGCGAGATCGTTTTGCTCCGTCCCGATCCGCAGGTCATCTGGGGCGCGCAACGCGACCTCTTTTCCTATCCCGTGCACGCCGTTTATCGCCGGAGCGAAAAAGGCGGCGGCGGTTGGGAATATAAAAAAGCCGTCCCTGAGAGCTGGAAAATCACGTATTCCGATCTGACGTTCCGCGTAAAACCCATGGGGTTCAAGCATACGGGGCTTTTCCCCGAACAGGCGGTCAACTGGGACAGATGTTCCGGATTGATCAAAGACGCGGGGCGTAAAATCAAAATTCTGAACTTATTCGCCTATACGGGCGGAGCGAGCGTTGCGCTTTGCAAGGCGGGCGCGGAAGTGACGCACGTCGATGCGGCAAAAGGCATGGTGGAGCGTGCGGGCGAGAATGCGCGCCTTTCGGGGATCACAGAGGGGATACGGTATATCGTAGACGACTGTATCAAGTTCGTGCGCCGTGAAATAAGGCGCGGAAACAAATACGATGCGATCGTCATGGATCCGCCCTCCTACGGAAGAGGACCGAACGGGGAGATGTGGAAGATCGAGTCCGACTTATTTCCGTTCGTAAAGCTCTGCGCGGAACTATTGTCGGATCATCCTTTGTTCTTTTTGATCAACAGTTATACGACGGGTTTACAGCCCGCGGTGCTCGACAATCTTCTTGCCCTTGCGCTTGCGGGCAGAAAGGGCAGAACGGAATCATACGAGGTGGGGCTTCCCACGGAAGAAGGCTTGGCGCTGCCCTGCGGCGCGGGAGGGATTTTTATTCATGACTGAACTTGGTACGGACGAATTTCCGATTTTGTTCGAGGACAATCATTTGATCGTCGTCGTAAAACCGCAGAATCTTGCGTCCTGCCCCGACGAAAGCGGGGACGATAACGCGCTCGACAGCGTGAAAGCATATCTCAAAAAGACGTACGACAAAAAGGGAAACGTCTATACGGGGCTTGTACACAGGCTCGACAGACCGACGGGCGGCGTGATGGTGTTTGCCAAAACGAGCAAGGCGGCGGGCAGGCTCTCCGAACAGATGCGCACGGGGGACTTCGATAAACGCTATCTTGCGGTGCTGATCGGCGCGCTCTCTCCCGAAGAGGGAAAACTTGAAAACTATCTTAAAAAGAATACCGTCAACAATATGGTCTATCTCTGTCCGCAGGGAACGGACGGCGCAAAGTTCGCTTCGCTCGAATACCATACCGAGGGCGTCCGGCACGATCTGACGCTTGCCGAGATCAAACTGCATACGGGCAGAAGCCATCAGATCCGCGTACAGTTTGCGGGGATCAGTCATCCCGTCTACGGCGATATGCGCTACGGGGGAGAAAAGGCGAAAAAGGGGAAGCTCTCGCTCTATGCCTATTCGCTCTCCTTTACTCACCCCGTCACCAAAGACCGTATGCGCTTTGTGGCGGAACCGCCCGTAACGGAAGCGCCGTGGAGCTTATTCGACGATTCCGCCGTTTTGAAGCGCGCCCGCGGACAGTGAAATTTTTCTGATTTTTCCGTTTAAGCGCGATTACCGCTTGACGATAAAAAGATTTTCGTGTACAATATATAAGATAAACTGTATTTTTGTATCCGAACGGAGTTATTCATGAGTAAGGTTAAAAAAAGTTGGATCACAATTATATCGCTGTTTGCAGCTCTCTTTTTGATTTTGGGACTTGCTGTCAGCATGCCTAAGGTCTCTGTTTTTGCAAATACCTATGCTCCTTCGAGCGTGTTTTCGGCGGGAACGGGCGGTTCGGTGGGCGCAAGCGAGGCGGGCGAGGAAGAAAACGCCGAGTCCTTTGTTGAGTTTACGTTTGCAAACGGCGGAAAAGTGCATTTCCGCCGCGACCTTGCATTAAAATGGTATGAGGGAAAAGGGGACGTAAAATATTTCTCCATGCAGTTTTCTTTCGGCGAAATCAATTTTGAAAAATTCACGATCGATTTCGAGAGCGCGGAAGAGAATATTTCCAAAGACGGAAAGACGACGAATTCCATTGTATTCACAAAGAATGCGGACGGGAATAAGCTCGACGTTTCGGTAAACGGAGCCGCGTCCGCCGCTTCCGTAGATAAATCTAAGGACGTTCGTATTTCCTTTAACGAAGACGGTTGCGAGATCGGCGAATTCAACGTCGTGGTCGCAAACGTCGAAACCGCCGCGGAAGAGAACGGCGGGGAGACCGCTTCGCTTTCGGAGACGGTTACGAACGAAGCGATTGCGGGCAAGTTCGAGAATATCGGCGGTTATTTCATGGAATACCGTTCCTCCTCTTCTTCAACGCCCAACACGCCCATTACGTTCAAGGCGGATTTTCCCGACGGAACGACGGATTCGACCCTGAGACAGACCGTTCTCATGAAGTCGCTCAACGGACAGAATTTCAAACTGAATAACGGCAGAGTGGAGGACAACGCACCCGCGGTGCTCGTTCTCAACGAACAGGTCTTTGCGTTCAAGCTCGGTCAGAAATTCTCCCTTTCCTATGAGGCGATCGACGTCTGCGACGATAACGTCACCGTGTCGCGCGAGTACTATATGCTCAAAAAAGACGGCGAAGCCAACATTATGCCCAACGACAAGGAGTTGAAAGGCGAAGGGAAAGAGAAGTACGAAACTTACAACTATAAGACGCTTACCACTTCGACCTATTTTCTGCCGTCGCAGGAAAACAAGGATCAGAAAGAGTACGTCGCCATCCGTTTCAAACTCGACGACGATACGGACGAAAACGATACCTACGTCTATCTGAGCTGGTATGCGACGGGTAAAGCGCTTCAATCGTTTGAATGCACGGGATACGAAGAGGTTGAAAACGACGGCAAGAAAGAAGTGCAGAAAACGAACGGCTCCTTTGATTTTATTAAAGTGGACCGTGAAAAGGAAGGTCCCAAATACACCGTTCTGAAAGCTGACGAAGCTACTTCGGAGAACACGTTTGAAGATGCGGACGATGCGGTTGGCGCCTATCAGGCTGCTTTGAACGATGCGGCGAGCTATGAACTTTCCGAAACGAGCGCGGGTTCGGGCGCGTATATCTATCTTCCCTCTTTCCGTAATCTGATCGGAAGCGAATACGCGGGTTACAGAAACCTGAAATTCAGCATCTACTATTACAAACCCAGTCAGGGCGCAGATGCAACCGCGTCTTCCCAGGTCAATCTCAAATACAACGAGTTGCGTCTTGAAATTACCGAGAAGGGCGTCTATAAATTCCGCGTGCTTGCGCAGGATGCGTCCGGAAACGCCATGCAGTATTACCTGAACAAAGAACTTGTGACGGTGACGAGCAGCAATATCTGGGACATCGAAGGGATCCCCGAATTTACGTTCGAGATCGATTATAAGGGACCGACGATCGAAGAGATGGAGGAGCAGACGCTCGGTTACAGAAACGATACCTACAATTTCACGAATTTCGACGTCGTCGCATTGGCTGGCTACCGTACGGAATATACGCTCTACCGCTACAACAGCGCGAACATTCCGGAGGGCGTCACGGCGCCGAGTTCCTATGCGGATTTCGTGGAGAATGCGGAAGAGTATTTCAAAACGTTCAAAGCGATCGACGATGCCGAGGCGGATCAGAGCAAGAAAATCCTCTATGAAATCAGTGTGTTCCAAGAGGACGTGACGAAAGACGACGAGGCGAAGTGGAACAGAACGGATAACGATTATTATTGGGATCCCGATTCCTCGCTCTCCTTTTCTCCGCAGGAGGCAGGGTTCTATGTATTGAAACTGCTTGTCGAGGATAACGTGCTTCCCGGAAAGACGGCGGAGGCATTCCAGGTGGTAGAGGTGAGAAACCCGATCGATACCATTCCCGGTCAGTCGCAGTGGCTGGAAGAGAACGTCGTATCCGTCGTGCTGTTTGCGATCTCCGGCGTGCTTGCCATTATCGTCGTAGTGCTCTTCCTTGTGAAGCCCAACGAGAAGAAACTCGAAGAAGTCGATCTTGAAAAGCTGAAAGGCAAAAAGAAAGATAAAAAGAAATAATGTTAAGACCCGCTCTTAAATACGGAGCGGGTTTTCTTTGTGTATAATGCGTTTCCGATTGCAGATACTTTTATCGGAGGCAAAGAAATGGTTATTGCAAATCTCATATCTTATATTCTCGTTCTTCTCGGCGCGGTAAACTGGGGGCTTTACGGCATTTTTGATTTCAACCTCGTTTCCGCCATTTTTATGGGACCGCGCAGCGTCGGCTCGATCATTGTCTATTCGGTGATTTTGCTTGCGGCGGTGTGGCTGATCATCTCCCCGATGATTACAAACGGCGCGTTAAAGCTGAGGGGTGACAGAGAGGTGCGTGAAGAAAAGAACGCATAAAACGAATGCGGAGAGCGGACAGGGCATAAAAACAGCCCCGTCCGCATTTTTTATATTATGAACGTTTGCGATATGAAAACGGGGGAAGAGGCGCTGATCGAAAAGGTCGAGCTTGCAGAAGGGGTAAAGGAACGGCTCAAATACCTGAACGTGACGGCGGGTGCGCCGCTCGTGCTTCTCAAAGTATCCTTTTTCAAAAAAACCTATCTGATTCAGGCGCGGAGCGCAAAAATGGCAATTGGAAAAGAGGTCGCCGAGGGGATTATCATATGTCAGAAATAAAACTGTTGCTGGTAGGGAACCCCAACGCGGGAAAAAGCACGCTCTTCAACCGCCTGACGGGCGGACACGCAAAAGTAGGGAACTGGCACGGCGTGACCGTCGGAGCTTTGGAAAAGAAAATCAAATTGAAAAGCGGAAGCGTTACGGTGTGCGATCTTCCCGGTATTTACGCCGAGGACGCTCTGAGCATGGAAGAAAAACTCGCCGTCTCTTATATTAAAAAAGAAGAGAATGCGCCTCTGCTCTTTGTTTCGGAGTGCGCCTCGCTCGACCGTTCGCTTCCGCTCTTTTACAAACTTGCCGAGGGGCGCAGGGCAATGCTCGTTCTGACAAAGAAAAAGCGTTTTTTGCGGGAGGGCGGGTTTGTTGATAAGGAGGAGCTTGCCCGCAGATTACGGATCCCCGTGATCTTTGCCGAGGAACTCCGCAAAAAAGAGTTGTTGAAAATCGTTGACGGGTTTCTGTTTTCTCCGCAGTCGGTCTTTCGCGGAGAGGAGAACGCGCCCGCGGATCCCTCCGTTTTCCGTCCCGCAAAGGCGGGGCTTTCCCGCGCGGATAAACTTTTGACAAACGGCTGGTTTTGTTTTCCGTTCTTTTTCGCCGTGTTGCTGTTCGCCTTTTTCGTAACCTTTTATCCGGTGCTTTTGGGCGATTATCTGAAAAACGGTCTCGAATCGGTGTTCAGCGAAACGCTTGCGTCCTATGCGGAAAAGATTGCCTCGCCCGTTTTACGGTCGTTTGTCGCGGACGGTATTCTATCCGGGATCGGGGGCGTTCTGGGGTTTCTTCCGCAGATCGCGCTTTTGTATCTCTTTCTCATTCTTCTCGAAGAGAGCGGGCTGATGTCCCGTCTTGCGGCGTTGACGGACGGCGCGTTTCAAAAAGCGGGATTGAGCGGGAGGGCGGTGTTTTCCCTCCTCATGGGCTTCGGCTGTACGGCTGCCGCCATCACTACAACGCGCGGCTTTGAGGATAAAAAAATGCAGAGGCGGGTCATTCTCTGCCTCCCGTACATATCGTGCAGCGCAAAACTACCCGTCTATCTTGCGCTGTCCGCCTCTTTTTTCAGCAATCCGTTCGTTGCGGTCGTGTTGCTGTATGCGCTCGGCGTTGCAATGTCGCTCTTCGTCGCGCTCTTTTTGAAAGAGAAGAAGCGCGAACCCTTCCTGATAGAACTTGCGCCTTTGCAAATTCCGAACCCCGCATTCGTCGCAAAATCCTTGCTCTTTCAGGTAAAACAGTTTATAATAAAGGTGGCGACGGTCATTTTGGCGTTCTTTCTGTTCTCGTGGCTGTTCTCTTCGTTCGACTTTTCGTTCACGTTCTGCGGAGCGGAAAAGAGTATGCTTGCCACGCTGTGCGGGGGATTCAAATACCTGTTCGCGCCGATCGGCATGAACGACTGGCGCATTGCATACGCGGCGCTTTCGGGACTGGTTGCAAAGGAGAACGTGGCGGGATCGCTGTTTATGTTCTTTGGCGATGCGTTCCCGTTCGGCGCAAGGAGCGCGTTTGCGTTCGCCGTGTTCATGCTTGCGACCTCTCCGTGCGTGTCCGCGATCGCGGCAAGCGCAAGGGAACTGGGGAAAGGGCGCGCCCTCTTATATGCCGCCGTGCAGACGCTGAGCGCGTTGCTACTTTCCTATGTAACGTATTTTGCGCTGACGTTCGGAACGGCTTGCGTCTTTTTGATTCCCGTTTTGATCGCATTTCTACTTGTGGGGAAACGTACCTTTGAAAACTTATACCGCAAACGAAAACACAACCTTAAAAAACTTCACCGATAACGTTTCGGCGCAGGCTTCGTTCCGCTTCCGCATTCTCTTAAAAGAGGGCAGGATTCGCGTGAACGGAAAGCGCGTTGCAGGCGATTGCCCGCTCTCGGCAGGCGATAGGATCGATTACTTTCTCACGCCCAAAGAAGAGGCGAAAGAGGCGTTTACAACCGTTTATGAGGACGATCGGGTGTGCGTCGTCGATAAAGCGGACGGCGTCAATTCGGAAGCCGTTTTTTCCGCGCTTAAAGAGCGGGGCGAAACGTATTTTATCCACCGCCTCGACCGCAATACGGCGGGCGTAATGATTTTTGCAAAGACAAAGCAGGCGGAAGAAGAACTGCTCTTTGCATTCCGCGAACGCAGGGCAAAGAAGAGTTATCTTGCGCTCGTCGTCGGAACGTTGCCGAAAAAACACGCCGTAGAAGAGGCGTTTTTGCAAAAGGACGAAAAGCGCGCGCTCGTGAAAATTTCCGAAGAGAGAGGGGAGAAGATCGTCACGGAATACGAGGTGTTGGAGGAGCGCGGGGAGACGAGCCTCGTGCGCGTCACATTGCATTCGGGCAAGACGCACCAGATCCGCGCGCACCTTGCCTATCTGGGCGCGCCCGTCGCGGGGGATATGAAGTACGGGAATATCGCGTTCAACCGCGCGCACAATCTGACGCGCCAAAGATTGATTTCCAAAGAACTTCGTATCGACGGGAAAGGGGAGCTTGCATATCTGAGGGAAAAGGTGTTCCGCTCCGAAAGAAATTTTTAATTTTTTTAGAAAAACGCTTGACAGGCGTTTTTTCTTTTGGTATTATATGAACAGTTATTCATATAATAATATACGGAGGTTATAAATATGGAATGCAGTCATGAAGAGGAACATGCGTTTGCGGCAAAGCGCGCCGCTGAAAATATGCCGGTAGCGGAAAATATCGAACGGCTTGCCGCCCAGTTCAAAGCGATCAGCGAGCCGAGCAGACTGAAAATTCTGCTTGCGCTCCGCGAAGGGGAGATGTGCGTCTATCACATTGTCGAAGCGGTAGAGGGAAACCAGAGCGCCGTATCGCACCAGCTCCGCATTCTGCGGGATAACCGCATTATCAAGGCACGGCGGGACGGACAGAACATTCTCTATTCGCTCGCGGACGCGCACGTTCTCGCCGTTCTGGAACTTGCGCTCGCGCATATCGGGTGCAAGGAGGGGGATCAGGTATGAAACGGGTCATCAGAATCCGCAATTTAGACTGTGCGGCGTGCGCCATGGAGCTTTCCGACGAGCTCAAAGAGATCGCGGGCGTTGAGGAAGCGGTAGTCGATTTTGTAACGCAGCGCGTGAGCCTTGTATTCAGCGACGAAACCGCGGATGAGAGCGAAGCCAAGGCGCGATACGTCATTTCCCATTTTGAGGAAGTGGAGATCGTCGAAGCGGGCGCGCCCGAAAAAAAAGACAGGCATCTGAAAGAGATCGTCAGTCTTGCGGTCGCGATCGCGTTCTTTATTCCCGCGCTCGTCCTTTCTTTTTTCGATTTTATCAGCGAATGGGTGAGCTTCGGGCTGTATCTTGCATCGTTCGCGGCGGCGGGCTGGCAGGTCGTATGGACGGTCGTCACGAACTTCCCTAAAATATTCAAAGGCGGGTTTCACTTAGGGATTCTTTTGGACGAAAACCTTTTAATGACGATTGCGGCGGCGGGCGCCTTTGCCCTCAGGGAGAGTATGGAGGGAGCGATCGTCATGATCCTTTACGGGATCGGGGAACTCTTGCAGTCGATCGCGGTCGGTTCGTCGCGCGGGGCGATCACCAAACTTGCCGCCCTCAAAAGCGACAGCGCGATTTTGATAAAAGACGGAAAAGAGCAGGAAGTTCTTCCCGAAGATCTGAAAACGGGCGACACCGTTCTTTTGAGAAAGGGGGACAAAGTTCCCGCGGACTGCAAGCTCCTTTCGGATTTTGCCGAAATCGACGCGAAGTCTATGACGGGCGAGGCGTATTTGCAGGAAAAGCGCAAGGGGGACGAACTGCTGTCCGGTTGCGTGAACGCGGGGTCGGCGGTCACGGCGGAAGTCGTGCGTCCCGAATCGGAGAGCGCGGCGGCAAAGATTTTGGAACTCGTGGAAAATTCCGCGTCCAAAAAGGCGAAACCCGAAAAGTTCATCACGAAGTTCGCAAGGATCTATACGCCGGTCGTCGTCTTGATCGCAATTCTCGTCGCGGTCGTTCCGCCTCTTTTCGACGGCTATCAGTTTGCGAAATGGATCATGTCCGCTCTGAATATCCTCGTCATTTCCTGCCCCTGCGCGCTCATCATCTCGGTTCCGCTCACCTATTTTTCGGGCGTGGGAACGTTGGCGCGGAACGGAGTTCTGACAAAGGGCGCGGTGTATCTCGACGTTCTTGCAGGCGTAAAGTGCGCCGCATTCGATAAGACGGGAACGCTGACCGAGGGTAAATTTACCGTGGCAAAGGTCAACGGAGACGCGCGTGCGCTCACCGTTGCCGCCGCGGCGGAGAAGTGTTCCTCCCATCCGCTTGCAGAGGCTTTCAAAAGCGTCGAAACGCCCCGCGCCGACGAATGCGAAGAGGTTGAAGGGCGCGGGCTCAAAGCGGTTGTAGAGGGCAAAAACGTGCTTGTGGGCAGCGCGCGTTTTATGGAAGAACAGAAAATCGAGATCGCGCGGGTAGAGACCTCCCGCCTCGTCGTGTACGTTGCGGAAGAGGGGCGTTTCTTAGGCAGTATCGAAATTGACGACAAAATCAGGGAGAATGCAAAGGACGCGCTTTCAGAACTCAAAAAAGCGGGGGTCGGGGAGATCGCGGTGTTTACGGGCGATACGAAAGCCCGCGCCGAAGAGAGCTTAAAAGGATTGCCGGTCGATCGGATCGCGTCCGATCTTCTTCCCGCAAAGAAAGCGGAGGAAGCGGAAAAACTCTCGAAGCAGGGGAAACTTCTGTATGTCGGCGACGGGATCAACGATACGCCCGTCATGAAGGCGAGCGACGTTTCGGCGGCAATGGGCGCGCTCGGAAGCGACGCGGCGATCGAGGCGAGCGATTTTGTTCTTGCGAGCGATAATCTCGGATCGCTCCCCAAAGCCTACAAATGTGCGAAAAAAACGCGCAAAATCGTTGCGGAAAATATTGCTTTTTCGATCGCGGTAAAAGTTGCGCTGATGGCGCTGTCCGTTTTAGGGTTTGTTCCGCTCTGGGCGGCGGTTTTGGGAGATACGGGGGTCATGCTTCTCGCCGTTCTCAATTCCATGCGGATGCGGGCAAAATTAAAGTGAATCATGAAAGATTTATATTTGCAACCTTCTAAAATGCTGAATTACGGTGATAGGGCGATTCAGGATTTGATCGAAGATCGAAAGTGGAGAGATTTGAACGAATACGACAGGATCGGTGCGATCTACGGGTTCGTAAGAAACGAAATTCTTCTCGGATATAATGAATCCGACCGTTTGACCGCAACCGAGGTGTTGAAAGACGGAATCGGTCAATGCAATACAAAGACAACTTTATTGATTTCGCTATTGCGTGCGACCGGGATTCCGGCAAGATTGCACGGAGCGAAAGTGACGAAAGAATTTCAAAAAAGTCTTATGCCGAAAATCATGGCAGGGCTTGCGCCGAGCCGTTTCGTGCATACTTGGGCGGAGGTGTTTTATTGCGACGAATGGATTGCCCTGGAAGGGGTTATCACCGATCAACAGTATATCGACGGTTTGAAAAGGCGGTATCCGCAACAAGCGGAAAAGTTCTTTGATTACGCCGTTGCGGTCGAGAATTTCGGAAGTATGCAACTTGATTGGAGCGGAAAAAGCACGTTTGTTCAAAGTCTTGCCGTCGTGGAAGATTTTGGAATATTTGCAACGCCCGACGAATTTTTTACAGATCATGCGCAGGAATACCGCGGAATGAAAAAATTTTTATACGAGAAGGTAGGCAGAAAAATCATGACGAAGAGAGCGGCAAAAATCCGCAGGGAAAAAAGATAATAAAAGCGGCTTGATTACAAGCCGTTTTTATGTTATAATCGGATCATGAAATCATTGATCGACGCCGCTTTGAAGCGGGAAAAATGCGACCTCGTTATACGCGGAGCAAAGGTGTTCAACGTATTTACAGGGGAGACGGAAGAGGGCGAGATCGCCGTAAAAGACGGTGTGATCGTCGGGATCGGTTCGGGCTATGAGGGCGCCGAGGTATATGAAGCGGACGGCGCGTATGCGCTACCGTCCTTTATCGACGCGCATATCCACGTCGAAAGTTCCATGCTTTCGCCCGAAGAGTTTGCGCTTCTGTCCGTGAGCCGCGGCACGGGCGTGGTCGTTGCCGACCCGCACGAGATCGTGAACGTGTGCGGGATCGCGGGCGCGGAATACATGAAAGAGGCGTTTGCGCGGATCGTTCATGTTGGCGTGAATCCCCTCGAAGTCTGTATGCAACTTCCCTCGTGTGTTCCCGCCTCTCCCTTCGAGACGAGCGGAGCCGTGATCGACGGAAGAGAGACGGAACAGGAACTGGCGCGCGAGCTTTTCTACGGATTGGGAGAATTTATGAACTATCCCGCCGTTCTCTCGGCAGACGGGGACGCGCTTCAAAAGCTCGCGGCGGCAAAGGCGCAGAATAAAATCGTTGACGGTCACGCGCCCGCGCTTGCGGGGGACGGGCTCAACGCCTATGCGGCGGCGGGGATCAAAACCGATCACGAATGCGTGAATGCGGACGACTGCAACGAGAAACTGAAAAAGGGACTGTACGTTCAGCTCAGGAACGGCTCCTCGGCGCACAATATCGAAGAGAACGCAAAGGCAATGAACGAATACAACTACCGCCGTTTTATTCTCTGTTCGGACGATCGCAACGCATACGATCTCAAACATAACGGACAAATCGACGACGCGCTCCGTCGAATTGTGCGTTCAGGCGTACCCGCTTCCCGCGCGATCGCGGCGGCGACCTTGAATACGGCGGAATGCTACGGTTTGAAGGGGAAGGGCGCGCTGGCGCCTTCTTACGACGCGGATATTGTACTCGTTGAGGATTTGATAGATTTCCGCGTGTCGGCGGTGTTCAAGCGCGGGATCCCCGTTGCGGAAAACGGGCGCGCGCTCTTTTCCTGCGGACGGTATGAAACGAACGCCGTCAAAAGCACGGTCAGGATCGAACCCGTTTCGGAGGACGATTTTAGGATCGATCTTTCGGGCAAGACGCGCGTCATGCGTGTAAAGCCGAACGGCATTCTCACGGAAGAGGAAATATACGATTGTGAAAGCGAGAACGGGGACGTGAAGCTGCCCGCAGGCGTTTGTAAGCTCGCCGTGATCGAGCGGCACTTTGCAAGCGGAAACATGGAGAAATGTCTTTTGAGCGGATACGGTTTGCGCGGCGGCGCGCTCGGCGTGAGTATCGCGCACGACAGTCATAATCTTGTGATCGTCGGCGACGATAACCGCGCAATGGCGCGCGTTGCGAAGCTCCTTGAAAAAGCGGGCGGCGGAATGGCGATCGCGGAGGGAACGTTTGAAAAGGCGTTTCCGCTCGATATTGCGGGTCTCATGTCAAGCCTTCCGCATGAAGAAGTGATCAAAGAGACGGAGGAGATCACCGCCCGCGCGCGGCGCATGGGGGTAAAAGAGGGGATCGAACCCTTTATGTCGCTTGTGTTTTTATCGCTCGCCGTCATTCCCAAATTGCGCCTGACGGACAGGGGGCTTGTGGACGTGGAGAAATTTGAAATTGTACCGTTACAGATCGGGGAGGAAGCATGAAAGAAAAAATTCTCGTTGCCGCAACGGGCAATGAACATAAATTAAAAGAGATCCGTGAGATCCTCAAAGATTTTACGGTGATTTCCGCAAGGGAAGCGGGCTTTTTTGAAGAAGTGGAGGAGACGGAAAAGACCTTTCTCGAAAACGCGTTCTTAAAGGCGCGTGCGGTCGCAAGCAAGACGGGACTCGCCGCGCTTGCGGACGACAGCGGTCTTTCGGTGGATGCTCTGGGCGGCGCGCCCGGCATTTACAGCGCGCGCTATTCGGGCGGGGACAGCGCGGAAAACAGAAAACTGCTCCTGCAAAACATGAAAGGGAAAGCCGACCGCAACGCACACTTTGAATGTGCGATCGCACTCGTTTATCCCGACGGCAGGGAATATTCTTCCGTGGGAAAGACGTTCGGCACGATCACGGAGGAGGAACGCGGCGCAAACGGATTCGGCTACGACAGTTTGTTTTTCAGTTCCGATCTTCAAATGACGTTTGCCGAGGCTACCGACGAACAAAAAAATTCCGTGTCGCACAGGGGCAGGGCGCTTCAAGGATTGCTTGAAACGCTGAAAGGAGAGCAATGAAGACGTTTCTTATTCTCTCCGATTCGCACGGAAGGGCAAAGCTCGGTAAAATTGCCTCGCTCGCGGCGGAGAACGACTATATCGTTCATCTCGGCGACGGCGCGGGCGATTTGCGCGAGCTTATAACGGATTATCCCGAAAAAGTTTATTCGCTCAAAGGGAATTGCGATTTTTACGGCGGGCAGGAAGAATGCGTGATCGAAGCGGAGGGGCTTTCCGTCTTCTGCTGTCACGGGCATAAGTACGGCGTGAAGAGCGGGATTTCCCGTCTTGCCGCCCGCGCAAAAGAACTCGGCTGCGAGATCGCGCTGTACGGGCATACGCACCGCGCCGCGATCGAGGAGATTGACGGCGTACTCTGCATCAATCCCGGTTCCGCCGGCGCGTACGGCGATCCGACTTACTGTTATCTTGTGATCCACAACAAAAAGCCGACGGCGACTTTCGTAAGTTTGTTATAAAAAAATCCCGTACTGCGGTACGGGATTTTTTTATGTGAACAAATTTTCTTAAAATCCCTTGACAAACTTTACTGCAAGTATTATAATTTAACCGTCAGTAAAAAATTGAGGAGAGTTGCTTATGAATACGCGCACGGAAAGGACGATTTCGTTTAACCGCAAAAACATATTGGAAGCGGCGGATAAACTATTTACGCAAAACGGCATTGAAAAGACAACCATGGACATGATTGCCGTTGAAGCGGGTTATAGCAAGCCGACGTTATACGGCTATTTCAAAGATAAAAACGAGGTCTATTTTGCCCTTGTTTTAGACTTTATGCAAAAGATCACAGAGCAGGTCAATGTGATTGCCGCCCAAGAATTACCGTTCGCTGATACTTATAAAAATATCTGCGAGTTTGTTTTTAGGCTTGCCGTTCGTTATCCTCTTTATTTCGAGGGCTTGATTGGAAAAATAAACGTCGATATATTAAGTCCGGATACCCCCGTAATTTACAAAGAATTGTATGAGCGGGGAGAGGAATTAAACGGTGTTATCGGGAAACTCGTTCAGAGAGGAAAAGACGAGAACATGATCAACAAGAATCTGGAAGATTCCGCCGTGATTCTCTATTTATGGAGTGCCGTATCTGGAATTATCCGAATGTCTCTATTGAAAAAGGACTATATAAAAATATTGAAATTGAACGAAAACGATTTCAGCGGTTTTTGTTTTGAAATGTTGTTAAACTCTTTGAAATGAGGAAAAAACAATGACAAGGAAAAAGAAAATTATGATACCCGTTTTTTCGATTTTAGGCGCAGTGATAATAGCTTTCTCCGCCGTATTGATTACCGCGGCTGTCATGGGTAAGCGGTTAAAAGTCAGTCCGTCGCGTTCTCTCGAAGGCGTCGGCGAGGAGATACAAGATATTTTGTGGTATTCTTCTATCTCCGCAAATTCGCATAATTCGCAGGCTTGGACGGTGAAATTGTACCCCGACGAAAACAAGTTGCAAATAACAGTTGACGATAAAAGAACTCTTGCCGTTGTTGATGCGACTAAACGCGAGGCGTATATTTCGCTCGGCTGTTATATCGAAACAATGAATACGGCGTTTATGGCTTACGGATATGAAACGCAAATGATATGCAATGAAAACACAGTCGAATTAACATACAGTAAAGTTCAGCCTATTGTGAATAAAGATAAGTTGAATTTGATCGACAAACGCCATACTGACAAATCCGCCTATTCCACCAAACAATTAAACAGTACTACTGTAAATGATTTTCTTGCAAAATATAACGGTTTACATATTTATCAGAACGGCGAAAAAGATTTTGCGTATCTGAAACGAGCTACGATCGACGCGGTAACACTGCAATCTGCCGACCAAAATTACCGTAACGAATTAGCCGAGTGGCTACGTTTTTCCGATCAAGAGGCGAGCGAAAAATTGGACGGGATCACCGCCGAAATGATAGGCTTAAAAGGAATCGTAAAAACTTTTTATTATTGGACTACTTCGCACGAGAGCGCAAAAGGCGATAAATTTGCAAAACAAGGCATTGATACTGCCGAAAAACAAGTGAATAACTGCGGCGCGTTTGCGATCATTATGGGCGGCAACACTTTTGCGGAACTGATCGATACGGGAAGAGTTACACAAGCGTTTTGGTTTGACTGTGCCGAACATGATATAGCCGTGCAGCCGCTTTCCGCCGCGCTCGAAACACAACCGTTTTCAGATGAAATTCAACGGGATTTAGGCGTGACCGCACCCGTACAGATGATTTTACGGCTCGGCTATGTCAACGATTACGGCAGTAATTTGGGACTGCGCCGAAATCTTGCCGACTATATCGAGGTGATACGCGGATAAAGATTCCCTAACATAAAAAGTCCACGCGTTTACCGCGTGGACTTTTTATGTTAAGTTTGGTTTAATTCTGTTGCTCTTTCTTTTTGCGTTTTGCTCTCACGGCGTCGCGGATCATAGAGAATACGCTGATGCACACGCCCACTACAATGTAGAGATAGAAAGTAGCAAATCGCCATGTGAAGATGACCCAGCCGCTGACCGATTGTACGACCGTACTCGTCATAACCGTTATAAATACGAACGACGAGGTCGCTTCGGAAGCGCCGCTGTTTCCGGGAGTGGGCACAAGGGACGCCGCATAAAAAGAAACGGCGGAGAGGCAGAGGATCTGAACAAGCAATTCTCCCGTGAGCTGTACGCTCGGATCGTTGCCCGCGATCGCCATGACCGTAAATAAAGGCATAGAGAGGAGAATAAAGCATTCCACCGCTGAAATGAGTACGAGGGGAATCAACGAATACCATTTTTTAATGAGCAGTTTCAGCGCGTTACGGTATTCCGCCACTTCGTAAACGTATTTTTTCGTGACGGGATATTTGTGCTTGACAATGTGCATTTTGCTCAGCACTTTTACGATCCATACGATGATCTTTTTGCCCACCTTGGGGAAAGCGGAGAGTAGGATCATGACCGTCGGGACCAGCATATTGAATACGAGCGCAACCCAAGCGATTGCCATAAGGCTTATGGAGAGTGCGTTCGATACGTTGGTATCGCCCTTGAAGTGGCTGGGTGCGATTCCGAGGAACACGGCGCACATGATCCCGAAAACGAACGTCGTTACAATATATTTGACGAGGGGGACGGCGGTCGCTACGCCCGCAGGCACGTTGCGTTTGTGCAGATAGTAGATCTGGAAGGGTTGTCCTCCCGTGCCCAAGGGAGTGATCGCGTCGTAATATTTTCCGAGAAACATGACTTTGATCGAATTTTTCAGCCGCCATTTTCCCGTGGAAATTTTAAGGAGATAGGCGTATTTCAGACTTTCTACAAAGATATAAACCACGATCGCCGCAAGGAATATGAGGAAATAACGCCAGTTGAACGTGGTTTTCAGCATTTCCGTGAATTTCAACTGATTGACGCTCAGATAGCCGCTCAACCCAAACATGATCCCAACGGAAAGACCGATCAGTAAAATCATGGCAATAATTTTAACGGCTGTTTTCCACTTTTTCTTTTTGGTGTTATTCTGGGTGCGATCCTCCATTTCTTTGGAAAGCATTTCAAGATCGCGCTCTTTTGCAGAATGATAGCGGGCGGCAAATTCTTTACCGTCCGTCGTTTCCAACTCGTCCTGTTCTTTTTTTTCCGTGCTTTCCTCCGATTCCGCAGTCGTTTCCACCGTATCGGTTATATCCGCATCGGCGCTTTCGTCAAGCGGAGCGGGCTTGTCCGTTTCGGCTGAGGGAACGGCGTTTTCGTCGGGAAGGGTTTGTTCGGATTTATTCTCTTCCATCATAACAATTCAATCTTACCATAATATTTGTAAAAAAGCAATGCGGAAACAGCGGTTTATCCGCTTTCGATATTATTTTTTTGTGAAATTTTGTTTTTTTGCGCTTCGCGTTTGGTTTTTTCAAGCCGATAGATGCAATTTCCTACCGCCGCGCCGATGATGACGACGTAACCCGCGATACTTAAAATTTTAGGGATCTGTCCGAGGAATAAGAATCCGAGGAGCGCCGCAAAGAGGACTTGCGCGTAGTCGAACACTGCGATCTCTTTGGCGGGCGCCTGTTTGTAGGCGGCGGTGATAAAGAACTGTCCGCCCGCTGCGGAGAGCCCCGCAAGCACAAGATACAGCCATTGCATTCCCGTCATGGGTTGATAATAGGCGATCATGAAGGGGAGGGAGACGAGCGAAGAAAACGCGGAGAACACGAAGATGATGAGGTCGTTGCGTTCGCCTTTTTTGCCGAGCACGCGGACGCAGGTGTAGGCGAATCCCGCGCAGGCGCCGCTTAAAAATCCCGAAATTGCGGGAACGATGTCCATATCGAAACGGGGATTGACGACGAGCATTGCGCCCGCAAACGCGATCAAGACAAAAATGATTTCGGGGATCGTGGGCTTTTCCTTCATGAGAAAGACGGAAAAGAGAATGGCGAAGAACGGGGAGAGTTTGTTTAAGATAGAAGCGTCGGAAATACTGCCGATATGGTCGATCGCATAGAAGTTCAGCACGACTCCCAAAAAGCCGATCCCCGCGCGCAGGAATAGCCAGAGGATACAGCTCTTATCGTGAATGCGAAATTTTTCTTTGGAAAAGACGAGCGTAAAAAATACGATGACCGTTGCAAAAAAGTTACGGAAAAAGACTTTCTGCATGAGCGGTAGGTCTCCCGCCAGACTCACGAACAGGTTCATGAGGGCGAATCCAAGCGCCGCTCCGAGAATAAAGAGGATCCCGTAAATTTTTTTCTTTGCTTCGCTCCGCATACTCAAAACATTATATGCCGTTTGCCCGAAAAAGTCAAACAAACGGCGCCCCGCATTTTACGGAACGCCGTTAAAGAAAAAATATTTATAGTTTGATCTCGTAGGGATTCGGCTGGTTTTTGCCGAAGAGTTCCAGACTTTTGAGCGCGCTTTCGACCATTGCCGACGTTGCCTCTTCGGTGAAGAACGCCTGATGAGGGGTATAGATGACGTTCGGGAACTGTTTGAGATAGAATATATCCCGCTTGGCAACGATCTGCGTGCCTAAATCGACGTGGCAGACGTTCTCCTCCTGTTCGATCGTGTCGATCCCCGCGCCGCCGATCTGTCCGTTTTCGATCGCCTCGACGAGCGCGTCCGTATCGACAAGGTCGCCCCGCGCGGTGTTGACAAGGAACGCGCCCCGTTTCATCATGTTCAGCCGTTCGCGGCTCAAAAGGTGGCGGTTCTCCTCGGTGTAGGGGATATGTAGCGTGAGTATGTCGCTGTTTTTCAAGAGATCGTCCAGCGCGGCGCATTGTACAAAAGAGGGCAACGTTTTCGGATCCACGAAAGGATCGTAGGCAAGGATCTTACAGCCGAACCCGCTCAGGTTCTGCATGACGGCTCTGCCGATTTTTCCCGCGCCGATCACGCCGACCGTCATGGAACGCAGTTCTCTTCCGCACATTTCGTCGAGGGAGAAATCGTTCACAAGCGCGCGGATCACGGAAATTTTAGCTTTGCGCAGAAGCATCAGCATGAGCATGATTGTAAAGTCCGCCACGTTGTAGGGGCTGTAATGCGCGTTCGATACTCTGATCCCCAGTTTGTTCGCCGCCTTTACGTCGATATGGTTGAAGCCGATCGTGCGCGTGGCGATAAATTTAACGCCCGCCTTTTTCAGCTCTTCCAGAAGTGCGGCGTCCAAAACGCTGTATCCCAGAATACTGATTCCCTCACAGCCCTGAACGAGCGAAAGACGGTCCATTGTCAGTTTTTCGCGGCTGATCGAAACTTCGAGCCCGTAGGAAGCGGCGCAGGCAAAATCCCTGTCCTCAAAATTCTTTACTTCAAATGCGGCGATTTTCATGAGATACTCCTTATCTCTATCATAGCAAATCCGGAAAAAAATGTCAAGGAAATAAGAACGCCCGCACGGGATTCCCGTGCGGGCGTTTGGTTCAGGTCTTTTGAAACGCTCAGATCTTTTTATCGGCAGTGTAGCTCGTATGCAGAATCTTGTGCGCTTTGGGGCTGTTGGGGAATTGCAGGTAGTCGTTGTAGATGACGTCCATAACGGGGGAGTCCGCACTGCGGCGGAATTCGTTGTTGACGTCCGCCGTGTAGAGAGCCTGCGCTCTTGCCGATTTCAGCTCCACGGTGTTGCGGACGCTGTCGGAAAGGGTAGGCTGTCCGCCGCCGTTCACGCATCCGCCGGGGCAAGCCATGATTTCAACGAAATCGTACTGCTTTTCGCCCGATTTGATCTGTTTGACGATCGTTTCCGCATTGGCAAGTCCCGAAGCGACCGCGACGCGGACGGTGTTGCCCGCAACGAGATAAGTCGCTTCTTTGATTCCCTGCGTACCGCGTACCGCGAAGAAGTCGAGCACCTGGAAACTTCCGTCCATCATGTGCGCCGCCGTTCTGAGCGCCGCTTCCATAACGCCGCCCGTCGCGCCGAAGATTGCGCCGCCGCCCGTCGCCGTAGCGAAGGGATTGTCGAATTCCTCGTCGGGAAGATCGGTGAACTTGATGCCCGCCGTCTTGATCATGCGCGCAAGCTCGCGCGTCGTGATCGCCGCATCCACGTCGTTTATCATCTCTTCGCGCTTGCACTCGTTCTTTTTCGCCGTGCAGGGAATGACGGAGACGACGTACAGATTTTTGGGGTCGATTCCGTTCTTCTCGCACCAGTAGCTTTTAAGGAGCGCGCCGAACATCTGCTGGGGCGACTTGCAGGTGGAGAGGTGGGGGATCATTTCGGGATATTTCTTTTCCACGAACTTGACCCAGCCGGGGCAACAGGAGGTGAACATGGGCATGGGTTTGCCCGTCTTGATGCGGTTGATGAGTTCGCTCGCCTCTTCCATAATGGTCAGGTCTGCGGTCACGTCCATATTGAAGACGTGCGCGGGACCGAGACGGCGGATCGCCGCCACCATTTTGCCCTCGACGTTCGTGCCGACGGGCATATCGAACGCCTCGCCGAGCGTTGCGCGCACGGAGGGCGCGGTGAAGAACACGACCTGTTTCTGCTGGTTGGAGAGCGCCGCCCAAACTTCATCGATCGTCGAGCGCTCGGAGAGCGCGCCGACGGGGCAGGCGACGATACACTGACCGCAACCTACGCAGACGGACTCTTTGAGGGGCATATCGAACGCACTGCCGATATGCACGTTGAAGCCTCTGCCGATATGTCCGATCGCGTTGACGTGCTGTTTCTCGCACGCCGCGACGCAGCGGGCGCAGTTGATGCACTTATCGTTGTCGCGGACGACTGCGGGAGCCGCGTCGTCAATGGGAAGAACAAGGTTCTCGCCCTGGAAACGGTCCTCGTCCACGCCGTAGCCCAAGGAGAGCTTCTGCAATTCGCAGTTGTGGTTTCTCTCGCAGGAGAGGCACTTTTTCTTGTGTTTGGAGAGGAGCAGTTCCAGCGTCATTTTACGGCTCTCTCTGCACTTCTCGGTGTTCGTTCTGACTTCCATGCCCTCTGCAACGGGATAGACGCAAGCCGCCACCAGCCCGCGCGCGCCCGTCGCTTCCACAAGGCACATACGGCAGGAGCCGACGCAGTTCACGTCTTTGAGATAGCAGAGCGTGGGAATTTCGATGTGGGCAAGTCTTGCCGCTTCCAGAATCGTCGTCCCTTCGGGAACGGTGACGGGAATATTGTTGATTTTCAGATTGATATTTTTTGCCATTGTCGTTTACCTCACTTTCTCTCGATCGCCTTGAATTTGCAGTTTGCAAGGCATGCGCCGCACTTGATACATTTCGTGCCGTCGATCGCCATAGAGGGGAGTTTGTGCCCTGCGGCGACGTAGTCGGTCTTGGAAATCGCGTTTACGGGGCAATTCTTCGCGCACAGACCGCATCCGATACATTTATCCTTGTCGATCGTGAAGTTGAGCATCGCCTTGCATACGCCCGCTTCGCACTTCTTTTCGTTGATGTGTTCTTCGTATTCGTTGCGGAAGTAGCGCATCGTGGAGAGTACGGGGTTGGGCGCGCTCTGACCGAGCGCGCAGAGGGAAGAGGACTTCATGTGAGATGCGAGTTCCTCGATTTTCTGAATGTCGTCGGGTTCGCCCTTGCCCTCGGTGATCTTCGTCAGAAGCTGTAAAAGACGCTTGGTGCCGATACGGCAGGGGGTGCATTTTCCGCAGGATTCGTCCGCCGTAAATTCAAGATAGAATTTGGAGATGTCAACCATGCAGTTGCTGTCGTCGAGAATGATCATGCCGCCCGACCCCATCATGGAGCCGATCGCAAGCAGGTTGTCGTAATCGATCGGCGTGTCGATGCACTGCGCGGGGATACATCCGCCCGAAGGTCCGCCCGTCTGCGCCGCTTTGAATTTTCTGCCGTTCGGGATCCCTCCGCCGATCTCTTCCACGATCTCGCGGAGCGTCGTTCCCATGGGAACTTCCACAAGTCCGACGTTGGTAATGTTTCCGCCGAGCGCGAACACTTTCGTGCCTTTGGAAGTTTCCGTTCCGATTTCGGAGAACCATTTTGCGCCCTTCGTGATGATGGGGTTGACGTTTGCCCAGGTCTCTACGTTGTTGAGAATGGTGGGTTTACCGAACAAACCTTTGACGGCGGGGAAGGGGGGACGGGGACGGGGTTCGCCTCTGTGTCCCTCGATCGAAGTCATGAGCGCGGTCTCTTCTCCGCAGACGAACGCGCCCGCGCCGAGACGGACTTCGATGTCGAAATCGAAACCGAGCCCTAAAATGTTTTCGCCGAGAAGTCCGCGCTCGTGCGCCTGGTCGATCGCGATTTTAAGGCGCTGTACGGCGATCGGGTATTCCGCACGCACATAGACGTAACCCTGATGCGCGCCGATCGCATAGCCCGCGATCGTCATTGCTTCGATCACGCAGTGGGGGTCTCCCTCCAAAACCGATCTGTCCATGAACGCGCCGGGGTCGCCTTCGTCGGCGTTACAGCAGACGTATTTCACTTCGCCTTCGGAAGCCTTTGCAAACGCCCACTTTCTGCCGGTGGGGAAGCCCGCGCCGCCTCTTCCGCGCAAGCCCGAAGCGAGCATTTCGTTGATGACGTCGTCGGGCGTCATGCTCGTGAGAACTTTTTCGAGCGCTTCGTAGTCGCCCGCCGCGATCGCCTCTTCGATGTCTTCGGGCGCGATTACGCCGCAGTTTCTGAGAGCGATACGCAGTTGTTTTTTATAGAAAGGGGTCTCCGCAAAGGGAATGACCGATCCGTCTTTCATGACCGTTCCCTGATACAGCAGTTCCTTTACGATTTCGCCGCCCTTTACAAGGTGCTTTTCCGCGACCGTGTTGACGTGTTCGGGCGTCATCTGCGAATAGAACGCGCCTTCGGGATAGACGATCATGATGGGACCCAACGAACAGAGTCCGAAACAGCCCGTTTTAACGACGAGCACGTCGTCGAGTTTGAGTTCTTTCAGCGATTTTTCAAGCTGTTCGATGACCTTCATCGAGTGGGACGAGGTACAGCCCGTACCGCCGCACACGAGCACCTGTTTGCGGTAACCCGTTTTTTTAGCAAGTTTTTCGCCCTCTTCGCGGACGATGCGTCTCACTTTAATGAGGTCGCTCTTTGCTTTTCTGATCGATTCCAATTCCTGAATGGTCATTTTGTTTCCTCCCTGTAAGAGTCGAGTATTCCTTTCACCATGTCGGGCGTGAGTTTTCCGTAAACTTCTTCGCCGATCATCATGACGGGCGCAAGCCCGCAGGCGCCGACACAGCGGCAGCTGTCGATCGAGAACAGCCCGTCCTCGGTGCATTCGCCGCATTTGATGCCGAGCTGCTTTTCCACTTCTTCGAGGATCTTGTCCGATCCCTTTACGTAGCAAGCGGTGCCGAGGCATACGCTGATGCGGTGTTTTCCCTTGGGTTTGAGCGAGAATTGCGAATAAAACGTCGCCACGCCGTAAACTTCCGAAAGGGAAATGCCTAAGCCTTCCGCGATCGTTTTCTGTACTTCCATGGGCAGGTAACCGTAAATTCCCTGTGCCTCCTGTAAGATGTGCATGAGACAACCGGGAGTGCTGCGCGATTCGTTGATCACGGCTTTCAGTTTTTTAAGCTGCTCCGGAGTTCCGCACGGTGTGCATTGTTCCATATAAAACCTCCTATCTCTTGTGCGCCGTTTTTGATTCCGAACGGCGGCTTTCAATCGCTTCAATGTATTATATCATAAATCTTTTGTTTTTTCAATCCAAAATCCATAATTTATGGTATTTTGTCGAAAAGATTTTTTTGGTAAACATACTTGCTTCTTCCATAGAAAATATGGTATAATATTGAATCATGAAAAAAGTGATCGAAACAGAGGGAATGTGCTGTAAAAAATGCGCCGAACGCGCGGAGAAAAAACTTCTGCTTGCGAACGGCGTTACGGGTGCTCGCGCCAACTATAAAAAAGGGACGATCCTCGTGGAATCGACCCTCGATGACGCGGAACTTTCCGCGATCGTAGACGGGGCGGGGTTTAAAGTTTTGAACGTCCGCGCGCGGAAGGGAATATTTGACCGGTGATATCCGGAACCAAAAACGGAAAAAAACAAAAAGCCCGATCAAGATAAGATAATATCATTTTTTCTTACTGAAATGTCGGAAAACGGAATATTTGATTGTCGGGCATGATTGAACATGATTCTTTTAAGTGATAGAATCTGGGGAGAGATATTTCTTGGGCGAAGTTCCGTAATATTGCTTAAAACAGCGGTAGAACGTCTGGAACGAACCGAACCCGCAGTCGAGCGCGGTACCGATCATATCCGCCTGTTTGTTCTCCTGCATGGCGGCGATAAAGCGGCGGATCCTCAGCCGCGCCATGTATTCGTTCAGACTGAATTTGAAAAAGCGGTTGAACATACGGGAAAAGTAATACTTGCTGTACCCGAACTTTGCGGCAAGCGTTCCGAGCGTCACTTCCGCGTGGTAGTGTTCTTCCAGATAGTTGAGAATTTTCTGCATGAGTCCGACGTCTGCGTCGGCGGTCGTTTTCAATCCGACCGCGTTCACGGCGAGCCCCATGACGACGTTTGCATACCCCTGCAACAACAGGGGGGAATTTTGCGCCTCGTCTAATTTTATAAGCGCCGCGAAAAGTTCTCTGCATTGGGTCGGATCGGTAAGGAAAGAGGCGGCGAGCCGCCGTTTGCCTTTGAGTTTCAGATAGTCGGTCAGAACCTCATACGGAAGAATGGTAACGAACACGTCTTTGCCGTAAGAGTTGAACGAGTGAATGTCGAAGCAGTCGGCAATGCAGATCTCCCCCGGATGCAGTACGCGCTCTTCGCCGTTGACGAGCGCATACACTTCGTCGTTGAGTGCGACGAGAATTTCCACCGATTGGTGCCAGTGGGGTTCGACGTCGGAAGTGCCGTGAATGGTCTCGATTTCCGTGACGCCCGCGCGCCACGCTTCATAGGTCGCCGTAAGGCTTTTCGGATTTTTCTTCATAGATGTTTTGCGCAATATTTGAGAATAATTTCCGTAAAAACAGGTAGAAAGCGGGCTATTTCTGCGCTATACTTGTTTTAAGTTAAGAATATTATAACCGTTCCGAGAAAAAAATTCAAGCGGTTTCTTAACTAAAAAAGAAAACGGAGAAATAATTATGGAACAAATCATCTGCGGCAACATCCGCGTACAGCTTCTGAGCGAAGAGATCGTCCGTATCGAATACGGCAAAGACGGAAAATTTTGCGATCGCAATACCTTCTTTATTCCGGATAAAGAGAAATATACAAAAACGCAGATCGCGTATTCGCAGGAAGGGAGCGTTGTCTGTTTCGGGGACTACGAACTTTATCTGCCCGAAAACGCCAAGTCGCTTACAGGCGTAAAGCTCGAAAAGAACGGCAAGAAAATTTATACATATAAAAAACTTGCCAATACGGGTGAACTTCCCACGCTCGATCAAACGCCCGAAGCGTTTGCGCTTTCGGATACGCCGCGCATCATCGTTCCCGACGGCGGATATTCCGTTGACCGAAAGGGGGAATATTCGGTAGAGGAAAACGTTGAAGATATTTATTTGTTGCTCTGCAAAAAGGACGCGAAAAAACTCCGCAGGCTGTATGTGGAGCTGACGGGCAAGTGCGAGCTTGTGCGCCTTTCGACGCTCGGCGGGTGGAACAGCAAATATTTTGTTTATGATGAGGAGAGCGCGAAACAACTGATTTTAGATTACGAAGCGCACAATATACCGCTCGACGTAATGGTCATCGACACCGATTGGCGCAGCTGCGAAAACGGTTGGGGTTACGATATTAACGAAAAACTCTTCCCCGACATGAAACGCTTTTTGGAGTTTGCGCACTCTCGCGGCGTGGAGGTGTGCTTCAACGATCACCCCGAACCCGTAAACGGCGCGCAGGTGTTCGCGCCCGAAGAGATAAAATACCGCGAAAAGAATTTGCAGGCGCTCATGGAACAGGGCTTGGACATCTGGTGGTACGATCGGAATTGGGGCACGAGACTGGTTTCTCCCGCAAAGGGCGTTCAGCCCGAAACGCTCGGACTGTATCTCTTTCAGGACGTTGCGCGGCACCATTATCAGAAACAGTCGAAAGACGCAAAGATTTATCGTCGCCCCGATATTATGGGAAACGTCGATAACGTAGTCAACGGATATTACGAGGGGATCGGAAGCAGCGCAACGCACCGTTATTCGATCCAGTGGACGGGCGATATTGACAGCACACCCGACGCGCTTACGCAGGAAGTGCAAACGCTGATTGCCGCCTCAAACAACTGCATCGCATACGTCAACGCCGATTGCGGCGGACATATCGGGAATCCCGATAAAGACGGGTTTGTCCGTTGGATGCAGTTCGGCACGCTTTCGCCCGTGTTCCGCCCGCACTGCACGAACACGGTGGTGCGCACGCGCGAACCCTGGGTATATGACGAAGAGACGCTGAGTATCGTGCGCGAATACAATAACTTGCGCTATCGTCTGCTTCCCGTCATTTATAAGAACGCGTACGAAAACTATGAGACGGGCGAGCCTATTTTCAAAGCGCTCGGATGGGAATATCCGAACGACAGAAAGGCGCTTGCGCGCAGCGACGAATATATGCTCGGCAACAATTTGCTTCATTCGCCCGTTGCGGGGCAGAAATACGTTGCGCTTATGGAGCGCGAATATGTTTCGCCCGTAAAAGCGACTTTTTATGACGGCATCGAATTAAAGGGCGAACCGCTTGTAAAAACGGAATGGAAAACGCTTGCAATGTCGTTGAATCACGTTCCGCCCGTAAAAGGCGTGCCCGTCTATCATTTTTCCGCGCGGTTCGAGACGACGGTGCAATTCGATAAGGAAAAGCGGTTGTTTTTGAGATCGGACGACGGCGCAACCGTTTGGGTGGACGGAAAGAAAGTGTTGGAAGATAAAACGCTGCATTCCGCCATGCTGTTTCCGCTGTGCGATCTGAGCGCGAACGAGCCGCACAAAGTGGAGATCGAATATTTTCAGGCGGGCGGGGAGGCGTTCTGCGGATTATTTGCATGCGAGATGTTGCCGTTGAATCAGAAAGATATTTATCTGCCCGCGGGCAAATGGCTCGACGTATTCAGCGGTAAAACCTATGCGGGAAGCAAGACCGTCGAACGGGAATACGCGTTGCGCGAGACGCCGTTGTTTGTCCGTCTTGGCGCGCTTGTCCCGCTCGCTTACGAGGCGAAAAACACCAAGGAGCAGAAGTGGGATCGGTTGGTTTACGACTTCTATCCCTCGAAAGCGGCAAGCGACAGCGGATATTTATATGAGGACGATACCGAGACGACGGCTTATCAGCTGGGGCGGTTCCGCAAGAGTGCGTTTGAAGCGGGCTATTGCGGAGAAAGTAACGCATTCGTCGTAAAACTCCGTAAAGCGGAGGGAACGTTTGCGGGTGAAAAGTGCTTTGCGGAGCGCGAAGTAACGTTGAAATATCATTTGCTGAGCGGTGCGGATAAGATCGCGAGGATCACCGTCAACGGCGAGGACGCGGAAGCGGAATGGCTCAAACGCGATAAAACGGCGTTTCCGTTCGGAACGGGCGCCGCGCCCGACAGCGGAATTGCGCTCGTCAAGTTCAGAGCGGACTTAAATAAGGATTACGAAATCAAATTTTATTTATAAGGCGGTACTATGGTTATTTTCGATCGGGCAACGAATTGCTTTTTGCTGAACGGAAAACGTTTCAGTTATGCGATGTTTGTAAACCGTGCCGGTTTTTTGCAGCATCTGTATTACGGCAAAAAGATCGGCGCGGAGGATGCGGATTATCTTGTACGCGGACACGGCAAAAAAGCCGAACCCGATCCCAACGATCCAAATATGGAAATGGCGACGGATTTCATGCCGTCCGAACTCGGAAGTTTCGGACGGGGAGATTTCCGCTCCGCGACGGTCGTCGTAAGGCGCGGGGACGGCGCGGCAATGAGCCGTTTCCGCTACCGCTCGCACAACGTTGTCAAGGGCGCGCGCCCGCTTACGGGAATGCCCTGTGTCCGCCGCGCGGACGAGACGCTGACGATCACCTTAAAAGACGATTTTTCCGAAACGGAGATCGATCTCAACTATTCCGTTTCGGACGGTTCCGACGTACTCGTCAGGAGCGCCGCGGTGCGCAATGCAGGCAGCGGGACGGCGGAGATTCTGAAAGCGTTTTCCTTCTGCACGCAGCTTCCCGATACCTGCGGAACTTATTCGGCGCTCCGCCTTGCGGGGGCGTGGGCGAGCGAACGCAGACCCGTCGTCACGCCGATCGGGGAGGGAACGCTGAGGGTGGAATCGGCGCGGGGATATTCCTCGCATTTCATGAATCCCTTTCTTGCCATTCTTCGGGAGAACTGTACGGAGGAGCGGGGCGAGTGCTACGGGTTTAACCTCATATACAGCGGATCGTTCGCGCTGACGGCGGAGGTTTCGGCAAACAAAAGCGTGCGCGTGCAGGGCGGGATCAACGACTATTTATTCGGCTGGCAATTAAAGGGCGGCGAGGCGTTTGAAACGCCGCAGGCGGCGCTGTGCTATTCTGCGGAAGGGCTGGGCGGAATGTCGCGCGCGTACCACGATTTTTACCGCGATTACGTTATCGATCCCGCCCGCGCGTATGCGCGCCGTCCGATCGTTGCGAACAACTGGGAGGCGACGTTCTTCGATTTCGATAACGAAAAACTGTATGCGATCATTGACGAGGCGGCGCGGCTCGGCGTCGATACGTTCGTTTTGGACGACGGCTGGTTCGGGGCGCGCGACCACGACAGGGCGGGGCTCGGCGATTGGACCGTGAACGAAACGAAATTGAAGGGCGGGTTAAAAGCCGTCATCGACCGCTGTCAAAAGAACGGGCTGAAATTCGGTCTGTGGTTCGAGCCGGAAATGGTGAACGAGGACAGCGACCTGTATCGCGCGCACCCCGATTGGGCGATCGGCAAGGCGGGCGTAGAACCCGTAAGGGGGCGCAACCAGCTCGTCCTCGACTTTACGAGAAAAGAAGTCGTCGATTATATTTTCAAAGCCGTCTCGAAAGTGCTGAAAGAAAACGACATATCCTATGTAAAATGGGATAAGAACCGCGACATTACCGAAAATTATTCGGCGGCGCTTCCCGCCGATCGGCAGGGAGAATTTATCCACCGCTATACGCTCGGTTTTTACGATCTTGCAAAGAGGCTCACGGAGGCGTTTCCGAACGTATTCTTCGAGGGCTGCGCGGGCGGCGGAGGCAGATTCGACGGGGGCGCGCTCTATTATTTCCCTCAGATCTGGACGAGCGACGACACGGACGGATTGGAGCGGACGAAAATCCAATGGGGGACTTCCCTGTGTTATCCGTTGAGTTCCATGAGCTGTCACGTTTCGGACTGTCCCAACCAACAGACGCAGAGGACGACGCCGTTTGAAACGCGCGGTGCAATCGCCTCTCTCGGCGCGACGGGCTACGAGCTCGACCTTTCCAAACTCACAAAAGAGGAAAAAGAACTCGTCAAAGAGCAGATCGGGAGCTATAAGAAGATCGACGGTCTTGTCTTAAAGGGCGATCTGTACCGCCTGTCCGATCCGTTTTGTTCGGAATATTTCTGCGAAATGATCGTGAGCAAAGATAAGAGCAGAGCATACGTCGTAGGCGAGCGATTCCGCGGCGATCCCTGCGATCACGACAGAGTGCTGAAATTATCGGGACTTGACGAAACCAAGAAATATTACATTCGGGAATTAAATCTCACGGCGGGCGGCGCGGCGCTCATGGGTGCGGGAATCATGCTTCCCCGCCTGTGCGACTGCGGAAGCTGGACGTGGAATATGGAGGAGATCAAATGATATACGAAACGATCGATTTGTACGACTATTTCAAAATCGGGCGCGGCGGCGCAACGGGCGGATACCTGACGGCGTATGCGCGTTCGCAGTTGTCCGAACTTTATCGGAAAACGCGACCCGCGATCCTTGTGATCCCCGGCGGCGGTTACGGCATGATCTCAGGAAGAGAGGGGGAACCCGTCGCGCTCGAATTTCTGTCAAAGGGCTATGCGGCGTTTCAGCTTAAATATACCGTGGAAACGGCGTATCCCGTCCCCCTCAACGAGGCGGTCATGGCAATGCGCTTTATCAGGGAGAATGCGGCGCGCTTTCAAATCGACCCCGCGCTGGTCGCCGCGATCGGATTTTCCGCGGGCGGTCATCTTGCGGGACTTCTTTCGACCGTCACGGAGGAGGAAGCGCAAAGAGCGGTCGGCGTTTCCGATAAACTTGTCCGCCCCGACGCCGCGATCCTCTCCTATCCCGTGATCACCATGCGGGAAGGGCTCACGCATGAGGGAACGAGAAGGATTTCGAGCGGCGGCGGTCAAATCGATTATGATTTTCTTTCCATCGAAAAGCGCGTTACGAAAGAATGTCCGCCGTGCTTTATCTGGCATACTGCGGCGGATACTTGCGTTCCCGTGGAAAATTCGCTGTTGCTTGCCTCCGCGTGCAGGAGCGAGGGCGTGCCGTTCAGCCTGCATATCTTTGAAAGGGGCTGGCACGGGTTGAGCCTTTGCAACGAAGAGACGGGCGGTCAAACGCCGGAAGACGCTGAACACGTCCGCGTCGGCAAGTGGGCGGAGCTTGCGCTGAGCTGGCTTTCGTCCCGCGGTTTTAGCGTAAAGGAAGCGGAAGCATGAAAATAAAATATCTTGGCACGGCGGCTTACGAGGGCGTTCCGTCGCTGTTCTGCAATTGCAGAGTGTGCAGAGCGTCAAGGGAACTCGGCGGAAGAAATCTGCGTTCCCGTTCGCAGGCGCTCGTCAACGACGAACTTTTGATCGATTTCAACCCCGATACCGTCTGGCACTATCAGAAGTACGGTTTCGATTGGGAAAAGATCTGCGGGTGCCTTATCACCCATTCGCACAGCGATCACCTGTATGTAGAAGATATAGAGATCGCGGAAAAAGAATTGTCTCACGAGCACCGCGTTCTGCATTTCTACGCCGCGAAAAGCGGATACGGCATGATCAAGCCGGTGACGGATAGAACGCACGGCGGAGCCGAGGTCACGCTCGTCAAAGAGGGAGAACGCTTTGAAGTTGACGGAAAATATTCCGTTCTTCCGCTGTGGGCGAACCACGACCGCGCGACGTCGCCCGTCGTTTATTCGATCGCCTGCGGAAATAAAAAGATGCTGTATGCGCATGATACCGGCGTATTTCCCGAAAAGAGCTGGTCGCTTCTCAAAGGCGAGGGGCGCTTCGATCTTATCTCCCTCGACTGTACGGGCTGTCTTGCGCTCGGCGGCGACTGGGTGGACGGTCACATGAGCTTCGGGACGAATCTGAAAACGGTGGAGCGGATGAAGCGCGAGGGCTTGGCGGACGATCGGACGATCGTCGTTCTCAACCATTTTTCGCACAACGGCGGGCAGACTTACGACGAGATGAAAGAAGCGGTAAAAAATTCCGGAACGATCGTCTCCTACGACGGAATGGAAATCATATTTTAAGAAATGGAACGCAACAAATCGCGCGGGTGCGTCGGGTTATTACTGTTTTTGAGCTGGTTCGTCTATACGGCGGCAAACGTGGGAAGAATGGATTATTCCGCTTCCATGGTCGCGGTGATCGAACAGACGGGTTCTTCCAAAAACGCCGCCGGTCTGGTTGCAAGTTTTTTCTTTTTCGCCTACGGCGCGGGACAGCTCGTCAACGGATTTCTTTGCCATAAATACAATACGCGCTTTGCGGTTTTCGGCGCGCTCATCCTTTCGGCGGTCATGAACGTTGCGTTGCCGCTTTGCGATAGCGTTACATATATGAAATATATCTGGCTCGCGAACGGCGCGGTGCAGTCGGTGCTGTGGAGCTCGCTCGTCAGATTGCAGTCGGAATATCTGAACGACGGGGACGTCGGACAGAGCATTCTTTTAATGAGTACGACAACGGCGGCGGGAACGTTTATCGCATACGGTCTTTCGGCGCTGTTCGTTTCGTTTGTCGGTTGGCAGACGACTTTTTACGTTGCGGGAGGGATCCTGATCGCCGCCGCGTTCTGTTGGCTGTTCGGCGTCGGATATATCCGGAAGAATCTGCCCCGATACGAGGTCAAAAAATCGGAGCTTCCACTGAACGAAAAGGGTGCGGCTTCTAAAAAACCCGTGTATATCGCGCTTGCGTTCATCTTTGTGTTTGCGGTCGCAAACGGGTTTATCAAAGACGGCGTGACGACCTGGATGCCCAATCTTCTGAAAGAAACCTATGCGCTCGAAACGTATTTCTCGATCATTATTACGCTGATTCTGCCGCTCATCTCCATATCGGGCGCATACATATCGAAGCTCATCCATAAAAGATTCCCCAACGACGTTCTTCTCTGCGGGGCGTTCTATCTTGTAAGCGGCGGGGTTTTGGGACTGGCGCTCTGGCTCTATACGAAGAGCCTTGCGGCGGCGATCGTCGTGTTTTCGCTTGTCGCCTGCTTTATGGCGGCGATCAATAATATCGTTTCGTCGTCCGTCCCGTTCCGCCTCAGAACGCTGGGGAAATCGGGAATGTACGCGGGATTGATCAACACGTTCTGTTATGCGGGTAGCGCGCTGTCGAGCTTTCTCATGGGCGCAATGGCGGAGAGCAGGGGTTGGGATTCCGTGCTGATCCTTTTGGCGGCGGTCTCCGTTGCCGCGGGAATCGCGGCGGGCGGGCTGGCGCCGTTCTGGCATAAAAAAATCAGTCCTTTGATCAACGAAGGACGGGAAGAGAAAATAAAGGAAGAAAAATATGAAACGGTTTGAACGCAACGAGTATCCGCGTCCTCAATTGAAAAGGGAGCGCTGGCAGAGTCTGAACGGCGAATGGGAATTTGAGTTTGACGACGCAAACGACGGAATGTCCCGCGGGGTCGATACGGGAAAAGTTCCGCTGAAAACAAAAATTAACGTACCGTTTTCCTACCAATGGGAGGCAAGCGGGATTTTTGACAGGGCGGTACACGATACGGTCTGGTACCGCCGTAAATTCACGGTCGGAAAAGAGAACGCCGAAAAGCGCGCGCTGCTCTGTTTTAACGCCGCCGATTACGAAACGGACGTATGGATCAACGGAAAGCACGCGATCGCCCATACGGGCGGGTTTACGCCTTTTCAAGCCGACGTCACTCCCTATCTGAACGGCGGGGAAAACACGGTCGTCGTGCGCTGCCGCGATTCCCTCGATACCGCCGTTCCGCGCGGAAAGCAGAGCTGGACGGGGAAGCCGTTCGGCTGTTTCTATTATGCGAATACGGGATTGTGGGGCAGCGTGTGGCTTGACTTTTTCGGCGAAGACTGCATTGCGGACTACCGTTTGCAGACGGATATTGACAACCGTCTCGTCTGCGGTGAGATCGGTACGCTTTACGGGCTTGCGGACGAGGCGGAGATCGCACTGTCCTTTCAGGGAAAACCTCTGAAAAAAGCGCGTATTTCTCTGGACGGAGAGAGGAGCGTATTCTCCGTCGCGCTCACGGGTCTTGCGTTTGACTTCGGCGATCTTTTGTGGTCGGTGGAAAAACCCAATCTCATTTATGCGACGGTCACGCTCTATCGGAACGGCGCCGTGTGCGATCGGGCGGATACGCGCTTTGGAATGAGGAAAATCAGCGTCGACGAATGCGGAAATATCTGTCTGAATAACCGCCCGCTGTATCAAAGGCTGATCCTCGATCAGGGTTATTGGAAGGAGAGCGGGCTGACGCCGCCGAGCGCGGAATCGCTGAGAAAGGATATAGAACTTGCACAGGCGATGGGCTTCAACGGCGCGAGAAAACACCAGAAGTTGGAGGACCCGTACTTCTACTATTATGCGGAGGAACTCGGATTTCTCGTCTGGTGCGAGATGCCGTCCGCCTATACGTTCTGCGGACGCGAAGCGGCGGCGATCACGAAGGAGTGGCAGGAGATCGTCTCCGTCGCCGGAAACTATACGAGCGTCGTCTGCTACGTTCCGCTGAACGAAAGCTGGGGCGTGCGCGAGATCGGCACGGACAAGGCGCAGCAGAATTTTGCAAAGTCGCTCTACTACCTCACAAAGTCGCTCGACGCGACGAGGCTCGTCTCCACGAACGACGGGTTCGAGACGGTCGAGGAGAGCGACATTCTCGGCGTCCACGATTATAATATTCTCACGGAGGAAGCGTTTCCCGAAAAATACCGCGGCGTCTATGACGGAATGTATCCGCAGGGCTGGCGGTTGTTTGCGGAGGGGCACCGCTATAAGGGGCAACCCGTGTTGATGACCGAGTTCGGCGGGATCGCGTTCAAGAGCGAGGAAAAGGACGGTGCGTGGGGCTATAACGACGGCGCAAAGGATGCGGACGAGTTGTGCGATCGCCTTACGGGGCTGATGAACGGCATAACGCGGTCGGCGTTTCAGGGTTACTGTTATACCCAGCTTACGGACGTGGAGCAGGAAGTCAACGGACTTCTCTATGCGGATCGCACGCCCAAGGCGGACTTGAAGCGGTTGAAAAAGATTTTCGCCAATCGATAATCGATAAGAGGTGCGCATATGCGCACCTCTTACTTTTTGCGTTTGGAAAATTCGGGCATGAACTTCATGTAGCGCACGGGCAGGTATCCGCGCATCTGTTTTAACCGTTCGCGGGAGGGGATGTTTACGCTTTCGTAATACTGCCGCCACAGATCCTGCCAGGCGTATTCGTCCGCCGAGATCAAGACTTCCGCTCTGTCGAGCGGGGCGAGAAAGCTGTGCTCCGTATCCCACACCGCCGCTTTTTTCCGTTTGACGTCGTGAATGACAAAGGGATAGAAGGGCAGTCGCGCGCGGAAGTGCGGAACGAGCAGATCGGCAATATCGTTGTCGGGCGAAAACGCCGCGTACAGCGCGCCGCTTTCCGTTTCAAAAAAGCGGAGGAATCCTTTCGTGCGGTGCGTTTCAACGCCTACGCGGCGGATACATTCGTCCGCCCGCCGCACCGCCTCTTCCGAAAGCATACCGGATACGGGTCGTTTTTGTTCGGCGAGAAAACGGAAATAACGGAACGCCGTTTCGTCTTTGTCGCCGTCACCGCTTCTCAATATCCGCGAAAGGTCGTGCATACTGCGTCTGTCGAACGAGAGCAGACGCTTTTTCGCTTTCTCCGCCTTTTCGGGATCGGTTGCGATATTGACGGCTTTTGCGCCGAGCGGGAGCTGAAATCCGTCCGAGGCGATCTGAGCCTGCGGGTCGGAAAAGGCGGTGAGGAACGCGCACAGAAATCCTTCCTTCGTTCCGTCGTAGAGATATATCATAGTTCCCCCGTAAGCGCGGAGAGCGCCGTCTCGTTGGAAGAGAAGAGGGAGAGCTGTTCCGCGTTTTCGCGCGCCTCCGTTCCCGCAAGGAGAAGTTTCACGCGCTCTTCGTTCTGCTCTCCGTAGAATTTTCCCTTGCAGGTAATAAAGTGTCTCGCACGTTTGAGCACGACGCGCATTTTTCTGAGGTCGTCGAAAGAGAGGGAGGCGTATCTGCGTGCCGTGGTGATCTTATAGGCGCTCCGCGCGCCGATCCCCGGAACGCGCAGAATCATTTCGAGCGGGGCGCGGTTGACCTCCACGGGAAAGATTTCGGGGTGTCTCAAAGCCCAGGCGCATTTGGGGTCGTATTCCACGGGCAGATTTTCGTCGTCGCCCGCGATCTCGTCGGCGGTAAAGCCGTAAAAGCGCATCAGCCAGTCCGCCTGATAGAGGCGGTGCTCCCTTAAACTTCCCGCCGCCGTTTCGGGCAGGAGCGCGTCGTGCACGACGGGAACGTAGGAAGAGTAATAGACGCGTTTGAGCCCCGTCACGCGGTAGAGCGATTGGGACAGTTTCAGGATCTGCCCGTCCGGCTCGCGGCTTGCGCCGACGATCATCTGCGTCGTCTGTCCCGCCGGAAGAAAATGACCTTTCCGTTTTTCCTCCGTAAAGACGCGCTTTTCATAGGTGAGCTTTTTCATGGGGACGAGCACGCTCTCCTTGCTCTTTTGCGGAGCCAAAAGGCGCAAACTCCGTTCGGAGGGCAGTTCGATATTGTAGCTCATGCGATCGACGTATTTCGCGGCTTCGCGCGCGAGCGCGCCGTCCGCATAGGGGATTCCTTTCAGGTGGATATATCCGTAAAACCCGTATTCCGTGCGCAGTTTTTTGACCGTCAAAAGAAGCTGTTCCATGGTGTGGTCGGGGGTGCGGAACACGGCGGAGGAGAGGAAAAGTCCCTCGATGTAATTGCGTTTATAAAAGTCTATGACGAGCTCGCAGATTTCGTCGGGCGTGGCGGTGGCGCGCGGAACGTCCTCGCCCGCGCGGTTCACGCAGTATTTGCAGCAGAAGATGCAGTCGTTGCTCATGAGGATTTTCAGAAGGGATACGCATCTCCCGTCGGGCGTAAAGGAGTGGCAACAGCCCGCCGCAAATCCGTTGCCCATTCCGCCCGCGTTTTTCCGCGAACTGCCCGACGAGGAACAGGATACGTCGTATTTTGCGCTCTCCGTTAAAATTTTCAGCTTCTCTTCCGAAATCATAAAAGCATTATAACATACGAACAGATGTTTGTCAAACATTCGTTTGAAATTTTTCCAAAAATTTTCTCTTGCGCAAAGAAAGGTTCCGTGATATAATATTTTCACACGGTTTTCACAGAATGATAAAGCGGATATTATGAATCGGGATTAAAATACAGAAAACGTACCAAAGAGGAGGCAAGGGGATGAAAGTTCTGATCGTCGATGACGAAGAGATGATCCGCGCGGTGATTAAGGAATATATCGAATTCGAGGGCGGAGAGGCGGACGAAGCGGAGGACGGAATGGAAGCCGTTAAGATGTGCCGCGAAAATGATTACGACGTCGTCGTAATGGACGTGATGATGCCCCGCCTCGACGGGTTTTCCGCAGTTAAAGAGATCCGCAAATTCAAAAATACGCCCGTCATCATGCTCTCCGCGCGGAGCGAAGAATACGATAAATTATTCGGGTTTGAGATTGGATCGGACGATTACGTCACCAAACCCTTTTCGCCCAAGGAACTCATGACACGCATACACGCCGTCATCAAGCGTTCGTCCGCGGCGGAGGCGCCGAAGGATTATTACGAGTTCGAGGGGTTGAAGATCGACGTCAAGGGTCGCAACGTCTATGTGGACGGCGAAAAGGCGGAGCTTACGCCCAAGGAATACGAACTGCTCTTTTATCTCGTGGAGAACAGGGGCGTAGCGCTCACGCGCGAGCGGCTTCTGAATAAAGTTTGGGGCTATGATTTTTACGGGGACGACCGCACCGTGGATACGCACGTCAAAATGCTGCGCGGCAGTCTCAAAGAATACCGTAAATTCATCGTAACGCTCAGGAGACTCGGCTATAAGTTTGAAGTGTAATTTTGATCTATGTTGGGAAAAAGAAAAAACGGAACTAAAACGGGAAAAAGTCTGAACCTTGTACTGTGGTTCTGTTTTTCTTTATTTGCGATCGCCGTCGTTCTTATTTTTATCGTCGTGCAGAATGCGCTCGTAGATAGGCATTACCGCAAAAAGACGGTGGAAAAACTGGAAACGGCGGGCGCGGAACTGTCTGACAAGATCACGCCGAGCACCGACGGACAGGACGCTTTGAAAGTGATCGTCGAGGCGTATAAGAATTACGGCGTGACGGGCTATCTGATCGATTCGGACGGGCAAAGCCTTTTCCCCGATTGGACGGATCAGAAGAGCTATCCCGCGCTCGCCGAAGTGCTGAAAAAGGAACTCTCCGGCGGACGGGACAGCGTAACGTTCTCCGACGGAAATACGCTGACCTATGCGATCGAGATCCCGTTCGGCGGGCAGAATTGCTACTTGTGCGTCATGAGTTCTCTGGAATCGCTGACGAGACTGGAAGAGGGAATGGGACAGATTTCTCTCATCATGGTGCTGGTGACGATCGTGCTTTCGTTTGTTGCAAGCGGGTTCGTTGCCGTGCTTGTCACCAAGCCCGTCAATGAAGTGACGGCGCGCGCCAAACAGCTTGCCCGCGGAGACTACTCGCTCGACTTCAAAGAGCACTACTTTTGCAGGGAGATCAACGAACTTTCCGAGACGCTCGACTACGCCTGCACCGAAATGTCGAAAGCGGAAAAAATACAGCAGGAGCTGATTGCGAACGTTTCGCACGATTTCAAAACGCCGCTCACCATGATCAAGGCGTATGCCTCCATGATCCGCGAAATATCGGGCGACGATAAGGAGAAGCGCGACGCGCACGCAAAAATCATCATTGACGAGAGCGACAGACTGACGGCGCTCGTCGTCGATCTTCTCGATATTTCCAAGATTCGCGCAGGATTTGACGAGGAGGAGCGGACGGTGTTCAATCTCTCGGAAGAAGTTTACCGCGTCGCGGGCAGATTCGACTATCTGAAAGAGACGGCGGGCTATACGATCTTGACGGAGGCGGAGGACGATCTGTACGTTTTTGCAAATCGCGCCCGAATCGAGCAGGTGCTCTATAATCTGATCGGCAACGCCGTCAACTATACGGGCGAGGATAAAACCGTTCAGGTAAAGCTCTTCCGCAACGGAGAAAATTCCCGTTTTGAAGTCGTGGATTCGGGAAAGGGGATCAAGCAGGAAGAAATTTCAACGATCTGGGACCGTTATTACCGTTCGAGCGAGACGCACAAGCGTCCCGTAAAAGGCACGGGACTGGGGCTTTCAATCGTAAAAGGGATCTTGGAGGCGCACGGCTATCCGTTCGGCGTAGAGAGCGAAGAGGGGAAAGGAAGTACGTTTTGGGTAGAATTCTTTTCCGCGCCCGCCGAAGAAGGTGCGAAGCGGGAGGCGGCGGAAGAACCCGCAAAAAAGTCCGTCAGAAAGAAAAAAGAAAAAATGAGTTCGGGGGATCGAAATGATTCGTAAATGGTTTGTCGCCGTGTCTGCGGCGGTTTTTCCGCTGATTACCGCTGTTTATTTTGCGGGAAGATCAGTGACTGCCGAGGCAAATTCCGCGCCGCCCTATTGGGAGGGTACGGATGCGTCGGGAGCGATCGTCAAGGGGGAAGCCTGCCCCGTCGTGGTGGAAAAGGAAGTGCTCACGCTGAATATCGGAAGCCTGCCCCGTCAGGGGAAACTCGAACTGGACTCTTATTATGCGGAGGCGATCGCCGAATATTCCTTTTATAATCCGACCGATCTGGACGTCGATATGACCTTGCTGTTTCCGTTCGGCGAATTTCCGTCCTATGTTTCCGAGGTCGCAGGCGACGAGGTCTCCGCCGTTTCGGTGGACGGGGTTGAGACGGAGTGCAACGTGCGGCACACCTATGCGCGCGACGGCAGATACAGCTTTGACGTGGACAGAGATATGAGCCGCGTTCTCGAAGAAAAAAAGTCGGATACGTTTTACCGTGAAGATATGCCCGTCACGGAATACCGTTTGGATATTCAGGCGCAGGAAAAAGATTTTGCGATGAAACTCAAACTCTCTTTCAACGCGAAAAAGACGCGCGTGCTGTTTCCGCCGGAACTCGGCGCGCGGCTGAGTATTTCGGGCGGCGATATGTACGCCTACACCCGTTTCGACGAGTACGAAGAAAAGCGTGCCGTATTCTATGCCGTCGGCGAACCGCTCGATGCCGTCGTGCCTAAACTGTACGACGATAAGGAGGACAGGGAACTTGGCGCTTCCTATACGTCGCAAAACCGCGAGATGACGTTTTCGCAATTCGCCATGTCGGATTGGAGCGAGGATACGGGAGTTAGTGAAACGGATTGGTATAACGCTTTCGTCGATATGCTCAACGAGAGGAGCGGGGTCGGCGGTTCGGTGGATTGCTTCTCGCTGACTTCCGGGGATTTAATGCGCTGGTACGAATACGATATGAGTATTCCTGCAAAGGGGCGCGCCACCAACCGCGTCCGCGCGCCGCTCTATCCCACGGTCGAGGGGAATAAAAACCCCCGCTATGAATATTCCTATCTTCTGTCCCCCGCGGGGAAGTGGGCGGATTTCAAGGGGATCGAAATTTGTATCAACACGCCGTTCTATCTCTCGAACGGTTCGCTCGATTTTGAGCGGAGGGAGAACGAAGAGGGGCGCGGATTCTCCTATGTATATACGCGCGACGCGCTCCCGCAGGGAGAACTTACCTTTGTTCTGACCGAAAAGGATGCCGCCGACAGCGATTTCAACGTATTCGGCAAAGACTTCTTTCATCCGTCGCTCACCTGGGCGTTCGTAACGCTGACGGTGCTTGCGGTGGTTGCCGCCGTCGTTACGGTCGTCGTTGTCGTGTCGCTCAGGAAGAAAAAATAAGTCTGCATAAAAGCGCAACCTTAAAACAATTTACTTTTTGAAAGAACCGTGCTATAATAGTCACGGTTTTTTTACGGGAGGATATTTCGTTGTTAGAACTTAAAAACGTCTCTTATTCCGTTACGGAAGGCGGGAAAGAGAAACCTATTCTGAAAAATATATCCTTTACCGCAAACGAGCGGTTTATTGCGATCACGGGACCGAACGGGAGCGGAAAATCGACGCTTGCGAAGATCGTCGCGGGGATTCTGAAACCGACGGGCGGAACGATATTGCTCGACGGAGAGGACGTGACGGGGCTCGGCGTGACCGAGCGCGCCAGGGCGGGGATCTCCTTTGCCTTTCAGCAGCCCGTCCGCTTTAAGGGGATCACCGTCAAAGACCTTATTTCGATCGCGGCGGGAAAGGATATTTCAATCGGCGCCGCCTGCGCGTATCTCTCGGAAGTGGGGCTTTGCGCGCGCGATTATATCGGGCGGGAGGTAAACGCTTCCCTTTCGGGCGGAGAGTTGAAGCGCATTGAAATTGCGACCGTCCTCGCCCGCGGGACCAAGGTCTCCGTGTTCGACGAACCTGAGGCGGGGATCGATCTGTGGAGCTTTCAGAGCCTTATCAGAGTGTTCGAGAATCTGCATAAGAAGGCGGGCGGAAGCATTCTCATCATTTCGCATCAGGAGCGCATTTTGGAGATCGCCGATAAGATCGTCGTCGTAAAGAACGGCGGGATCGAACGGGTGGGAAGCGCAAAAGAGATTCTTCCCGCGCTCGTGAACCGGAGTGCGTGCGGCGCGCTCAACGCTTAAAGGAGGCGTTTATGGATCAGATCGAAAAAATGCTGTTGGAGAAAGTGGCGGAACTTCATGCCCTGCCCGACGGCGCGTACAATATCAGAAAGGACGGAGAGGGCGGCGGCAGAAAAAGCACGGAACATATCCGCATTGAAAACCGCAGAGACGGCAAGAGCGGAATCGATATTTTCGTCTCTTCGCAAACGAAGGGGGAGAGCCTGCACATCCCCGTCGTCATCACAAAGGGCGACTACCGCGAAACGGTGTATAACGATTTCTATATCGACGACGGCGCGGACGTTCTCATCATTGCGGGCTGCGGGATCCACAACTGCGCGCAGGGCATGAGCGAACACAGCGGGGTTCACACCTTTCATATCGGAAAGGGTGCGCGCGTGAAGTACGTCGAACGGCATTACGGAGAAAAGGAAGAGGGCGCAAGCTCCAACGTCATGAATCCCGCAACGGTATTTCATCTCGGTGAAAACGCGCGCTTTGAAATGGAGACGACGCAGATCAAGGGCATCGATTCGACGGTTCGCACGACGTCGGGCGAGCTGGAAGCGGGCGCGGAACTTGTTGTGCGCGAAAAAATTTATACTCATAAAGAGCAGTATGCGGAGATGCGTTTTAACGTCGATCTCAACGGCGACGGGGCTTCCGCGGACGTCGTGTCCCGCTCGGTCGCGTCCGAAAACTCGAATCAGAAATTCTTTTCTAATATCAACGGAAACGCCGTATGCAAAGGGCATACGGCGTGCGACGCGATCATTATGGACGGCGGAAAAGTGACCGCCGTGCCGTCGCTTTCGGCGAACAGCACCGAAGCGGAGCTCATTCACGAAGCCGCGATCGGCAAGATCGCGGGGGAACAGCTCGTCAAACTCATGACGCTCGGTCTTGACGAAAAACAGGCGGAAGAACAGATCATCAAGGGTTTTTTAAGCTGATTTAGTTGTGCGGTAAAGGGAAAGGCACGGGCTTCGGTTTATCGACGGGCTCGCCGTAGCGGGGCTGGATATGCCCGTGATCGGGAAAGATCGGGTTCTGCGGCGGATCTTCGGAATGGGGGCGGTGCGGTCTATGGGGCTTTTCCGGACAGCCGGGGCAGTCGGGATCGACCGAGAAATCGGGGTCGAGCTCTTCTTCGGGGTTCTGCTCCTGTTCCAGGAGTTGTTCTTCCTGTTCCTGTCTCTGCCGTTCCTGCATCTGTCTTTCACGGCGGCGCAAGTCGCTGACGCCGTTGGTGCAGGCGCAGGCGCTTGCGAGTACGAATGAGGTTGCAAGTAATACCGGTACGGTTTTGAATATTTTTTTCATATCCGTAGTATGCGGAAAATATCTTCGATTATTCCGCTTGCGTTTTCTATAAAACCGTGCTATAATTCATTTATCAACATACCTGAACGGGAAGAGTCTATCTGACGGCAAAGGGCAAATACGGATCGGACGCCGATAAAAGGCGTGTTTTTCCCTTGCTCCCGTTCGGAGCGAGGGGTTTTTATTATGGAAGAAAAAAGACTTGCGGTACTCTCCGTCATGGCGGAGGACCGCGCAAAGGCGGAAAAGATCAACGCGTATCTTGCCGAGTACGGCGAATTTGTCGTGGGCAGAATGGGAATACCTTACAGGGAGCGGGGCGTATTCGTTATGTGCGTCGTGCTCGACGCGCCCTCTTCCGCGATCAATGCGCTGACGGGGAAGATCGGCTCACTTGACGGCGTTTCGGCAAAGACCCTGTTTGGAAAAATCTGATTATATTTGAAGGAGTATCATATATGAAAAAAATCATTCGCTATGCGACCGCTTGCGCGGCGGTTCTCTCTTCGGCGCTGTTTGTATCTTGCAACAGCGTCAATACGCCGACGACGCTTGCGTTCGCGGGCGATCTGCAAACGCTCTACGGCGGGGACGGCGGTTATCCGCAGGCGGTTCTGGTTGCCAAAAACAGCATTCTCGAAGAGGACGAGGGAGCGGTCGGAACGCTTTTAAGTTATTTCGAGGGGAGCAAGGATTATCTCGATTCGGCGGACGGCGCGGTCGTCGCAAACCTTTTGCAGGACAAGTATCCGAGCGGATTCAAGCCCTCTTTCAACGCAAACAATCTGACGCGTGAAGTTATCCGCAACTGTTCGGTGCGCTTTACGAAGAGCGCGGACTGTAAGGATACGGTCAACGCCTTTCTTGCAAAACTCGTCTCGGTGGATCCCGAATTTACAAAGATCGCGGAGGATTCGTTCTACTATACGGGAACGCCCGCGGCGGCGGATTCTTCAAATTCCTACACGGTGTATGCGCCCGACGGCGCGCCCGCGCTCTCGCTTGCAAACGCGATTCAAAACAGTACGGGCAATCTGTTTGAATATCATATCGTTGCGGGAACCGCGATCGCGGCGCAGGTGACGGGTCAGAACGAGGAGAGCAATGCGGACTTCTGCATTCTGCCCGTAAACGCGGCGGCGAAACTTTTGGGGAACGGACAGCGTTATCAAATGCTCGGCACGGTCACGAACGGCAATATGTATTTCCTCGGCGCGGGAGAGCAGGCGTCGCTTACTTCCGAAAACCTCGCTTCCGCGCTCAAAGGAAAGACGGTCGGCGTCGTTCAGCTTGCAAACGTTCCGGGGCTCACGTTCCGCTGCGTCCTCAAAGAGAAAAATATTCCCTATGAGATTCTCGGAAACGGCAATAAGGCGGAAGATCCCGAAAAAGTGTATCTCAAAGCGATCGCAAATCCCGCGAGCGAAATCACGCCCGCAGGCGGGTGCGACTACTATCTCTGCGCCGAACCCGTCGCCTCGGCGAAAGTTTCCGCGTTCAGAAATAAGTAACCTATGAAATTCAGTCTCGCATTGCGACAGCATAAAAATTTATTGCTCTCTTTCGGATTGAGCGTGGCGGGGTTTGCTTTTTTATGGATCGTCTGGGTGATCGCCTATTATTGCGTCAGAAACGAATTGCTCTTTCCGTCGGTGGGGGATACGCTGTCGTCTGTCGGGGAACTTTTATTTACGGGCGGCGAACTGACGCGGGCGTTCTGGCGCGCATTCGGGGCGACCTTTTTGCGCACCTTTTTGTCCTTTCTCATTTCCTTTTCGTGCGGGGCTTTGCTCGCCGCGCTCGCCGTATCTTTTCGCGGCGTGCGCGCGTTTCTCTCTCCGGTCGTGTCCGTTTTAAGAACGTATCCCACGCTTGCGATCGTCCCGTATCTCATTCGGTGGACGTCGCCGTCCTTCGCGCCCGTCGTCGTCTCCGTGCTGGTTCTGTTTCCCGCGGTCTATGCCTCGGCGCTCGCCTGCTTTTCGGACGGGGTGGCGCGGTACGGCGATTTTGCAAAAGCCTATCGAATCGGCAGGGCAAAGCGGGTGTTCGGGCTGTATCTGCCCGTATCGTTGCCGACGCTTCTGACGGAGGGGGGCGCGACCTTTTCTATGGGACTGAAAATCATTGTTTCGGGCGAAGTGCTCGCTTCGACCGCAGAGAGCCTCGGCGGTATGATGCAGGAAGCGCAGATATATTTTGCGGTTTCCCGTCTGTTTGCGCTGACGATCGTCACGGTCTTGCTCGGATTTGTACTCGAAGGCGCGTGCGTGCTTGCAAAGAAACTATTTATCAAATGGGATCGGGGGGTGCGGAAATGAAAATCAGCGGTCTTACCAAACGCTACAAAAATACGCTTGCCCTCGATAATATCAACCTTGAATTGGAAGAGGGCAAGGCGACCGCCGTCCTCGGCGAGAGCGGGGCGGGCAAAACCACGCTTCTGAGTGCGATCGCGCGCCTCACCGATTACGAGGGGAAAATCGAGGGCGCGGGGAACGTCTCCTGTCTCTTTCAGGATTCCCGCCTTTTGCCGCACCTGACCGCGGAGGGGAACGTAAAATTCGTTCTGAAAAAGGAAGAGCGGGGGAAGGCGGCGGAAATGCTCGCCCGTGTCGGACTTCAAGGCAAGGAAAACCGCTATCCGCACGAGCTTTCGGGCGGGGAACAGAGAAGGGTCGCGATCGCGCGCGCGCTGTTGTTCCCGCACGATACGCTCCTCATGGACGAGCCGTTCTCCTCGCTCGATCTCTCCTTGAAGCGCGATCTGCTCGCGCTCGTAACGCGGCTGTGTACCGAGCGGGGCGAAACGGTCTTATTCGTCACGCACGATGTTCGGGAAGCGGTGTTTTTCTCATCCCGCGCCGTCGTCTTAAAGGGCGGAAAAGTCGTTGCGGATATTCCCGTCTCAGCGTCCTATCCGCGTGATTTTTTCACGCATTACCCCGAAGAGGAAATGCTGGAAAGAATTCTCGTCTCCGCGCAGTAGCGGGGACTTTTTTTCGGAATCGCTTGCAATTTATTGTAAAGTATTGTATGATAGAAGAATGGAAGATAAAAAGTTTGCTTTGCTCATCGACGCGGACAATACGTCGAGCAAATACATTAAAACGATCGTAGACGAGATCACGAACTTAGGCATTACGACCTACCGCCGTATCTACGGCGACTGGACGAGCACGAATTTACAGAGCTGGAAAGCGATCCTTCTCGAATACTCGATCACGCCCATGCAGCAGTACGGCTATACGACGGGCAAGAACAGCACCGATTCCGCCATGATCATCGACGCGATGGATATTCTCTACGCGGGCAATGTGGACGGGTTCTGCCTCGTCTCGTCGGACAGCGACTTTACAAAACTCGCCATGCGGCTGAGGGAGGCGGGCAAAACGGTCGTCGGTATGGGAAAGGAACAGACGCCCCGTCCGTTCGTGGCGGCGTGCAACCAGTTCAAATATCTCGATCTTTTGTCCAAAGAGGGAGAGGAGGAGAAGGCGGCAAAAGTCAAAAAGACGGCAAAAAAGACCGCTTCCGCGGCGCCCAAAAAGAAGACCAATCCGAAACTTGTCGATTCGATCTCCCGCATCATCGAGGAAAATTCTAACGACGACGGCTGGATGTACGCCGCCAAAGCGGGAAAATTACTGCAAAAGAAATATCCCGATTTTGACTGCCGCAACTACGGCTACAATAAGCTCGCGCCCCTTCTCGAAGGCTTGGGATTTGAGATCCGCAAAGAGCCGGGCGTAGAGGATCCGAACGCCTGCGAAGTGTATGTCAGGATCAAAGAGTGAATTACGGGAAACATCATATGTGGTTTGACGAGAGTACGTTTTATCAGATTTATCCGCTCGGATTCTGCGGGGCGGAGCGGGAGAACGATTACGGGGAGACCCGTCACCGTTTGCATATCATCAAAGAAGAGATTCCGCGGATCAAAGAACTCGGCTTCAAAGCCGTTCTCTTCAATCCGCTCTTCGAGAGCGAGCGGCACGGCTACGATACCGTCGATTTTTTTAAGATCGACCGCCGCCTCGGCACGAACGAGGAATTTAAGGAACTTGTTTTAGAATTTCACAAGGCGGGGATCCGCGTCGTCCTCGACGGCGTGTTTCACCATACGGGCAGGGAATTTTTCCCGTTCAGGGAAGTTCGGGAAAAGCGCGAGGGAACGGATTACCGATTTTGGTTCAACGTCGACTTTTACGGAAATTCCGCTTATAACGACGGGTTCAACTATGAAAATTGGGAGGGGCACCCCGAACTTGTCAAACTGCGTTTGGAGAACAACGATTTAGTCAACTATCTCATGGACGCGGTGAAATTCTGGCTGAAAGAGTTCGATATCGACGGGCTTCGCCTCGACGTCTGTTACAGCCTGCCTTATTGGTTTTTGGAACGCCTGCGTTCGGAAGTGCGTTCAATCAAGCCCGATTTCTTTCTGCTCGGCGAGGTCATTCATATCGGCAACTTCCGCGAGGCGATAAGAGAGGACAGGCTGAACTCAATCACGAATTACGAATGCTATAAGGGACTTGTTTCGGCGTTCAATTCGGATAACCTCTTTGAGATCGAGCATTCGCTCACCCGTCTCTTCGGCGCGCAGCCCTGGTGCCTCTATACGGGCAAGAACCTGTTCTCCTTTGCGGACAATCACGACGTTCCGCGCCTTGCAACGCAGCTTGCGGACAGGCGAAAAATATATGCGCTCTATTCCGTGCTCTTCACAATGCCGGGGATCCCGTGCGTGTATTACGGTTCGGAATACGGCAAGGAGGGCGGAAAGGGGGACGGCGATATTCATTTGCGCCCCGCCATGAGCGAGATCGACAAAAGCGCGAATCCCGAACTTTGCGCCCATATCCGAAAATTGTGCGGAATCCGCAATACGTCGCGCGCGCTCGCCTACGGGAATTACGAAAAAAGGGTGTTGCAGAATAAATACTTCTGTTTCGAGCGCTCCCGTGACGGGGAAACCGTCTATACGGCGGCAAATATTTCGGATTCGCCCGTGAATTTCTACGTCTGCGAAGGGGAGGGGGACGATCTTCTGTCGGGAAATCCCGTCGCGCTCAACAACGTATGTCTTGCGCCGTTCTCTTCGGCGATCATCCGTAAAAAATAAAGAGCAAAATAAAAGCCCGCCTGATAGCGGGCTTTTTTAACATTTTTTTATTCTCCGTCGGTTGCGACCGCCGCCTCTTCGGTGACGGTTTGTCCGCTCTGCTGTTCCTCCGCGATCGGTTTGACGTAGGAGCGGCGGCGTTTGTGCTGGACGGGGTTAAAGTTTTTCCACTGGTTCAGAATGTTGTAGTTGTAGGTGAGCATGAGGTTCGTCTCTGCATATTTTGCCGTTCCGTCAATGAGGAGCTTGGACATTTCGTAGAACATCGCGTGGCTGATCCCCGTATGACGGTGTTCGGGCAGAATACCGATCAGACCGAGGTCGATCGAATCGGGTTTTTTGACGGCGTGCAAAACTTTACAGATCGTGGGAAGCGTGAGCTTTCCGCCCGATTTTTGAAGCGCCTTTCCGAAGCCGGGGAAGCAGAGCCCGAAGCATACGGGCTTTTCGTTTTTGTCGAGAATGACGGCGACGTATTTTTGGTTGAGAATGAGGGAGAAATCTTTCATAATGGATTTCTTCATCTTCTCGGTGAAGGGAACGGTGCCGTAGATGGGTCCGTAAGTTTCGTCAATGATGCGGAAGAAATCGTCCGCATATTTTTTGAGGAAATCTTTCGTGTTCTTCGCTTTGCCGAAATGGAATCCGCCGCGCTCCATCGCCTTGTCGGTCACGCGCTTCATCTTGTCCATATATTCGGGGGTGGGCGCGGTCAGGCGGTACTCGATCCATTCCACTTCCTGCTCGAAGCCGTAGCCCTTGACGAGTTTTTCGTAGTAGGGGAAATTATATTGCTCCTCGAAAGTGTTGAGCTGATCGAATCCTTCAACAAGCAGTCCCTCGCGTTCCATATCCGAATAGTTCAAAGGACCTACGAGTTCCAGCATTCCCTTTTCTTTTGCCCAATTCTCCACTGCGGAAAAGAGCGCGTTGGCAACTTCCTGATCGTCGATGCAGTCGAACCGCGTAAAGCGCACGCGCTTCTGCGCCCATTTTTCGTTGCTTGCCTTTTGCAGAATGCCCGAAATTCTTCCCGCTACTTTTCCGTCCTTATAGGCGAGATAGAAAACGGATTCCGCCTGATCGCAGTAGTCGTGATTGTTCCCGAACAGCTTTTTTTCATTGGAATAAATAGGGGGAACGAAATAAGGATTTCCTTTATACATTTTCAGCGCGAAATTCAGGAATTCTTTGACCTGTTTCCGCGTTTTGACTTCTTTGACTTCAATCATAATACTCTCCCGTGTAGTTACAGAGCCATTATAGAACACAACGCGAAGTTTGTCAATAAAATTTATGACATTAGTATTGATATTTGAAATAAATCCGTTGGTAAGAGAGGAAAAAAATTCTCAAAATATTTTTATAAAAATTGCGTTCAAACAGTTGACAGAATGAAAAAGGAATGATAATATAGTGTCAAGTTCGCAATGCCGAACCGCACATGGGGCGGTCGTGGCGGACAATTTTTAAGGCGACAAGTTCGCGTATGCGAACTTGCAAACGGAGGAAGCGGATATGCCGTTAATGCTTGCGCCCGTCAACAGGGCGGTGAAGATCGTAAAGATCGTCGCGGACGATAAGACGAAGAAACATCTTCAAAACCTTGGGATCATGACGGGGGCGGAGATCACGGTGTTTTCCTCGTCGGGCGGGAGCGTTATCTGCATGGTCAAGAGCGGAAAACTTGCGCTCGATCGGGCGGTTGCGGCGCATATCTTTGTTGCCTGAATCAAATCTGAAACGATAAACGAGGTATATATATGGAAAAGAAACTGAGTGAATTTTCGATCGGGGAGAGGGGCGTTATAAAAGCGGTTGCGGGCGAAGGAAAGATCCGCCGCCGCCTTTTCGATATGGGAGTGACGCCCGGCGCGGACGTTTATCTGAGAAAGAAAGCGCCGCTCGGCGATCCGATCGAAGTGACGATCCGCGGTTATGAGCTTACCCTGCGCAAAACGGAAGCGGAATGCGTGACGATGGAGACTGGAAAATGATCAATTTTGCATTGGCAGGCAATCCGAATTGCGGAAAAACGACGCTCTTCAATCTTCTGACGGGTTCGACGGCGTACGTCGGCAACTGGCCCGGCGTTACGGTGGATAAGCGCGAGGGGGTCTATAAAAAGGGTGCGGAGCCCGTCAAGATCGTCGATCTTCCGGGAATTTATTCGCTTTCGCCCTATACGCCCGAAGAGGTGATCTCGCGCAACTTTATTCTCGACGAAAAGCCCGCGTGCGTTATCAATATTATAGACGCGACCAATCTGGAACGCAATCTGTATCTGACGACGCAGCTCATGGAGATCGACGTTCCCATGATCATCGCGCTCAACATGATGGACGCGGTGGAAAAGAACGGCGACAGGCTCGACGCGGAGGAACTCGAAAAAAAGATCGGCGTTCCCGTCGTCAAGATTTCCGCTTTGAAAGGAGAGGGGATCAAAGAGCTGATGGACAGGGCGATCAAGTGCTCCAAACAGCCGAGAAAGGGGGAGACGGTCTTGAAAGATTCCCCGATCGCGCACCTGATCCGCGACGTTTCGATCGCGCTGAGCGGACAGAAAGAGGTGAACGCGCCTCTCTTTCATGCGGTGAAGCTGTGCGAAATGGACGAGATCGAAGCCAAGGCGCACGAAGAACTTATTCCCATGGTAGACGCGTTCAAGGCGACTTTTTCGGATGATACGTTCGGCACGGACTTCGAGGCGATCGTCGCCGACGCGAGATATAAATACATATCGGCGAATTATTCCTCCGTATTGGAGCGTAAGAATAAATCGGGCGAAAAACTGACGAGATCGGATAAGGCGGATAAAATTCTGACGCACAGAGTGTGGGGCATTCCCATCTTTATTCTCATTCTGTTTGCGATCTTCCACGTCACGTTTGCAGAGGATTTTCTGTATATCGGCGCATGGGCTTCGCTCGGCGGCGGACTTCCCACGCTCGAAGAACTCGGCATGGATACGGAAAACGTGGGCGTACAGCTTCTTGCCTGTTTCTATGACGGAACGCTGTTCTCTCCGGGCGTGATGTTGCAGAATCTGATGGGCTGGCTGACGGGGCTTGTCGGCACGGGGCTGGAAATGGCTTGCGTGAACGCTCCCGAATGGCTGGGCGGATTTGTCGTCAACGGCGTGTGGGAAGGACTTGCGGCGGTCCTCAGCTTCGTTCCCCAGATCCTTGTTCTGTTCCTGCTCTTCTCCATTCTCGAAGACAGCGGATACATGGCGCGCATTGCGTTCATCCTCGACAGAATTTTCAGAAAGTTCGGTCTTTCGGGCAGGGCGTTCATGCCCATGATCATGGGCTTCGGCTGTTCCGTTCCCGCATTCGTGAATACGCGGACGCTGGCGGACGAACAGGAACGAACGGCGACGATACGGGTGATCCCGTTCTTCTCGTGCGGGGCAAAACTGCCCATTCTGACGGCGATTTCGGGCGGGATCCTCGGCGCGGCGGACGCGCCCTACGTCGATCTCATTGTGCTCGGAATGTATTTGCTCGGCATTGTCGTTGCGATCTCTACGGTGATTCTGATGCGCTCGACGACCATGCGCGGGGAGGTTCCCCCGTTTATTATGGAACTTCCCGCCTATCATAAACCGCTTTTTAAGGGTTTGATGATCCACCTTTGGGATAAACTCAAACACTTCCTGAAAAAGGCGTTTACGGTCATACTCGCCTCCACGATCGTGGTGTGGTTCCTGTCGCATTTCAGTTGGGATTGGCACTACCTTGCCGACGAGGATATGAGTAGAAGTATTCTTGCAAGCCTCGGAATGCTGATACAGCCCATTTTAACGCCGATCGGTTGCGGCTCGCAACTCGGTCAGTTCGGCTGGGTGTTCGCGGTGGCGGCAATGACGGGTCTCATTGCAAAGGAAAACGTGCTTGCGACGTTCTCGGTGCTGTGCGCGACGATCGCGGCGGGCGCGGGCGTAGGGTTCGAGGCGAGCGAAGAGGGCGTTTCCGAAGTGATCTTCCTCATACAGCAGACGGGTATTACGGTTCCCGCACTGATCGCGTTCATCTCGTTCAATATGCTGACGATTCCCTGTTTCGCGGCGTGCGCTACGGCGAAAGCCGAACTTCCCAAGGGCAAGTTCAAGTGGACGCTTCTCTTCTGGGTGGTCGTCTCCTATCTGGTTTCGTCTATGATCTATCTTGTCGGCGAATGGTGGTGGACAGCGTTTATCTGGGCGGCGGTCATTGCGGCGGCAATTTTGGGGATCGCGCTGTGGAATAAAAAACACCCCGTCAAAAAGGCGGTTGCGGCGGTCGGCGCGGATGCGGAAGGACTTGCGGAAGTAGCCGTGAGCGAAGCGGAAGAACCTACCGAGAAAAAGGAGTAACGCTTATGCAGTGGTATGAAATTTTAGTGATCGTGTTGGCGGCGGCGTTTGTCGTCGGGGTC
>CAJUCM010000002.1:114586-115150 GCA_910585235.1 uncultured Christensenella sp.
AAAAAGGGGAAAGGCGGTTGCGACTGCTGTTCCGATTGCGCGCATTGCAGTCACTGTACCCCGAAAGAAAAGAAAAAATAGTTTATACGCACAAAACCTCTATCTTTCATAAGACTATCCCGCATACATTGTGTATGCGGGATAGTCTTATTTTTGTGTGATACAGCCGCCGAGCCGTGTCCCCGATATGCCGCCGTATGACGGACGGAGCAGGCGGAATATCAGGGCGTTTCACGCAAATTTATGGGTAAATTGGTTAAAAAATGTCAATTTGGGCGGAAGTTCGGTGAAAAAATCTGATTATTGCATTCAAAACACTTGCTTTACGGATATTCTATGAGTTATAATATATTCGTATAGTTATAATGGATTGATTATACATAATAAAATGATTGATCGTTTTGCAAGACAAGGAGGCAGAACCATGAATAAGAAATGGAGCTGGAAAAAGATTTCCGCAATCGGGGCGAGCGCAATGCTGGCGTTTTCGCTCACGTTCGGGCTGGTCTTTTCCGATCTTTCCCCGAACGGCGGTCTGGATTCCGCAGAGAACGGGATAACCGA
>CAJUCM010000003.1 GCA_910585235.1 uncultured Christensenella sp.
CCCTCTGCTTGTAAGGCAGATGCTCTCCCGGCTGAGCTAAACTTCCGACTTGCTTGAATAATATATCATATTCACGGGAAGAAAGCAAGCGATTTTCTTTTAATTCGCAAATTTTTTCTAAAAAGTTTTTCATTCAGATATATGCGCCGACTGCGGTAAAATGTTCCCGTAAAGAGACCCTGCGCAAAATTTTGGCGGATATATCTATTCATTTTACTTTGCGGCAAAATTATGATAAGATAGATCCATGAATATAGCGGTTATCAACGGCACGGAAAAACACGGCGTAACCTATCAACTGAAAGAACTGTTTTTAGAACCGTTCAGGCAAACGGCGGATATTACTGAATTTTACCTGCCCAAGGATTGCCCCGATTTTTGCGCGGGCTGTACGGCGTGCTTTATGAAGAGCGAAACCTTGTGCAAAGACGCCGAATATATCCGAAAAATAGAAAACGCGCTGTTAAAAGCCGATCTCGTCGTATTCGCTTCTCCCGCTTACGTCATGCACGCCACGGGCGCGATGAAAGCGCTCTTAGACCATTTCGGGTACCGCTGGATGCCGCACCGTCCTGCAAAAGAGATGTTCGGCAAGCGCGCCGCAATCTTAACGCAGTGTCTTGGCGCAGGCGCAAAATCCACCGCGGAGGACATAAAAGACAGTCTGTCGTGGTGGGGAATTTCCAAAATAAAAATGTTTACCGCAAAGCTCATGCACGGAATCGTTTGGGATCGGCTTGACGAAACTAAACGCAAAAAAATAACGCGAAGCGTCAAAAAGTTTTCTGAAAAGTTCGCTAAAATCAATTATTCCAAACCCGCGAAAACAAAATTTTTCACGAAAATCAAATTTTTAATTTGCCGTATGATACAAAAGTCTATCCGTTCAACCGATCCTGAAAGCGCGGACTGCCGATATTGGGAGCATAACGGATGGTTCAAAAAAGAACGCCCTTGGAAAAGATAAATTTCAATTCATTCACGCACAAAGCGCGGAGATTTTCAAAAATCTCCGCGCTTTTTTGATTTTTCAAACGGCTTTCGCCGTCTCCTCTTTGATCACCTCGAAAAATGAAACGAGCTCCTGCATGGAGGACATACAAGTCTGATACGCCTTTGAAGTTTTAGTCACGCCCCAATTGAGCAGGGTTTTGGCGATAATATCATAGGTCATTTGCGAACAGTCGTACCGCTTCAAGCGAACGATCAGGCGCAGATTATTGCACCTGCCCACCGTATCGCCGAAAAACGCGCCCGCAAACACGCCTCCGATCGCGCCGCCGCTGAACTCCATTTTTCCGTTTTCGTAAATCTCGTAATTGAGAAATTCGTCAAAACCCGCAACGACCGTAAGCGACTTATCGTAATCGAGAAAGATCATTTTCCGTGCGTTGCTGTCGATGAGAAAATGCGGTTTCAGCGAATCGTCCTGCTTATTAAACGCCATGTGATCGTTCAGAACGAACACTTTATCGATATTCAGTCCGTTTTCGGCGATCACGGAATTGACGGACGCATTCAATTCCGCGCGCCGTTTCAGAAATTGGTTGCGTTTTCTTTTCCAAAATAAATACCCGACGGCAAATCCCGCGGCAAGAACGGCAGCCACGGCAGCCATAGCTCCCAGCCAAAGAATGTAAAACATACTCTACCTCGCTTCCGGTTTCCGCAGAAACCGTATTTTTATTACAATATACTCTATTTATCGAGTATTGTCAAGTGATAGAGTATAAATTAAAATAAAAATATCGGAATATGATTACTTACGAACCTTTTTACGATACCTTAAAACGAAGAGGGATCTCAACCTATAAACTCGTTCAGCAGCACGGGCTCAGCCGAAGTCTTTTGGACAGACTCAAACACAACAAGCCGTTGAGCACGGTGACGCTCAACGACTTATGCGAGATACTCGACTGCAACGTAGAGGATATTATCAGATATGAAAAAGACAGCCGCTCCTGAAAGAGCGGCTGTCCTGTTTTTGATTTTAATAGACGCTGACTTGTTTTTTGTCCTTTCCCAAGCGCTCGTATTTTACCACGCCGTCTTTGAGAGCGAAGAGCGTATCGTCTCCGCCGATGCCGACGTTGTTACCGGGGTGGATCTTCGTGCCTCTCTGACGGACGAGAATGCTGCCCGCAAGAACGGCTTGCCCGTCCTGACGCTTTACGCCGAGGCGTTTTGCATTGCTGTCTCTTCCGTTGTGAGAGGAACCCGTTCCCTTTTTATGAGCGAATAAACCGAGAAAAATCATAATATCATCTCCTTATTCAAAGTGTGGGCTTTCAGCCCCTGTTGCGGTCAAAGCGTGATCTTTTCAATCTTTACCGCAGTAAACGGTTGACGGTGACCTTGTTTCTTGCGCTCGTTCTTCTTTGCCTTGTACTTAAATACAATGATCTTTTTGAACTTATCCTGCGCTTCCACTTTTGCCGTAACCTTGGCGTTCTTCACGTCGTTTCCGACTTTCACGCCCTTATCGCCACAAACCATAACGACGTTGAAAGTGACTTCCGCCCCGACTTCCTGAGGGAGCTTTTCCACTTTGAGAACGTCGCCCTCGGAAACCTTATACTGCTTTCCGCCGTTTTCGATGATTGCGTACATTCGTTTTTTACCTCCTTTCGGTCTCGCAAGCTGCTTAGGCGATCCCCTTTCGGGAATGCTTTTCTTGTTGCCCGTTCTTAGCGGCTAAATCAATTTACCATAGCGGATCAAAAAAGTCAAGCGGTTTTGCACCCGATTTGCATACATTTTATGTTTCCGTACAAACTGAAAGTAAGTTCAAGGAGAATATTATGGAAGAAATCAAAAAAAGCGAAGAAGTCCTTGCGGAAGTGCACAGAAACTGCCAGCTTGCGTTGCAGTCCATTTCGGACATCCTGCCCGAAGTAGACGACACCGCCGTCAAGGAAGAACTTCTCAAACAACACGAGGAATACGAAAAAATCGGTTCAAAGGCGACGATCATTGCCAAAAACAAGAATATCGAGCTGAAAAACCCCGGTCCCATCAAGAAAGCGATGATGTGGACGAGCATCAAGGTGAACACCATGAAAGACGATTCCCGCGCGCACATTGCCGAAATGATGGTGCAGGGCACGGTCATGGGAATCACGGCGCTCAAAACGAGCCTCGGACAGATGAGCGACAATTACGCCGACAACGAGATCAAAGAGCTTGCCGAAGAACTGCTTCACGCAGAAGAGGGCTTTGAAAAGAGCTGGAAATCGCTGATCGCGTAAAAAATACGAAAGCATAAAATTCCGCCCGTTCCGCAGAACGGGCGGAATTTTTTATTTGCGCGATCGACTGTACAAAACGACGTTTCTTTCAACTTTTCCGCTTCTGATTTCTTCCAGCTTCCGCCTGTAAAACTCTTTACCGTCATCATCCATATCGGTGCAACTAAGATAATTCCGATATAAATTTTTTGTCGCCAAAACATAAACGCGGTACTTTTTGTTCGTGTAAAAAGGAAACAGGAATACGACCGTGAATAAAATGAGTACGCCCGTTCCAAGACACATCCCCCCGTAGATATAATCCGTAACATGATCGGACTTGTTTGCGCCGACGATAAACAGCACGATTCCCGCGACCGTAAGAACGCTCCCGATCACGCCGCCAATAATGCGGATTTTATTCATGAATTTTTCGCAATGCCTGTCATGCGCTCTTTTGTCCGCCTCAAACTGTTTTTCGGCTTCCTTGACTCTCACGGTTCGTCCCCCTATCCCGTTACGATGTTTTTTTCAAACAGTATATCCGAAAGCGCGCCGAGCGTTTCGGGCGAAAGCGCTTCTCCGCGCGCGCCCTCCCGAATGCCCGCCGCCCCTAAAATTTCTTTCGCCTCTTCACGGCCGAGGCGGAACGCGTTCATCAGATTGTTTTCAAGCGTCTTTCTCCTGCTCAGAAAGGCGCACCGCACCACTGCCCGATACGCCTTTTCGCTCTTCACGGCAAACCCGCCCCTTGTAAAATCGATTTTTACGACGGCGGAATCGACGTTGGGGCGGGGCGAAAACATTGCTCTCGGCACTTTACGCATGATTTGCGCTTCCCCGCGGCGGGCGAGCGCCGCCGTGATCGCGCCGTAGTCCGCCGTATTTTCCGCGGCGGCAAGTCTGAACGCGACCTCTTCCTGCACCATGACGGTGAGCGAACGGCAACGCTTTGCCTCCTCCGCAAAGCGCATAATGATCGGCGTCGTGATATAGTAGGGAAGATTTGCAACGACCGCATATTCCCCCAGCGCCTCTTCGAGCGTTTCAAGATTTTCCTTTGCAAAATCGCGGAACACGACTTCGATGTTCTCGAATCCCGCAAGGCTCTCTTCCAGCACGGGTTTCAGCTCGCGGTCGATCTCATAAGAGACGACGCGCCGCGCGCATTCGGCAAGCGCGCCCGTCAAAGCGCCCGCGCCCGCGCCGATTTCAAGCACCGTATCCTGTTTTGCAACGCCCGCATCCGCAACGATCGCGCGGAGCAAATTCTTATCGCTGATAAAATTCTGCCCGAACTTTTTTTTGAAACCGAATCCGTGTTTATAGAGTATATCTTCCATGATTTTCCTTGACTTTTCCGCGCATTTCCGCACATACTGATAACAGAAAGGCGGAACGCTTTTCATACAAAAGAACAAGAGGTTCGCCGTCGCGTTGGTGACGGCGAACCTTCGACTTTATTGCGAAATTTTCGGAAACAGCCGTTCGGCGTTTTGTTCGATCTGCCGTTCGAGCGTTTCCCGATCCGTGCCTTTGAGCTGAGCGAGCCGCCCGACGATGACGGGAATATTCGCGGGCGAATTTTTTTCTCCGCGGAACGGACTTAAATAGGGGCTGTCCGTCTCGGACAAAATTCTGTCAAGCGGACAAGCCTCCACGCTCTCCCAAATCTTTTTCGCGTTCTTAAAACATGCGACCCCGCCGAACGAGAAATACGCGCCGAAATTCAAAAACGCGTCCATGTTCTCCCTGCCGTAGGAATAGCAGTGCAAAAGGATCCCGCTTTTCAGATACCGTTCGCAGTTTTTCAGGATCGCGAGCGTATCGGCGCACGCGTCGCGCGAATGAATCTGAACGGGCAGATCCTCCTCGGAAGCGAGCGCGAGCTGCGCTTCAAACGCTTCCCGCTGTTTCGTTTTATCCGTATCTTCGTAGTGATAGTCGAGCCCGATCTCGCCGACCGCAACGCACTTTTGATCCCCGCATAGTTCTTTGATCTCCGCGACCGTCCCGCGGGAAAACCCGTCCGTCACGGAGGGATGAACGCCCGCCGTAAAGAACGCGCCATCATACTCCTTACAGAAGTCGCGGTGCATTTTCGTATGCTCTACGCTGTCGCCCGCGAGAATGACGCGCGACACACCCGCCGAACGTATCTTATTCCACTCGTCGGGAAAGAGGTACCCCTCCTCCGCAAAGTGCGCGTGAACGTCGATCATCTCACGCTTCCGCCGCTTTCCATGAGCTTTTCGGGGGAGACAAGACTGAGATTCCCTTCCCCGTCCTCAGCGCAGAGGATCATCCCCTCCGAGAGAACGCCGCAAAGTTTTGCGGGCTTTAAGTTGGTGACGACGACGACTTTTTTGCCGACCATCTCTTCGGGCGTATAGAATTTTCCGATCCCCGAAACGACGGAACGCACTTCCCCGCCGATCCTCACCGTTTCGTGCAGAAGTTTTTCGCTCTTTGCGACCTTTTCGCAGGCGACGACTTCGCCCACTCTGATTTCCACTTTATCGAATTCATCGATCGTGATGAGTTCTTTTTTCATAGTTTCCTGTTTTTTCTCCGTCTTTTTCGGTTCGGATTTTTTGCGGTTCGCACGGACAAACTCCGCGACCGCCTGCATCTCCTTTTTCACGTCGATCCGCGGGAACAGGGGCTCAAGTTTTTCGACCTTTTCCCCGCCTTTCAAACCGCCGAACTGCAACGCCTCGAAACCCGCGTTTTCGTCCTGCGACAAACTTTTCAGAACAAGCGCGGGCGCTTTCGTCAAAAACGGTTTCAAGAGGATCGCCGTCATGCGGACGACCTCGGCAAGGTTATAGAGCACCGCGCCGAGACGGTCTTTTTTTGCGGGGTCCTTGGCAAGCGCCCAGGGCGTCGTCTCGTCGATATACTTATTGGCGCGCGAAACGAGCGCAAAGATCGCGGAGAGCGCGTCGGGCGCGTTCAACTTTTCCATTGCGCTTTCGACCTTTGCGAACGTGCCGTTTGCAAGCGCGATCAGCTCTTTGTCAACCGCCTCCTCCTTGCCCCTTTGGGGAACGCAACCGAAGTTTTGCAGGATCATCGCCTCCGTGCGCGAGACGAGGTTTCCGAAATCGTTTGCAAGGTCTGCGTTCACGCGCAGTAAAAACCGTTCGTTCGTATATTCGCCGTCGCTCCCGAACGGGATCTCGCGCAGAAGAAAATATCTGACCGCGTCCGCGCCGTAGCGTTTGACGAGCTCATAGGGATCGGTCAGCTCCTCCGAACCCGTCTCCTTACTCTTGGAGAGTTTCTCCCCGCCGATCAGGAGCCACCCGTGTCCGTAGTTGCGTTCGGGCAAGGGCAGTCCGAGCGCCATCAGGATCGCGGGCCAGATGATCGCGTGAAAGCGCACGATCTCCTTTCCCATCAGGTGCAGGTTTGCCGACCAGTATTTTTTGAAGAGCGAATCGTCCGCCGAAAGATAGCCGAGCACGGAGAGATAATTGATGAGCGCGTCAACCCAGACGTAAGCGGTGTGCCGTTCGTCAAAGGGAAGCGGAACGCCCCACTTCACGTTCGTGCGCGACACGCTCAGATCCTGCAATCCCTCTTTCAGGAAATTGTTGACCATCTCGTTGACGCGCGATTTCGGCTGTAAAAATTCGGGGTTGTCCCCGTAGTGTTTGAGGATCTTCGGCGCGTATTTGGAGAGACGGAAGAAATAGCTCTCCTCCTTTCTCCGCTCCACCGCTCGCCCGCAGTCGGGGCATTTTCCGTTTACGAGTTGGGCTTCCGTCCACATACTCTCGCAGGGGACGCAGTAATAGCCCTCGTATTCGGATTTATAAATATCCCCGCTGTCGTAGAGCTTCTGATAAATTTTTTGTACGCACTCCGCATGGGCGGGATCGGTCGTACGGATAAAGCGGTCGTACGAGACGTCGAGAAGCGACCACATCTCCTTGATCTCGTCAACGAGGGGCGTAATGAACGCAAGCGGGGTAACGCCCCTTTTTGCGGCTTCCTTTTCCACTTTCTGCCCGTGTTCGTCGGTGCCCGTCGTAAAGAATACGTCCTCGCCCTTCATGCGGTGGAATCTGGCGATCGCGTCGCAGATAATTGTCGTATAGCAGTGCCCGATATGCCACTTCCCGCTCGGATAATAAATGGGCGTCGTAATATAGTATTTCATGTTCTCACTTTTCTTTCGGCTGTTTTTCAGCCGTCCTTGATTTTTTATTATTATAGCGCAACGCACGCAAAAAGTAAATTCATTTTTGCGCAAAATATTCGGAATAATCGGACAAGCCGAAACATACAATCGGATATGAACGCCGTTTTTACGCTAATCTTTCTCGCCTCGGCGGGACTTTGCCTCGTCATGGACGCCGACGGATTTTTGGACGCGCTCCTTACGGGCGGGCAGAAAGCCGTCACCGTCTCCGTCTCCCTCATCGCCGTATATTGCGTGTGGCTCGCTTTTTTCAACGTCATGAAGGAGAGCGGACTTGCGGAAAAGCTCACCCGCCTCTTCTTCCCCCTCTCCAAACGGATCTTCCGTTCGGACGATAAGGAAGCGCTCTATCTTGCGACCTCCAACCTGACCGCAAACTTTTTGGGACTTCCCGGCGCGCCCACGCCGCTCGGCATTAAGGCGGTCGAAAAATTCCATGCCGCAAAAAACCGTTACGCCGCGGATATGCTGTTCGTTCTGAACGCGACGAGCCTGCAACTCATTCCCACCACGGTCATTGCCCTGCGCGCCTCGTTCGGCTCCTCTTCGCCCGCAGATATTCTGCTACCCAGCCTGCTTGCGACCGCTTTTTCCACGCTACTCGGCGCACTCCTCGTCGCGCTGACGGCAAAACGGAAAAGGAGACGGAAATGAAGTACTTCGCGCTCGTCGTTCCCGTTCTCTTTCTCGCGGTCTTTATTTTTGCGCTCTTCAAAAAAGTTAAACTGTACGACTCGTTCACGGCGGGGATCAAGGAGGCGCTCCCCCTCGCCTTTTCCCTCTTCCCCTACCTCGCGGCGATCCTCATGCTCTCCGAGCTCTTCGAGCGGAGCGGGCTTTCGGATATGATCACTTCCGCGCTTTCGCCAGCGTTCCGTTTTTTGGGGATCCCGCCCGAAATTTCAAAACTCGTTCTCATCAAGCCTTTTTCGGGAAGCGGATCGACCGCGCTATTGAGCGATATTCTGTCAACTTACGGCGCGGACAGTCTGATCGGGCGGTGCGCCTGCGTCTCCTACGGTTCGAGCGAAACGGTTTTTTATATTTCGGCGGTGTATTTTGCAAACGTAAAAAACAAAAAACTTGCAAAGCCCGTTGCGATCGCACTGATCGCAAACTTTCTCAGCGTCGTTTTCGGGTGCTTTTTATGTCGGTTTTTATAATATCGTTCATTCCGACTGAAAGAATATATCAAGATTTGTAATCTTTTTTATAGAAAAAAATTTTTTCAAAAATTGTCGTAAAATGTTTGCTCTTTGCATACGGGTAGGCTATAATAGAATCACAAATTGATTCGCTCATAATTTTTCCCCCTTATCATATGGAAACCCTCCGAGGCGTAGCTTCGGAGGGTTTCCGCTTTCATCCGCAATGCAAAACGGTTCAGTTTTTATTCCGCTTCCTAAAATCCTGCAAGGAAAACATACTTCTTGCGCCCCGCCTCAAATTGCACCCCTCCCCGAAGACGAGGAGCGCCGAATATAAAAGCCCCGGTCCGAAATTGAAGAAATGACAGTCGAGAAGGCTTGTAAAAAGCAGGGCAAGAACGCATAGCGCCGTAAACGTTTTTTCCGCCGTGGGACGGCGGAAGAGAAGGATCCCAGTCTGCACGCGGTGGAAAACGTAGCCGATGATCATGAACACGCCCCCCGAAGCGAGGAGCTGAAAGAGCGTATTGTGCGCGCGGGGCGGCATAAAGCCCGTCTCCGCCGCGCCCTCCATCGTCGTCCACATTCCGTCCGGCTGCAATACGGTGCCGGGGGTATGATAAAAGCCCGAACCAAACCAGGGCGCCTCCAAAAATCTTTTCCAGCAGGCGCGGTATGTATCGAAGCGGAGCGAATCGTCAAACCCTGCCGCGCCGATCGAGCTGAACAGAATTTTGACGCGGTCGAAAAAGACTGCCGTCGCAATCGCCGCAACGAGCGCGAACGCCCCGAATGCGATCAGGCTCTTCCAACGCTCCCACCCCTTTGTTTTGGCTAAGACAACGACGACGCACACCGCAAATATCACCGTTCCGAACAGCATGGCGTTTCGGCTCTGCGACAGAAGCACGGCAAGATAGAATGCGATTCCGAGAAGCGCAAAGATCCAGCCCTCTTTTTTTCTGATCGCAAAATAGAACGGGGCGGGCAGACACATCGCCATAACGCAACCGACGTTGTTATAGATCCCCCATCCCGTATAAAAACTTTCGCGGTGTACGACGGAGCCGGCGATCGCGCCGGGCATAAAATACATACCGACGATCTGAACCGCCACGCCCGCGCCGAGCGTTAAAAACAGCATCATGCCGTAATGCCCCGGAACGTTTTTCCAATTCACGGCAAAATAGAAATAAAAATATATGGCGGCGAGGGAGACGATTTCCACAAGCGAAAAGATGACCGTTCTCTTCCCCCAATATCCGCTGAACGCGCCGCCCAAGATAAGCGCCGCCGAAAAAAACAGAAAACCGAACGTGAGTTCGGGCGTCTTTCTTTTCCCGCCGATGAGAATAAGCGAAATCAGACGGGCAAGAAACAGAACGATATAAATGCAAATCAAAACGATGAGATGCACCATCTGCGAAGGATCGGAAAACAGCGTCTCTTCATGTTTGCCGGGATTGTTCGCCGCGGAGATCGCCAGATAGTGGCAGGGAATGAGAACGAGGACACCGAGCATGTCCTCATCGAATAAAAATACGGTTAAAATAAAAACGAGATAAATATAAAATACGGGCAGTTCCAAGGAGAACAACTCGGCACAGATCATAAGCAATACGTTGATCGCGAGATACCACGGAGAGCGGAAAAACGCACTAATCAGCTGCACCGCTCTGGTATCACGCAATTTGATAAATGCGTCGGTCAGCATACCTATCCATATTATAACAGCGACGCGGACAAAATGCAACCCGAATCAGGATATTTTTGGGAAAACTTTTGAAAAACAGAGGTTTTAACTTTCGCACAACTTCTTGACGGAGCCGTCGCCTTTATGATATAATCAAATTTGAAAGAACTATGAAAAACCATCGGAGCAGTATTATCGAACGGCTTTTGGCGCTTACGGACGCCAACGCCCTAAAAAACAACGCGGAAAACGCATTCGCAAATCAGGTCAGGGAATTCATCGACGAGATCCCCGGCGGATTTTTTATTTATTCCGCGGACAAGGACGAAAAGATCCTCTACGCCAACAGAGAACTGCTGAATATTTTCAAATGCAAAACCTTTCAGGAATTTCAGACCCTCACGGGCGGTTCTTTCCGCGGAATCGTTCACCCCGAAGAGCTGGAAGAAGTAGAAAAGAGCATTGCAAAACAAATTGCCGAACGCGCCGACGGTTTAGACTATGTGGAATACCGCATCGTCTGCAAAGACGGCACGGTGCGGCATGTTGAGGACTACGGTCATTTCGCCCATACGGAATCGGGCGACGTGTTCTACGTATTCCTGAGCGACGCGACCGAAAAAATCACGCAACGCCTTGCGGAACGTCTGCAATGGCTCGAAGTGATCGAAGGGCTGAGCATCAACTACGATTCCATCCTCTACTACGACCCCGAAAACGACGCCGTTCTTCCCTACCGCCTCAGCAGCCGCACAAAAGAACAGTTCCGGAAGTATCCGGACGGAAAGGGATTCGAGCGGATCATGAAGGACTACATTGCGAGTTGGGTCCATCCCGACGACCGTTCTTCGGTCGCGGATCACCTCTCCCGCACCTATATGCATCAGGTTCTGACGGACAATCCCTCCTATTACTTCAATTACCGCTGTATCGAAAACGGAGAAACCATCCGCCTGCAACTGCGCATTGCCAACGTAGGCAAGGAAAAAACGGCGCACAAATTCGTTCTCGGCTTCCGCAGGGTTGACGAGGAAATATTGCGGGAAATCAAACAAAAGCAGGTCCTTGAAGGCGCGCTGAGAACGGCGAATCTTGCAAACGTTGCAAAAAACGCCTTTCTTGCCAATATGTCACACGATATGCGCACCCCGCTGAACGCGATCTTCGGCTTTACCCGCCTTGCAAAACAAAACCTTTCAAACGGCGGAGACGTCGGCTACTACCTCGACCGTATCGAGGAAGCGGGAAACGAGATCCTCGAACTCACCAAAAAAGTGCTCGAAGCCTCCGAAACGCAGACGCAGGATTTTATTCTGAACGAAACCCCGTGCGACCTTGTAAAACTTTTGGAGGATTTTTCCGATTGGGCAAAGACGGTTGCCGAAAAGAGAAATCTGCAAGTTTCTCTGAATACGGACAATATCGAACACCGCAAAGTTCTTGCCGACCCCGATAAGATCAGCGACGTTCTGGGCGCGCTTTTAAGTAACGCCGTCAAATACAACCGCATAAACGGCAAAATCGGGATCAAAGCGACGGAAAAAACAAACGGAACGGGGCACCTGCGCATCTACGAGATCTCCGTATCGGATACGGGAATCGGGATCAGTCCGGACGCGGTCGAGCGGATATTCGCTCCCTTCGAGAGGGAGAAAGATACCACGGAGAGCGGGATCAGCGGAGTGGGGCTCGGACTTACCATCGCAAAACACAATGCGGAGATGATGGGCGGCAATCTGACTTTTGAAAGCGTCAAGGGACGGGGAAGCACGTTTACCCTTACGCTGAATCTGAACCTCTGCGAATCGGACGAGAGCGACGAATCCGACAATATTCCCGAAGATCTTACGGGGCTTAAAATTCTGCTCGTCGAGGACAACGAGATCAATCTTGAAATCGCCTCCGAAATGTTGCAGAGCGCGGGCTATACGGTGGATACCGCGGAAAACGGTAAAATCGCAGTCGATAAAATCAGACGCTCCCCGGCGGGGACCTACGACGTCGTTCTCATGGACATTCAGATGCCCGCCATGGACGGAAGAACCGCAACGGACGAGATCAGAGCGCTCGGAGGCGAACGTTCCAAAATCCCCGTGATCGCGCTCTCCGCCAACGCTTTCGAGCGGGACAAAAAACTGTCAATGGAACACGGAATGAACGCGCACCTCACCAAGCCCATGGAATTGGAACTCATTCAAAGAACGATCGCAGACATTCTGAAAAACAAATAAAAACGCGCCGAAAGGCGCGTTTTTTAAGTTTCCCGTCCGAGGATCAGATCGACGGAACACCCGAACAGCTTTGCAAGTTTCATGACGTTTTCAAGAGACGGCTGGCGTTCCCCTTTGATCCACTGATAATAGCGGCTCTTCTCGATTTGCGATTCCGCAAAAATGCGCTTGGGCGTATAACCGTAAATCTGCGTAAGATAGACGATCCGCTCCGCGAGCGGCACGGGCGGATGAAAGTTGTTCCGCGTGCTTTCATATTCAAGCCCCAACAGAAAATCCGCCGAACATTGAAAACAGTCCGCAAGCCCGATCAGATTCTTGACCGTGGGAAGTTTATCTTTACGGAGATATTCGCTGATCCTGCTTTCACTGACCCCGATCCTTTGCGCCAGCGCTTTCTGGCTCAGATGATTTTCTTTGATAAGCTCGCCGAGCATTTCGGAAAAATTTGTCATTCGTCCACCGATCAAGTTTCTCATTTAAGTTTCGCGTCCGAGAATGTAATCTACTCTGCGATCCAGATTATTTGCAAGACTTATAATATTTTCGAGCGTAGGATTAAATTTACCGCTTGCCCAATTGAAATAACAGCTTTTTGCAACTTTCGCGCGTTGCAAAAATTCGCTCACCGTTCCGCCGAAGTCCCCTTTCAGAACCGCGATCCGCTCGCGGAACGGCGGACAGACTCTGAAAGTGAGATTGTAGTTTTCCTCCTCTCTGCCCAACAGAAAGTCCGCGGAACGGTGAAAATAATCCGCAAGTTTTATAAGATGCCCCACCGTCGGCATACACTTATCCCGCATATATAGGGAAATGCTTCCTTCGCTGATCCCGACTTCCGCCGCGAAAGTTTTTTGATTCATTTCCCGCTCGCCGAGCAATTCTTCCAGCCTTTCGGCAAATTTCAACATAATTCCCCGTATGAAATATTTTTCTACAAATTATTTTGTCTAATTCGTTAAATTTTTACTTGCATATTTAATAAGTTGGACTTTACAATAGCATACGCTACGCATCCGCGCGCATCTTTCCGAAAAACGGGAGGACGGTCGGAAATTCCGTATCGCAAAGCGCTTCGGCGCAAACGAAAAGCCGACAGAAAATTTCCGTCGGCTTTTTGATTTACCGTTTTTTTACGTTCTTATTTTTGGTTGAATTTCCGCATGACCATGCGGTCAACGAATTGGGAAGGCAGAAGCCTGTTGATAAAGCGCACCATTCCGTTTTTTGCGCCCACCGACATGACGGGCGGGGGATTTTTGCGTTCGGCAAGTTTTACGATCGCCCCCGCGACGAGCGAAACGCTCATGCCGCCCTGTTCCATATTCGCAAGCGCCGCCGACGCTTTTTTGACGTTGCCCTCGTAGTCGGTCGCCTCGTCCCTGTAAATCATGCGGTTGTAGGTGAAATCGGTCGCCGTTCCGCCCGGCAACAGCGCGCTCACGCGCACGCCGCGCCCTTTGAGCTCCATATTCGCTTCCCGCGCAAGCATGACGAGCGCCGCCTTGGACGCGGAATAGAACCCGTCGTACGGAATGGGAATATCTCCGCCCAAAGACCCGACCAGAACCACGCGCCCGCCCTTCTTTTTGAGATAGGGAAGCGCCGCCTTGATCGCTTCGATCGCGCCGAAATAGTTGACCTCGAAGAGGTATCTGTAATCCCCGCTTCTGGCGTGTTCGAGGGGCGCGGACATCGAAAAGCCCGCCGAATAGATCAAGAGATCGATCCCGCCGTTTTCCGCCGCGTCCGAGATCGCCCTTTTCAGTTCCCCTTCCTGCGCCGCGTCCGCGGAGATCGACTTGACCTTTTCTCCCTTGCAGGGCGTGCGCGAAATATTCACGACGCGGTAGCCCCTCGAAGCGAGCATCAGCGCGGATTCCCTGCCGATCCCCGACGACGCGCCGATAATGACCGCCGTTTTATACGGCGTTTTTTCGACCGCCTTCACTGCGACCGCGGGTTTTTCCCCGATCACTTCCGTAACTTTTTCGCTTTTTTCCACGGTGACTTCCCGCACCCGATCCTCGTTTCTTTTCATAGCAAACCGATTTTTGCCATATCGGCGGGAAAATATACATGAATCCTGAAATTTATTATCCCAGCGCAACGTCGAGGATCATCATGAGGCAGAACCCTGCGATAAGACCCGCGCTTGCCACCGTCTTATTGCCCGCAAAACATTCGGGAATGAGTTCGGAACAGACGACCGCGATCATTGCGCCCGCGGAAAAGGCGAGCGCCCAGGGAAGCACGCCGCCGATCGCCGTCGCCGCAAGCGCGCCAAGGATACAGGCGGGAATTTCGATCGCGCCCGAACCTTGGGAAAAAAGAAAACTTCTCAAAGGGCTCATGCCCTTTGCGCGGAGCGGGAACGCGACGCACATCCCCTCCGGAAAGTTCTGTACGGCGATCCCCACGGCAAGCAGAAAGGCGGACAGCACGCCGCCCGAAGCAGCGGTTGCGGAGGCGGAGACCGCAAACGCCACCCCCACGGACATTCCCTCCGGAATATTGTGAAGGGTCACCGCAAGAAACAGGAGCGCGTTCTTTTTATCCCCGATCGCGCGGAAAGAGAGTTTCGAGCGGGAGAGCGCAAGATCGCTCAGCACAATGAACGCGCCGCCGAGCGCAAACCCCACAGTGACCGTTATGTATGCGGGAACGGATCCCTCGTGTTCGATCGCGGGCAACAGCAGAGAAAAGAAACTTGCCGCAATCATGATCCCCGCCGCAAGCCCCGTGAGCGCGGTCAGCAGGGTCTGATTGATTTTTTTTGAAAAAAACACGAACAGCGCACCGAACGCCGTCATTGCGTACATCATGAGCGAAGCCAAAAGCGCCTGCGCCCACACGTCCAACGTATTAAACCATTGCATTTGTAAAGCCTCCGACCGCGCCGCAACGCAAAAACGCGCACGGGGCAGTCATTTCATCTTATGCTTTACCGTTCGGATTTGTTTTCAGTCGCCGAAAAACCGACCGCCGTTTCCGTAAAAATTTGCAAAAGTATCTTGACACGGGAAAGGGTAAGTATTATAATAATGACAACTATATAAAATTTGGGGGGATTTTATGGTTGCACTCGGTGTCGTCACTCTATTGTTGACCTCTTACATGATGGTCTTTTACGCCTATCTTGCAAAGCATACCGACCGTGACGTTTCCTTTTTCATGAGCGTAGGGATCATTTCCATCTTCATGAATCTGTGTACGAACGCAGGCGGGAACTTCGGGATCGCATGGGCGTACTTCGTGATCGCGCTCGCGTTTATCGCGCTCGGCTTTGCGGTGAGCAAATCGGGATCCGTCGCGTTCTACACTTCGATCGGTCCTTGGTTCAAAACGCAGTTCTCCGATCTGAAATCGGCGGGATTCAATACGCTTTCCGCCGTCGTCTTTCCCGCGGGGATCGCGCTCTTCTTTGCGAACTACAAAAAAGACCGCGCCTTTGCCAACGCCTGCGGAAAGGCGTCGCTCTGGGGGATCCTTTTATGGGGACTTCTCCTCTGGGCGATTTTGGGACTCGTTCTTTAATTCAACCGTACATAAAAACTCCCGCGCTTGTTGCGCGGGAGTTTTTGTTATACCGCATACGGTTTACGGCGTGTCGGAGACGCCACGCCCTACGATTATACGAACCCCCGTTTTTCCCTTAGGGCACGACGTCCGCGGCGTGCCGCTTTTAATCGATATAAATATCTCTGATCGGACCGAGGGCGCGCATGGAACCGTCGGGGATAATTTTATCGAACTTCCGCCTCATCTTCTTCGTGATCCCGAACACGTAGAAAAAGGGCAGAACGTCGTAAAAGTAATCGGGAAATTCCTCGACAAGCGCTTCCAGCCTATTCTTATCGGCAACCGTTAAAAACCGCTTGAACGAACATACCTTTCCGTAGATTTGCAGATCCTCTTTTTTTCTGAAATCCGCCTTTTCCGCAAACCAGCTGACCGTCAGAACGAGAACAAGGATAGCAACGCCGATCGAAATACGGAACAGCGTCGAAGACGGAACGATGAAGAGCGCCGCAAGCAACGGAACGCCGCCCCACACCGCCATAAACGGTACGCGCACGATCGCGGGCTCCGGCATAAACTTCATTAAAAACACGCCGATCACGGGAAAGAGCATAATGAGGGCGATCGGGGCTTCCGTGTGAAAGCTGATGAGAATACCGATAAAAAACGCAAGGACCGCCGCGCCGATTTTCATGGCGAGAGAAATGATCTTTCCCGTTTTTCCGATGACCGAGCGGGAGAGCTTCTTGCAATCGTTTATCGTTTCGTCGTAAGCCTTATCGACGGATTTCGTTGCGGCGAGCGTATAAAACTCGTCCTCTTTCCCGCGAAACATGGAGCTGAAAAGCGTGAGTTCGCAGTCATAGGTTTTCCGATTCGTCCTTCCGCTCTCTTCAAAGGGGAGCAACCACTTCTTTTTTGTGATTTTCAGTCCCCTGCCGTCCTCTTCGACGGTGATGAAACCCTGATCCGCCCAATACAGCAACAGCGGCGTAAAGAGCGCGTTCGCCTTTACCCGTCTTGCGGAATACACGAGCGCGGCGTCGATCGGGGAATATCCTTTGGGCGCAAAAAATTCCACGGGTTTGATGATGTTCTTTTTTCTGATATAGGAGACGAGATCGACCCCGATGCAAAAGAGAAGAAAGATACCAGACAGGATCATGGATGTAAGAAAAATCCCGAATTCGCTCATAACAGCGCCCCCCTTTCACCGCGGTACCATTCGGGCAATTGCTCGCTGCGGAATTTCGGTTTAAGAACCTGGGCGCAGCCAATCGTATAGAGGAAAGGAAGGAGCTCGTAATAGCGCTCCGGATCGACCGCTTTTTTATTGCAAAAGAAGAGATAATTCCTGAAATTAAAGAGATCGGAATATTCTTTGAGATTCTCCTTTTCCCGATAGTCGGCAAAGAGGATAAAGATAAACGTGCCGAGCGCGTAAAAGATAAGCGCCGCAAGCCCGAAATACCACGGATCGTAAGCGACCTGCTGAAAATAAGTCGTCACGATCGCAATATAGGGAAGCCCGCCCCATAGCGAGAAAAAGGGATAGCGGATCGCGGGCGGGATCACGATCACATATTTGAGCGCCAGCACCCCGATGACCGAAAAAATCGAAAGAGCGATAAACAATGCCTCGCCCGTATCGTAAGTCGCCCAGGCGACCGCCATAAAGTACGGGACAAAACAGAGGATCTGCGTTACGATTTTCAGAATAAAGTGTCCCGCTCCGAACACCCCTTCGTTTTCGCCGATCGAAAAACTCTTATTTACCGATTCGGCGGATTTGCGCGTGATGAGCGGGGCGTTGATGTTAATATCCCTGTACCCGCTCTTAATATCTCTTCCGGAATAGTTTTTCATGTTGTCGCGCGCGAAAATATAGTTAAAAATTTCCCGTTCCCGAACGTAAGTCCCGCGGTCGTAAAATTCCGCCTCTTTGTGCGGGGGCATCTCTTTGAGCTTCCTTACGCGCACGGTATTCTTCGCGCGTCCCTCGATCTCGATATAGCCCCTCTGCGCCCACCAAACGAGGAGCGCGCGGGTGAGCGCCTGCGGGCGCGTCTTGCCTTTCATGACGCGCTGATAGTCGAGCGGGGAAAACCCCTTGGGAAGTTCGTTCACAAACTTCTTTTTTACATGGAATAACGCGCGGCAACCGAACGCGACGTCAAAGACGAGCACCGTCCCGATACAGCCGAACGCAATCGCCGCGGCGATCACATAAAAAACGTTCATTGTTTTACCCGATAAGATTATTTTGCAGTAAAGCGGTAGGCGGCGTGAAAGCGATACTCTTCCCCCGCTCCGAGAATGGAGCTTCCCTTTTCGGCATACTCCGGCACGTTCACGTTGTTGGGGATCGCCTGCGTTTCCAAGCAGAATCCTCCCCGTTTTACATACGTTCCGCTCTTTCCCTTTTGCGAAAGCCCGTTGCCCGCATAGAACTGCACGGCGGGCATATCGGTAAAGCACTCCATCACGATCCCCGTTACGGGACTTTTGACTTCCGCATACTTTACATATTCCCCGCACTTGTTTTTGAGAACGTGGCAGTGGTCGTAACCGTTCCCCTGTTTCAGATCGGTGTCGTCCGCGTCAATATCTTTTCCGATCTCCTTGGGCGTATTGAAATCGAACGCCGTCCCTTTGACTGCGCGGTATCCGCCCTCCGGAATCATGGTGGGAGAAGTGGGCGTAATAAAGTCGCAGTCGATCTGCATGAGATGATTCAGAACGTCTCCGTTGCCCTCTCCGTTCAGATTGAAGTAAGCGTGATTGGTGAGATTCACGCAGGTCTTTTTATCGCTCATCGCGCGATACTCGATTTTCCATTCCCCGTTCCTGAACGAATAGACGACTTCCACGTTGAGATTTCCGGGGTAGTTCTCCTCCATATCGGGAGAGAGCAATTGCAATTTCAGCCGATCTCCCTCGATCGAAGCGTTCCAGATTTTTTTATTAAAGCCGATCTTTCCGCCGTGCAGATGATTGCCCCTGTCGTTGAGATAGAGATTGTATTCCTTGCCGTCGATCACGAGCTTCCCCTTGCCGATCCGGTTGCCGAATCTGCCGATGAGCGCGCCGAGATAACCTCCGTTGTTTTCGTATTCCGAAACGGTTTGATAGCCGAGGATCACGTCCGTAAGATTGCCGTTTTTGTCGGGAATTAGAATCTGCTGAACGATCCCCCCTAAATCGAGTACCGTCATGGAGCTTTGTCCATCGTGCAGGGTATATGCGGTGACGGTTTTTCCGTCCGCGGTTTTTCCGAACTGTTTTGCAGTGATCATAATGCTCTCCCGTCCCTTTATCCATACAAAGGGAATTATAATATTTATTTTGATTATATCACACGATTTTCCGTTTGTAAATAAAAAATGAGAAGTCGCACAAACTTCCCGTATGCAGAAACGCTTTATTCCGGTCGCGTTATTCTTTGTTGTGCTACTCATGATCCTTGCGCACTTTACGGGCAGAGCGCTCGCCGTTCCCGCATCCTTTACCTATGCGGAGGAAAAATGCGTCTATCTCACGTTCGACGACGGTCCCAGCAATTCGGTCACGACCCCCATTCTCGACACGCTCAAAAAGGAGGGCGTCAAAGCGACTTTCTTTGTCGTGAGCGACCGCGCCCACGGAAGAGAGGACGTTCTGAAAAGAATCGCAAACGAGGGACACACGATCGGCGTGCATTCCGCAACGCATAAGTATTCCGAGATCTATGCCTCGGAAAAATCGCTTTTGAAAGACATCGATACCTGCGCCGCCTTTATTAAAAAGACGGCGGGCGTTACGCCGAGCGTCTACCGTTTTCCGGGCGGAATGTCAAAAAGCGACAGTCGGCGGGAGGTCGTGAAAGCGCACGGCTACCGCATTATCGACTGGAACGCCGTCTGCGGAGACGAAGAGATCAGAAACGCGAGCACGGAAACGCTAGTAAAAACTTCGCTCGAAACGGCAAAGGGCAAGGCAAAAGTCGTGCTTTTACTGCACGACTCCGCCACGCACAAGGCGACCGCCCAAGCCCTTCCCGAAATCATTTCAGAATTCAGAAAACAGGGCTATACGTTCCGCGCCTATTGACCTACTTTCAAAGAATGCTTTTTTGCGCGACCACGTCTTTTTACGGGGCGCGCTTTTTGTTTGCGCGCCTTTGAAATTGCGCAGACCGCCATATCCACAACCGCGCCGATCGGCACAATACTCAGCGACAACCCCATGACGGCGAGCCACTGCACGGCGTTGAGCGAAGTAAGCCCGAAGATCAGCCTGAGCGGCGGGCATACGACGAGAAGAACGTTGACGAGAATCCCCGCCGCCACCGTGAGAAGAAGGGTCCTGTTCGAGAAGAACTTTTTGAAACGGTTCCCACCCCCGTCCCGCCTGACGTTGAACGCATGGAAGAGTTCGAGAAGCGACAGCGTTACGAACGCCGCCGTGCTCGCAACGCCGTTCCCCCATTCGCGGAGCGCGAACACGAAGAGCCCGACGACGATCGCCGTCTGCACAAGCCCGTAGAACGCCATTTCGAGAAGGGACTTTTTGGAGAATATTTCCTTTTCCGAAACGGGCGGTCGGAGCATGGCGTTTTCCGTGCGCTCCACGCCGAGGGCGAGAACGGGCAGAGAATCGGTGATCAGATTCACGAACAGAAGCTGCGTTGAAGTGAGAAATTCGTACTTCCACAAAAAGAGCGAGACGATCAGAACCGCCAGCACTTCCGCAAGGTTCGTCGCAAGGAAGAACGAAATCGTCTTTTTGATATTGTAGAATACGTTCCGCCCCTCCTCGATCGCGTGCGTCATGGTCTTGAAGTCGTCGTCGGTGATAACCATGTCCGCGGCGTTCTTGGTGACGTCCGTCCCCGATCCCATGGCGACGCCGATGTCTGCCGTCTTGATCGAGGGCGCGTCGTTCACCCCGTCGCCCGTCATGGCGACGACTTCCCCGTGCGACTGCAACGCGCGGACGATCTCCGTCTTGTGCTTGGGCGATACGCGGGCATATACCGAATAGCCCTTGACGCGGCGGAAAAACTCCTCTTCCGTCATGGCGTCGATCCCGTCGCCCGTGATGACCTCTTTGGGATCGGAGGCGATCGAGAGGCGCTTTGCGATCGCAAACGCGCTCTCCGCGCTGTCGCCCGTGATCATGACCGTGCGCACACCCGCGCGCCTGCACGCCAGCACGGCTTCCTTTGCGCCCGCTTTGGGCGGATCGAGCATGGCGGCGAATCCCAAAAAGGTCAGATTCTCCTCGCGCACCTCGTGCAGGAACGCGCCCTCGGCAAACGCCAGAACGCGCATGGCTTTTGACGACGCCTCTCTGATTTTATTTTCGATCGCGGCGCGCGTTTTCCCGTCGAGCGGAACGATCCCCTCTTCCGTGAAAACTTTGTCGCACTTTTTGAGAAGAACGTCCGCGCCGCCCTTGACGTACAGGCGCGTTTTTCCGCCGTGTTCGGCGGCGACGCTCATCATCTTGCGTTCGGAGGAAAAGGCGATCCCGCCGACCGCTCTCGCCTCGTATAAATATCCGCATTGATCCGCGTATTCCGAGAGCGCGATCTCGGTATGATCCCCCACGTAGCCGTCCGCACTCCTTTTCAGGGAATGACATACGCGGATACATTCCAAAAGACGGTTCTGCGCAGCGGTTCCCTCGTACTTTTCTTCCCCGTCCGAAGAAAAGCGGGTCGCGATCTCCTGCACCGTCATTTTGTTTTCGGTCAGCGTTCCCGTCTTATCCGAACACACCACCGTACAGCCGCCGAGCGTTTCCACCGCGGAGAGCTTCCGCATGACGGCGCGCGACTTTGCCATACGCTGTACGCCCATGGCGAGGATAATGGTGACGACCGCGCCCATGCCCTCCGGGATCGCGGCGACCGCCACCGCGACCGCGTTCATCACGTTCTGCAAAAAGCTCACTCTGTGCGAGAGGATCCCGCCCAGAAAGAGAATGAGCGCGACCGTAAGAACGCTGATCGAGATGATCTTTCCGAGCTTTACGATCGTCTTATCCAAGGGGGTGGGCGCGAGCTTGCTCTTTTCGAGAAGATTCGCGATCTTGCCCATCTCCGTATCCATGCCCGTGGCGGTCACGACGCACCGCGCCGATCCTTTGACGCAGAACGTGGAGAAATGCGCCGTGTTCTTCCGCTCCGCGAGCGCGGACTTCGTCACGACGCAGTCGCACTTTTTCACGGGCTTGCTCTCCCCCGTGAGCGCGGACTCGTCCGTGCGGAAATCGTCGCTTACGAGCACGCGGCAGTCGGCGGGGATCCTGTCCCCCTCTTCAACCTCGACGATGTCCCCGACGACGATCTCTTCGGCGTTGAGAACGACGACTTTTCCGTCCCGCACCGCCTTTGCCTCGGTCACGGACATCTGTTTGAGTTTTTCGATCGCCGAGTCCGCACGGTTCTGCTGTAAAAACCCGACGAACGCGTTGAGGAGAATGATAAAGAGCAGAATGCCCGTGTCGGCAAGCTCGCTCTTATCCCCCGTTACAAACGCCAGAACGCCCGAAAGAAACGCCGCCAAAACCAGTATGATCGTCATAAGGTCTTTGAACTGCGCAAAGAAAATGCCGAGCTTACTCTTCTTTTTGCCCTCTTTCAGCGCGTTCCTTCCGTTTTGTTCGAGGCGCCTTTTCGCCTCTTCGGAAGAAAGCCCCGCTTCGGACGTCAGAAAGGATTTCAGCACCTCTTCCTTTTTCAGAAGATACTGTCCGTTGTCCTTTTCGGCAGGTTCGGTCGGGGTAGCTTTTTTACGTTTCGATCCCTTTGTTCTCATACGGTTACAATATGATTTTCGGGACAAGATTATGACAGATACAAAAACGCCCGTATGCCGATTGCATACGGGCGTCATTGAAAGCGATTTTATTTTTCGATTGTTTGTACGCTCGCGCCGGCTTCGCGGAGCTGGTTTGCAAAACTTATAGCTCTCTCTTCGTCAAACCCTTGCGCGATCACGCCGCTTTTTTCCGCCAGCTTTTTCGCTGCGTCGAGACTGTTATGCAAATACTGACGGATAATTCTAATCACTGCAATTTTATTGTTTCCGCAATTCAACAGTTCAACGCCGAACGACGTGCCGCTTGCGGTCTTCTTTTTGTTCTTCGCTTTTTTCGCGGGAGCGGGATCCGCCGTATATGCCGCTTCACGGTAAGCGGCGAAATCGATTTCAAGAAGATGATTGTCGTTGCCCGCGATAAAGTTTTCGTAATTGTCGAGCTTTTTCTGTTCCAAAAGCTGTTCGCGGTCGATCGCGTTCAGCGCTTTTTCGAGTTCGCTCTTCAAGGCTTTTTTCTGCGAATGAAGATCGTCTCTCTTACTTGTCGTTCTCGTTAGCATGGAATATGCCGCATTGTATTGATGGGACATACGACTGTTTTTATCGTTGGAAGCTCTGTATGCGATCGCCACAATGATTGCCAGCAAAATACTGAGCGCGACTCCGCCGAGAACCCCGTAAATTGCGGCTTGAATCACAACCAACGGGATTACAGGCTCCTGACTGGGCCAAGCCCAAGTGATAAATTCTAATTCCAAAACTTCCGGCATATCGGTAAACATCCCGAAAGTAAGTCCGATCCAAGCCGCAAAAATCGCAATGATAAATAAAATACCCGAAACAATAACTCCCTTCATCGGAAAATATTTCTTCGGTTTTTCCCTGAACGTTTTCAGAATGGGATTGACTGCAAAGACGTGAGAAATTTCGGCGTTCGCCGCGTCGATCTCGCGGTCCTTTGCGGCGTCCAACGCTTGATACCGCTCTTTGCGGTTTCTGATTTTTGCCTCGCAATCGGCGATCTTATCCCTGCAAGCCTGCGCCTTTGGTTCAAACTTTTCGCAAATTTTTTGGCGCAATTCCGTAAGATGTTCGCGGAACTCGCCCTGCGCGTACTGATAGGCGTTCTGGAACGCGGGGCGGCGGACGGTCATTGCAACCGTATCGCAGTCGCACTTTTCCAAAAACTCCTCTTCCGAAGCGCACGCTTCGTCTCCGAGCAAAACGTTCCACCATGCCTTTGCGTTTTCGGGTTCGGAAGCGATCAAAAGACGGCTGACGGAATCCGAACGCTTAAAGTCTTTCTTCTGTAAAAATTTTTCCGCACGGGGCAGTAGCGTCTCTTCGGATTTCAGATCCTTTTCAAACTGCTCGATCTGTTCGACCGTCTTGCCCGTCGCATAGCGCTTTGCAGTGATATAATTGCGGTTGCGCCTGACCTGTTCAAAATCGTCCGCCGACTCGACGGTATTTTCCGCCCGCTTATCATCGACCGCGTTACGATCGACAAGGAACAGTCCCCACCAAGCGTCCGCGTTCTGCGGATCGGCGTCGAGAACGCGCCCGTAATAATCTTTTGCGTTGTCGAAGCTCTTGACTTCGAGCTCCTGTTTTGCGCGCATCAAAAGGCTCTTGACGGTCGCCGAAGCGCCGCCGCCCGCCGATTCCGCGCCGCCCTGCTGCAATCCTTTCAGGCGCTCTTCGAGTTCGCGCTGAGCTTGCTTCTGCGCTTCGATCTGTTTGAGGATCTCTTCCTCTTCCTTGCTTCTCTTCTTTCTTCCGAGTTTCTTTTCCACCGCGTCCGCGACGTGGATCTCATACCCGCCCGCGGCGTACCTGCGCAGATCGATCCCCTGCGTGCGGGCGAACGGAGGAAGATTTCTCACTTCCGCGCCGTCGAACACGGCGCAGGCGACGCCGCTGAGGCGTTCCGTCTCCATACGTTCTTCAAAACGCGACCACTCGTTCTTGACCCAGGGCGCGTTGATAAATTCCTCTTTGGTGCCGACGAGAATAAAGAACTTACAGCTGAACAGCGCGCGGAAGATGATCGGCTCGAACGCGGAAAAGAGCTTTCCTTCGAGAGTCACGTCCGAGAAAAACGTCTTGATCCCGCGCTTGGTAAGTTCGTCGTAGATAATGCGGGCGATCTGCGCGTCGCGCGTGATCCTGCCCATTTCGTCGGTGGACTTGAACGAAATAAATACGTCGTAATCCTCTTCCGCGTCGGAAAGTTTTAATATCTCTCTCTGCAAGCGGTCGATCTCCGTCGCCTCTTTGATATATTCCGCTCTCTGAACCTCGCTCGCGCACTCGATCGCTTTGAGATAGTCCTCGTTCTCCAAAATGCTCTCGCGCACCGCGCGGTGACAGGTGGGCGTATAGCGGTTGGTTCTGGGGTCTTTTACGAAATCGATTCCGTAAAGACTGATCACAAGTCCCCAGTGCGCCTCCGCATCGTCGGGATTCTGCTCGATGATCAGTCTGTATTCCATGATCGCGTCGGAAAAGCGGTTCGCCCGCCGCAAAGCGTTCGCGCGGTCAAGCTCGGATATGACCTTTTCCGTTTTTTCCTCTTTCCAATATTCGATATGATTGCAATACTCGCACGACAGCGTGATCCCGTCCGCGCCGAATTTGAGTTCCGCGCCGCAACAGGGGCATTTCATTGTCACTCTTCCCATAGTTCTCTCCCGTTTTTCTTATGCCGTTTTTTCAGCCGTTATCACAGTTACGTTTTATTATAACACAATTCTATCACAATCCGCAAGTAGTCTCCATGAAATAATTCTGTAATTAACAAAAAAATCCGCCCTCTTGCGATAAGTTAGGGAGCGTATTCTAAAAGAAACGGCGTGTCGGGGACGCCACGCCCTACGGTTTGTTCGCATATAACGCACACGCCCGTTGCCCTGCTTTGCTTTGTAGGGCACGACGACGCGGCGTGCCGCATTATATGCCGCCCCGCTTGGCGTTGCGCCAAGCGGGGCAAAAAAACTTATTTTCTATTTACAGCCCGAACAGGTCTTGCAGTTTCCGCTGCAATGCGGGGCGGACTTCCCCGTAGCCGAATAAACTTTTCCCGACCACTCGCGCTCCGCCCTCTTTCCGCAGTCGGGGCAAAGCACCTCTTCGTTGCAATTTTTGACAAGTTCCTCGAACTCTTTCCGGCAGGATAAGCACCTGTACTGTAAAACGGGCATTTCATTCCCCTCTTCTGCGCTTCCGCTTAATTTCTTTGGGCGTCTTGATGCGAATGGAATTCGTCATGCGGATGAGCACGAACGAGACGATCGCGGTAACGACGACGCACACGCCGATGACGACCCAGAAGCCCCAGCTCTTGCCCTCGAACGGCACGCCCACGTTCATGCCCCAAAGACTTGCGATGAGCGTCGGCACGGAGATGATGAGCGTGATGACCGCAAGCAGTTTCATGACCACATTCAGATTGTTTGAAATGACGGAGGCGTACGCGTCCATCGTGCCCGAAAGAATATCGCGGTAAATGTTACACATTTCCACCGCCTGACGGGTCTCGATCAGAACGTCGTCGTAGAGGTCGCGGTATTCCTCGTTCTCCGTAATTTCGGGCAGGCGCTCCATTTTTTTATACACGCCGATGTCCGCGCTCAGCGAAGTCGAAAAATACACGAGCGAATTTTCAAGCGCGAGCATTTGGATAAGTTCCTTGTTCTTCATGGAACGGTGAAGCTCCGCCTGCACGCGCAGGGACTTTTTATCGATCTGCCGAAGGTTGGACAAAAACCGCTTTGCATTGCCGAACATAAAAGTCAGCATAAAGAAAACGGGTTTTGCGGTATCCACGCTCACGCGGTTGGAGATAAAATCGCCGAGCACGGGATTTCCGCGGAGAGATACGGTGACGACGCACTTATCGTTGTAGATGATCGCCATAGGGATCGTCTCGTAAGTGTCGCCCTCGTCGGTATCGGTAATGGTGGGCGTATCGATCAGGCACATAAAATACCCGTCGTCGCGCTCCATACGCGCCGTCTCCTGTTCGTCGAGCGCGGCTTTGAGCGTCTCTTCGGGAATGCCCGTAACAGCCGCCGCGTCCTCGATCTCGTCGTCGGTCGGGTTAATCAGATCCACCCAGCACTTCTCCTCAAACGCTTCGAGGCGTCCGAGTTTATTCAGTTCGTCGTTCTTAAAATATTTTACCATAGGCATACCGTCCCGTCGATATTCTGAAAAACAAAACGCACGGAAAACTTTCCGTGCGCGAATACCGTTATAGCCGGGGTACGGCTACCGTCTTTTAATTCCGCATGGAAAGCAATTCGATTGTAAGGAAAAAACTACTTCGATATGGGCTGACGTCCATTTTTAACTCCTTCGCTTTTTTATTTCCTTATTTTCATTATAAACGATTTACGACGATTTGGCAACTGTTTTTCAAAAGTTTTTCAAATCACGCACCTTCCCTCCGTAAAGGACAGAACAAGCTGTTCGGCGGAAGAAAAACACCCGATCAGATCGTATTCGGAAGCCAATTTTCCCGCATACTTTGCGGCATACGATCTGAGCGAAGAAAAGAATTTTCTGTCCCCCATCGTCTCGCGCAGTCTGTCAAAGAGAACGACCCCCTTGTCATAGGCGAGAATGCGGTACTCGTACTCTCCCGAATATCCGCTCAGAGGGCGGCTCATGCCCGTATCCACCTCCCCCGAAAGCTGGCTCTGCACGTTAAAGTAATTGCGGTACGCGTTTTCCGACGCCGCGACGAAATCGCGGTAGCCGACTCCGTAGGCGGGATGATTTTCAAAAAAGAGCGCGACGGAATACTCGGCGAGTCCCTCGTCCTGCCAGGCGCAATTCGCCTGATCGCTCCCGACCGAGGCGTACCACCACTGGTGCGCCGTCTCGTGCGCGACGACCGCGGTGCGCTCCTCCCGCCTGAGCGCAGAGGAGATCGTAGCGAACCCGCCGTATTCCATCCCGCCGAAATAGAGATCGGTCTCCGCAAAGGCGTAGCGCGGATACGCATACTCCCCGAACAGCTCCGCATAGGTCGCGACCGCGTCGCAAGCCGCCCTGAGCGTCTCTTCGGGAAATGCGTCCGCAAAATAATAGTAGTCGATTTTAACGTTCGCCCGCTCGTCGGAGACGACTTTGAAGTCGCCCAGAACGAACGCCGCGTCGCGGACGTTCTCCGCCTTATAACGGCAGACGGTCTTGCCGTTCCCCTCCGAGAGCGCCGCATCCCCTCCGCACGCGACTTTCATTTCCGCGGGGACGGTCAGCGTAACGGAAAAGTCGGAGGTATCGAGCGTGAACGGCTCGCCGTACGCTGCGGGCGCGTATGCGTAAAAACCGCTCTCCCCCTGCGCGGGGAGCATGGGATAAAAATAGGACAGGTTGACGCAGTTTTCCCCGATCCCCAGCCGATGATCGGCTTTGGGCAAAGTCAGCGAATAGCGCACAAAGAGCGCGACGCTCTCGTCGGGATAGAGCGGTTTTGAAAGAAGCACCGAGAGAACGCCGTTATCTTCGCCCCCGACGCTCCATTCCTTTCCGCCCGTCACCTCTTCGATTTCGATCCCGCCGTAGCTGACGCCGCCGTAATAACAGGCGGAAGAAAACAGTTCGGAGACGGGCGGAGTTTTGACCCCCTCCCCGAACATATTCGGATAGAGCGCAAACGGGATCTCTTCGAGAACGTTCTCCGTTCTGTTGGGGACGGTCACTTTCATACTGCCGTCTATTCTGCCCTCTTCCGCAAAGTATTCCGCTTCGATCTCGTAACCGCAACGCGCGCCCGCGCCGTTATCGCAGGCGGAAAACGCCGCAAGCGGAAGCGAAACGATGAGCGCAAGCGTGCCGAACGCAATGATTTTCCGCATAAAAAAACCTCCCGACAGCGGCGCTTTCCGCGCCTTTGCCGACAGGTTATTCTATGCTTGTCTGTATTTTTGTTATGCTCAGACTTTATTGGTTTTATCTTTCGCCGCGGAGACTTCTTCCACTTTCTTCGAGAATGCGTCCGAATAAGCGGGTTGCGCGGAAGCGGCGGGCTTCGCCGCGGGAGCGGGCTGCGCTACGTTCTGCACGTCGAATGCGGGCGGCAGATAATCGATCCCGTTCTTGGCAAGTTCGCCGAGCAGTTTCTTCACGTCGGGAACTTTTCCGATATAGGCGATCCCCGTCGAATCCATTGCATAGACGGAAACGGATTTAAGAACGACTTTGCCGTTTGCGTTCTGAATAAGCGTCTTGACAAGATCCTCCGCCGCAAGCGTGAAACGGATCGCGTCGCGCTGACCCACGACGACGCGCGCGTCTTTGCTGAGCCGGTTCTCTTTCTTATAGACGTCGGTATAGTTAAAATTGACTTTCCCGTTTCTGAGACCGAGCTCGGTGATGGTAATGTCGGTCAGAGAACGGTTGGAGACGGTGATATTCGCAACCATTCTTCTCGTATCGGGATCGGCAGAGAACTGACCGATAAATTTCAGCCTCTGTACGGCGACCCTCTTGCGCATATCGAAGAGAAGCCATACGACTACGCCCAGAATTGCAACAAGTATGACCGCAACGATCAGAATGATGAGACCTGCATTTTCATTTAACCCATCCATATATAACCTCTTCTGATTTTTTTATCAGTGTTATTATACGATATACGGCGAAAAAAATCAATCGTTCTTTCTTAAATTTTATAAAAAAATCGGACATTCTCTGGGGAATGCCCGATTTTTAACGGTTGTTTTTCCAAGAAACGGAAACTTACTTTTCTTCGTACTCGATGTCGAGGTACGACGCGGGATCGACCGCTTTATTGTTTACCTTCAATTCAAAGTGCAGGTGCGTGCCGTCCTTCGCCTCGGAACCGTACGCCGCCGCCACCGTTGCAAAGTACTCTCCCTTGGAAAGTTTCGCGCCGACTTTCAGCGAAGAATTGGGCTCTACGAAACGGTAATAACCCTTCATGCCGTCGCCGTGATCGACGATGATGAGATTGCCCGTCTTTTTGCTCAGGCTGATCGACTCGACCGTTCCGTCCGCGATCGCAGCAACTTTCGTGCCCTCTTCCGCGGCGAAGTCGATCCCCTGATGACGGTAGATGAATCCCGTCGTCCCGCTGTTATAGACGTCGTTATAGACCGTAACGTCCACATACTCGACGGGATTGCAGAACTTTTCCGCTTCTCCGCCCGTGGGCTTGTCGTCATCCTCGTCCGTCGGCGGAGGCGTAATATCCTCTGCGGGGGGATTGTTGTCAAGCTGATTAGAATTGTCGTTCGACACGAAGTACACGGTGAGAACCGTCGCCGCCGTCAAAAGACAAATGCTGATCGCAAGAACAAGGTAGTACAGCAGTTTTCTTTTTTTTGTTTTTTCCTCTTTCATTTTGATCCTCCGGGAATTTTGTTATGTAGATCATGAACGACTTTTCGGGTTTTTATACATCCCTTTCAAAAACCGCCGAAAATGATGGGAGTCCCCGCCGCCGTTTCTTCCCCGTCGCAGGCGATATGAAGGTTCACCCGCACCCCGCCGATCGACACCGCGTCTTTGAGAAAAGGAGAATAACAATAGTAGTTGACGACGCCCGCCGCCTCTTCCGTAAAGAGGATCTGCGCGCCGAAGCGTTCCATGATCTCCTGCGCTCTGTTTCCCGAATAGCGCGCGCTCTCCCCTCTTACGTCCGCCAAAAACAGTTTTTCGTAGGGAGAGCGGGAAAGCACGATCTCCTCCGAAGAAGTTCCTCTGTAAAATTCGTAGCGGTCCCCGTCCGCAAAGACGGGCGAGCGAAAGAGAACATACGCAAAGAGAATGCACGCTACGGCAAGCGCCGCTATTGCAAACGTTTTGATCGTGATGAATAATCTGCGCATCGCATTTCCCTCCGCACGGAAAATCTTTGACGCTTTATTTGCGGTTTATACTTCCGCCGGCGGTTTTTTATTGCGGAAAAAAATGAAATTTCAAGGATTCGAGAAGTAAAACGCGTTGACTTACGAAAAAAAATAGTGTAAAATAAAAAGACGGACGGAAAAATCCGTTCAAAAACCTTGCATATCGTCAAAGATATGCCGAAAAGACCGGGAGGTGAAAATCATGAAAAAGTACGAGATGCTCCTGCTGCTGAAAAGCGACATGGAAGAAGAGGCGCGCGAAGCGGAACTGAATAAGTACCGCGAGATCGTTTCTTCACAGGGCGGCGCCGTAGAATCCACCGACAAATGGGGTGTGAAAAAGACGGCTTATCCGATACGTTTCCAGACGGAAGCGTTCTATGCCCTCATGAAGTTTTCTGCGGAAGCGGACACGGTGAAAGAACTCGACCGTGTGGCGGGGCTTTCCGGCGTCGTGTTAAGACGCATGATCACAAAAGCGGAATAAGGAGAAAAACGTATGAACAAAGTATTCCTGATCGGAAATCTGACGCGCGACCCCGAACTCACGGAAACCGCGGGCGGCGTGAGCGTATGTCACTTTTCGATTGCCGTAAACAGAAGCTACACTTCCTCTGACGGAGAGAGGCAGACCGACTTCTTCAACGTGACCGCGTGGAGAGGTCTTGCCGACACCGTTTCGCGTTTCTGCAAAAAAGGCAGTAAAGTGGCGGTTTCGGGAAGCATTCAGATGCGCACCTACGAGGACAACAGCGGGCAGAAACGCACCGCGGTGGACGTTATTGCGCAGGATGTGGAATTCCTCAGCTCCAAGAGCCAGAACCAGGGCGACGACTATTTCGACGCGGGCGAAAAACCCGCCGCGTCTCCCCGCAAAAAGCCCGCGTTGCAGGCGTTCGACGACGACGGCGACATCCCCTTTTAAGCGGACGCAAAAGTAATTTTCAAGGAGATCATCATGGAAGAGAATCAACAGGAATCCGTAGCGGCGGAGGAAGTGAGCGAAGAAGCGAAAGAGCGCGCTCCCAAGGAAAACCGCGAAGGAAAACCCGCGAAGAAAAACTATAAAAAGCAGGCGTTCAAAAAGTTCTGCGTGTTCTGTCAGGAAAAATCGACGATTGACTATAAAGACGTCAACAAGCTCAAACGCTTCATCGCCGACGGCGGAAAAATTCTGCCCCGCCGCATGACCGGCACCTGCGCAAAACACCAGAGAGAAGTTTCTACCGCGATCAAACGCGCAAGAGTCGCCTCGCTTATTCCTTTCAAAGCGGACTGAACTTGTAAAAAATCGAATGACTCAAAAAACCCTGCAAGAATGCAGGGTTTTTTATGTTCGATAATTTGAAGAACTAATTTGTTAATCCTTTGTTTATGTCGCCGATAATTTCAGAGATGACCTCTTTTTTATTTTTTGGCAGCTTCAAAAACATATCGATTGTTCGCTTATCGTTTTTATCAAAGATCGGATATTGTTCGATCGTTTCAAACTCGTCGGTTCTGCCCACCAAATAATCGATCGTGCACTCGAAAATGTTCGCAAGATCTATTAAATCCCGAATGCTCGGTTCGGCTCTGCCTTGTTCCCAGTTGGCAATGGTATAATTTTTCACCCCGATCTTTTGCGCCAATTCTTGTTGCGTGATAGGCTTTTGTTTGCGTAAGTCGTTTAATCTGAGCATTTTTTCACCTTAATAAATAATTAGCAGAAATTGCTATAAAAGTCTTGACATTAGCAATAAATATTGCTATAATATTATTAAGTTAGCAATAATTGCTAATATTTGTTTTATTTATCATTGACCAATGAGGAGAAAATTATGGGAACATGCGAAACCTGCGCTTATTTTTTCAAAGTTGACACCCTTATATTTGATAAATACGGTTGTAAACTTTATAACAGATATGTAAAAAAAGGAGATACTTGCGCCAACTACACCGCGCGACCCTCCGGCGGAACGGGGTGCTTTCTTACTTCCGCGTGCGTAGATTATTTAGGGAAAGCCGACGATTGCGAAGAACTTACCCTTCTGCGCTCGTTCCGCGATCATTATATGCGCTCTACCGAGAACGGCAATGCTCTCGTTGATGAATATTATGAGATTGCGCCGACGCTTGTCGATAAAATAAATGCATCGACCGAAAAGGACAAATACTATTCTTATATTTATTCGGTAATTGAAAAATGCGTAGATTTGATCAAACAGGGTAAAAATCAGGAAACTCTTTCCGAGTATAAAAAAATGGTAATGACTCTGAAAGAACAGATTATTTAATGACGCAGACTAAAAAAAATTTTTACAAAACTTATCTGCAAAATACAAAAAAGACCTTGTATGAAACAAGGTCTTTTTTTATTCAAATCCGAACTTCTAAAAATCCGTTGCGTCACTTCGAGCGCCGAATTACAAAATTCCCTCCCGTTTGCGAGCATTCGACGCGATTCGACAAAAGTAGTGCTTTTTCAACAATAACTCCCCTTTTCAAACGTTGCAAGTTTCATGAACGCAAGTTATAATATAGGTACATTCGATCGAAACACGTAGAGGAGGAAAGAGATGAACTGCGAACTTACTAAGACCTATGACGAACTTGCCGAACAGGAACCTCCGATCGGGGCGGAGAGTCTTTTAATCGAACTGCTGCCCCTTATGGAAGAATTTTTTATCGGCGATATTTCCATAAACGATCATACGATTCTGTACCGTATGCCGAACGGACAGCAATTCAGAATCGTAGCGCAAAAAGCATGAACAATAACGAAGAGCCGACGGGGAATCCCCGTCGGCTCATTTGCATTTTAGTTAAAAAATTCACTCGCCGAAAAATTCGCGATAGACTGCGCGGACGGTGCGTTCGTAATCCTCGCTATCTACCCCCACGATGATATTCAGCTCCGACGAGCCCTGGTCGATCATTCTGACGTTCACGCCCGAAGCCGCGATCGCGGAAAACAGCCTGGCGCTCGTACCGACGTTTCTGCTCATTCCGTGACCGACGACCGCAAGCAGGGCAATATCGTCGAACACGCGCAGATGATCGGGATGCACCGCCTCCTTAATGTCGGCGCAGAGCCGATCGAGAATACCGCCCCCCAAAAGAGAACTGTCGATGATAAACGACATCGTATCGATTCCGGACGGCATGTGTTCAAACGAAACGTTGTACTTCAAAAGCACGGAAAGCACGCGGTGCGTAAAGCCGATCTCCGCATTCATGAGCGATTTTTCGAGATAGATGACGGTAAAGTGCCGTCTGCCCGCAATGCCCGTGACCGTCTTGCCCGTAAAACGGTACTTCTCCACGGGGAGAATATCCGTGCCCTCGTCTTCGGGACGGAACGTATTTTTGATCCTGATAGGAATATTCGCTTCGCGGACGGGAAAAATGGACTCGCTATGTAAGACGTTCGCGCCCATGTAGGAGAGTTCCCTCAGTTCCTGATAGGAAAGCGCGGGGATCCTCGCGGGATTATCGACGATCCTCGGATCGCAGGCAAGAAATCCGCTCACGTCCGTCCAGTTTTCGTAAAGGTCCGCTCCCGCCGCGCGCGCCACGATCGCACCCGAAACGTCGCTCCCGCCGCGCGAAAAGGTCTTGATTTTGCCGTTCGGATAGGCTCCGTAAAAGCCCGAAACGACCGCGCGCTTTTTTCCTTTGAGCGCATCCTTGACGAGCGCGAAGGTCTTTTCCGCGTCCAATCTTCCGTCCTCGAAAAATCTGACCGTGTCCCTCGCGTCGATGAACGGCGCTTTCAGAAGTTCCGCCATCACCCGCGCCGAGAGATACTCCCCGCGGGACGCCGTAAAGTCGCGGTCTCTCTCCGCCTCGATCTCCCTTTCGCATTCGTCGAGAACGGCGCCGATATCAAACGTCAGACCGATCTCGCGCGCGATCCCGATAAAGCGGTCGCGCACCTTCGTGAACGCGGAATGGAAGTTCCCGCCCTCTTCGAGCGCGGTGTGCGCATCGTACAGAAGATCGGTCACCTTATTGTCGTTCCCGAACCGCTTCCCCGGCGCGGACACGACGACGAAACGGCGGTCGGGATCGCCGTTGACGATTTCCGCCACACGCCTAAAATTCATGCCGTCCGACATGGAAGTTCCGCCGAACTTACAAACTTTAATCATAGCTGATCTCCCTTGCCTCGATATAGTACCGCGCGCCGTCCGCTCCGCCGATACATACGGAATACGCGGGGAAAAGTCCACCGTCTCTGATTTCTTTCAAAAACGTCTCCTTTTTCGGACGGGGCATTACGACGCCCGCGCAGCCCTCTTCCGCAGCAAACTTTTTCAGGCGATCCTCGCCATAGATATATTCCGCTCTTCCGCCGTCCGCCCTCAGAAATTCCCCGATCGCTTCATCGACCGTACGGACGCTCTCTCTGCCGAACGGGATCTTCAAAGTAAGACAGTTGCCCTTTCTCTCGCACTTGAATTTTTTTGCAAAGAAATCGCAGAACGCCTCGGCTTCCGTCTCTTTTACGAGTCTGTGCACGGGTTGAAGATCCACCGCGCCGTCGCTGAGATTGACAAACTCGGCGAGCATGAAGCGCGCGGGGTGCCGACCCATCTGCCCTTTGGAAATTCCCGCCTTAACCTTTTGCCAATGCAGTTTAGCGGCTTCCGCCGCGGCGACCCCTTCCACGACGTAAAAATTCTGTGCCCTCGACAAGAGCAGGTTCGCGGTATCCTCCGCGATCTCCTCGGTCAGAAAATATCCCTTGACCGCGCCGCCCGCGACCGGATAATCGTACAGTTCTTCCAAATCCTCTTTCAGAAGAAAATTCACCGCTCTGTCTTTGGGATCGTCGTATAAAACCATGATATGCGGCATTTCGATCGGAACGTTTGCCCGCTGAGAGAGATAGTGGCGGACGAGTTCTTCGGGCGCGCCCTGCAAGGAACGCACCTGCCCCTCTTCCCCGCCGTAGGAGAAGCATTCAAGATCGATCGCCCCCACGATCCCGCGGCGTATTCCCATAGGAGTTCTGCGTTCCGTCAAAACCCAGCCGCGCACGAGTTTTTCAAGATAGTCGTTTTCGAGCGCCGCATACGCCTCTTCGCGCATACGGAGAATTTCCTCCTCGTCGTTCTCGCCGAGGCGGGCTTCGGGCAAAATAAAATCGAGCGCGGAGGGTTCAGCCCCGCGCGAAGCGGTCTCGCTTTCCCAATAACTGCGCTCGTTCCGATAGCGGTCGCAAGCGATCGCACACCAATTCTTCCGCTCCTTCCCAGGGACGAGAATGCGCGGAATATAAAAACAGTTTTTCATGCCGCGGCACCGAGTACGATGCTGATGATAAACGCAAATCCGATGGCGATCAGTTTCAGGGTGATATTCTTCGTAAATAAATTCTTCATGAATTCTTTGAATTTCATTGTTCTGTCCTCACTTCTTCTCGGCGTTGAATTCTTTCCAGTAGTAGTCGCGCAGGAACCGTTTCAGGCTCTCGGAATCCACATAGCGGGTAATGTCCCCGCGGCGGACGACGGAGACGATCCCCGTCTCCTCCGAAACGATGATCGTGGAGACGTCGGCGACCTCGGTGACGCCGATCCCCGCGCGGTGGCGCGTGCCGTAGTCCTTGGGGAAGTCCCTCTGCGTCAGGGGCAGGAAGCAACCCGCCGTCTGGATCCTGTCGCCGTAGATGATCATGGCGCCGTCGTGCAGGGGCGCTTTGGGAATAAAGATCCCTTCGATCAGCTGGTTGGAAATTTTCGCATTGAGGGAAACACCGCTCTCGACGATCTCCTTGGGGAGATTCCCGTTCGAGAGAACGATCAGCGCCCCGATATTGTTTTTAGAGAGGTTCTGAACCGCCTTTACGATTCCCGAAATGCACTCGTCCGCGCGGATACCCGCTCCCGACTTGGACTTTGCCGCCGACTCTTTCGCAGGCGACTGGATCCGCGGTCCCTTATAGATTCCGCGCTTGATCTCGATACTGAACAGCAACAGAAAGAACATGGATATGATCGTGATAAACAGAAAATATCCGCTCGCCGTAAATCCATCGTGGAAAAGCGCCAAAACGCCCCCCGCGATCACCAAAAAGTTATACGCAAAAATCAAACGCCCCGCATTGTTCTCCTGCAAGGTCTTGAACACCCAGTAGAACATAACGACGAGCATGAGAAATTCGCAGACGAAAGTCCAGTGAAATTCCGTAAAAACTTTCGCGATATTATTCCAGACGTCGCCCGCCTCCACAAAACACAAACCGTTCATTTTCTTCCTCTTGTAATTATTATAACGGATTCCCCCGAAAAATTCAATTTATTTCTCAGCTCCGCCGAAAAAAATTTTTGCAACCGCAAGATAAAGCGCGCCCTGCTTGAAAAATTTTCCGCTTTTCGCGCCCGAAGAGAGCGCATAGAGTTCTTCATAGAGTCCGCGCACCCGCTCCGCGCCCAGCCGCCGCGCCGCCTCCCTGTTCTTTTTGACGGCGTAGGGATTCTGGGACAGCGTCTTTGCGATCTCCTCGTCACTCCCCCGAAGATTCGAGATCGCCGTCAGCGTTTCAAAATGGGAAACGAGCGAGGACAACAGCGCGTGCTCGTCGAATCCCTTTTTCATAAGATCGTCCATGATCTCCTGAAACTTTGCAAAGTTCCCGCGGGATGCCGCCTGCGTCATCTCATAAATTTTATATTCCGCATCCTTTGCGACGTACGCTTCGACGTGTTCCCGCGAAACGCGCGCCCCCTCGCCTAAGAGCGCGGAGAGCTTTTCCGTCTCCGCTTTCATACGGCTCGCGTCGCGGGCGCAGAAGCGCACCATCAGCGCGCAGGCGTCCGCATCGGGCGCAAGCCCCGACTTCCGCATGAGCGCAAACAGCCAGCGCGAAAGCGTCTCCTCGTCCTCTCTTCCGCAGTCCACATAGACGAGCCCCTTTTTCTTTTTCAGTTCCGCCGTATTCGCCTTTTTTCCCTCGTTCACGATGAGAAGCACGGTGGAAAGACAGGGCTTTTCAAGATAGGGTGCGACGATGTTCTCCCAATCCCGTTCGGTAGGAAAAAACCCGTACGCCCTGACGATCCGTTTTTCGTCGAAAAAGGGCAGGGTATATAGCTCGTCGCGGAAAGAAAGCAGTTTGTCGCCTTTGAGCGTCTCCCCCTCGTATCTTACGTTATTCAGAAGGGGTTGCGTGATACCGACCGCCTGCGAAACCGCTTTGACCGCCGCGTCGCGGAAATACGCCTCCTCGCCCTCGATGAGATAGGCGGGAGCGACGGACTCTTTTAACGATTTTGCAAGCTGGGTAAATTTCATGCCCCTATTATAGCATTGTTTTTTTTGTTTTGCAATACTTTACGCAAGCGAAATTCGCCCCGAAACGGAACGGCGGAACATTCCCCTGTCCTCCCCGTAGGATAGCGAACGCGAAACAAATTCGGCAAACCCGTCCGTCGCCTTTACTCTGTATTCCGCCGCCACGAGCGCCGTCAGTTCGTCGTCGTACAATGTCACCTTTGTGCCGAGAATACATCGGATGAGCGCGGCGGTCTCGAACGGCGTAAAATCCTCCTCCGTCCTGCGGCGCTGGTTTCTGCCCTCCCGCCGAAATTTTACGGGCAAAACCGCATTGGGATTTTTATAGAAATACTCCGTTCCGCCCACCTTTTCCACGGAGAAATTCAAGCGGGAGATCATTCCGTCGAGACGCGCCCCGACGCCCGCCCCCGCCTTGACGATCCCGAAACTTTCGAGACACCGCTTTTTCAGAAAGGCGCGGGAGATCGGCTCCTCCGTTGCAACGATCGCGCAAAGGCGCCCGCAAATTTCGTTTTCGTTTCCCGCGTCCGTGACGAACGCCGCCGTCTTGCCGCCCGTATCCCGAACGTGGCGGTAGGGTTTGCGGCAACGCGTCATCTCGTCCTCCTCCTTGGCGCCCGTCAGCCGGTCGAGACAGTCTTTGATCCTCTTTATTTCGCGCTTGGGATTGTTGAAATAGGCGACCTCGCTCACCGAGAGCAGATTCCAGCCCCCGCGTTTGAGCATTGCGGGCAGAAGTGCGGCTCTGTCCGCCGCCGAACTGTTTTTGGATCCGTCCGAAAGGATCCCCAAAATATAACGGCTTTTGTCGTTGGGATCGAGGACTGCGACCTCGATTTTGAAATTGCCCGCACCCACGCCCGCACGGCACTCGTAACCGTAGGCGCGAAGTTCTTCCGCAAGATACGTTCCGATCCCCCCGTTTCCCCCCTCCCGTGCGGGAAGCGCCACCGCCGCGCGTCCCTTTTCGGCAAATTCCAAAAACGCCTTCAATCCCCTGACGCCCTTCGAGGAAGTGCGGTTTTGATCGATCTCCGAAGCCGAGATCGAAGAGAATACGATCATCTCTTCCCGCGCGCGGGAGCATGCCACGTTGAGCCTGCGCCACCCACCCGCGCGGTTGAGCGCGCCGAAGTTGTAGGATAGTTTCCCCTCTCCGTCCCGCCCGTAGCATACGGAAAATAGAATGACGTCTCTCTCGTCCCCCTGCACGTTTTCAAGATTCTTGACAAACAACTGTTCCCGCCCGCCGTAGGCGGCTTCTTCGAGGGAATGCTTAGCAATCTCCCGCGAAAGGATTTTTTCGATCTCCTCCCGCTGAACTTCCGAAAAGGTCACCACGCCGATACTGCTCTTTCCGCGCTCTTTGTCCTGCAAGCGTTCCACGACTTCGCGGACGAGCGCTTCCGCCTCTTTCCGGTTGCGCTTGGTGTTCCCCCTGTCATATACGCCCCCGACGTTTCTGAGCGTTACCCTGCTCTCCGCGGCAACGGGAGAGGGAAAGGTATTGAGGCGGTTCTCGTAATAGGTCGCGTTGGAAAACGCGATCAGACTTTCGTGACGGCTCCGGTAGTGCCACAGGAGACTGCGCTCTTCAAACCCTGCGGCAAGCGCCTCGTCCAGCACGCTTTCAAGCGTCTCCTCCTCTTCCTCCTCTCCCGAAAAAGCCGTGCGGAAAAAGGAAGTCGGCGGGAGCTGGCGGTTATCCCCCACGATGACTGCCTGCTTTGCGCGGGCGAGCGCAGGGATCGCCTCCGCCGTCGTCATCTGCGACGCCTCGTCGAATATGACGAGATCGTATTCCCCCGCGTCCGCTTTCAGATACTGCGCCGCCGCATCGGGGCTCATCAGAATGCAGGGGCAGAGCCTCTTGACAAGCGCGGACGCGTTGAGAAGAAGCGAACGCAGTCTCCCCCGCTTCGCGCTCTTACTCAGGCGGAAGAGGAGCGCGCGCTCCTCGCGCAGTTCCCCGCTTTTCGGCAATCTTTCCGCAAGCGAGGAGATCAGTCTCTTCCGCGCAAACTCCGTTTCCTTTGCGTGCAACAGCGTAAATTTTTCCGCCGCGCTCTCCTCCGCTCCGCTCGTCATGCGCGCAAGACGGGGATCGGCGGAAATGTTTTCGGACAGAAAATATTCCAAAAGACTTTTTTCAAAACCGCCCAGCGCGTCCGCAGGGGAGAGCGATCCGTTTTCAAGCGCTTCGCCGACAAACTTCATCCCCTGTAAACAGAGCTTTTCCTCCGCGGCTTTGTAGGCGCAACGCCCGCCCAAAAAGTCGGCGTTATCGAGAAGCGCGGAGGCTTTTGCCGAACAGTAGCCTAAAATATCTTCCCCCTTCATGCGCTCCCGCTTTGCCCGCGTTGCGGAAATATACGTTTCTTTCGCCTGAAAGAATCCCTTCGCCGCCGCCAGAAACCCCTCGAAGAGGGGCGCCGCCGCGCCGTTCTCCGCACGGATACAGCCCTCGAAAAACCGTTCGGGGGACCATTCGGAAAAAACCGAAGCGCAGGCGGAAGAAAGTTCTTTCAGCGGAGCAAGAAACGCTTCCCGCTTTTTCTCGGAGATACGCCCGCGGTCGGTAAAACAAGCCGAGAGGCGGCAGGCAAGGATCTGCTTCCGCGCCTCGTAAATGCCGACCGCCGCGCCGATATACCGCGGCATATCCTTTTCCGAAAGCGGATGAAGGGCGGCGCGGGCGAGCCTCTTTTTTATTCCGGTCACGGCGCGGTTCTCCCGTCCGCCGACCGCAAGCCACTCTTTCAGTTCATCAAGATCGCTTTCGGGATTCACGAGCAGATCGAAATGCTTTCGGTAAAACGCCATTTCGCCGTCAAGGCGCAGATTCGCGCTTCTGAACGCAAAAAACTCTTCCGCCGACACGTCCCTGAAAAATGCGTATTTTTCCGTGAGAAGTCCCCTTACGATCCCGCAGAGCGCGTTTGCCTTTTCCTCCGTGAACGAAGATATTTTCTGTTTGAAAAAATCGAGTATGAGCGAGAGAAAGCATTTGAAATGCGCCGTCTCGCCCAAGAGCGCGCGCCCCGCGAATACCGCCCTGTCGCGCACGGCGGGAGAATATTCTTTGAGGTTGACGTTTTCAAACGGGGAATTATATACGCCCCCGCACTCTTTTGCGGCAGTCGCGGCGGAAAGAATGAGTTCCCTGTTCAGAGCAAGTTTTTGCTCGACGAGCGTCTCGTAAAAACCGCCGTCGATCTTTAACACGTCGGGATAGTTTTTCCGTTGGAGATAGCCTGCGATCGCGCTGTGCACCGAAAGGGACAGCTTCCTCTTTTCAAAGAGCGCGTTCCTGTTCTCCCTCAGTTCTTTCCCCGCGTTTTTGTACTCTTCGCAAAACGCGGAACTCTCCTGTACGGAGCGGTCGAACTCATCGCCGAGCAAGCGCTCAAACCGACGGAACGTTTCGCCCTCGTCCGTCCTGGAACTGAGTTCGAGGCAAAAATCCCCGATCCCGATCTCGTCGAGACGGCGCCTTACCACCTCGATCGCCGCATTCTTTTCCGCAACGAAGAGAACGCTTTTCCCCCTTTGCAGCGCAAGCGCGATCATGTTCGTGATCGTCTGGCTCTTGCCCGTTCCGGGGGGTCCCTGCAAAACGAAACTTTTTCCGCTCTCGCTCAGTTGCAGGGCGGCACGCTGGGAGGCGTCGGAGGGGAGCGGGAGCAACAGATCCTCCGCTTTATCGGGATCAACCGCGGACACGGGCGGGTCGTATTGCATTTTCCCTGTCAGAAGCGCCTCGACGACGCGGTTCTTGCGGAACGCGGAAAAGTGTTCTTTGAGGTCGTTCCACATGAGGAACCGCTGAAAAAAGAAGGAGGAGAGATAGCACTCTTCCGTCACTTCCCACCCCGCCATGCAGGCGGTCTCCCTGCGGAATACGCCGAGGATCTCCCTGACGGAGAGCGCGGTATTTTCGATCCCCCTCAGATCGACGTGATATTCGCGGTTGAGAAATTCGACAAGGGTCAAGTTGATAAAGCGTTCCCCCGTTGCCGAAAGCGCAAACCCCTCTTTCCCCTTTGCCTTATGAAGCTCCGCGGGAACGAGCACGACGGGCGCGCGCCTCGTCTCCTCTCCCGCACCGTAGGTCAGAAATCCGTATGCCAGAAACAAGATCTTTGCCCCCGTCTCCTCCACCGCCTCTTTGTTTCTGCGGCAGAGCTTTGCGGCGAGGGCGTCCGTCTCGCGGGAGGAAACGGGCGTCCTCAAAATGCCGTTTTTCTCTTCCAGAACGAGAAGGTCTTTTTCATAGCTGAGCGGGCTCTCCTTTCCCCCGCCCGTGAGTTTCAAGCCATCCCCCTGCAAGCGTTCTATCAGAATATCCGGATCGGGCGCAAGCACTTTCAACGCGTTTCTGCCCTTGAAATCGATGAGCGGATTGCGCGAGGAAAAATCTAAAAGCCCCCTCATCAGATTCCGCTCGCGGCTCTGTTTTTCACGGATAAAGGGACGGCTTTCGGGAACGGGCAGGGGCGAAGAGGCGGCTTCGTAAATTTCATAACCGCCTTCCCCCGCGCCGCGCGTGGGACAGGGCGCAAACCCCGCCGCGCGACACCTTTGAATATCGACGAACAACGCATAACGCCCCGTTTTGAGACGGCGCAGAAAGCGCGCCTCGGAATCGCGGAGCGCCGCTCCGCTCTCCAAAAACAGATCCTCCGCCTCGAAAAAGACGAGGTGATTCACGCCCTCCGAGAGATAGCGCTCCACCGTTTTGAAATCGTCGGAAGAACTCTCTAAAAAACAGCTGTCGAACAGCCACGCCCCTACGCCGATATGACACTCGGAGAGGGCGAGTACGGCGTGAAGCCCCGCCCGTTCCAGACACGCCGCCGTAAACAGCGCAAGGCGGAATTCGTCCGTTCTGCGCGCGGAAGTCACGGACGGGGGCGACGCGGGCGCGGGGCGGGTAAGATCGGTCTCCCCCTCTTTGACAAACCCCATCTCCTTGACAGCGGAAAACAGCGCGGAGACCGCCTTTCTGACGACGGTTTTATCCGCGTTCGCGTATCCGTTGAAATTTGCCGCGCCCCACTTTGCAAGACGGCGCTTTGCCTCCTTTAATACGCGCGCCGTCTGAAAGGCGCGCGGACGCACGAAACAGGCGACCTTTTCGGGAATGCCCGAAAGCCCCTCGAACGAATCGAAGGGAAGCGCGGTGATCTCATGATCGCACGAGGCGACTTTTTCCTCCCCGCAATAGACGTCCGCATGAAACGCGACCGCCCTTTCCGCATCGTTTTCCGCAAGAAAGCGGGGCGAAAAAATTCCGTCCGCCGTAAAATTCACCGCGCCGCCGAACGGGACTTCCGTCTCCTTTTCAAAGGGGAGAAAGAGTCCGTTCTCCCTGACTTTGACTTTGAGCGTCAGATTTTTCGCGGTACGGTTGGTGAGACGAAATTCGGGTTTCGTTCCCAAAAAACAGTCGCAATAGCCCGCGTACCGCGGGATCATCGGCTCGAATAAAATATTTTCTTTTTCCTGTTTGGTGAGTTTTTCCATACATTCTCCTTGTATATCAAAGAGAATTTTTGACAGAAGCTCCTCTTTTTAATCCGATTGCGGAATTTATGAAAGGCGCAAAACAATTTCCGCCGAAAGGGTTGCAAACTTTTTTTGATTCTGCTATAATTGTCACTGCGATACAATTTTCATATTTTCTTGTGCGTCAATACAACTAAGGCATAGTTGTATCCCTTTTCCTATATTTTGACGCACAGGAAATTGTATCGCAGCAATTAGGGGACAATATGCAGAGCGTTCCTTAATTGGGGCGCTCTTTTTTTGCGCAAAAAGAAAAAATTTCAGGAGGAGAGAACTATGCACAAATGTTTCAAATGCGGAACGGAGTTCGAGGGCGGCTTCTGCCCCGAATGCGGAACGCGGTTTCAGGAGGAAAAGCACTGCCCGCAGTGCGGCGCATTGCTTGCGGGGAGCGCAAAATTCTGCAATAACTGCGGATATTCCTTTCTCGAACCCGCAAAAAAGGAAAAGAAGCCGAGCAAGGTCGGCGCGTTTTTCAAAAAAGTATGGGCGTGGATCAGGGCGCACCTGAAAATCGTGATCCCCTCGGCGGTGGCGCTCGTCGCGGTCGTCGTCATACTTTCGCTCATTCCCACGTTCATTTTAATGGGCGTGAACGGAACGTATTACGCGTCGCTCGGCGGCGAGCTTTCCGAACAAAATTACGTCACGCTATCTTCGGGCAAGTGGACGGACAGCGACGGCTTGGAGGGGCGTTATTCGCTTTCGGGTAAAAACATTACGCTCGAATACGAAGATCCCGCCTTGGGCGAATTGGGCGAACTGCTCGGCGGAGACGCCGACGCGACCGTCCGTTTGGAGGGAACAATCGAAAACGGCGTTCTGACGCTGAAAGACACGGGACGCGAACAGGTATTTGTTACAAAGAGCCATTCTCACAGATACGGCGAATGGGAAACAACGCATTCCCCCACCTGCACCGCCGAGGGCGAACAGCAGCGTATCTGCGCCTGCAAAAAGTTTGAAACGGGAAAAGTTCCACTGACGGGACATACGGCGGTCAATGAAGATTGGCTTTGCACAGCCTGCGGAATGCAATTTACAAAGGGATTGGAATATAAACCGACAAGCGATTCTTCCGCCTATTCCGTTTCCGAAATCGGTTCGGTTTCGGGCGATATTGTTATTCTCGATTACTACAACGGAAAACCCGTAACAAGTATCGGAGATAATGCGTTCAGTGATTGCACCTCGCTTACAAGCATAACGATTCCAAGCAACGTGACGAATATTGGAACCGCAGCGTTTTCGGATTGCGACGGACTTACGAGTATTTATTATACGGGAGATATTGCAACTTGGTGCGGCATTTCGGGGCTTACCAATCTTATGGCACCCGATCGAACGCTCTATATTGGCGGAAACAAACTCACAGGCGACCTTGTAATTCCCGACGGCGTGACGAATATCAAAAGTGGTGCGTTCGCTGGTTGCAATGAACTTACAAGCGTTACCATCCCCAATGGCGTAACAAGCATCGGGGATGGTGCATTCAGCAATTGCAGAGGACTTACAAGCATTACTATTCCCAACTCCGTCACGAGTATCGAAGATTACGCGTTCTATGATTGCAGCGGACTTACGAGCATTACGATTCCAAACAGCGTAACAAGTATTGGAGAAAGCGCGTTTATGGGTTGTATCGAACTTACAAGCATTACCTTTCAAGGCACAAAAGAAGAATGGGACGCGATTAAAACAGGTGACTGGTGGAATCATGTTACAGGTTACTACACCATTCAATGCACGGACGGGAAGTGGGATAAAAGGGGCAATGAAATTTCATAAATAACAAAAACGAACCGCCCGCGCATAAAATGCGCGGGCGGCGTACCTTATTTCGGTTTATCAGATATAAGCGTTTTCAAAGTATTCGAGTCCGCCCTCGTAGATCGAGGCAACGTCGAATCTGCACGGCACTTCCTGCCGTTTCAGCATACAAAAGTAATTCGCGATCTTGCGGTAGCGCTCCCGTTTGCGTTGATCCACCGCCTCGGCGGGCAGTCCGAACGCGTCGGACTCCCGCGCCTTGACCTCCACAAAGCAGTAATACCCGTCCTTAAACGCAATGATGTCCGCTTCGCCGAACGGCGTTGTAAAGTTACGCTCGATGATTTTATAGCCATGCTTTTTTAAGTATTTTGCGGTGTCGTTTTCCGCTTTCCGTCCCAGAACTTTGCGACGAAAGTCTTGCGATGAATTTTGCATATTCCCACCTCTTTGATTGCCCCGATATGCTTTTTCGTGCCGTACCCAGCGTTACTTTCAAATCCGTAATACGGATAAATTTTAGCATACCGTTCCATGAGTTGATCGCGGTATACCTTGGCTAAAATGCTCGCCGCGCCGATCGAGGCGACGAGCGCGTCCCCCTTGACGATACACCTCTGCGGGATTGCAATATCGAGCGTCATGTTTCCGTCCGTTAAAACAAAATCGGGCGCGGGCGATAATTTTTCGATCGCGTGCTTCATCGCCAAACGGGTCGCCTGTAAAATGTTGATCTCGTCGATCGTCTCTTCGCAGACCTCCTCGATCGCATAGGCGACGGCGGCTTCCTTGATTTTTTCCGCTAAATACTCCCGTTTCTTTTTGGAGAGTTTTTTGGAATCGTCGATCCCCAATATCCGCTTTTCCTCTTGCAAGGGAAGAATGACCGCCGCCGCCACGACGGGACCCGCAAGCGGACCCCTGCCCACTTCGTCCGCGCCCGCGACAAGGCGGTAGCCCTTTTCAAAGTATTCTTTTTCGCAAATCAATTCGTCCATGGCGGTACAATCTCAAATCATTTCCGAGGGATCGTCCAGCGTAAGCGCGCCCAACCGTCCCTTTCTCAAATCGTCGATCAGGGCGCGCTCCCCGCGTTCGTAGTCGTATTCCTTTCCTTTCAGCAGAAAACCCCGATTTTTGCACAGCGTTTCGAGCATTTCGAGCGGCGTTCCGTTCTCGATCCCGTAGCGCTCTTGAAGCCGTTCGGGATAGCTTTTTTGAAGCTCCTCCAAGACGAACAGCGCGATCTCGTCAAATTCTAAAATATCGTCGTTCACCGAGCCAAGCGCCGCAAGCCGTTTGGCAAAAATCTGATTTTCAAGCGCGGGCGGCATGAGACCGGGAGAATCCAAAAGTTCCGCGTCCCCGCAGCGCACCCACTGCTTGCTCCGCGTCACGCCCGCCTTGTCGCCCGTGACGGCTTTTTTTCCGCCCGACAGCAGATTGATGAGCGAGCTTTTGCCCGTGTTCGGAATGCCCGCCACCATAAAGCGCAGAGGGCGCGCGGAATCTTTGTTTTTCAAAAGCTCCGCTTTCTCCTCGGTGATCTTCGCCATGGCGCTAAGAAGCGGACGCGCCTGCCCCTTGACCGCGGACACGGGTATGACGTTTTTGCCCTTTGCCCTGAACGCGTCCGCGATCGCCTCGGACTTTGCGTCCGCCAGATCGCGCTTGTTGAACACGTACAAAAGCGGTTTATTTTTCGTCAGCTTTTCAAGGCGCGCGTTCGAGGAGGAGAGCGGCGCGCGCGCATCCAGCACCAACAGAACGGCGTCCACCAAGGATAAATTTTCTTCAAGCATTCGCATGGCTTTCGCCATGTGCCCCGGATACCACTGCACCGTCTTCATTTCAGCAAATCGGGACGGCATTTTTTCGTGATCTTAATCGCCTGTTCCCTTCTCCAAGAATCTATTTTTGCATGATCGCCCGAAAGCAGTATTTCGGGAACGCGCACCCCCCTGTACTCGACGGGGCGTGTGTATTGCGGATATTCGAGTAAATTATCCGAAAAGCTCTCGTCGACGAGCGATTCGGGCGAGAGCACCCCGTCCGCATAGCGGGCGACCGCGTCCGCCACCACCATGGCGGGAAGCTCGCCCCCCGTCAGAACATAGTCGCCGATCGAAATTTCCTCGTCGAAAAACAAATCGAGCGCGCGCTGATCCACGCCCTCGTAATGCCCGCACAAAAGTACGATATGATCGAGCGCGGAGAGCTCGAACACCTTCGCCTGATCGAACCGCCTGCCCTTGGGCGAGAGATAGATCCTCCGCGCCGTGTGATCGGGATCGACCGCCTCGACCGCGCTCCCCACGGGCTGCGCCGTCATGACCATGCCCGCGCCCCCGCCGAAGGGATAGTCGTCGCACTTCAAGTGCTTGTCCTCGGTATAGTCGCGGATATTCACGGTTTCGATCTGCACTTTCCCCTGATCCTGCGCCCTGCCGATAATGCTCTGTTTTAAGGGCGCGAACATTTCGGGAAAGAGGGTCAAAATAGTTATTTTCATAAAACTGCCACTTCCCCGAACCGTCTTTCCGAAACGGTGATTTTTTTGTTCTTTACGTCCACCGAGAGGACGACCCCGTCCGCCGCGGGAAAGAGCACTTCCCCCGTCGGCGTTTCGAGCGTATAAATATCCGTCGCCGCCTGCCGTATTTCTTTGAGCGTTCCCAGCGTTTTACCCGTATCGGTCACGATCTCGCTTCCGAGCAGGTCGGCAACGTAATAGCTCCCCTCTTCGGGTTCGGGCGCCTCCTCGCGGGGAAGCGTCAGTTCCTTATCCCTTAAAAGTTCGGCGGCGTTTCGATCGGGCACGCCGCGGAGAGAAAGATACGCCATTCCGTCGCCCGCGCGGGCATTGAGAATTTTATATTCCGCGCCGTCGATAAACACGCGTTTGAGTTTGCAAATATCTTCCGCGCCGTCCGTATAGGGGAACACTTTCACTTCCCCTCTGATCCCCTGCGGTTTCAAAATTTTTCCGATGACTAAATCCATGGCGACCCCTCTTATAAGCCGAACAGCGGCAGGACCGCCGCGCGAATCTTTGCCTGCGTCTCTTCCTTTTCCGCTTCGCTCGTAACGATTTTCACGTTTTCGTCGGAGAAACGTTTGAACGCCTCATAGAACCGTTCGCGGATTTTCTTCTGTTTTTCCGTCGTCTCGTAACGCTCCGTCTCCCCCCTGCGGGCGACCCGCTTCATGCTCTCCTCCGAAGGCAGGTCGATAAACACCGTAAGGTCGGGGCGCAACAGTTCCCGCGCGGGGCGGTTGAGTTCGACAACCCAGTCGAACGGCACAAATTCTCCGTTGTACGCAAAAGAAGAAAAATAATATCTGTCGCAAAAAACGTTCACGCCCGCGTCGAGTTTTTTTGCGATCCCGTTGACGGCGTTCAGGATATGATCGAGCCTGTCCGCCGCAAAGAGCGCGGCGATCGCCCGCTCGTCGGTATCGATCCTGCCCGTGAGACAATTTCTCAACAGTGCGCCGAAGGGCGAATCGGTCGGCTCGTGCGTGGAAAAACAGCATTTGCCTTTACTTTCAAGATACTTTGTGAGCATCTTCATCTGCGTCGTCTTTCCGCTTCCGTCAAGCCCCTCGAAAACGATAAATTTTCCTCTTTCCGTATTGCTGTTCATACCCCGCATTATAGCAAAAAACCGCGTCGTTGTCAACGCGGTTTTATTTTTCTTCGGAACAGATTTGAAACTTAATGAAATTCCACGTTCTTTACGGAAATCGCAAACATTAAAAACCGTTCGGATTCCGCGCTTTCGTAGTGGCATTTCAGAACGGGGCACTCCTCCATGAACTGCCGCTTCAATTCCGTATCGGCGCACTCCTCGGCAATACCCGTCACCCTGACCCATTCCCGCGACGCGGTCTTTTTGGCTATGATCTGCACATGACCGTCTGCCCGCAACTGGGCGTGCGCCTCGTTCCCGTCGTGCGTCGCAACGTATAACTTATCGCCGCGCTCCATGATCGCCCCGAACGGTCTTGCGGCAGGATATTCACCGTTCAGCGTTATCACAAAAAAGCATTCGCATTCCTTGATAAATTCAATGATTTTACTCACCGCAATCTCCTATTTTACCCATTCGGTAAACGCTTTGAACGCCGAGGGGAGCGCGTAACTGTTCATGATCTCTTCCGCCGAAACCCACTCATAGCCTCCGAAAAATTCGCGTGCTTCGATCAAATACCCCGTCATGTTCCATTCGATATGCGTAAAGATATGTTTCGCCTTTTTGGTTGCGACGACCTCGCCGAACGAATGTATGTCAACTACTTTTTCAAAGAACGGAAACTGCCAAAGGTTCGCAAGCAGTCCCTTGTCCTCCCGCTTTTCAAGCGCATACTTTCCCCCGCGTTCCAAAACGCACACCGTAGCGTTTACGATCTTACGCGCTTTCTTGTCGTTCCGCACGGGATAGCGCTCCTCTTCGCCCGTAAGGTGCGCCCTGCACAGCCCCGACCACGGGCATACCCCGCACCAAGGCGCGCCGTTCGGCACGCACACGATCGCGCCGAGCTCCATGAGCGCCTCGCAGAAGTCCCCCGTCTCCTGGGGATACGCGCGCCTCAATACTTCCGTAAACTTCGTCTTTGTCGCGGGCTCGTCGATATTGCTCCCGTCCGCAAAACAGCGCGTAAGCACTCTCAAAACGTTGCCGTCCACGGCGGGGCAGGGAAGCCCCAGCGCGATCGAAGAGATCGCGCCCGCCGTATAATCGCCCACGCCGGAAAGGGCGCGGACGCCCTCGTATGTCACGGGGACGCCCTCTTTTGCAATTTGCTTTGCGCTCTTTAACAGATTTCTCGCGCGGGAATAATAGCCGAGCCCCTCCCACGCTTTCAAGACCTCGTCCTCCTCCGCTAAGGCGAGCGCTCCGACCGTCGGAAACCGCTCCATAAAACGGAGATAGTATTCCTTGACCGCCTCGACCCTTGTTTGTTGGAGCATGATCTCGGAGACCCACACACGGTAAAATTCGCGCTTCTCCCGCCAGGGGAGAACGCGCTTATTTTTACGAAACCATTCCAATAAAAGTTTGACCGCTTCGGGGGAAAGTTCCATTAAAAGAGACCCGTGATCTTTCCGTCTTTATCCACGTCGATCTTTTCCGCAGCAGGAACTTTGGGAAGCCCCGGCATGGTCAAAATCGTACCCGTGAGCGCGACGACGAAGCCCGCGCCCGCGGAAATTCTCGCCTTTTTCACGGTGACCGTAAAGTCCTCCGGCGCGCCTAAAAGTTTGGCGTTGTCCGAGAACGAGTACTGCGTCTTTGCCATGCAGACGGGCGTCTTTCCGAAGCCCAGCTTTTCGAGCGTTGCGATCTCCTCCTCCGCTTCGGGAGAATAGGCGACGTCCTTTCCGCCGTAAATTTTCGTGACGATCGCTTTAATTTTCTCCTTAATGGGCAGTTTTTCGTCGTAGCAGAAGGTGAAATTGCTCTTTTCGTCGCAGAGGCGCACGACCTCTTTGGCAAGCTCCTCGCCGCCTTTTCCGCCCTCCGCCCAGACGGTGGAAAGCACCGTGTTCACGCCGAGTTCGCGGCACTTTTTGATGACGAGTTCGATCTCCGCATCCGTATCGGTGGGGAAGCGGTTGACCGCGACGACCGCGGGAAGCCCGAAAACCTCTTTCATGTTCTTGACGTGGCGCAAAAGGTTAGGCAGTCCCTTTTCGAGCGCGTCCAAATTCTCCGCGCCGAGCTGGGTCTTGTCGAGTCCGCCGTGCATTTTCAGCGCGCGGACGGTCGCAACGACGACGACCGCAGAGGGTTTCAGCCCTGCGAATCTGCACTTGATGTCGAGGAACTTTTCCGCGCCCAAGTCCGCGCCGAAGCCCGCTTCGGTGATGACGTAGTCGCCGAGCTTCAACGCCGTCTTGGTTGCCGCGACGGAGTTACAGCCGTGGGCGATATTCGCAAACGGTCCGCCGTGAACGATCGCGGGCGTGCCTTCGAGCGTCTGAACAAGGTTGGGCTTCATCGCGTCTTTGAGGAGCGCGCACATCGCCCCCTCCGCTTTGAGCTGCCCCGCGGTCACCGCCGCGCCCTCTTTCGTATAACCGACGACGATGCGCGCAAGTCTCGCTTTGAGATCGGTAAGCGAGGTCGCAAGGCACAGAATCGCCATGATCTCGCTCGCAACGGTAATATCGTAGCCGTCGTCGCGCGGAACGCCGTCCTTAGGTCCGCCCAGACCGTCGCGCACGAAACGGAGCTGGCGATCGTTCATATCCACGCATCTGCGCCAAACGACTTTCTCGATCCCAAGCTCGTTGCCCTGAAAAATATGATTGTCGATCATGGCGGCGAGCAGATTGTTTGCGGCGCCGATCGCGTGAAAGTCGCCCGTGAAGTGCAAGTTGATGTCCTCCATGGGAATGACCTGCGCGTAGCCGCCGCCCGCAGCCCCGCCCTTGATCCCGAACACGGGACCGAGCGACGGCTCGCGGAGCGCAACGACGACTTTTTTGCCGATCCTCTGCAATCCGTCCGCAAGACCGATCGTCGTGGTCGTCTTGCCCTCTCCCGCGGGCGTGGGGGTGATCGCCGTCACTAATATGAGCTTGGCGTCTTTGCCCTTGCGCTCCATAATGGTGAGCGGAAGTTTTGCCTTGAATTTTCCGTAGCACTCGATGTCGTCCTCAGTAAGTCCGAGTTTTGCGGCGATCTTAGCGACGTGTTCGGGGTTGGCTTCCTGTGCAATTTCGATGTCGGTTTTCATTTTTTATCTCCTTAAATTTTGTTTCTTAAAAATCAATTTCGTCCGCGTTGAATACGGGACCGTCCTTGCAGACCCTTGCGTGTTCACCCTTCGTCGTGTTGCAGACGCATACGAGGCACGCGCCGATCCCGCAGCCCATGCGCTCTTCCAAAGAGACGTATAAAGGCACGCCCTTCCCCGCCGCCGCTTTTTTGAGGGCGCGGAGCATGGGAACGGGTCCGCACGATAAAATCACGTCGGGTCTGGCGTTTCCGAAGTCGTTCATGAACGCATCGACCGCGGTGCCGTGAAATCCTACGCTCCCGTCGTCCGACGCGATTTTGAGTATATCGCTCCGCTCCATTTCGTACTGCATACACAGCGCGTCCTTATTGCGGAACCCCATATAGGACGCAATGAATTTATCCTGATTGTAAGCTCTGATCGCGGAAATGAGCGGAAAAATTCCCACGCCCCCGCCCACGATCGCAACGCGCTTTTCCTCTTCTTTCACAAAAAAGCCGTTGCCGAGCGGAAGAAGCACGGAAATTTGTTCCCCCTGTTTGTAGCTCTCCGCAAGAAAGCGCGTGCCCGCGCCTTTCAGACGGTAACAGACGGTGATCCGCTCCCCCTCCGTCTTGCAGATCGCAATGGGACGGCGCAGAGGCATTCCCGCAACCCCGATCATGCAGAACTGTCCGGGGCGCACTTCGATTTTTTCGCCCGCCGTAAATGTCAGCGAATAAATATCTTCCGCAATGCGGATATTTTCTAAAATAGTCGCCGTTACTTCCTTCATATGTCCCCCAATACCGAGAGCAAATCTTTCTTCATATCGAGGCACGCTTCCCGCGCAGCCTCGTAATATTTGCCGCCGCGCTTTTTGTAGGCGCAGAGGATCCCGCGCGAATTGTTGACGACGCCGCCTAAGCCGTTCCGATCGAAACAGTTTTTGAGCATTTCGGCATTCGCGCCCTGCGCGCCGTAGCCGGGGACTAAAAAGAACGTGTGCGGCAACCGCTCGCGCAGGACTTTCGCCTCTTCGGGATAGGTCGCCCCGACAACCGCGCCGACCGCGGAATAGCCGTATTTGCCGACCGTGCCTTTGCCCCACTCTTCCACCATGTCGCCCATGCACTCGTAAACCGTTCTGCCGTCTTGGAGTTTCAGATTCTGCAATTCGCCCGACGAGGGATTGCTCGTTTTAACGAGTACGAAAATTCCCTTGTCATGCGCTTTACACTCCTCCGTAAAGGGGACGATCCCGTCCGAACCCAAATAGCCGTTGACCGTTAAAAAGTCGCTTTCAAACGCCGTTTCCTCAAAGTCGTTCACCGTTGTTTTGCCGAGGAACGCCGCCGCGTAACGGGAAGCGGTCGCGCCGATGTCGTTGCGCTTTGCGTCTGTAATGACGATAAGCCCTTTCTTTTTCGCATAAGCCAAGGTCTTTGCAAACGCCTTTAACCCCGCCCTGCCGTACTGCTCATAATAGGCGATCTGCACCTTCACGCTCGGCACGACGTCGCAAACGGAATCAATGATATTCTTGTTAAATTCAAGGATCGCGCCCGCCGCGTCCTTAAAGTCTTTCACGCCCTTTTTCATGTCGTCGGGCAGATAGTCGAAGGACGTATCGAGCCCTACGCAGGTCGGGTTTTGTTTTTCGATAATTTTTTCAATGAGCGTATCGGTGATCATTTATTTCTCCTCGTATTTGATTTCGCCGTCCACGACGGTGTATTTGACTTTGCCGAACACCTTTCTTCCCGCGAACGGGGTGTTCTTCCCTTTCGAGAGGAAGTCTTTGGGATCGATCGTCCATTCCTCGTTGAGATCGACCGCAGTAAAGTCCGCACGTTCCCCGACTTTGAGTCCGCCGCCTAAATTCAAAATTTTGCGGGGCGCAAGGCTTATCTTTTCCGCAAGCTCGTTTAAGCTGAGAACGCCGCCCTTGACGAGCGCGGTATAGGAGAGCGCGAACGAAGTTTCAAGCCCGCTCATGCCGAACGCCGCATAGTTGTATTCGACGTTCTTGTCGTCCGCATGATGCGGCGCGTGATCGGTGACGATACAGTCGAGCGTGCCGTCCTTCAAGCCCGCGATGATCGCAAGCCTGTCCTTTTCGGCGCGCAGAGGGGGATTGACTTTGGTGTTCGTATCGAAGTCCTTGATCGCCTCGTCCGTCAGCGTGAAGTAGTGCGGGCAGGTCTCCGCCGTCACCTGAACGCCGCGCGCTTTCGCTTCGCGGATGAGCTGAACGCCGCTGTAAGTCGAGACGTGGCAGATATGCACGGGAAGCGACAAACTCTCCGCAAGGCAGATCTCCCGCGCGATCATAATATCTTCCGCCGCGCGGATGCTTCCTTTGAGCCCCGTCAGCGTGGAATAGTATCCCTCGTTCACGACGCCCCCATCTACAAGCGACTTGTCCTCGCAGTGGCACAGGCACTTCAACCCGAAGTCCGAAGCGTACATCATGGCGTTCGCCATAATGGAGGTGTTTATCACGCTCACGCCGTCGTCCGAGAGGGCGATTGCGCCCGCCGATTTCATACCGCCGATCGCGGCGAGATTTTCGCCCTTCTCCCCCTCGGTGATCGCGCCGATCGGGCGCACCTTGCAAAGGTTTACTTCTTTGGCACGGTTGACGATGTAGGAGACGACGACTTTATTATCGCACACGGGGCGCGTGTTGGGCATACAACAGATTTCCGTAAATCCGCCCTTGACGGCGGCTTTCGAGCCTGATTCGACGTCCTCTTTTTTCTCGAAACCCGGCTCGCGCAGATGAACGTGCATATCCACAAGCCCCGGAAAAACGGTCAACCCTTTCAGGTCGATCCCCTCGCCTTTGATCGAAGGAGCGATCTCTTTGATACAGCCGTTCTCTACGAGAATATCGACCTTTTTAACGCCGTCCTCAAATACGGCTTCCGCATTCCTGAATAACATATCTCCTCCTTATTGAACGAGCGCTTTGAACACCGCCATTCTGACGGCAAGTCCCGAAAAGACCTGATCTTCGATTTTACTCTGCTCCCCGTCGATGACCGAGGAAGTGAGCTCCACGCCGCGGTTGACGGGCGCGGGGTGCATGACGATCGCGTTTTTATCCGCATAGCGCAGAATTTCGTCGTTCACGCCGTAGTATTTTGCATATTCGCCGAGCGAGGGAAAGTTCCCCGCGTGCTGGCGTTCGAGCTGAATCCTCAGCCCCATAACGACGTCTGCTCCCTCGACCGCCTCCTCGCGGGAGGAACAGACCTTTGCGCCCATTTGACCGATGTCCGTCGGCATGAGCGTGCGGGGCGCATAGAGCCGTACTTCCGAGCCGAGTTTTTTCAGTCCGAAGAGATTGCTTTTGGCGACGCGCGAGTGCGAAATATCGCCGAGGATCGCAACTTTCAGTCCGTCCAATCTTCCGAAATGCTCTTTCATGGTGAGAAAGTCCAGGAGCGCCTGCGTGGGGTGTTCGTTCATGCCGTCGCCCGCGTTGATGACGTGCGCCCTGACCGTTTTTGCAAGCAGACGCGGCGCGCCCGCGACGGGGTGGCGCAGAACCATGAAATCGTTCTGTTGCGCGTCGAGCGTCTTGCCCGTGTCGATGAGCGTCTCCCCTTTCTGCACGGAGGAATTGCCTACGCCGAGGTTGATAACGTTCGCCCCCAAATTCTTTGCGGCGAGGTCGAAGCTGCACCGCGTGCGCGTGGAATTTTCATAGAAGAGGGTGACTGCGGATTTTCCCGCAAGATCGGAAAACTGTTTTTCCCCTTTCTTCAAGCGCGCCTTGATTTTTGCGCCGTCATCGACGAGGGACAAGATCTCCTCCGCCGTCAGGTCGATAAGACCCAGCAAGTCCTTACGTTTCATTTTTTCTCCTTATGATCGAGAAGCAATCGGGAGCGCCAAGCTCTTCAAAGCTCACCTCGATATATTCGTCTTTGGACGCGGGCGCGTTTTTCCCCACAAAGTCGGCGCGCACGGGAAGTTCCCTGCCCCCTCTGTCCACGAGGACGAGAAGCTGTATCTTTTTGGGATTTCCGAGGCGGAAGAGCGCGTCCACGCTTTTGACCGTACTCTTGCCCGTATAGAGCACGTCGTCGCATAAAACGACGGTTTTTCCGTCGATCGAAAAACCGAGCTCGTTATTTCCCGCGTCGGGATCCAGCCCTGCCAGAGGAAGGGTAAACCCCTCCGTATCGCGGATATAGTCGCGGATACGCCCCGCGACGATCCCCCCGTTCTTTTTTACGCCGACGAGCACGATATTGGAATAGCCCTTGTTCCTTTCCCCGATCTCGTGCGATAAGCGTATCACCGTGCGGTGAAGCCCCGTCGCGTCCATTAAAGTTGCGCCCATATTTCCCCCTTCGATCCGTTGTTCGGATCTCTGTTTTTTCCGTACAAAAAAAGAGTCTTGCGCACCGCAAGACCCCGGAACAGTTTCATCCTGCAAACAGTTTCTTTCGTCGGCATCACGGTACCGCCTTATCTGAAAGAATTGTATCATATCCGCGCCGTTCTGTCAACGGTTTTATCCGATTTGCACGAGCTGAAAGCGAAGTTTATCGCAGGAGGTAAGGTAGTATTCGATCCCGTTCTTCTCCGATTTCAGCGGATAGTACCCCGCCCCGTGCAGATGCCCGAACACAACCTTTGAAACCCCCTTCTCCTCGAAGAGATCGGTGAAGAGCGTATCCTCTTTTTTAATGCCCGTGGGGGGATAGTGCATGAGAACGATCAGCTCGTCCCCCTCGGCAAGAATTTTTTCCGCATCTTTGAACGCAAGGCGGAACCGCTCCGCTTCGCGCAGATACAGCGTCATATCGTGTTCGGAGAAGTCCGCGCTTCCGGGGCACGCCCATCCGCGGGAACCCGCGATCACATATTTCCCGATCTTTACGCAGTCGTTCTGCAAAAACGTACAGTCGGGCGCGCCCGCTCTGACGCGGGAGATCCCGTTCCACCAATAGTCGTGATTCCCCCGAACGAACACTTTGCGCCCTTTGAGCGCGGAGACCGCGCGCACGTCGAACAGCCCCTCTTCGATTTTCATTCCCCAGGAAGTATCTCCGCCGATAAGAACAACGTCGTCGTCATCGACTTTTTCCTGCCAGTCGGCTTTGATTTTATCGAAATGCCCTTCCCAGCCGGGACCGAACATATCCATCGGTTTATCCGCCAGCCCGGAAAGGTGAAGATCGCTTATCGCAAACAGTTTCATAAAAAAATTATAACACGCCAAAGGGCAGAAGTCAATCGATTCAAAGCGCCGCCGTTCAGGGCACACGCGCCCGCCCCGAATCAAAAATTATTTGTCAATTTTCGGTCAAACCGTTTACTTTTTATCTTTGATATGTTACAATGAACGTGCGACAATACTCAATTTTTTTCCGAAACCCTGCGTTTTGGTTTTTTTTGCGTATGCAATGGGATAATATCGGTAGTTTATACGGTATCGCACCCATTACAGCATTAAACGCAGGTAATGATTGAGTAGTGTCGCAACTATGCGAGAGGTATAGGCTATATGCCGTCTCGCATGGGACGGCATTTTTTTATTTTAGGAGGGTTTCAGAATGAAACGCAAAATCTATCTCACTCTACTTGCACTGATCTGTGCGCTCTGCTGTGCTTTCGCTTTGATCGCCTGCGGCGATGAAAACGACGGTAACAACGGCGACGGCGGCGAAACGACGGTCTATGAAAAAACGTCGATCGCGCACACGCCGCAGGGCGGGAGCGCGGCGGCGCATAACTGGGATCGGCAAAACCGGTGTTCCGTATGCGGATACGAACTCGAAGTCACCGACGGTCTTGTGTACACCGAGACGGAGGGCGGATATTCCGTCGCGCTCGGAACAATGGACGGAGAGAACTTTACGGGCGCGGACGGCATTGAAAACGCAGAAGAAATCGTGATCCCCGCATACTACAACGATCAACCCGTAGTACATATCGGCGACTATAATACGAACTGTTTCTGGGCGGGTTCTTTCAAGACGCTCACCGTTCCCAATACGATACGTTCGGCGGACGATTATGCTTTTTATTACTGCGGAAATCTGGAAACGGTATATTTGGGCTGCAACGTTTTTAACGGAATGTTTTACGAAGTCAGAACGCTGAAAAACGTCTATCTGTCGCCCGACATTACTAAAATCGGCGAGGGCGCGTTCAAGTCCTGTTCTTCGCTGGAAAGCGCGATCATTCCGGACAGCGTCACCGAACTTAGCAAAGAAGCCTACTATTATTGCTTCGCCGTAACAGAATTGAAGATCGGCGCAGGCGTTACGGCAATTCCCGAAAACGCGTTTACGTCCTTACGGCACATTACGCGCGTAGAAATTCCCGCGGGCATACGCTCCGTCGGCAAAAACGCGTTTGCGCAATGCTACAAACTGGTGGAGATATACAATCTTTCATCGGTGGAAATCGCAATCGGCGACGAAAGCGCGGACGGGTGCAAAGCGGGCGACTATGCGCTGAATATTTTTACCGCAACTTCGGGCGCCGCCGGAACGTTCTTTGAAGAGAACGGATTTGAATTTTACAGGATCGCCGACGACGTGAGCCTGATCGGTTACAGCGGTTCCGAAGAAATAACCGCTCTGCCCGCAAGCGTAAACGGCGGGAATTACAAAATCCACGCGCACGCGCTTGCCCATGCGCCCGTCACCGATCTGGAAATCGGCGCAGGGGTCACCGAAATCGGGCAGTACGCTTTTTCGGGCTCGGAAACTTTGCAATCCGTTAAAATCGGCGACAGCGTTACCGAGATTCCCGCCGGCGCGTTTTCAGGGTGTCCGTCGCTCAATTCCGTAGAGCTCGGCAAAAAAGTGCAGACGGTGAATTCTTCCGCCTTTTTGAATTGCGGTTCGTTATTCGAGATAGGCAACTTTTCCGAGACGCTCGAAGTAACGGGTAAAATCGGCGGTATGCCGAATATGCCGTTGAATATTTACACTGCGCCCGAAGGAAAAGGCCGTTTTGCAACGGTCGGAGAATTCGTATTTTATTCGTTCGGCGACAGAAATCTGCTTTGCAAATACAACGGCGAAGCTACCGCGCTGACCTTACCTGCGGATTTTAAGGGAGGAACATACGAAATTGCGCCGGCAACTTTCAAAAATTCTTCGCTCGAATCCGTCACGATCGGCAACGGCGTTACGGAGATCGGAGAACAGGCTTTTTATTACTGTTCCAAACTCACGCAGGTGACGCTTGGCAATTCGCTTGTCACGATCGGAAATTCCGCCTTCTTCGGATGCACAAGTCTGGAAAGCATTACCGTTCCCAAGAGCGTCACTTCCATCAAAACAAAAGCGTTTTACGGGAGCGGGCTGAAAACCGCGATTCTTGAAACCCCCACGGGTTGGAAAAAAAACGGCACCGCAACGGCAGTCGATTTTTCCGACGCGACGAAAGCCGCGACCACGCTTACAAATTCCGCCGCCCGCAACACGTATTGGACAAGAGGTTAAAATAGCAAAATAAAATGCGCCCGACGATCGGGCGCATTTTTTTGTTTGGATTTTTGTTAAAATTCGCTATCATCCATGGCTTCCGCATCGTACCTGCGGTACATTTCGCGGTACGTCTCCATGTCGGAATAGAGCGCGCGGAGCATTTCCATGTATTTGATCCTGTCCTCGGCAAGCTGTGCGTCCGCACGGAGAAGCGCCTTGTAGTTGCAGTATTTGACGCGCACGCCGAGCCCCGCAAGCACAAGCCCCGCGACGACGCACACGGCGAGCAGAACGATATTCCACGGGTTAGGGATATATGCGGACAGGAAATTGCACACGATCCCCGCGGCGACGAGGATCGCGCCGAAGATAACCAACAGATAAAAATTCGTATCTTTGATCGCGGCTTTGGTTCTTTGGCAACGGTCGGTAAGAAATTTTTCGACGTTCTCTTCGTCCCCGTCCGCGTTATCGAGCGCCGTCTTTGCGGAGTATTCCCCGATATGCACGGAGAGTTTTTCGGCATACTTGCTCCTGTAAGACTTCACATATTCGCGGTAGGCGCGCCGATAGCTCGCTCTGAATTTTTCATAGGAAAACGCGGCGATCTCTTTTTTGCCCGCAAAGCGTTCGCTCTCCGTCAGCCATTTGAAGAGACATTCCTCCACGTCGAGATCGGAAACGAGCCTGACGTCCTCTTTGACTTTGAGTTCCATAGCGTCCTCCAAAACGCCCTTCGCCTCGATGATTTTCTCCTGATAGGAAATTTTATCCCTGATCTCGTCCGACTTGGGAGAACGGCAGTATTCCACGGCTTCGTCGAGCATATCCGAATAGAACTGCGCGCGCGCCCCGTCGGAACTTCCGCCGACCAGTTTGCGAAGATACGCGGCGACCGCCCCGTTGTTCATGGCGCCGAAGAGCGCCCCGTCGAGCGACGCGCACTCTTCGACGTGCTGTTCGATATACTTGAATTTCGGCGGACGCGTCTTCATGACCTCCACATACCCGGCGGAAATTTTAGAGACGAACGGCGTTTTGTCGCCGTCGGAGATGTTATCGATCCCAAGATAGGCGCGGAGCTTTTCCGCGCCCCGATCCCGATCGCAGAGCGCAATGACCGCCAAAAGACGCGAAAATTTCTCCTCGCTGCCGACGAGCGGAACCGCCACAAGACGGTCGATCCAGTAATTCTTTTCCGCCTCGTCGCCGCGGCGGAGCGCGATCAGAAAGTACACCCAACAGCTTCTGCGCTCGTCGAGCTTCAACGCCTCTTCGCGAGCGCGGTCGGCGGCTTCCGTCTCCCCGCGCTTGCGCAGTTGCAGATCCATCATGACGTGGCTTAAAAAGAAGTACTGCGTTTTCAGATACTGCTTTTCCGCCTGTTCCGCGATCGTCTCTTCCGAGGCAAGATTTTTCAGTTCGTTATCCACCATGGCGACGAGCATTTTACGCACGTTCTTTTCGCCGTCCTGATGATAGCGCAGTTCGTTTTTCAGTCCGCGGATGGTTTTATACGCGTTTTCCATGTTCTTGTAGCGTTCCATCATGCCGCGTATTTCGTCCTGCTTGCGGCTGACGCCGTGCAGGATCTCGTCGTCCGATCTGATCGTCTTGGCGCCCCCTTCCAGCGTTCCGATCGCGGCGTCCTTCATGGCGGCGACGTCGCGGTGCGCGGTGTTCACGGAGGAGACCATCATATTGATCTCGCTTTTCAGCTGAGCATTTTCGTTCCTGATCTGGTTGACTTTGCTCCGCATTGCATTGACGTCACTTTGCGTAACACTCATTTTTTACCTCCGTTCCCCGACGCGGGGACCGCGCTCGTACTGCCCCATTCGCGCAACTCCCCGATCAGTTCTTTTTTCGTGGCAAGCATGCTCACCGTCTGTTTGAACGCCGCGGCAAGCTCCTCGAACGAACCCGTTTTTCCGCTCATGTATTCCTCTTCCGCAACGCTCTTGACCGCGGCTTCGATGTCCGCATAGGAGAACCCCTCGGACAGTGCGACGAGCCGCTCCGTCTGTTCTTGGTTCAGCGGGAAAGAGAGGCAGAGTTCCGCATACAGCCCGATCGCGCTCGCGCGCTCCTCCCCGTCGGGCAGATCGACGAAAAAGGTCTCGTTGAATCTTCCCTTGCGGAAGAGTTCGGGCGGAAGTTTGGAAATATCGTTTGCCGTAGCAACGAGGAACACCCGATCCGAATTTTCCTGCAACCAAAAGAGAAGTCCGCCTAAGATACGCTTCGTCGTATCGTTGTCGCCTCCGCTGTAAAGCTCCTTTTCGATCTCGTCGATCCAGACGACGCAGGGACTTACACTGCCGATATAGTCGAGCGAGAGCCTGAGATTTTTTTCGCTTTCGCCCACGTATTTATCGAACAGCGCGCCGATGTCGAAGCGGTACAGCGGCAAACGCCACCTGTCCGCAATGAGCTTTGCGGAGAGCGATTTTCCGCAACCGGGAACGCCGACCATGAGGATCCCGCGCGGAGGACTGATGTATTTTTTGTCGAGCGCGTCCTTGGGCGCAAAGAAAATTTTCTCTTTCCGCGCCAGCCACCTCTTGACCCCGTCGAGCCCCGCAACGTGCACGTCCCCTACGTCCACGCGGGAAACGGCGGCGTTCTTGCCGAACAGCTTATCTTTCTGCATTGCGACCGCGCACAGATTTTCGTAGGTGAACCCGCCCGAAAGTTTATAGGCGTAATTCATGACGATATTCAACTGCAAAGCGGTGTAGCCCGAAAGCACCGTGGCGGTCTGGGGGATTTTGCTCTTATCAAGCGTTTTGATCTTATGATGGGCGATAAATCCCGCAATCTGCTTTTCGCGCTCCTTCTGCGTCGGCAGATCGAGTTTGATAAACATTCCGAGTCTTCCCAAGCCCCGCCATACGGGATCGGACGTGACGACGACGATCGAACTTTTTCTGTCGGAGGCAAGCCTCACGAGCGCGGACATCTTTCTGGAAAACGAATTGTCCGTATCCAGATAGCGCACGTCGCCGAGCGCAAAGCACTGCCCGCTCTTCTTTTTCAGCTTCTCCTCGATATAGACGAGCGGTTCGCGCGATTCCGCGCTCCTCTCCTCCCGTCTCAGCTCGATAAAGCCGTCGGTATCGGTATAAAATTCCAGTTCACTGCCGAGCTCTTCCGCCGCGTCTTTGAGCGCCGAACGCGCCCTGTCCCGTTCCGCCGTCATCAGCACGACGAGCGGGGTTCGCGCCGCGATACAGGCGGTAAGCTCTTTCACTGTCTGCAAATAATTACTCATAATTCACTATGCCGTTTTTTTAAGCCCCGCCGCGCTTTCCAGCGCGGAGAGATGATATACAATGTCTGCGTTTTCGTTCTCGACGGAAATTTCGATCTTGCCGACGAAATCCCCGACCAGCGTGCGGATATATTCCTCGATCCTGTCCGCGTCCGCCTTTCGGATAAAGCCGAGCTCTCTGAAAAAATACATGTTCGCGACGGTATCCGTGAGAACTTCGAGCCTGTAAAGACTTTCGACAAGTTCGTCCGTTCCCTCTTCAAACAGGGCGAGTGACGCTTTGAGATTGCGCTCCACGCATTCGCCGATCAGCGCGATCAGCGAGGCATAGTCGCATTTTTTCAACTTGCCCCGTTTGAGATATTCCGCTTTCTCGCCCGTGAGCCTGCCCGAAAGCGCCTCTTCCCACTGCTCCGCCTTAGAGGGTCCCTTCTTCCGCCTCATGATCTCAGTCCTTATATTTTGCGGGAGGCATGATGCTCCACTTGGGGAGTTTCTTTTTCAGCTCGTTGAGCTGTTCCGTGGAGAGCACGTTCGCGCCCTCTTCGCCGATAAACATCGAGAAATCGAACTCCTCTTTTTCCCTGTTCTTTTCCGTATTTTCGTTTTCCGTCATTTCCTCAATTCTCCTTACCTGTATTATAAATTATCGATCGCTTTCAGGACCTCGTCCTTCAAGTCAAGTTCTTTTCCGATCACGGCGCGGTAATTGTCGATTTCGTCAAGACATTTATCGAGTATTTTCTGCGCCTTTGCGATCCGTGCGGGGAATGTTCTCACTTTGAGCAGGGTCGTGATCAAAACGATCAGAAAGAATACGAGAAAGAGTACGGGTCCCGCGATATATCCGATAAAGAACAGCTCCTCTTCCAAAGACTGCATGATCATGCCGACCGCGCAGCCCGCGATCAGGAACACGAGCGCAAGCACAGAAAGAATGATATTCCGTTTGGTAAAGACCACCTCTTTGGAGCGCGCCTCCATGAATCTGTCGTGAATGTTCTTTTTGACCGCCTCCCGATCCTTTCCGTCGGTGACGTCCGACCACAGGTCGATACCGAGTTTGAAGTTTTCGGGGATCTCCGTTCTGATCTCGCGGTCGTAAGCTCTGACCGCCTCCTTGAACCAACCGCCCGTCTTCTGCATGGCAAACTTCTGAACGCTGATATCCTCGCCCTCCGGATAGACCGCCCAGCGGAATATCTGCTTACTGATATTGGAATTGGATTCGTTAAAGGTCTCCATGTACTGCGCGTATTCTTTTTTCGCCGCCTCTACGTCCCCTTCGTGCTCCATGATGAGCTTATAGAGCTTCTGCTCGTTTCTCAGTTGCAGTTCCTCTTCGTCGTAGTTGTTTACGAGATCGTCGAGCAGTTTGTCGATCTTTGCGACAAAGTCCCCCGTCCCGTTCACGACGGGCGCGTTCTCCAATGTTTTAATGCGTTTCAACGCGGACCCGTAGCGGCTCGCGCTCTCGTAGGACGCTTGCAGTTCGTCGAGATTCGAGCAGTGATCGTACAGCGTTCCGCAGGGGATCTCCGCCTTGCCGACGGGCAGCGTCCGCACATATTTACAGTAGCTCTCCGTCAGCTCCTCCGACATCTCTTTTTCCGCGCCGATCTCGTTGACCCATCTGTCCATCGTCATCTGGACAAAGCTGTCGAGCTGAACGTCCCGTCCGAATACGCCGTAGATATACGCCTGGATCAGAAGCGCGGTTTCGCGCGGGGGATGCAGGCTGTCAACCGCGCCGAAAAACTCGTACAGCCAGGAGCGCGCCGCGATGTGGTCGCCGAAGCGCAGGTTCAACAGACAGAAGAAGAGCGAAGCGCGGGAAGCGTCGCGGCGGAGCGCTTCGCTAACGGCGTTTTCGCACAGCTCCTTATTGTCCTGCACCCAGGCGCTGATCGCGATGAACGCATAGCTCAGCCAGTAACGCGAAGAGGACATCCAAAGTTCCTCGCTCAGTTTTGCGATCGTGGAACCGCGGGCAAGGTTAATATCGAAGTCCTTGATGACGCCGAGGACCGAACGGCGGGTCTGGATATAACTGTTGAGCTGTTCGTTGATCCGCTGTTCGAGCTGTAAAACGTTCTCGTGCGCAAGCTGTTTTTCCTCGCCCTCGATGATCATTTTCCGCAACTGCGTCATCTTCTGATCGACGTTGTTGACCGTCGAGTCGATCTTATTGAGCGCGGCGTTCATTTTATCCGCCTGCGTCTTGACCCCGCTTGCAAACGCGTTCGCCGTACTGTTGAGCGCGCTGACTAATTGAGACGTACTTGCCATTTATATTTCCTCCTTCAATACCCGCATGAGTTCTTCATAAATTGCGTCCTGTTCTTTGTAATACTTCCGCCAGCGCGCCATATCTTCCAAACCCGTTTTCAACATTTTCACGCCGTTTTTGATCCGGTATTCAAACGCCTTTTTGATCTTCTTTTTCTGATCCGCTCTGAAAAACGCCATGAGAACGCCCGCTCCGAGCCCGACGATCGCAAGCACCAAAAGCGTCACGCTGACCCCCGTGCCCCATTCCAGAACAAACCCGACGACCGCAAGCGCAAGAAAGAGCACGAACATGGAAGCGGAGATCGCGATCCCCTTTCCGCAGGCGACGTGCGTTTTATCCGACTTGACCCGCTGTTTGATCAGTCCGTCATAGTATTTGAGAAGTTTGGGTTCGTTCTCCTCAAAGCTGTTTTCGTCGCCCGAAAGTTTACAGCCGTCCACGTCGAGCGGATAGATCTTCTTTTCCTTTTTGCGGTACTGCCCGAACCGCGCCACCCCGTCGATACAGTCCTCTTTGATCCCGTCGAGGCAGAACTTTCTCACACGGCTGTCCGTCTTCATTTTGGAATCGAGCGCCGCGTCCGCCATGATGAGCGCCATGTTGTTTTGATTGTCGCGCTCCGCCATCATCTTTTTATAGGCTTCCTCGGCGACTTCCACTCTGCCGTTGGCTTTGACGACCGCCTCTTCGTAACTGATCTTATCCATGAGCGCCTGCTCGTTCTCGTCGTAAGTGGAAATGAGCGAATAGAGCGAATCCTCGATCCTCTCCGCGAGCCTGTCGCTCAAAGAAAAGTCACTCTGAACGATCGAAAGAAAGTACTTTTTCAAGAGTTCGTTTTTCTCCGCGGAGGAGACGAGAGAAAGCATTTCTTCATATTCCGTACAGATATGTTTGAGCGCGATAAATTCTTTGTCGGTCACGGAGATGAGCGCGGAAATATGGTTATCGACGCTTTCGCGGACGAGCGCTTTCGTCGAAGCCTGCCCCCGCGCCCTATCGATGAGTTCGCGCAATTTCTCCCCGACTTCGTTCGCAAAGTCGGGATCGGATCCCAGCGCCCCGCTCAACAGCGCTTGCAGGATATAGACGATCTCGTCGCCCACGCCGTTTTCATCCACGAGATTGAAATAAACTTTGTACCACGCCTTTGCCGCCTCGATCCTGTCAAAGCGGAGGGACGCGAGCAGAAAGAAGAGCGCGGACTTCCTCTCGTTCATCTGCATACTCTTGCTGACCGCGCGCTGACACGCCTCTTCCTCGTCCGACGCCCATAGCATGACCGCCATCGTGGCGTACGCAAGCCAGTAGTCGGTGTTCGCAAGATACATTTTCTCCACCGTCGCGCGCGGCGCGTCGCTCGTCCATAAATTGGAATCGAGACCGACGACGTAGCCGAGCGAAACCCTTCTGAGCGCGTTATAGGTGCCGTAGAGCGTAAAATATTTATCGTAACTTCCCGTCAGGTTTTTGGAAGCCGTACTGCCCACCTTCAATCTGCGGTAACTCTCGACAAGGTCGTCGATCGTGCGCGATACGTTGGCGGCAATGACCTCTTTTTTGATCGTCTCGCCCGTGTTCATATCCATGGGCGGAGGCACCGTTTTGTTGAGCTGTTCGATGATCGAAATGGAAGCCGCAACGTCGCGCTGACAGCCTTCCACTTCGGCAACGAGCCTTATCTGCTCTTCCCTGAGCGCGTTGAACTCGGCAACGAGGCGGTTGTATTCGTTTACGAGCTGAACTTGCCGTTCGTACTCTGCATCGTAGTCTGCCATATCCTCTCCTTTACAGTTTGATGTGTGCGGCGATCAGATCGACCGTTTTTTTGTCGAGCTCTCCGAGTTGCAGATAATCTCTGAACTTCATCTTTTTGCCGTTGACGAATACTTTGTCCGTCGCGTCCATCCCCTTTTTTTGCAGATAACGGATCGTTTCCTCCGTCTTGGGAGCGATCTCTTTCAGCGTGAAAAGATATGCCTGCAACAGATTGCACTGAACGTGTTTGCAGACCGTTTCGATCTTCTTCGGCTTGTCGGCAAACTCGACGACTTTGGGAACGAGCGCATCCTTGACTTCCTGCGAACCTTTGAATTCCGAGACGAATCTGCCGATCGACGTCTCGTCGAAGGAGCGCACGCAATCGAATATTTTTCCGAGGTGCTCCTCATAACCGCCGATCAGACTTTCGCAGTGCCTCACGAAGATACGGCGGGCTTCCGCGGGATTCTCTTCGAGGTAGGGATACAGGTATTTGACGTAGGTCTCGTCATAGCGTTCGGGGAGAATGTCGAGATAGAGTTCGATGCTCTGCCTGCTGAACGGAAAGTCCCCGAACATTTCAAAAATTTCGCGCTTATCCTCGTCGCTGTCCCTGCCCGCAAGAAACGCCTCGATCTGTCTGTTGGCGTCGCCGTACTTGCCCGTCTTGGGCGCGAGCAGTTTCATAAATTCCTTTTTGAGCGGATCTCCGCCGAGGAGCATCTTCTCGTAATATTTGATTTCGAGATCGCTCACTTTGTCAATGAGGATCTTGACGGTCGCAAGCCGGTCGGCGCCGTTGCCCCTGATCGCGCCCACGAGCAGTTCGCTCGCAAGCCTTTTATCGATATTGAAATCGAAGAAAGCGATCTTGATTTTTTCAAGGTCGCAGTGTTCGAGAATATACTGCATATTGTACGTTCCGAGATCGGAGATCCCCGACTGGTACCTGAGGTGTTTCAGAACTTCGTTTGCGACCTCGTTTCCGCCGTTTGCCGCAAGCGTCACGAGTTTATCCACTTCCACATTGAGAAGGGGACGCTTGCCGTAATTTTCAAGCACCGCTCTGACGGAATCCGCGTCTTTCAGTCCGGAGAGCGCGCCGCCGAGCCCCATAACGTTCAGCGGGATCTTATGAATATTCATGATCTTCACGACGGCGAGCGCGACGCCCTCCTCTTCGCAGTCGGAGAGATACGCGTTCAGATCGTCCGTTACGGCGGGCGTCATGTCCAGCTTGTCGGCGATCGCAAGGAGGTTGATCTGCTTCTGTACGCTGTCGCCCCCGTCTCCCCGAAGATAGGCGATTAAAAGCGCGTTTCCGTCCAAACGGGAGACGCCGCGCATGACTTCGCTCACCTCTTCCGTTCTGCCGTTTGCAAGGAGCATCTGCACGAGTTCCGTGACCGTCTTCGTATTGTAAATGTTATGATAGTCCACCATGTCGAGGACGAAACACTGCCTCGCCCTGTCCTTGATCGCGCCGAAACACTTCGCAAGATAAATGAGCAGATTCGCGTCCGCGATCTCGCCGTAAACTCCGCGCTCCGAAAGCGTCAGCGACGGATATTTTTTCTTGATCTCCGCGCTCACGTTCTGAATGCTGTCAATGTGAAGATTCCTCTCCGCGGGCGGGCATTTTGAGAGAGCGGCAAGCTCCGTGCACAGCGTGGCGACGGGGATCAGCTCCTCCCCGTGAAGCCGCGCGAACTGCTCGAATACGATGCGGCTTGCGGTCTCCGTATTGCCGACGGTGAGGTTGGAAAGCACCATCGTCATGGCTTCGGAAAGCCCCTCCGCCTTTCTGTCCTGCATGACGATCCGCTCGGTGACGACCGTCTTCGCGCTCTGCGAAGAGGACTTCTTTTCCTTTTTGCGGACGGCAAACGCCTTTGCATCTTCTATCCAGCCCTTGCCGTTCAGATCGATCGGCGCCTGCTTCTGGAACGTCTTTCTCAGGCGGAACGGAAACCTGCTCTCGTCAAGTCCGTTGTGCAAAACCTGTATTTTTTTGCCTTCGCCCGCAATGAACCGACCCCAGATATACTCGTTCCCGTCGAGCGTCTCTTCGCTTTCCGCAACTAAAAACATGGTCGCGGCGCTCTCGGACGCGGCGAAAATGCACGCCTCCGCACTCGGCGCGTTCTTCGGAATGGACTTCGACGGCAGGAAAATGCGGATCCCCTCTTTCTTCAATGCGTCAAAGAGTTGATCCGCCGCCTTTTTCTCGATACCGTCTTCCCCGCAGAAAATGAACGCGTCGTATTTTTCCTGCGAGGCGCTCAATTCATAAGAACGGTAACGGAGCTGTTCGATCTCGGTCGCTTTTTTACGGTATTCCGCGCTCTCCTCTTCCCCGCACAGGTCGTAAATTTTTTGAAGATAAGCGGACTTCGTCGCGGGAATGCGGGAGATCAGGTGGATCCTCGGAACATACGTCCCGTTTTCCTGAACGTATTCGATCCCGTACTCGGAAAGAAACGCGCCCCAATAGGCAAGCAGATTCCGATCGTCCTGCCCGATTGCGGACTCATAGATTTCAAGCGCTTTATCGAAATGGCGCAGCTTCCGCTCGCGCTCCGCCGTGTTGAGCTGTTCCACAAGCTGGGACGGAGTCTCCGCCCCCGCCTTTTCGATATTCCGATATGTATTGCCGCAATTTTCGCAGACGTATGTTCCGTCGGTATTCTTTTCCAGTTTACCGCCGCAAGTATAACATTCCAGCCAATCTTTGTTTACTCTCATCTACAACCCCTCGCCGTTTTGAAACCGTTGCGGGACGGTTCAATTACTTTTTTCCGTTGCTATACATTATGTTACAGTTTAACATTTTTGTCGAAAAATGTCAATATAATTATACAAAATCAATCCATAAAAAAGCGACCGCGGACACAATCGTTCCGCGGTCGCTTTCATAAATTTATTCCGATCTTCAATCGTTTTCTTTTATACAGACCTCAAAATCAAGACGTTTGACATCGTCCATAGAGCTGTCCTCTTTGCGACGGACGATTTTTTCGAGCAACAGATCCACTGCGGCATCGGCAATTTTTTGTTTGTCGGAAGAAACCGTAACAAAGGGCGCGGGTACGGGATATTCCGCCTGAATATCGTCATAGCCGGTCACGAGCACGTCTTCCGGAACGCGGATCCCTTTTTTGCGCAAACGGGCAATGCACTGTAAAGCCATAATATCGCTGAAACAGAAAATCGCGTCGGCGTTCTTTTGAACAAGCTCGTCCACCAACGGGTTGATATTATTCTCTTCCATATATGCGGTATGATCGTCGCAGAACGTATATCCATGCGCGGCAAGCCCCTGTTTGAGTCCGTTGAGACGACGCTGAGAGCATTCCACGGAACGGGAGGTCCCCAAATAGCAGACGTTTTTGCGTTGCTTTTCCATAAGGTATTCGCCCATAAGATATCCGCCCCGAAAGTCGTCGGTAGAAACGGAATCCACTTCGATCTCTTTATTCTGCCTTCCCAACAACACGATTCCGATACGATTCTTTTTAAGAATTTCAAGAACTTTCGGCTGCGGCTCGATGAACGTAATAATGCCGTCCACCTGTCTGCCCATGATATTGCTCAGATCTTCCGTTTTAAGTTGATTATAGATTCCCGCAAAAATAATGATATCGTAACCGAAACGGCTAAGTCTGCTGAACAACAGATCGGTCATGATCATATAATAAGGGTTCATCAGCGTATCGAATACGATCGCCACCATTTTCGACTGTCCGTATCTGAGACTTGTCGCCACACGGTTGGGCACATATCCCATTTTGTCCGCAGTTTCAAGGATCTCTTTACGGCAGCGCTCGCTGATTCCTCCCGCGCCGCGAATCGCCTTGGAGACCGTATTCACGGTCACGCCCAATTCGTCTGCAATATCGCTAAGCCGAATGTTCTTCATACAGAATCCCCACTCACCAGTATATTGAATTTATTATAGCAAATTTAATATACTTTTGTCAATGTTTTTACTTGAAGCGCCCCGTAACGGCGCGTGCAATGCGCTCGACATCGGCTTTGGGTTTTCTGTCCTTTGTCAAAAGTCCGTTGATTTCCTGCTCCACGTCGGCAAGTTGAGTATAGCAGAAGCCTTTGATCTCTTCGCTTGCATAAATCGCTTTGAACACGCGTTCGAGAAAGGCAATCAATTCCGCCTCGTTCTTCACCTCCGAATAGCCGTAACTTTCTCCGTCGTACTTCCCGTAAGAGGCGCCGCCCATTTCCGTAAGCAGGATCGGTTGCCCCTCGTCGCCAAATTCACCGACAAATATACTGCGGTTCGTCGAAGGGCGGTAAAGCAGGTTGCTACGCGTTGCAATGCCCTTTACATAATCCGCTTGCCGCGCAAAATCGTCTTTTCCTCCATGGGCATAGTTGTGGATCCCGATCAGGTCGGTTTTGACCATTTCCCAACCGTCGTTTGAAATAACGGGGCGGGAAGGGTCGAGCATTTTAGTGAGATAGTACAAAGAAAGCGCGTGCGCGCGCTGTTCTTCGGAACCGCGCAGATTGGGTACGCCCCAGCTCTCGTTGAGGGGAACCCAGGCAACGATACAGGGATGGTTGATCCGCTGGATCACCGAGTCCGCCCACTCTTCCTGAAAACGCGCGGCGGCGACCGCGTCGAAGTTTGCGCAATTCGCCGTTTCGCCCCATACGAGAAAGCCGAGTTTATCGGCATAGTAATGGAAGAGCTCGCACTCAACTTTCTGATGCTTGCGGCAGCCGTTAAAACCCATTTTTTTTGCAATTATAATATCGTTTGAAAGGTCTTCGTCGCAGGCGGGCGTCAAAAGTCCGTCCGGAAAATAACCCTGATCGAGAACAAGGCGCATAAAATACTTGTGATGATTTAAGTATATCTCCCCGTCCTTTACGGAAATCTCGCGCATGCCGAAATAGCTCGTCACAAAATCCCGCCGTTTTCCGTTTTTTATAAGCTCAATTTCTACGTCGAACAAAACAGGATTTTCGGGACTCCAACACAGCCCCGCCGAATGCGTCGAGCAGTTCATAATCTTGCCGTGAAACACGTCCAGCGTCAAACGCGCCAATCCGTCTTGGACGCGGGCGCTGCCCGCGGCAACGTCTTTCCCGTTCAAAAGAGCGCGGAGCCTTACTTCCGCGCCTGCTTCCGCATCGCAACGCAGAACAAATGCCGCCTCTCCGCTGTCGATATCCGTTTTAACGGTGAGATCCTTGATATAGCTCTCGTTGACGCATTCGAGAAAAACGCTCTGCCAGATCCCGCTCGAACGGGTGTACCAGATTTCGCGCGGCTTTTCCTCCCAGAACTGTTTCCCGCGGGGCTGACATTCGTTAAAGGGGTCGTCCTCCACATAGACGCATAGTTCGTCGTTCTGATAGCCGAGAAAACGGGTTATTTCCACGCTGAAAGCGGTATTTCCTCCCGTATGTACGCCCGCGATCTCGCCGTTCACAAAAATTTTCGCCGCATAATCCACGGCGTTGAAATGAACGAAAATACGCTTGCCTTTCCAATCGGACGGAAGCGAGATCCTCTTTTTATACCAAAAATAACGGTGCGGCGCAGGATCGCCGATCCCGCTCAATTTGCATTCGTAAACGTAGGGAACTTCGATTTTACGCGAAAACCGTTTGTTTGCATACCACTTTTCGCGCAGACCGACGTTCTTATCATCAAACTCGAAATCCCAGCTTCCGTTGAGAGACAACCATTCCTCTCTTCTGAATTGCGGTCTTGGATATTCTTTTAACATTTCATTCTCCTTTTTAATCTTTCATACCGGAAGTTGCAATCCCCTCAATCACCTTCTCCTGCGTAAACATAAAGAGGATCAGTACGGGAATCGCCGACGTGATCGCGGCGGTCATGGTAAGCCCCAAGTCGTAATTATACGAACCCTGCATCAAACTCAGTCCGACCGGCAACGTCATCATGGCAATATCCTCCGCGCCCATAATGATCTGCGGCCACATATAGTCGTTCCAATTCGACAAAAACGCAAAGATCCCCGCAACCATGAACGCCGAAGACGAAAGCGGAAGCACAATTCTTAAAAACACGGTGAACTGCCCCGCTCCCTCCACCTGTGCGCTTTCGATCAAGGATTTCGGAATTCCGAGAAAGAACTGACGCATGATAAACAAACCGAACACGCCGGCGGCGCCCGGAACGATCAGGGCGAGCGGCGAACCGATCCAATCGAACGCGACCATCATGTTATACATGGGAACGAGATTGATCACGGTCGGGATCATCATAGTGGCGAGCACGCAGGTAAAGAGTATATTCTGCCCTTTGAAACGGAGCAGACTGAACGCATACGCCGCAAGCGAAACGACGACGAGGTGCAGAATTGTATATAGCGCCGCCGTATATACGCTGTTCCAGAGCCACAGGAGTACGGGATACTGCTCGAAATCGGTGAAGAGTTTGATATAACGGTCCAAAGTGAATTCCCGCGGAATAAAGCTCAACAGGTGCGCGTCGATATCCGCGTCGGTCTTGAACGAGGTAACGAATCCCCAAACGAGCGGAACCAGCCACAGCAGAGTAATAGGAATGAGGATCGCCATAGAAATGAGCCGACCTTTATTCAGACGGCGTTTGCGCTTTTCCGCCATATCAGTCGCCCCTCCTCTTTGAAACTCTGCTCTGAACGATACTGACCGCGATCATAATAATTCCCATGCAGACGGACATGGCGGAGGACACGCCGGGATTGGCGTTCGCCCCCATTCCGATCGTGCGGATCCTCATCATTAAAACGGTAGTCGTAAAATCACCGTCGATCACGGGACCGCCGCCCGTTAAAAGCTGCGGCTGACCGTAAACGTTGAACGAGGCGATCATCGTCATAAGCAAGCAAAGCACGATCTGATTGGAGATTCCGGGCAACGTAATATGCCAAAAGGAACGGATCGCACCCGCGCCGTCAAGTTTTGCGGCTTCGTAAAGCGACTGATCGACATTCTTCATGCCGGCGCTGAAAATAACCATGTTCGTGCCGATCGTCCACCACAGCGTTACGATCAGAATGGCGACCCACGCCCAGGGCTGCGCATTCAGCCAGTTGGGGCCCCCGATTCCGATTTTTTTGAGAAATTCGTTGATCACGCCTCCGTTTGCATAGAACTGCCACGACCAAATGATCACGACGGTCGAGATCGACAGAACGGTTGGCACAAAGAGCGAAAAGCGGAAAAAGCGGAAACCGTAGGGTTTTCGGTCGAGCAACCCCGCGAAAATCAGGGGCAGAATAATGAGGAGGGGCACGGAGATCGCAACAAAAAGCAACGTATTTTTCAGACCGTTCCAAAAATAAGAAAAATAAATGCTTTCGCTGTTGAACAGAATTTTGTAATAATTGCCGAATCCCGCAAACGACGTACGGCTTGCATCGAACATATTCCAGTTAAAGAAACTGATCGTAATGCCGAATATGAACGGAAAGATCACGAACATACAGAAAATGATGCCGAAAGGCAGTAAAAAGGCAACGGGAACCAACGCCTTTCTGATACGGGCGACACGGTTTACGGTCTTTGTTTCCTTTCTGTTGCAGGATCTTTTCATCATCAAACCTCTATGAGTTCTTTTGCTTCCTTGACAAGTTTCTTCCCTTCCGTTTCCGCATCCGCAAGCATTGCCGCAACATCGTCCGATTTGCTCTGCATTGCGGAGATCAGACGGGAATAGACGGGCGTATACGCCTCAAAGTAATAGGGCGAACTTACGCCGATCGCAAAATTTTCGACCGAACCGAAATCGTGAACGTATTTAAGAGCCTGATAACTTTCGCTTGCACGCGCTTTGGCGCTTGCAGGGATCTGTCCCGCGGTCGCCCACACGTCGGCGTGTTTCGACATATACGAAATAAATTCCATTGCGGCTTTCTGCTTTGCCTCGTCCGCTCTCCTCTGCTTGGGAAGAACGAACGTATGCGCGCGCACGGCGATCTTCGACGAGGATTCGTTGAACATATTTGACAGAGGGATCACGCCGTAGTCGATACTCGACGTTTTAAGATTATTCAGTACCCAAACGCCGTTGATGTGGAAGAGCGCCTTTCCGTTGCGGAAGCGCATCAGATCCTGATCGTTTCCGAGATTGGCGGGCGAAATCTTATGCTCGTGAATCAGATCGGCGACAGAATTGATCGCATTTACGCCCGCTTCGGTGTTGAAGCCGGGCTGATCGCCGTCTTTGACTTCCACGCCGCCGAACTGATAGAGCGCGGTCGTGAACGTATAATCGCTCGGAAAACCCGCCGCAAGCGGCAATCCCCACACCCCGCCGTCCGTATTGTCGGCTTTTTTTGCACACTCGATCAGCTCGGTGCGGTTCGTTGGAACCTGACAGCCGTATTGCGCAAGCAAAGTCTTGTTGTAGTAAATCCCCAAGGGGTGCATATCGAAAGGAACGGCGTAAGTCGCGTTTTTGAATTCGAGCGACGAGACGATCTGCGCGGGGAAGTCCGTCATGTCGATCCCTTCGCTTTCGATCAGCGCGTCCAAAGGATAAATGAGCCCTTGATTGGCGTAGCTCTGCACGCGGTAAGAGTGCATGATCGCCACGTCCGGACCCCGACCGATCGGGATATTCAATTCGAGGTTATCGTAATATACATCCTCGCTTGCATACTGCTCGGTCACATAGATTTTATCTTTATACTCTTCGTTGAAGCTCGCGACCATTTCGCGCATGACCGTTCCGTCCGCGCCCGTGAGAAGATTCCAGTAGCTGATATTCACGCTCTTGCCCGAACCGCCGCCCGAAGATCCGCAGCCTGTCAGCGCCGCCGCGGCGGCAAGCGTAAGCGCGCCTGCAATAAAAATCCCTTTTTTCATGCTTTAACCCTCCGCAACGATTTTTTCGATCACAATGGAATCAAAAGTTACGTCGATATTCTTCGCCGTATTTTCAATCTTTCCGAGCATGACCGCAACCTTTACGTTTTTGTAATCCTTATCCGCCGTAAATTCGATTGTAAACGTCTGATACTCCGTTCCGAGCGTTACATACTTCGTAGCGTTCCCGATATAGTCCTGCGTATTCACGTCCAGAACGTCGATACGGATCTTGCGCGCGGCGCTTGCCTTGACTCTTACGCTTAGGCGATAAGTTTCGCCCGCCTTGAATTTTACAACGTCCTGCTGATAAAGCTGAATATGATGTTCCTGATCGCTCGGATTCAACACGCTGACGGTCAGCTCTCCCGTTTCCGTATTCCCTGTATAGTCCACCTCGCCGTTGCCCTCGGTCTGCATGACTTCGAGGTTCCAGCCCGTGAGCCCCGCCGAAAAATCGGGATTGATCAGCTCGTACTCGTTCTCCCGCTCGAAGGTCATTTTCACGTTGCGCAAAACGGAAACGGAATTTCCCATAGCATCCGTCGCGCTGTATTCGAGAAGATAGGTACATTCCTTCTGCGAATAGGCGGGAATGATCCCCGTTACCGTATACGTAAGCGCCGTGCCGTTCTTATCGGTACAGGCGACGCCGCTGTTCGGATCGAACGAATGACCGCCGCTTATAAGGCGCACATCGTCGATCCCCTGAAAGACGGGGGCGTTCTCGTTCTTTTCAATCTTCTCGATATAAACGTTGTCGATTGCAATATCGTGCTCGCCTTCGTCGCCGGGGAGCTGCCAGCCCAGATAGATCACGGCTTTCGCATCCATCACGTCCGCGTCGGAGGTAAAGGTCAACGAATATTTCTGCCATTCTTCCGTCAGCCTGATCGCCTTCGTTCCCGTCTGCATCATACGGTTATTGTTATTGACCTCCTCGAAGCCCGCCGAAACGGAATGCCCCGTCGCGCTCTTTGCGTCAAAAGTAAAACGGTAGGTGACGCCTTTCGTCAGATAGAGGTTCTTCTGGTAGAATTGCAAGCTCCACCACTGGTTGCCCGAATTCTGGATTGAAAAGGTTGCCTCCTCGTTTTTAACGCTGTAAGCCCCCTTTCCGCTCGGCGTATCGAATTGCCACGACTTATAAGTCGCGCGGTTATCGAATTTGCCGCCGCCCACGTTGTGCGCCACGGCAACGGAAATTCTGCGCTCTTTCGTGAAATAATCGCCGTCTTTGTTCATCGCTTCGTATTCCACGGTATATCTGCCCGTATATTCGCTGTCGAAATTATCGTCGAAGCTGACTTCGAGCGTATCCGTAATATCCACGCCGTCGTAGCGCACCTGAATGCCCTCGGTCAGATCGAAACGGTCGCCGCGCGCAAGGGACACGCCGTCGCAACCGACCCAGACGATCCCCTTTTCCTCTTCTTTCCCGTCTCCGCCTTCTCCGCCGTTGCCTTGACCGCCGCCGCAACCGGCGAACACACAAAGCCCCATGACGATCGCAAATAACGATCCCAAAAATTTCTTTTTCATAATTGCTCCTTAAAAATACGGGCGTATCTTTCCCCGACGAAGCGGGGAAAGATCATTCGCTCGTTTATCCGTCAATCAATCTCCGGCGGTTTCGTCGTCAAACAACGCAAAATCAGCCGCTTCCGCCGTTTTTTTCGGAAGCGCGTATACGTTCGCCGCTTTCGCCGTTTCCTCTTCAAACGTCATTTCCGCGCGTGCAAATTCCGAGAGCGTGATCGTGCATTTCTCTCCGCCGATCGCAAGCTGGGTATTGCCCATATCGCGTTCGCGGGTTGCCACGAGCTCTCCGTTCACCCACAGATAGCACTTGCCGTTTTGATAGCCGACCTGAAATTCGATCGTTACGCTCGTATCGGAGGTCTTCCACTCCTTGAAAGGTTTCCAATCGCCCCATGCGTTGCCCGTCTGGATATCGCCGCAAACGCAGACCGTTCCATCAGGTCTGCGCTCTACAAAGTAGCGCACGCAGTTCTGTTCGTCCTGGAAGATCAGGAAAGCCGCCTGCGAATTAGCATTGGAGTCCAGATCGGACAGCGTAATCTTGAACTTTGCAGCCCAATCCGTACCGCCTACGGGCAAACCGTCCGCATAGGGAAATGCTCTTCCGTAGTTTTTGGAAGTTTTTTCATATACGCCCGGCGTAGCGGTTTCCGCAAAGATATTGTCGCTTGCAAGATTCGCGTAAATGTTGTCGCCGAAGGCGCGCGTCGTCTCGGCAACATAGTCGCCGTATTTTTCGTCCGTCTTTGCATAGTCGTTCATCTTTTCGAGTACAAGCGCGCAATTCGCGGCGCCGACGCCGATATGCGCGTTTTCGCCGAGCCCGATATCGACCTTTCCGCAGTACGTTTTATCGATAAAGATATAGGCGCTTCCTTCGTCCGCCATGACCGCGACTTCGGCTTCGTAATAATCGCCCTCGAACGTTCTCAGCGTTTGAGTATGCCCCCAGGCGCTCTCTCCGTTCATATACTCGCTCGTAAGGGTATAAGTATTTTCATCGCTTGCGGTGTACTGAAAGCGCACGGCTTTCGTGGCGCTCTCCTTTACGACAAGATCAAAGTAGGCATTACCCCCCCCCTCGACATCGTTCATCGTAAAGTTACCCGTCAAAACGTTTCCGTTGCTCTTTAACGCACCCGCCTTGCCGTAATAGTAGGATACGCCGTAATCGCCCTTTACTTTTTCATACACGCCGTTCGCGGTCGCCTTGAACACGTTCTCTCCCTCGTCGAGCGCGGTATGCTTGCCGAACGGATTTTTGAAGATTACGTTGACTTTGAACGTGACCTTATGATGCGCCGTTTGTGCGGTAACGACGGTCGTCGTGTTTCCCTTGTTCCCCTTAACGCTGTTTCCCGTGATTGCGATATTGCTTCCCTCAAACGAATACTCGATTTCGCCTTTGCCCGCCTCCGTAGAGAATACGGGTTCGATCGTTGCGTTTTCACGGTAATAAACGTTCACGTCCGCGATCGACAACGTGCCGTAATCGTCCTGCGTGATGTTACTGTCGTCGCCTCCGTTTCCGCCTCCGCCGTTCCCCTGATCGTCTCCGCAACCTGCGAAGCAGGCAAGGCTCAGCGCCAGAATCAGACCGGACGCCAAAGTAATGAGTTTTTTCATAGCTTCCTCCCTTAACATAAAATAATATTTTTTCAATCGGCGGAGCTTTTTCTCCGCTTTCTCGAACAGTGTAAATACGGACTATTTTTCCGCAATGTACGGAACTTCCGTCTGTCCGTAAGACGCTTTATATCCTTCCAGATAGGGAAATCCGTCCTCATCCCAAAGAATCTTATCAATGAAGAGCGAACGGCGCGGCGAAGAGCCGTAATTGCCGAGCACATATTTCGTTTCGTAGGCGTGATATACGAGCCACCAATCGCCGTTGTCGTCTTGGATCGCACAGTTGTGACCGGGACCCATAACCTCTTCCGACCCCTTGACGACGAGCTCGCCCAGCGTACCGCGGTTGAGCAGGGAATTCCCCTCTCTGTCCTCCCACGGTCCGAGCGGAGAACGGGAGCGCACTACGTTTACATAATAAGTGCTCTCGATCCCCAAACAGCAGTGTCCGAGCGAAAGGAAGAGATAATAATATCCGTCCTTTTCGATCATGTATGCGGCTTCAAAATCGGAGGATTTTGCCGACCCGCCGATGAGAACGGGCTTCGATCCATCTTTCACGCTCAACCCGTCCGTATTTAATTCGATCATATAGAGACCGTGAAAGCTACCCCAGATCATGTACACGCCGTCCCCGTACGTGAACGTATAACTGTCGATCGAATTGTTAACGCCCGTGGTTTCACTGCTTAAAATCATGCCGCGATCCTGCCAGGGTCCTTCGGGAGACGCCGCCGTGCAGACCCCGATTCCGGGATTTCCGTCGTCCCAAACGGAAAGCGAATAATAGAGATTGTATGTCTCACCGATTTTTATAATATCGGGCGCCCAGGTTCCGCCCTTGTCGCTGCCCCAGCTCGGCTTTGTGGATTCCGAAAACACGTCGCCCACGTAATCCCATTCCACAAGATTCTCCGATTTGAGAATGGGAAGATACCCGATCTTATCCACGCCGCCGTAATTGCCATAGTCCTCCGTCGCATAGGCATAGAACGTACCGTCGTCGGCACGAATAATGCAGGGGTCCGCAAATACGGGCGAAAACACGGGATTCATGTATTCTTTCAATTCATCCCCGCCGGACGGAGAACACGCGCAAAATGCTACCGTTGTCAATAGTGCGGTCAATGCACAAGTCTGTCTGAATAATTTTTTCATAATTTATGTTTCGATATAGGGCGCGGCAGCCTCCGCCGAAGCGAAATGATCTTTGGTATGCGGCCAACCGCCGTCCCAGTAGATTTTATCTAGACACAGCGCGCGGCGGTTCGTTCCCGTTCCCTCGATTGTGCCGGACTTTGTCAGATCGTAGGCGTGGTACAGGATCCAATCGTCACCGCCGTCGTCTTTGACCATGGCATGATGCCCGCAACCGACGAAATCGGGTCCGTTGCGGATCACGTTCGTGCCGAGTCCGCGGTCGTTGCCGAGCATCGCCTTTCCGTCCTCACCGTAATAGGGTCCGAAGGGCGATTCGGCACGGTAAGACTGCACGTAATAGTTGGTATCGAGTCCCTCGCAGCAGTTGCCGTAGGAAACCATCAGATACCAGTATTCGTCATGCTGGATCAGCCACGATCCCTCGTAAGCGCAGTTATCTTTCGTCCCGCCGATCTGCGTTGCCTTTGCTCCCGGTTTTATGGAAAGTCCGTCCTGAGAAAGCTCGATCCAGAATATACCGTAGTAGCTTCCCCAGATCATGTACACGCCGCCCTCATATACAAAAGTGAACGAGTCGATGCTCTGTTTGACGCCCGTATTCTGATAGCTTACAATTTCCCCGTGATCCGTCCAGGGACCCGCAGGCGTAGGCGCGGTGCACACGCCGACGCTGGAAAATTCCCAGTTCGCCCAAGTAGCGGCGGAATAATAAAGGTTGTAGGTATCGCCGATCTTCACAATATCAGGCGCCCAAAGCCCGCGTCCCTTTGCCCATGCGGGAAAGGTAGCGCTATTGAACACGTCCCCTACATACTCCCACTCTGTAAGATTCTCCGAACGGATAATGGGAATAAATGCAGTGCGCAGAGGCTTGCGGTCGCCGTCCCAATAGCTTGTATCCGAGGTCGCATAGGCGTAATACATACCGTCGTCGGCGCGGATCGCCGTCGGATCGGCAAACACAGGCTCGAACACGGGATTCGTGTAATAAGTAATATCAGGCGGCGAAGGAGGATCCGGAGGGAGCTCGGTTCCTCCGCCGTTTCCGCCATTCCCTCCCGTGCCGCCGTTTCCGCCACCGCCGCCGCAGCCCGCAAGCAAAAACAGAAACCCGCAACATAACATACTCGCAATTTTTTTACGCATCTCTTCCTCCTTATCTCTTTTCCCTTTCTTTTATTGTATAATTTGCCCGATCAGAGCGAATTTCATATCAAAAACGCAATAAAGTTTACGTTAACCCTCTAAAAATAATAAACCGCGCTACGCACACGGACATTCTTTTCAAAAAAGAGTTGACGATAACTCTTGGTTGCATTATAATATAAGAAACTATATTTGTCAATATCTTTCGGAAAAATTTATGAAAAAATTTTGCAGTCTGATTTTTGCCATAATTCTTGCCTTTTGCGTCCTTTTCGTCGGCTGCGAGCATGACGAAAACGTATTCTCCTTATATGCAAACGGCACATATGAAAACACGCTTTCACAGGAAAACCGCTATCTGCTCTCCGACGCGGATACGGTCAAGAAAAAAATCAATTCGGAAACGGGAATTTTATTCGTTCTGATCGGAGCTCCTTGGTGTCCGTATTGCGCAAGCGACATCGGCCCCATAGATGAACGGTTTCAGAAAAGTCCTCTGTCGCAAACGGCGGAGCATATCTATTATATCGATGTTGCCGACTCGGAGAATTCCGCCGAAACGATCATGGATTTCAACCGTACATACGACTGGAACATGCGAACGCGCATTCCATGCCTTATGGCGATTACAAACGGCTCGCTTATAGCCGTGATCACCGACGAACCGTTCACTGACATCGAAAACCGCACCGAGCGTATCGAAGCCTTTTTCTCGTATGCCGAAAATTCGCATCGTATTCCCGCCGTATCCGTTTATAAATAAAAATCACTTTCCGCATATCCCCAAAGAAACAAAAACGGGAGAACATCTCCCGAAATTCTCCCATTTTTGTTGGTGCCGCTGACCGGGGTCGAACCGGTACGGTATTTCTACCGAGGGATTTTAAGTCCCTTGCGTCTGCCTATTCCACCACAGCGGCGCGGATAAAAATTGTGTTTTTATCTTATCAAAGCGTAAAAAAAAAGTCAAGCGGAAACAACTTTTTTTGAAAAAAGAAACAATAAAAGGTGAAAAAACTTGTAAAAAATTTTTGAAAGTGCTATGATAAACGCATGGAAAACGAAACACCGAACGACACGGAACCCTCTGTAACAGACAAAGAAACAGAGTCAACGGCAGAAACGGTTACGGAAAAGCCCTCAAAAAAGAAACAGTTTTTACAATTTTTGATTTTTACCGGTTTTTCCATTTCAGCGGGCGTCATACAATTCGTATCCACGGGCGTGCTCTCCACCTGGACGGGCTGGATCCCCTATTGGATCGCTTATCTGATCGGACTTGTTCTTTCAGTCGTATGGAACTTTACTTTCAACCGCAAATTCACATTTCATGCGGCAAATAACGTTCCGTTCGCAATGGCGCTTGTGATCGTATATTACTGCGCTTTCACGCCCCTCTCTACGCTCGGCGCGGACGCGATCGCGGACCTTTGGCAGAAATCGGCGGGAACAAGCTGGAACGACGGCTATGAAATGATCATCACCGCCGCCATGATGATCCTGAACTTTATAACGGAATTTATCTGGGACAAGTTCGTCGTATTCAACGAAAAAGTCACCGAACCCATTTTACGGTTCTTTACGAAAGCCAAAAAAGATTCCTCGGATACGACCGCTCCGGAAGCCCGAAAAAAAGACAAATAAACATAAAAACGGAAACCGTACGGTTTCCGTTTTTTGATCCAACGTCGGGATTTATTTCTTTTTCATTCGCTGTTCCTGTTTTTTCTGCTCGATGACGGTTTTATATTTATTTTTCATTTCCGCCACGGTCTCGTCCCAAGTGACATAAAGATCACGGAACGCCCCCTCGCGGACAGATTGATAGAGTTCTTCGTTTGCAAGAACTTCTTCGATTTTTTCGGCATACTGCTCCGGCGTAGGCTTTGCGATAAACCCGCTGACGTTGTCCGTCACGGTAGCGGAAGTCGCCGAACCCTCCAAAAATACGGTGGGGAGCTTTTGCGTTGCGGCTTCGAGCTGTACGAGCGAATTCGTATCGTACATGGAAGGAAAGAGGAACAGCGTTGCCCGCGCATAAAGCGCTTTCAAAAGCTCTCTGTCCGTAATTCTGCCCGCAAAAATCACATTGTCGGTAAGATCATATTTTTGGACTTTGCTTTTGAGTGCGGGCAAGTCGCCGCCGTCTCCCACAAAAATCATTTTATAATTTTTATATTTGAGCTTACTGAGGGCTTCCGCAAGGAAAAAAATATTTTTTAAGGAATAAATTCTTCCGACGAACAAAAACACCTTTTCATCGGGGGAAAGCCCGAATTTTTCGTTTACCGTTTTTCTTGCCGCCTCAACGTCCTCTACGGGCGTGCAATCCGAGCAATTGCGTTGAATGAGCGGCATATGTTTGCAACCGTACTCGTAAAAAATTTCCGCCACACGCTTATTCACGGTATAGAATTCGTCGCATTGGTTGAACACCTTGATCACATGTTTCAGCAAGAGATTCGTGATAAGTTTGCTCTTGGTAGAGCGGTAAAAATCCTGCTTGAACTGCGAATGAAGCGTGGCGACGGCAGGAATATTATGCTTCTTCGCATATCTGATCCCCATTTCGGCAACGCCGAAGGGAGAGTGTATGTGCACAATATCTAAATTGGATTCTTTGACCGCCTTTTTGAACTTTCTGTCAAGTTTGGGAAGAGGCAACGAATAATCGAGAAAACAGAGCTTCATGCTTTTGCAGCGTTTTACCTCGTACTCGAATTCGTCTTTATATTTTTTGTTGACCATGGGGCAAAAAACGATTACCTCGAATTCGCCGTCGTTCATGCGCTTGGCATAGTTGTGTACGACGTGGATCACGCCGTCGATCATAGGGAAATAGGTATCAACAAACATCCCGACCCTCAACATGATCCAGTTCCTCCTTTCGGCAAATCTCGGTTTTTCATTTTACGCTTATCCCGCGGAATTGTCAAGCGGTTATTTATCTTATTCGTTATTTCAGGCGGAAAACCATTTTGACGGGGTTGTGATCGCTGTACGCATAGCCCGTATCGACCGTCTCTTCCGAAATCACCTCGACGTTATCCGAATACAGAAATCCGTCTACGACGGTCTCAAAATTCACGCCCGCCTGATAGGGCATTTCCGCCCCGCGGCAGGTCGCCGCGTTTTTGTTTGCCGCAATCCGGAATCCCTCGGCAAGTTCTCTGTCGTGCAGAACGCTGTTTTTGACCCAATCGGGGGTGCGCTGCGCGTTCGCAAATGCGGAGAGCGCCGCCTCGTCGTTTTCAAACTGATCCGCGATCAGGCAGTGGTTGAAGTCCCCGCCCGCCACGACGTAATTCCCTTTATCGCGTTCCTCTTTGAGAACGGAGTTGAGCATTGCAAGCTGCTCGGCGCGGATCGTTCCGCCCTCGTCGTAGGCGGACATATGCAGATTGATGAGCGCAAGAAAATGATCGCTCCCCGCGATCGGCAGATACTGTACGGAAAAGCACCTGTCGAGATCGAAAAGTTTATCGATAAAATTGTCCGTGATCGGAAAAGAACGGCGCACCGCGCTTTGAATGCGATAGCGCGACAGCGTCAGTATGCCCGCGTTGCTCTTGCCGATGGGATCGCTAAACGGATAAAAAAGATTCGCCGTATGAAAGTTCTCCGCATAGACGGAGGCGTAGGAAGTGAGCGCGGAAGTCATGCGTTCCCGCATATCGATATGATAGCTCCTGTCCGCATCCTCGTCCGTCTCCTGAAAGAAATAGAAATCCGCGCCCTGTTCCTTTGCGAAATTCACCTGTCCCGAAACGTTCTTTTCAACATCCTCTTTGTTCATTCCTTTGGCGTATTTGCCCGTGACCTTCGTGCCGTCCTTCATATAGCCCTCGTCCATAAAAAACGAGTATTCGGGCGAGTACGCGCCGAAGCCGAGATTATAGGAAATAACGGAATACTCCTCGCCGACGGAAACCGTTTCCTCCCGCGCGTTGCCGACTTCAAGCGAGAGACGATCCTCGATACGGTAGTACTGCGCCGCCACATAGATCACATAGCCCACGACGATAAGAAGCACCAGCCCGATGATCGAAGCGAGCGTGATCGCCGTGATCCTGACCGCTTTTCTTGCCTTTGACTGACTTTTTGCCATAACTTCCTCCTCAGTTGTTTTCAAAGAAATCGAGAAGCACGCGGCGCTTGCGTTCCTGATTCTTTTTTTCGTTCAGAAATTCGTGACGGGATCCCTCGAACAGAACCATTTTTACATTCTTCATTCCCGCCTTTTCGTAGTATTTGCGCAGTTTTTTCACGCCCTTCCCCATATTCCCGACGGGATCCTCCGCCCCCGAAACAAGCAGGATGGGCATATCCTTTCTCAGTCCCGCGGCATATTTTTTGGTATAGAGCGATTTCAACCCCTTGAAGAAATCCGCATAAAATTTCTTGGAGCAGGTAAACCCGCAGAACTTATCCGCATGATAGGCGGCGTTGTTCTCCGCATCCGCCGAGAGCCATTCCCTGTCCGCAAACTTTTTAGAATAATTCCCGAACGACTGCTCCTCGATAAAGGTCGCGGACTTTTTTCTTTTTCCGCTCCCCGCGACGACCGCGCCGAGATATACTTCAAAATCTTTCTTCTTATTGCTCCCGCCGATCACCGCGCCGTCCACTTTGTCGCCGTATTTCGAGATATAGCACTGCGTCAGAAACGACCCGTAGGAAAATCCGAAAATAAAGAATTTAAGATCGGGATATTTCGCCTTGTAGTGATCGGTGAGCGCGCCCTCGTCTTTCACCGTATCGAAGAACATATTGTCGCACGCGCAATAACCGAGGGAGTCGGGATCGGTGTACCCGTGTCCGCGGTGATCGTCCGCAAAGACGAGATAGCCGTTCTCATTGAGATACTTGGCAAATTCCGCATACCTTGCGCCGTGTTCCGTCATTCCGTGTACGATCTGCACGATCCCTTTCGGCGATTCGACTTCAAGCCATTCATGCACGAAAATCTTTTTTCCGTCAAAACTTTCAAAAATCATCACTGCCTCCGTACGGGTTATTCCCGCCTTTTGTCAACCGTATAACATTATAACAGATTTCAAAAATATTTCAACCGTTTTCCTGAGATTCCCTCCGATACCAATAACTTACCCGTATTTTCCTCTTGATTTTGCCCATTGCGTTCTGTTACAATATGATTGCCGAAAGGCGAAATCAAATGATAAGGAGTCAATATGAAAAAATATCCTGCGCTTGTGTGCGCATTGGCAATGTTTGCTCTTCCCGTTTTTGCGGCGTGTTCCGACGATCCCGCATCGTCCGTAGATACGATTCTTCCCCCCGAAGAGATCGTAGTCCCCGACGTTCCTGAGGTGACGCCTCCCGAAGAGGAGATCGTTCCGCCGACGGAACCCGCACCGCCCGCAGTCACCCCGCCCGTAACGGTACCGCCCGTAGTGGCGCCTCCCGAAAAACCCGCCGCCGCGGAATATCTGAAAATCAAAACGGACAACTTAAACGTCCGCAAAGGCGCGGGAACGAATTACGCGTCCCTCGGACTGGTCGAAAAAAACATTCTGATGAAGTACGCGGGAAAATCCGGAAACTGGTACGAAACGCGCTATATGGGACAGAAAGCGTTCGTACATTCCGACCACGCGACAGTCGTTTCGCTCGATAAGGCGGACGACAAGACGGAAAAAATCATCGAAGAGGGACTGAACGTTTTGGGAACGCCCTACGTCTACGGGGCGACGCGCCTGCACGACGGAAAAGGGAATCTGCTCAAAGGCTTTACCGAAAAGAAATTCGACTGCTCCTCCCTCATGCAATTCATGTTCTATAAGGGCGCGGACATTCTTCTGGACGTTACGACGCGCACGCAGGTTTTGCAGGGGAGCGTCGTTCAGGACGAATTAAAACGGGGAGATTTGATGTTCTTCACGAACGCTTCGCGGAAAAATAACATCGGGATCGAACGCGTGGGACACGTTGCCCTATACCTCGGCGACAACTATATCCTGCACACGGCAAGCGACTATGCGAAGATCGAACAGATTTCCTCCACCCGCTGGGGATACTATCTCAGCGCAAAGAGAATGTACTGAGACGACGGCACACAAAAGAAGCAGTCCCGCGCGCCTTGGCGCGCGGGACTGCCTATTTCAAAAGGACAAACTATTTTTCAAAAAGCATTGACAAATCATTCCTTGTATGGTAAAATTTAAGTTACTAAACCAACGAGGTGTATTATGATCGATTATACGTTAAAAGGGCTTACGGCAGACGAGCTTTACTTCAAAGTCAACCCCATCAAGGCGACTGCCGACGCCAAATTTGAAATCAAACCCCTTTTTTCCCGCCAGATCAGACAGGCAAACGAAAACCCCGCGATCAACGTGGTGATGCTCGAATGCAAGATCGAAACGAACGAGAAAGAACCCAAACCTTTCAATCTGACGGTGCGTCTTATGGGCGTATTCGAGGTAAAGAACATGGCGACGGACGACGACAGAAGGATCTTTGCGATCAATGCGACCGAGACGATGTTCCCCTATCTCCGCGCGGCGGTCACGAACCTCACGGCGGACGCGCTCGTGAATCCTTTGACCCTGCCCGTAGTCCCCGGCGCAACGCTCTTCCCCGAAGACCGCGGAACGACGGGTTACACGCTCAACATCGACCCCAATTCTCTGAACTGAATTTTATAAAACGCTGACAGCCGTCCCTGTTCGGGACGGCTGTTTTTATTTCAGTTCGGATCAAAGCCGGAATATATCCTCCGCACCCCACCGCTTCAAACGGGGCGCACGCTCCCGCAACAGAGCAACCATTTCGCAGGCGCCCTTATCGCGGAGCGGCGCCAATAAAAAGAGCTTTATGCCTCCCGTTCCGAAAAAGAGATACCCGCCGCCGTGATATGCCGTATTATCACGGAGAAACGCAAAATCATCGTAGCCGAAAAACTTCGGCGTTAAAAAAATACGGAACGCCCAAACGCCTTCTTCGGTCGCCGCGGTAAAGTTACAAAACGCATACAATACCATCACCGCGCACAATAAAGCGACAAGCGTCATCAACAACAGCGTCAACGCATACGCCGCCTTGGGAGCTGGTTCTATCAGAATTGAACAACAGACAAGCACCGCCGTCCCGCCGAACAGGGCAATTAAGCCTGTTGCGGTAAAAAATACGGGAATCCACCGACGCGCGCGCACGCGCAGAATTTCCCTCCCGATCTTCGGACGGAATTTTTTATTTTTTCGCACTTCAAACGCGACGGCAAGCACCGTAAAAATGATCACGACGGCAAACATTACGCCGAGTAGCGTCCACTCGTAAATCCCCATAAACACCCGTGATTACTTGCGGTACTCCTCAATGAGCGCCTTGAATTTGGGCAACGCCCGTTCGATCATCTCCGTGGGCACGCAGTAGGAGACGCGCACATAGCCCTTGACCCCGAAGCTATCGGACGGGACTAACAGCAGTTCGTATTTCTTCGCGCGCTCGCAGAACGCCTTTGCGTCCGGCTCCAAGCTCTTCACAAAGAGGTAGAACGCGCCGTCCGGTTGCGCGGCGGCGTACCCCATGTCCGTGAGCGCGCCGTAGAGAAGCGCGCGGTTTCTTTCATAGACGCTCCTGTCCGAAGTCATGCCGAGGCACTTTGCAACGACCCTCTGAAAGAGCGCGGGCGCACAGACAAATCCTAAATCCCGCCCCGCGCCCGAAAACGCCGCAAACAGCGCGTCCGCGTTCTCAGCACGGTCGTTCACCGCAAGATAGCCGATACGCTCGCCCGCAAGCGTCAGGCACTTCGAGAACGAATAGCACACGACCGTGTTGTCGTAATAGTTTGCGGGAAACGGCACTTCCGCGCCGTAGGCAAGCTCCCTGTACGGCTCGTCCGAAATGAGATAGACGGGTTTGCCGAACGCTTTGCTCTTGCGTTTCAAAAGCGCGGCAAGCCCCTTGATCTCCGCCTCCGAATAGACAGCGCCCGTAGGGTTATTGGGCGAATTGATGACGACCGCCGCCGTATTTCGAGTGATCGCCCGATCGAGCGCGGTGAGATCGGGGCGGAAATTTTTATCCGTCATGACCTCTTTGACGACGCCGTGCGCGCCCTCGATAAATACGCGGTATTCGGGGAAGAAAGGCGCGAGCACAATCACTTCCTCTCCGCCCGACAAAATTGCGTTGAGCGCGACCGTTAAAGACGCCGCCGCCCCGCAGCTCATATAGATATGCTTCGCGGATATTTGCGCGCCGAACTCTTTTTTGAGATATGTAGAAATTTCTTCACGCACCGCGGGATCGCCCTGCGCCGAGGTATAGCCGTGAAGCTGTGCCGAGGGCATTTCGTTCAACAGACGGATAATTTCCTCTTTCACGCAGTCGGGCGCGGGTGCGGACGGATTGCCGATCGAAAAGTCGAATACGTTCTCTTGTCCGATCTCCTTTGCCCGCTGTTTTCCGTACTCGAAGAGTTCCCGAATGGAAGAGCGCTCTTCCCCTAACTTCCGTTTCCTTTCGTTCATAATTTCACCTCTCTATTTTTTTAACGCAAGCACACGGCTTTTATCGAGCATTTCCGCAATCGTGGAAAACGCGACCGAGCCGTCCAACAAAACCGTGATCCAGTTCTTTTTGTTCATGTGCCAGGCGGGAGCAAATCCGCGCCTGTGGATAAGTTCTTCGATTTCGTCCTCCGTCACGCGCAAATCGACAATTTCTACGATATTATCTGTGGACAACCCCACTTTATTGCCCGCGACAGTCAACACCGCGGCATACCACTTGCGGTTGTCCTTTCGGCGCAGAACGCCGTTCTCCGGAAACTTCTTCCAGAGATATTCGCAGTCCTCGCCGTACTGTTCATGCGCATATTCCAGCAGTTGTTTGGCATAGCGGCTCCTGAACACCGCGCGGTCGAAGCAGGTTTCGGCAATCTCCAAAAGCGCGGTTTCATACGCCTTTCTGACCTCCCCCACAAAACTGCCTTCCGCATTCGCGACAAGGTGCATGGTATAGGGCGCGTCCGAATCGGGATCGTAAAGTTCCGCATTGACTTTTCCGTCCTCGGTCACGGTGACGCGCAGGAGAAAATCAAGAAGTCCCGTCTCTCTGAAAAACCCGTTCTCCGTTTTTTCAAATCCGTTTTGAAGAAGTTTTTCCGCATTGGGTTCCCCTTGCGCAAACAGCTTTTCAAAATCAGTCATTTCAATACCTCTTTCAAAAATTGACCCGTATAGCTCTTTTCGCATGCGGCGACCGTTTCGGGACTGCCCGTCACGACGACCGTTCCGCCGCCGTCCCCGCCCTCCGGTCCGAGGTCGATGATATGATCGGCGATCTTAATGACGTCGAGGTTGTGTTCGATGACGAGAACGGTATTCCCGCCCTCTCTGAGCCGTAACAGAATATCGACGAGCTTCTGAACATCGTAACTCGAAAGCCCCGTCGTGGGCTCGTCCAGAATATAGAATGTCTTGCCTGTGGAACGCTTGGAAAGTTCGGTCGCCAGCTTAACCCTCTGCGCCTCGCCGCCCGAAAGCGTTGTGGAACTCTGACCGAGTTTGATATAGCCCAGCCCCACCTCTTTGAGGGTGGCGATCTTATTATAGACGGAGGGAACGGGGCGGAAAAATTCGCACGCCTCCTCCACCGTCATGTCGAGCACGTCCGCGATCGTCTTGCCCTTGTATCGGACTTCGAGCGTCTCGCGGTTGTAGCGCTTGCCCCCGCACACTTCGCACGGCACGAACACGTCGGGCAGGAAGTGCATTTCGATTTTCATGATCCCGTCGCCCTGACAGTTCTCGCACCGTCCGCCCGCGACGTTAAAGGAAAATCTGCCCGCCTTGTAGCCCATGGTACGCGCGTCCTGCGTGGCGGCGAACAGCTCGCGGATCGCGGAGAACACGCCCGTGTAGGTGGCGGGATTGGAGCGCGGCGTGCGCCCGATCGGGGACTGGTCGATCGCGATGACTTTATCGAAATGCTCCACGCCCTCCGTTTCGCCGCTCTTGCCCATGGGCAGACGCGCCCCGCCCAGCTTCTCCGAGAGAATGGGCAGAACGATCTCGTTGACGAGCGAGGACTTGCCCGAACCCGAAACGCCCGTGACCGCCGTAATGAGCCCCGCGGGAATTTCAACCGTAATGCCTTTGAGATTGTTCTGCCTGCAATCCTTAACTTTCAGCCATCTGCCGTCGGGCTGTTTTCTGACGGAGGGAACTTCGATCTTCTTTCTTCCCGCCAAGTAGTCGCCCGTCACGGAGCGCGGTTCGTTCATAATATCTTCCTGCGTGCCGCACGCGACGATCTCGCCCCCGTGCACGCCCGCAAACGGACCCACGTCCACGATATAGTCGGCTTGACGGATGGTCTCTTCGTCGTGCTCGACGACGATCAGCGTGTTCCCAAGATCCCGCAAGCCTTTGAGGGAGGCAAGCAGTTTTTCGTTGTCGCGCTGGTGCAGTCCGATGCTCGGCTCGTCGAGAATATAGAGAACGCCCGACAGCGCGCTCCCGATCTGCGTCGCTAAACGGATGCGCTGGCTCTCCCCGCCCGAAAGGGTCGCGGCGCTGCGCGTCAACGTGAGATAGTCGAGCCCGACGCCGATGAGGAAGTCGAGACGCTTGCCGATCTCTTTCAGGATCACGCCCGCGATCGCCCGCTGGGTCTCGGTGAGCGTAAGCCCCGCCATGAACTCTTTGAGCAGTCTGACGGGCATATCGCATGCCTCGTAAATGTTCTTGCCCCCTACCGTGACCGCAAGCGCCTCGCGCTTCAAGCGTTTCCCGCGGCAGGCGGGACAGTCCGCCGTGCGCATATAGCGCTCGATGTCGTACTTCACGCCGTCGGAAGAAGTGCTCTGATAACGGCGTTCGAGGTTATTGACGAACCCCTCCCACTTCATTTTATAACTGCCCGAAAAAGTGCGGGTCTTGTAGTCGAGATCGATCTCTTCGCCCCCGTTCCCGTACATGATAATGTCGTACGCGCGTTTTGGAAGATCCTTGACGGGCGTATCGATCGAAAAGCCGTAGTGCTTTGCGAGCGCGGTTACATACATGAGATTGGTCGAATTACTGTCAAGCATCCACCCGCCCGCATGGATCGCGCCCTCGCGGATACTCTTCGTTTTATCGGGACAGATGAGGTCGGGATCGACGCTTCGTTTGAATCCCAGTCCCGAACATTCGGGACACGCCCCCCACGGGGTATTGAACGAGAAGAGACGGGGTTCGATCTCCTCGATCGAAATTCCGCAGTCGGGGCAGGCATAGCGGGAAGAGTACAGCGTCTCCTCGTCCCCGCAGGAGATCGTCACCAACCCGTCCGCAAGGCGGAGCGCCGCTTCGAGACTTTCGGTCAGACGGCTTAAAACGCCCTCTTTGACGACAAGCCGATCGACGACCACGCTCAGATTGTGTTTATTGTTTTTTTCGAGCCTTATCTCTTCCTGCAAATCGTAAACGATCCCGTCGATCTTGACGCGGGCGTAACCGCTCTTGCGGAAGCCCGCAAGCTCTTTTTGAAATTCGCCCTTCCGTCCGCGCACGACGGGCGCTTCAACTAAAATTTTACTGCCCACGGGCATCTCCATGACGCGGTCCGCGATCTCGTCCACCGTCTGACGGCGGATCTCCCTGCCGCATTCGGGACAGTGCGGAACGCCGATCCGCGCGTACAGCAGACGGAGATAGTCGTAGATTTCCGTGACCGTCCCCACCGTGGAGCGGGGATTGTGCGACGTCGTCTTTTGGTCGATACTGATTGCGGGCGAAAGCCCCTCGATACTCTCCACGTCGGGCTTTTCCATCATACCGAGAAACTGGCGCGCATAGGAAGAGAGGCTCTCCATATAGCGGCGTTGCCCCTCCGCAAAGATCGTGTCGAACGCGAGCGTGCTCTTGCCCGAACCCGAAACGCCCGTAAACACCGTGAGCGAATTTTTGGGGACGCGCACGCTGACGTCTTTCAGATTATTTTCTTTTGCGCCTTTTACATACAATTCGTCTTTCATATTTTTATCCTTTAACGCCGTGCGGGAGGCGGGTCGAGAATGTACTCGACCGCGGAGGCGATATGCTCCCAATTCGATCCCGCGTATCTGATCTGTTTTGCCGCGGAAAGATTGTGCTTATCCACGAACATGACCGCCTTTACGCCGAGCTCCTGCGCCTTTTTACAGATCTCAAAATTGTCCTCGATAAGAACTTCGATCCCGTGTTGCACGCAGTATTCGCCCTTTTCCCAGACGTTCGCCACGACCCGATCGTAGGGGATCCCGCATCGGTCGAGCTGGTCGCGGCTGTCCTGTTCGGGATCGGAAAACCACTCCGGAATGCGCGCCGTCAGAATGACAATCTCATGCCCCGCCGCCTTCCATTTTGCAACCGTCTCCCGCGCGCCCTTGCGCAAAGGCGCATTCAGAAACAGCCTGTCCCCTCCGCCCGTGATAAACTTCGTCACGTCGCTTATCGACCAGTCGCAAAGCCCGCTCAGCGCGTGCGCGTCCGGATCGGCGATGCGGAACGGAAGTCCGTTGTCTTTGAGGTATTTTTCAACGGCGGTCACCCTGTCGATTTTGGTGAGCGTGTCGTCGATGTCGATCGCGATTTTCATAATGGTTTGTTCCTACGAATATTCTCGCTTTCCTCGCCTTGCTTGTCCGTTGAAAGCGGCGTTATAGCGTTATCCTCTGTATTTCTTTCTCAGCTCCGCGATCGCCTCTCTGATTTCGATTGCCTTTTCAAAATCGAGCTGCGCCGAAGCGACCTTCATGAGCGCTTTCAGCTTTTCGATCTCTTCGGGAATATCTTTCATTTTAATATCGCCCGTCTTTTTCGCCTTGCCCGTAATGGAGAGCGTAGATTTTACGTCTTTGACGATCGTTTTAGGAACGATCCCGTGTTCGCGGTTGTACTGCTCCTGCACGCCCCGCCTGCGGTTGGTTTCTGAAATGGCGCGCTGCATACTGCCCGTCATTTCGTCGGCGTACATGATGACACGCCCCTCGGCGTTGCGGGCGGCGCGCCCGATCGTCTGCACGAGCGAAGTTTCGCTCCGCAAAAAACCCTCCTTGTCCGCGTCCAGAATGGCGACGAGGCGCACTTCGGGCAAATCAAGCCCCTCGCGCAAAAGGTTGATCCCGCAGAGCACGTCGAACTCGCCCGCGCGCAATCCGTTGATGATGTCGATCCGCTCCAACGTATCGATGTCCGAGTGCATATAGCGCACCTTGATATGATTCTCTTTCAAGTAATCGGTCAAACTCTCCGCCATGCGCTTGGTGAGCGTGGTGACGAGCACCCTGCCCTTTTGTTCGATCACAGCATGAATTTCGGAGAGGAGATCGTCGATCTGTCCCTTGGTCGGTCTGACGGTCACGGGCGGATCCAAAAGCCCCGTGGGGCGGATGAGCTGTTCAACGACCTGCCCCGCCTGTTCGAGCTCGTAGGGAGCGGGCGTTGCGGAAACGCAGATGAGCTGGGGCACGCGCGCGTCAAATTCCTCAAACGTCAGGGGGCGGTTATCGTATGCCGACCTCATGCGGAATCCGTAATCCACAAGATTCTTTTTTCTTGCAAGGTCGCCGTGATACATGGCGCGGATCTGCGGAATGGTCATGTGGCTTTCGTCGATAAACACGAGGAAATTTTCGGGAAAATAGTCGAGAAGGGTGAAGGACGGCTCGCCGGGGGAACGCCCGTCGAAATAGCGGGAATAATTTTCGATCCCAGAACAGTAGCCGATCTCGCGCATCATTTCAAGATCGTGTTCGGTGCGCTGGGAGAGGCGTTGCGCCTCCAACAGTTTGCCCGCGTCCTCGAACGCTTTCACTTCGCCCTGCAAGTCCTCCGCAATAACGGCAAGCGCCGCGCCCAGCCGTTCGCTCCCCACCGCGTAGTGGCTCGCGGGGAACACAACGGCGTGTTTGAGTTCGGAAATCACTTTTCCCGTGACGACATCCTCTTCGCCGATGCTCTCGATCTCGTCGCCGAAAAACTCCACGCGGATCGCCACTTCGGAATTGGACGCGGGAAAAATTTCCACGACGTCCCCGCGCACGCGGAACGTAGATCGTTTGAAGTCGGTATCGTTGCGCGAATAGTGGATCTCCACGAGTTTGCGCAACAGCTCGTCCCGCTCCATTGCCTGTCCGGGGCGCATGGAAACGCCGAGGCGGAAGAACTCTTCGGGCGCGCCCAGCCCGTAGATACAGGAGACGGAGGAGACGACGATCACGTCGTCCCGCTCGCCCAAAGAGCAGGTAGCGGCGTTGCGGAGCTTGTCGATCTCGTCGTTCATGGAGAGGTCTTTTTCGATATAGGTATCCGTCGAGGGAATGTAGCTTTCGGGCTGATAGTAGTCGTAGTAAGAGACGAAGTATTCGACGCGGTTTTCGGGAAAAAATTCGCGGAACTCGTTGCACAGCTGCGCCGCAAGCGTTTTGTTGTGCGCGATCACAAGCGTCGGTCTGCCAACGTTTTTAATGACGTTCGCCATGGTGAACGTCTTTCCGCTCCCCGTCACGCCGACGAGGACCTGCGTGCGGATCCCGTCGAGTACGCCCTCGGTAAGTTTTCTGATCGCTTCGGGCTGATCCCCCGTGGGCGCGAACGCCGATTTGATTTTGAAATCGAAGTGTTCCATTGCTATGCTTTATCCCGTTTAAGAAAGAATAGATACAAACAAAAGTTTGCATCTATCATAACACAGTTCCTGCCGTTTGTCAAATATTTTTAATCACGATTCCCCGTCTTATCCCAACAGACTTTTGACCAGCACGCCGACAAGCGCGGACAGGATCCCGCAGAGCACGGTAACGGCGATCTTGTAATAGATCCTGCGCTTTCTGAGGGAATCGCTCCGACGAAAAGAAAGCCCCGCCTCCTTCATGTGAACGACGAATACGCGCTCCCCCTTTCTCTCGCTTTCGATCAGATCGAAATAGCCGTCGAGTTCGAGCGCGCGCAGAATGCGGAACAGCCGTTCCTCGTCAAAATTGAGGCGGGGCGGAAGCACAGCCATCAGCTCGTAGGGCGAGACGAGAAAGCGTTCCTTCCCCTCGGAGAGCCGAAAGACCGCACCCATGACCGCGTTTTCCCGTTTTGAAAGCGTTTCGTTGAACATAGCCTTGATCCCGTCAGATGAGCGTCAGAAGAAACACTGCGATCCCTCCGCCCAGAAACGCGCCCGCAACCGCACCGAAAAACGCGCACAGCGCGCCCCTTCGGTTGCGCCGCAATTCCTCCCGCTTTTCCGCCGCCTCGCGCTCGGAATAGAGCCGCCCCTCCGGCAGAATGCGGACGCAGTACTCCCCGCCCTCCGCATAACCAAGTTCGAGGTACCCCCTGTCCTGCAAAAAACCGAGCATTCCCTTGACGCTCTCCCCATCCTCGCCCGCAGAGAGCAGTTCCCCCTCTTCGACAATGCAAAAAGCCGATCTCGCGCAAAGCGCGTTGAGTTTTTCAAGCAGTACTTCCGTCCGTCTGTCGAGCATTTCCCTTTCCTTTTTTCTTTATTATTGCCCGTTCGGGAAAGCATTATGCAATCGCATAAAAAAGCGAACCGTTCCGATTTAGAACGGTTCACCGAATTTTTTCAAAAAAAATCAGAACTGCTCGGCAAGCGCGGCGGCTTTTTGAATGCCGTCGGTCTTTTCAATGTCGCCGACGTTCAGCACTCCCGGAACGAGCACCTCGCCGACCATTTTCCATTTCAATAATGCGGCAGAGCGTTCGATCGGAATGCGCACGCCGTCCATGACGGACATATCGTCCTCTTCGCAGCATGCGATCAGCGCGCATTCCTTCCCCGCGATATCCTTCCCGCCAATGACGAGAGAATAAATTCTGTCGATCACGCCCTTGATCTGCGCGGGAATGGAATACCAATAGACGGGCATAGTAAATACGATCGCGTCAGCTTTCTCGATCAAAGGAGCGACCATGTTAAAGTCGTCGTCGAACGAACACGCCTTGCCCGACTTAAAGCAGGTTTCGCAGGCATGGCACCCGCCGATCTTTTTATTGAGCGCCGCGTCGAACCGCGTCACCGAATGCCCCTTTGCCTTGGCGGCTATTATAAACGCATCCGTCATTGCAAAGCTGTTGCCGTTTTTACGGGGACTTCCCGTAATTACCAAAATATTTTTTGACATAACCGTTATCTCCTTTTATTTTTTAATCAACGGACTTGCGTCCGCGTTATTCATAGGTTCGCGCTTCCAAAAATGCAAGTACCGTTTCCGTGGCGGTTTTCAGCGCAGTACCGCCGAAACCGTGACCCGCCCCGTGAATGACGGTGAGTTCCGCATGGTCATAAGTCTCTACGGCGCGGTCGATATATTGCTTTTTCACGAGTGCGTCCTGATCGCCCCAGACGATGCAGACGTCTTTTTCGTAATTGCCGATCAACTCATAAACGTCTAAATCGCGGATAGAGGAAATAAACGCCGCACCGATAGAATAACCCATTAAGGGCGTATCCTGAACGGGCGCGTTCCGCCAATCGTCGGGAATGTTGAACGCGGGAAAATACAGCGCGACCGCCGCGATCTGCTCCTTGATTTCGTCGTCCGCCGCCGTGAGCGCGGTCACAAAGCCGCCCTGACTCCCGCCGAACAGAAAAATCTGCGTTTCGTCCACTTCGGGAAGCATCTTAATATCCGCAATTACGGCGCGAAGATCCTCTTTCATGGTAAACGGCGTATAGTCCGCGCCCGTTCTGCCCTTGCTCCTTCCGTTCGCCTGCGCCCCGCAATAGTCGAACGCATAACAGACGTACCCGCGCTGTGCAAACCGCTTGCACTCGTTGGGGAAATCGGTGTAATGCCCGTTATAACCGTGACTGAAAATTACGGCGGGGAATTTTCCATCCGCCTTGGGCGAATACAGTTCGCCGAACAACTCGATATTGTCGTACGCCACGGTGTATTCTTCCCGCGTGATTTCATATTTGAAATCGCCGTCCAGAACGCGCAGTTCTCTTTGTTCCACTTTGTTGTCCTCCCCCTGTTGATCTTTACACCCGCTCAACAGCCCGACGACCGCAAGCGCAGCCGTCAACATTCCGATCAAAAATTTTTTCATTTCATCCCCCCAAATTGTTAAAAAATATTTGACGGGATTATTTTATTATGCTATATTGATTTTGTCAAGTACGCACATTTTTGTATGATACTTACAAAAAGTAGAGTGTAAAAGGAGCGAAGATGGAGACGCAAAATAAACGGTGTATTTCTTCCGAACGGTTGAGCGATACGGGGTTCAGCTATACGCTTTCTCTTATCAGCGGAAAATACAAAATGACCATTCTCTATACGTTAATGGAATTTGAAGTCGTGCGCTATAACGAACTGCAACGGTATATCAAAGGCATTTCGTATAAAACGCTGAGCCTCTCCCTGAAAGAGCTGGAACACGACGGACTTATCCTCCGCAAGGAATATCCGCAAATCCCGCCCAAAGTCGAATATCGCCTTTCCGAACGCGGAAAATCGCTCATGCCCATATTGGACGGAATGTGCGACTGGGGCAACAAAAACAGATTATAAAAGCAGAACTCAGACGCTTTCGTCTGAGTTCCTTTTTTTACTTATTGAAATTATCTTTGAGGGATACGATTTCGGAAAGCACGAGTTTTCCGTTCTCCGTACATTTTTTATAGTAACCCGTGCGCATGAGCTGGAACGCTTCGCCCTCGTCCGCCGCCGCCAAGAACGGTTCGGCTTTCGCCGCGAAAATGTGCTCGCTGTTCGTATTCATGCGCTCGGAAAAATCCTGCCCCGCGTATTCCGCATCGCAGAGCAGATGATCGTACTGCCTCAGCTCCGCATCCTTCGCCGTCTCCGCGTTGACCCAGTGCAGAACGCCCTTCGCCTTGATCCCGCTCGTGTCGTTCCCGCTCTTGGATTCGGGGAAGTAGGTGCATTTCACCTCAATAACGTTGCCGTCCTTATCCCTGACCGCCTCGTCCGCGCGGACGATATAGGCGTTTTTCAGACGGACGTAGCCGCCGATTTTCAGGCGGAAATACTTCGGGGGCGGATCGAGAGAAAAATCGTTTTTCTCGATATACAACGTTTTTCCGAACGTGATTTTGCGCGTTCCCGCGTTTGCGTCGAGCTGGTTGATCTCGAAATCCGTCTCTTCGCTCCCCTCATAGTTGGTGATCGTCAGCTTTAACGGTTCAACGACCGCCATGGCGCGGGGGGCGTGCGCGTTGAGATACTCGCGGACGACCGCCTCGAAATAACAGATCTCGCATTCGGAATTTGCCTTTGCAACGCCCGCGCGTTCGCAGAAATCCCGAACCGCCGCCGCGGGAATCCCGCGATTGCGCAGTCCCGCAAGCGTGGGCATACGGGGATCGTCCCACCCGTGCACCGAACCGTCCTCGACGAGTTTTTTGAGGTAGCGCTTGCTCATGACAAGGTTTGTCACGTTGAGGCGCGCAAACTCGATCTGGCGGGGCTTCGGCGCAAATCCGAGATTCACCCCAACCCAGTCATAGAGCGGTCTGTGATCCTCGAATTCGAGCGTGCAGAGCGAATGCGTGACCCCCTGCAACGCGTCGCAGATGGGGTGCGCGTAGTCGTACATGGGATAGATGCACCACTTGTCCCCCGTGCGGTGATGGGTCGCGTTCAGGATACGGTAGATAACGGGATCGCGCAGATTCAGGTTGGGCGAGCTCATGTCGATTTTGGCGCGCAGGCACTTTTCGCCGTCTTTATATTTCCCGTCGCGCATTTCGCGGAAGAGACGTAAATTCTCTTCGGGCGTGCGCGTTCTGTACGGACTTTCCGTTCCCGCCTCGGTGAGCGTTCCGCGCGTCTCTTTGATCTGTTCCGCCGAAAGATCGCACACGAACGCTTTGCCCTCGCGGATGAGCTGTTCGGCGTAGTGATAGATCACCTCGAAAAAGTCGGAGGCATACACCTCTTTATCCCAGGAATAACCGAGCCAACGAATATCGTTTTTGATCGCCTCGACGAACTCCGTCTTTTCCTTGGCGGGGTTGGTGTCGTCAAAGAAAAGATTGCACGAACCGTTGTACTTTAAGGCAATGCCGAAGTTGACGAACATACTCTTTGCGTGCCCGATATGCAGATAGCCGTTCGGTTCGGGCGGGAAGCGGGTTTTGACCGCTTTGATTTTCTCCTGCGCAAGATCGCTCTCTACGATCTGTTCGATAAAGTTTTTCGCTTCCGACATGGAAATTTCCTCTCAACCGTTTTTCGATATTATAGCACAGTTACCGTAAAAAAGATACTTTTTACACCGTCCCTTTTGAAATTTATGTTTTTTCATCGCCTGCCAAAATATCGAACGCAAGCAAAAATCCGTCGCGGAACGCCGCTTTATAAAAATCCAACACTTCCGCGCTTTCGCTTTTTGAATTTGCCTCAAAATATTCTTTGAACGCATTTAATACTTCTGGATCGTTTTGAATAAGCTGCAAAAGCGCATCCTCTTTTTCAACTGCAACTTTCACCGCATTTGCGCAGGCTTGCGACATAATTTCGTCGTGGTTGCCGAATGTTCCCTTATGGATTTCTTCGATTGCTGATTTCATTTTTTTGCTCCTTGCCACAATAGTAGAATTATTATAGCTCTCGTTTTGTGGTATGTCAAGCATTTTGCCACAGTTGTGGTAAAATAAAATTATGGAAAAATTCAGCGATCGGTTAAAAGATTTACGTACGGAAAAAGGATTAACGCAAGCACAGCTTGCCGAAGAAACGGGGTTAAGCAGAAGCGCAATCGGCTTTTGGGAAAACGGAGAAAGAATCCCGCTTTCATCAGTTATTATTGTTCTTGCAAAGTATTTCAATGTGACGACCGATTATTTGCTCGGCGTAACCGACGAACTATGACAGAATTTGCGGAACGATTAAAAGAGTTACGAACAGAAAAAGGACTGACCCAAGCGCAACTTGCAAAGGAAACGGGATTAAGTCAAGCGGGACTTGCGCATTGGGAAACAGATAAACGAATCCCCAACGCGTTGGCAATTATTACGCTTGCAAAATACTTTGACGTAACCACCGATTATTTGCTCGGCGTGACGGACTAACGCTTGACGAAATTTTAACAAAGTTCTAAAATAACAGCGAACGATATTTTACGGAGAATTATATGGAAAAAAGAGCGGTTACTATGGATAAACTCGTCGCCCTGTGCAAGGCGCGCGGGATCATTTTTCCCGGCAGTGAAATTTACGGCGGCATGGGAAACACCTGGGACTACGGTCCCGTGGGCGTGGAGATCAAAAACAACTTGAAGCGCGCTTGGTGGAAGCGCTTCGTACAGGAGAGCGACAACTCTTACGGCGTGGACGCGGCGATCTTAATGAACTCCCGCGTGTGGGACGCGAGCGGTCACACGACTTCGTTTTCCGACCCGAAAATGGACTGCAAGGAATGCAAGAGCCGTCACCGCGCGGACAACCTGATCGAGGCGCACTCGAAAGGCAAAGTCAATCCCGACCTTATGACGAACGAGGAAATGGAGCAGTATATTGCAGAACACAAAGTCTGCTGCCCCATCTGCGGAAAGCACAACTGGACGAATATCCGCACATTCAATTTGATGTTCGAGACTTCGCGCGGGGTCACGGACGAGAGCCAGAACAAAATTTATCTCCGCCCCGAAACGGCGCAGGGCGAATTCGTAAACTTTATGAACGTACAGCGCACGACGCGCGCAAAAGTCCCCTTCGGGATCGCGCAGGTCGGCAAGGCGTTCCGCAACGAGATCACGCCGGGGAACTTTATTTTCCGCACGATCGAGTTCGAGCAGATGGAGCACCAGTGGTTCTGCAAAAAGGGCACGGACGAGGAGTTCTACAAGGAGTTCAAACAAAAGGCTTGGCAGTTCCTGCTCGATCTCGGCTTCAAAAAAGAACACCTGCGCTTTAAGGATCACGACAAACTTGCGCACTACGCAAAAGAGGCGTGCGACATTCAGTACGACTTCCCCATGGGTTGGTCGGAACTCAACGGCATTCACAACCGCACGGACTACGATCTTTCCCGTCATCAGGAATTTTCGGGCAAGACGCTCACCTATATCGACCCCATGAACGGCGAACGGTATATCCCCTACGTCATCGAATATTCGATCGGTGCGGACAGACTCATGCTTGCGACCCTTGCCGAGGCTTATGACGAGGAGACGCTCGAAGACGGGGACGTGAGAAACGTGCTCAGATTCCACCCCGCGATCGCGGCGTACAAAGCCGCCGTTCTGCCCCTGCAAAAGAATCTTTCGGAAAAAGCGAAAGAAGTTCTTGCAAAACTGAAAAAGCGCTTCCCCGTCGCCTACGACGAGGCGGGCTCGATCGGCAAACGCTACCGCCGTCAGGACGAGATCGGAACGCCGTTCTGTTTGACGATCGACTTTGACACCCTCGAAAACGGCACCGTCACGCTCCGCGATCGGGACAGCATGGAACAGATCCGCCTCACCCCCGAAGAAGCGATCAAATTCATCGAAGAAAAGATCGCATTCTGAACATGATGTTATGATAAAAATTTGCCGGATCGACGAACTGCACAAACAGGACGTCAATCTTAAAAACGAACCGTTCACGATATTCGGGAAATTGAACGTGACCTATCTGAACGGCAAATGGGACTATACGGTTCAATCTTTTCCGGAAGAAATGCGATCCGAGCTACGTTTCCCCGACGAGGAATACGATTATTACGACAACTCGTTCTACTTTTTGGGCGCTTACGACAATGACGACTGTATCGGACTTGCCGTTTTGCAAAGAGCCGACTTCCGATACATTTACCTGTACGATCTGAAAGTAAACCGCAACTACCGCAATCAAGGCGTCGCCCGTCTTCTGATCGAAAAAGCAAAAGAAGTCGCGTCCGCCAACGGCTACAACGGTATTTATACTATCGCGCAGGACAACAACGTTGCCGCCTGTAAATTTTATCTGAAAAACGGTTTTACGATCGGCGGACTCGATACCAACGTTTACCGCGGAACCCCGCAGGAACATAAGTCGGACGTCATTTTATATTTAGATTGCGCCGACTGACCGAACGTTTCCGAATAAAAAAATCCCGTTTACCGACGGGATTTTTTTTATTCGGAATATTCTCAACCTAACACGATTCTAAATTTCTTTTATGATTTTTGCCGGAACCCCGCCGACGACCGTATTGGCAGGCACGTCTTTTGTAACGACCGCACCTGCGGCAACGATCGAATTTTCACCCACCGTAACACCCGCAAGAATGGTTGCATTCGATCCGATCCAAACATTTTTGCAGATATGAATTCCTTTCGGAATCAGATTTCCCCTTTTTTCAGGAGCAAACTCGTGATTCAGGGTCGCAAGCACCACGTTATGCCCGATCAATGCCCCGTCGTCAATCACGATACCGCCCTGATCCTGAAACTTACAGCCGGCGTTGATCGTTACGTTTTCCCCGACTGTAATATTTTTTCCGAAATCCGCATTGAACGGGGCAAACAGGCTGAACGTCGGACTTACTTCTTTCCCGGTAAGTTCCGAAAAAATTTTGCATATATCCGACGGCGCATGATACCCGCTGTTGAGCCTTGCCGTAATTTTTTTAGCCTCCTCGCTGTATTCCGCCATGAGATTGAACTCTTCGCTGTCTTTAACGAGAATTTTTCCCGCATTCATAAATGCGATCAATTCATAAAGCGTCATTTTTCACCTCCCGATTCCGTCAAAGACAAAGTGACCGTGACATCGTTTCCGCTCAATAAATTTTCTATTTCGCTCCGATCCCGATTGACGACTCTGCCAAGTCCGGTATAAGACCAACTGCTTTCCGAATAAAACAAACAGAGGTATCTCGCGTTATACAGAAAAACGTCTCCGCATTGCGCCGTCAAATGCGAATCGCTTGCAGGCAATGAAAATCCAAGATCGCCGTATTGCTCAAAGCCGCCGTTTTTTTGCAATGCAACCGTGACGATGCCCTTTTGCAACGTTTCAACCAAAACTCTCGTCGCCTGATTGTCTATAAGTTCCACTTCCAATACAGTTCCGTTAACGTTTATATAAATCATCCCCGCTCTCTCCTGTCCGTTATCCGAACCCGACAGACTTTCATCCGTCGGATCGCTTGACGGCGCGCCGTCCGTATCCGCGCAAGCGCCGAACACGGCAACGCCGAAAACAAACAGAGCTATCAATAAAATATACGCGACCGCTTTTTTCATTTCATTCTCCCGCAGCGTTTTTCCGGATTGTATTTTTAATCATTATAATACGGAACCGCACGATTTATCAACTGATTCCATAAAAAAATCCGCATTAAATGCGGATTTTTTTCGGAAATTTTTTAATATCGGTTCAGCCCTCGGACGGCATGGCGTACAGATCGAACTCTCCGTCCAGATCAAAATTTTCGCCGTCCTCAAACGCCGCAAGTTTGCTCACGGATACTTCGTACGCGGTCATGGTGACGGCTTCCGTCTCCGAAAGGCGCTTCTGATATTCGCGGCTCTGGATCCTGCCGGAAAGCGCGACGCGGTCTCCCACTTTCAGATTCTGCACGAAGCGGGCGTTTCTGCCCCAGGCGATACAGGGGATATAGTCGGACTTATTGTACGCGCGGTTGACGGCTAAAAGAATATCCGCAATTTCGCGGTTGAACGGCGTCGTGCGATAGACGGGCGGTTTACAGATATAGCCCGAAAGTACGATGCTGTTCGGATTATTGCCCGCGCCCTCCTCTATAAGTTCGCGCACGAACACCGTCAGCATTAAACGCGATCTGCCGTTTTCAAGTTTGTTGTAACTGCGGAACTGACCGAGCGCGGAAATGGTACTGCCCAATTTCAGATCGCTGCTCTTGATGAGCCGTTCCGATACGGTCACGGGCAGAATATCCGCCTGCCCCGAAAGACGCATAACTCTGACAAAAAATTCGTAAAACCCTTCGCCGTACACCTCGTGCGAAAATTTTGCTTCCGACACGATTTCTCCCATCACATAGACCCTGTTATTTTTTTCCGCAAAGTAATCCATAAATACCTCCAAAGGTTTTTCTGTAATGTTTTTATAGCGTTGCTTTGGGAATCTGCTTTCCCGTGGAGTCGATCGTATAATCCTGTCTGTAAATGAGTTCCCCGATCGGCACGAACTCGAACCCCTTCGCGCGCAATTTGTCAATGACGATCGGAAGCGCCTCCGCGGTATGCAGTCCGTTGTTGTGGCAGAGAATGATCGAACCGCTCTTCGTGCGCTGTACGATCCTCTCCGCAATGTCGGAAGCGGACAGATCCTTCCAATCCAGCGAATCCACGTCCCACTGAATGGGGAACAGTCCGCAGGCGTTCGAGGTGTCGATCAAAAGATCGTCATAATCGCCGTAGGGCGGACGGAAAAGCGTGACGGGTTTGCCCGTGACCTTTTCGATCGCCGCGCAGGAAGTTTCAAATTCCGCTTTGATCTCGCTCTCGCTGAGCTTGCTCATATAGGAGTGCGTCGCGCTGTGCGTTCCCACTTCATGCCCCGCCGCGTCGATTTTTTTGAGATATTCGGGATATTTCTCCGCCCAGAACTGCACCGTAAAGAACGTCGCCTTGACTTTTTTCTCTTCAAGATGCTTTAATATCTCGTCCGTGGAATCCACGCCCCAGGCGCAGTCGAACGATATGGCGATTTTATTGTCATCCCGCCCGACCGAATAGATCGGAAGCGAGCGCTTGCCTGTCCAGTAAGCATCCGCCGCCCCCGCCGCATTCGCCGTCAGGATCCCCGCTACGAGCAAAAACACGAACGACACCGCAATCAGTGCAGATTTAAGTCGAAATGTAATAAACCGCATCGCAACACCTATATATTATCATTATTTTGTCGGAAAAATGTGGCGTGTTTTGTCGCTTTTTTGTAAGAAAAGTCGAAAACGTTTTTCTCAAAAAAAGCACTTTTCTCCGCCCTCTCTCCGCTTTTAATGTATGGGGCGGAATGCGGGATTATGACGGATCGCACCGCAAATTATCGCTTGATCGCAACATGAAAAGCCCGCCGCGCAGATTGCGCGGCGGGCTTGAATTTTATTCCGTTATAATTCCGAACGGATTCTTTTTTTCGACGCTTGTCGCCGTGATCAAATAGACTTCCGCAGCGCCCGCTCTTTTCAGAACTTCGGCAAGCGCGCTTGCGGTCGCACCCGTCGTCAGCGTATCGTCTACAATGAGAATGCGTTTCCCCTTCACGGCTTTTCTGTCGGTAACGCGGAACACGCCCTCCATATTCTTTTCCCGTTCCGCGCGCGTGAGTTCGCGCTGGTCAGCGGTATCCCGTCTTTTCTCGGCAACGTTCAAAAGTTCCTTGCCCGTCCGTTTTGAAAGATCCTCGGCGATCAGATACGTCTGATTATAGCCCCGCTTCTTCTGCGCTTTTTCCGTCATGGGAACAAAGGTCAGCGCATCCGCGTCCGTAAATTCCCGCCCGACGATCGGCGCAAGCTCCTCCGCAAACAGTCGGAAAAGATATTTGTTGCCCGATTTGTAGAGCCGCACGAGTTTTGCGGCGTCCCCCTCGTGGATCCACAGCGAACGCGCTTTTCTCACGCCGAGCGGTTTCTGCTTGCAGTCGAGACAGGCTCCCTCTTCTTTGACCCGCCGCCCGCAGAACGGGCAGACCGCACGGTTGTTATAGGGCAGTTCCTCTCTGCAATCTTCGCACAGCCGTTTTCCGTCGAATACTTCCTTGCCGCAGTTGTCGCAGGTAAAGTTGTGCGTACCGTCATAGCGGGAAATTGCCTGCCGTATCCTGTCAATGAATTTCATCGTCCGTATAAAAACGGCGGACAACCGTCCGCCGCGCTCTATAATCAGAAATCGTCGTCATCCTGCTTATCGTCGTCATCATCGTCGTCACCGCCCGAAAGCGTATAGATCTCGTCGCCCGTGACGTATTCGAGGTCCTCTTCTTCCACGTTCTCGAATTCCTCTTCTTCCTCCATATCTCCGATCTCGTCCGCAAATTCCTCTTCGAGAGATTCGTCCAGTTCGCCGATTTCCGAATCGGGATCGTCCGTATCGTCGTCGAGATAATTTCTCCACTCGTCGTCCTCTTCGGGATCGGGCTCCTCCTCTTCGCTCTCCGCTTTCTTGCGGCACTCCTCGCACATTTTGTCTCCCGCGCGCATCATGTTCTCGCCGCAGACGGGGCAAAGCTCGGTGGGAAGCTCGTTCTCTTCCTCCTCTTCGAGTTCTTCCGCATCCGTTTTCAATCCCTTCATCTCTTTCAGACACACGTCGCAATAAGCCTGCGTCTCCCCGTCGATATAGTTGAGATCGCACCGCGGGCATTTGATATAACGAACCATAAATGTTCCCCTCCTTACGAATACCCTTATCCGTAAATAAAGCTAATAAATTATATTAGTAATTATTTTTTTTGTAAACTGTTTTTAGTCGGTTTTTTGAAATTTTTTGGCTTTTTACAAAGAAAAAACCGCTCCGTAGAGCGGTTTTTTGAAATTCAACGTTATTCACCGTCATTCCGATCGCTTTCTTCCGTCGTTCCGCCGTTGCCATAGACGTCCACGTCCTCGTCAACCGCCGTATCCACGCGCATACGTTCGGGCTTCTCTTCCGTTGCCGCGCTCTTCTTTTTGGCAATCACGATCGTACCCGCCACGCCCGCGGCGACCACGGCGAGAAGCGGAATCCCGATTGCAAGCGCAAGCTCCCAATCCTCCAATCCCGTCTCTTCTTCCTCTGCGACGGTGTAATTTCTCAAATACCCCTTCCAGTACTCTTCCATCGCCTCTTCGTCCTTCTCGTTCACAAGACCGAGCGGTCTGATAAAATAGGAACGCGTGCGGTAAAACGTGCCGTCCCCGTCCTTGAACTGTTCGTCCTTATCGAGGGGGTTGTCAATCTCCTTCCCCTCCGTAAACTTCTTGAACGCCTCCTGTTCTTCCTCGGTATAGAGATAGTTCTCTTTTTTGCCGAGATCGACCGCGTCCTGAATGTTCGAGAAGAAAAGATCCGTCTTTCCCGTTCTGAAATAATAGTTGAGCGCACCTGAAAGATTGCTCTCTCCGTCGTTGGACAGCTTCGCAAAATATCCCGTCTTTGCGCTGGAATCCATGAGGGAATCCCATTTGTCGTTGACCTCTGCTTCAAATTCCTTGTTGTTGAGGTATTTTCCCGCTTTGTTCGTCAGCGACACCGCGCCGACGTAATCGTAGGAAGCAGATCCGACCGATTCCGCGTCCGCAATGAGGAGCACATCCCCAATGATCTCGAACGGATACCAGCTGCTCTTATGTTGCAAATTAAGAATTTTGAGCGCCTTATATTCCTCGTTCTCCCGACCGTCGAAGCCGAGCGTCTCGTAATCTTCTTCCGTTCCGTTATAGACCGCGCGCTCCACGCTCATCCCGCTTCCGTTGGAGCGGGTAAACCATACATAATTATAGGGTTCGCCCGACGTCGCCCTGTTGTCGAGACGGACAAGCGTTGCGCCGCTCGCGTCGTACCAGATCTCCGTCTCCGTAACGTTCGCCTCTTTGGAAACGTCCGCGCGGATCATGTTCGCGCCGTCCACATAGATATAATGATGACCCTCTCCGTCGATATAGAAGAGCGCGCTTGCCGAAGCGTGCGCCGTCTCGGTGGATTTCGCCACGACGTCGAGGAATCCGTTTGCATTGCCGAGCTTATCGGCGTTTCCCGCAATAGAATTCCACGTCTCTTTTCCGATCTCCTCCGTAGAGAGATAATACAGCGATGCGCCGCCGCTCTGCGAGGAGCCCGACGTAACCGTGTCGCGGGTGAAATAAAGTCCCTGATAGGTATTCCCGTCCGAAGCGGAATTGTTGTAGGATTGAAGCGTGTAGGTATATCCGAAAGGCGCAAGCGGTTCGGTAACTTTTCCCGAAGCGTCCTTATAGTCGTGCGTAAACTGCGTCAGATCGCTCTCGTCGGTGGGTTTTCCAACGCCGTCGAGGACAATCGTGCCGAGGTTGAGATAGGGCGCGACGCCGTCGTGCTCGTCGAGATATTCCTGATCCCATGTATAAGTGTAGGGGGATTCCGCGACGTCCGCACGCGCACGGTAGATTTGGTTGTACCCCATCGAAAGAGGCGCGTCGCTGTCCATCATATCCTTTACGGGCATCGTGTAATAGACGTAAGGATCGGTCTTGTCCGCACTGTTGAAAACGTAAGCAGAAGCACCCTCCGCGATCGTCGTGCAGGTCTTTGTCGAAGTATTGTACGACTGAATGCCCGTCGCGCCGTCGTTGTCGTCGGGCTTTTTGCCGTTATACAAAAGATAAACGGGGCTGTCCTTTGCCGTCTGAACAAAGCGGAAAACCGTCGCGTTGTCGGAAAGTCGGAAATAATCCTGCACGTCGCTTCCGTTGAGGCTTGCGCTCTTGAATTCCAGCCAGTCGCTTTCGATCTCGCCCGACATGCTCTTGACGTTGTTCGGCGTCGCATAATAGACGCGGTCGTTATAGATAAAGAATCCCGCCGTATAGTCCGCCGAAACGATCAGCGAGGGAACGACGATCTGCGCCTCGCCCGTCTTGTTTTTCAGATCGTCTTTGGCAATACGCATCAGCGATCCTTTGACCGGCGTTCCGAACGTGTTGTCGTCCTCATAGGTCGTCGCGCCGTTGATAAAATAGACGTATTTTCCGTATTCCACCGCAAAGCCGCCGTTGCTGACCGCCGCCTCCGTGGATTTGTAATCGTCCCCCGCAAGCGGAGTGAACGGCTCTTCGCAGGCAGCAAACGCAATGCTCCCCGCCGCAAGCACCGCCGCGGTCGTACAAACTAAAATGTTTTTGTAAAATTTACGCATAGAGTTTCCTCATTGTCAAAATAAGTTCTAATGATACAGATTTCATTATATACTAAACTAAGGCTTTTTGCAATCAAAAACGATAAGCCGTATGTGTTTTCTTTGTAAAAATTTTCATTTCGGGAGATCGCCGTGGACAAATTCGGAATTTTCGACCTTTTGGATACGTTGGCGCAGATCGCTTCGGACGCGCAACCGCAAGAAAAACCGTCGGACGATACGCCCGCAACCCGCGTTTCGCCCGACGATAAAGCCTTTCTTCCGCCCGATTTTGCCCCGCAGAATCCCGCGGAAAACGAAAAGGATACCCGTAAAAATGCGCTCGCCTCTCTCTACGAACGGCATGAGAGTATTTCCCGACGAATCGATCAGAAAAAATAATCGGATTCGGCATTCATATCATTGCCCGCGCTTTCGCGCGGGCAATCGTGTATTATTGATAAAAATTTTTATAGAAAATCGGGATCTGATATTCGTTCAACGCTTTCAAAAGTTTCCCGCCCGAAAAAGCCGTTCCGTCGTCATAAAAATGAATGAGCTTTTTACCGTCCTTCCCGTAAAAAATTACGTCGCAAAGAAACGGATACATTTTATTCACCGCTTCCACTCTGTCAATTTCATGAACCGCGGCGGACTGACTTTTTTTGAACGGCTTTCTGTAAAAAAATTTACCGTCCCGCAACTCGAACTTTTCCATAGCGTAGATATAAATGCTCAAACCCCCGACAACCGCAAACCCCGTGCCGAGCAATTCCGTCACGACAAAAACCGTATCGTTCATCGGGATCGTAAAATACAAAACGGTAACGATCATCGCCGTCATAAGCCCGCCGATCGCAAAGAGCCATGCGATAACGCCGAATATAACGTTATTTTTGATTTCAAAATCTACGTTCATTTCCGTTTACCATTCGTTGGGGAAGGGCGGATTTTCTCTCAGCCACCAATCCTCGTAATATTTGACATACTGCGAACAGTTTTCGCTGACGTCGTCGGTCAGGGGAAGTTCGCTCTGCTCCCGAAAGCGCGTCACGAACGCTTCGCAATCCTCTTGGGAAATCGTCCGTAAAAACTTCGTGCCGAGCGCGATAATGTCGGCGGGGCGGCGCGCACACGTTTGCACCGTCTCTTCCAGACGGCGGTTGCACGGGAACAACACCCTGTTTTCCGCTAAAATCAAACGATACACGCTATACACGATCTCCTGCGCCAAATGCGCCCGCATATAGGCGTTGCTCTTTTCCACGCAGTTAAGAAAGTATCCGCGGTTGAGTTGCAGATTCGCGTTGAAACACCGCACTTTTTCCGCCCTCTCCCGTTCGGGATAGGCAGCGATCGAATCTACGAGCGGTTGTATTCCGTCATCTTTGGAATAGACAACCTTCGCCTTTACGAATGCGTTCCGCGTAGGCTCGCTCGCATAGAGCGCGGCGCGCTCTAAAATGCGCTTTGTCTTATATTTTATATCGAAATATCCGCCCTCATAAGTGCAATGCCCCGTTATCACTTCGGCAAGGCGGTTCTCTTTTTCGAGCTCCCGATACTTTTCCTCCGTTACGACGATCACTGCGTCCACGTCGGAATCGGGACGGGCGTTTCCCTTTACGATCGAGCCGTCCAGCACAATCGCGATCACCCCGTCCGTACCGCAAAAATATTCTTTTAATTTTTCAATGCTCTCTTCGTGATGACAATACATTTTGCCTTTCCCCTTTCATGCAATTATAGCATACTTTTTTTCTGTTTACAACAAAAAACACACCCGATCAAATCGGGCGTGTCCTTGTCTGAAAGGCGGCAACTACCTACTCTCCCGCGGGAAGCAGTACCATCGGCGTAAGAGAGCTTAACTTCTGTGTTCGGTAAGGGAACAG
>CAJUCM010000004.1:0-3042 GCA_910585235.1 uncultured Christensenella sp.
GACAGCGCAGAAGTACTATAATGCTTGTGCCGTATGCTATGAAGCGGCAGAGTTTGAAGGCGCAGAAGGAAAAACAGCAAAAGAGCAATACATAAGATTTGCTGACAATCGTGACGGCGGATTGAGTACGATAGACGATGAGTCCGTCGATGCGTTTAATACCTGGTATGGGCTTAGCTATTCCGAGAAATGGGAAATAGAGAATGCAAGTCATCAATGGGAAATATCCGTGGGCAGCACTCATACGAGAATTCATCTGTGTGTTAAAAAAGATGAACAGGGGTATTATTTATCACTATCTGGCGGGTTGCATTGCAGGACTGCCGAGGTAGTTAGAATGTACAATTCCTTGATTGGAAATGGGTATCCAGTACGCCTATACGGACATCAGAAAATTGCGGATGCACTTATGGGGCTTGATGACGTTGGTATAGTTCCGATTTATGATACCCCCTCACAATATTGGTATGGCGGATTCCCCCAAAGCGATGTGATATCATTCATCAACCTGTCAGAAGAGGTTTTTACGGAAGATGAAATCAAGCAGATAATAGAGAAAGCAACGTGGCTTGATATGCCGTTGCTGACACTAAAAGCAGGATAAAGTTGTGGGGCGCAATTGTACGCCCCTAATTGCGCCCGTGTGCCACTTCATGGGAAAAGTCGAGTGTGTGGGCAAGGGCAAAACTAAACAAGCAAAAAGCGAGCCGTGTCAACGATTGCCTTTTTATTGGAAATCTGTTATAATAGCGCATATAACTGTTGGTAGAGGATGCGGATATGGCAGATAAAATTAAACCGCTTATAGTTACTCTTGATACGAATGTCTTTGATGGCGCAAACTACTCCTATGATGACCAGGACTTGAGTATTCTAAAACAGTACATTGAAGACGGTGTTATAGGGCGACTCATTATAAGTGATATAGTTGTACGAGAATGCAAGCGACATCTGAGTGAAGGAACGGAAACATTAGTAGAAGAGTTCCACGATAAGTTTGACTCGTTGAGCTGGAAGAGGGTGTCTTCAATTGGTAAGCTGTCCGCTTTGCCTAGCTACATAGACAAAGAGAAGATAACTAAAGGGCTGCACAAATTATACGACGATTACCTCAAATCCACGCATGCGCAAATTGTAAATAGCGACGGGGTGAATTTAGAAAGTGTCATTTCGGATTATTTCAACTATGTGCCTCCGTTTAAGGGTGGCAAGATAGGAAAGGATAAGAAAAGAGATCATAAAAAATATGAGTTCCCCGATGCAATAATTATTGCACGCTTAAAGCAAATTGCTAATGAATGCGGAGAGCTTTGCGTAGTAAGTAGTGACCCGGATTGGCAAGCTGCCTTCTGGAATTATAGTGGTGTCAAATTTTATAAAGACTTGAAAGAGCTGTTTTCGTCAATAACGGTGGAACAGAAAGTAAGCGCAAAGGCTATTAAATACTTTAATTCTGATGTGGTGAAGTTTAACAATCGCATTGAGAATATGCTGATGGTTAAGCCTGTGAACGTTAGAGGGAATAGCTACGATAGAGATGGGATTGAGACAGGAATAGAGTATGATGATTTTGACATCTTGAACATTGGGATTTCGTCAAAAATCCATAATGTGGATTATGCCGGGGAAACTGAGGCTATCATGACTATAGCTGTTCGAGCTAATATAGAGGTTGAGTGTTCATTTTTCGATGAGGACAACTCTACTTGGGATTATGAGGAGAGGGAATACTTCTATAGAGCTGTGGGGCTTGCTCGTGAGATGCATGAAATCAAATTCCCTGTAACTGTGACATTTAAGGTGAAGGATGGGCAGATTTCGGAGTGGATAAAGACTGACGCAAAACTACCGAGAAAGCTTGTCTTGGACGAGGAAACCTTGCTCAATCGCAGATTCATTGATACTGACGGTTTTTACTCTTATAAAAAAACAATAAAATGCGAATGCGGTCATAAGATAATTGTTGACGTGATGGAATTCGTGGAAACATCGATGCCTATCGATGAACGTGATATGGGTGTTGAAACTCAGCACGACATATTATGTGAAACTGAATGTCCGAATTGCGGTCGTATTTACCAAATAACAGGCTCAATCTATGAGTATCCCGAAGGTGCATTTAATTACGACCAAACAGAAATAAAACAATTAGATACTGAGGAAAACAAATAGCACCTTTGCAACCTTGCAAGAATTTTGCTCGATTGCAAGGTTGCAAAAGGAAGTGCAAAAATGAAATATTACGTCGTGGCTGACGTCCACGGTTTTTATGACTTGATGATAAAGGCATTGACTGAGAAAGGATACTTCACGGACGCGGCACCTCATAAATTGATTATCTGCGGAGATTTGTTCGACAGAGGAAAACAGAGCAAAGAATTACTGGAGTTCGTTCTCGGACTTTTGAAGAAAGATGAGGTCATACTTATCAGAGGTAACCACGAAGACCTTCTGGTAGATTTCGTGGAGAAGTTGCCGATGTATGCTGAAATGGGGTTTCAGTATACTCATCATTACAGCAACGGAACAGTACATACCGTGCGAGATTTAACGAGAAGTACTTTGACCAAGATGAGTATACAACCCGAGGCGACTGCCGCAGGGATGAAACGGTCAGAGTTGTTCAAGACAGTTCTCCCAGCAATGAAGAACTACTACGAAACCAAGAATTATATTTTCGTTCATGGGTGGATACCGTCAATAGCAAATGGCATAGGGGGAAATGCGAGTTTCTTCCAATTCAATCCAGAGTGGAGAAATGACGATGCTGCTGGCTGGTATTTTGCACGGTGGTACAATGGAATGCTTGCAGCGCACCAAGGCGTTATTGAGCCTGGGAAGACTATAGTCTGCGGACATTGGCACGCATCATTTGGACACTCACGATATGAAGGGAAAGGGGCAGAGTTTGGTGCGGGCGAAGACTTCTCGCCGTACTATGCAGATGGAATAATAGCGCTTGACGCTTGCACTGGGCATAGCAAAATGGTCAACTGCATTGTGCTGGAAGATGACGACCTACCCAATACAAATGAGACGTGA
>CAJUCM010000004.1:3243-107038 GCA_910585235.1 uncultured Christensenella sp.
TATGCCGAAATATAAGGTTTCAATACTTGGCGATTCAATATCAACGTATATAGGATTTAACCCTCGTGGCTATGCTGTATACTACAAAGAAGACAAGGTTTACGATAACGAAATAAATAGTGTGGACGACACTTGGTGGAAACAAGTCATTGATGGCTTGGGCGGAGAGCTTTGTGTCAATAATTCGTACTCGGGGAGTTTGGTTACTGGTGCATTTGCACCATCCGCTTGCTCAGAAGAGAGATGCTCGAATCTGCACGATGAAACACCCCCAGACATTATTCTCATTTATATGGGAACAAATGACAGAGGGTTTGAAATGAACCTTGGAGAGAACTGCCCAGATGATACGCTGGGGTTCTATGGGGCATATCGGACAATGTTAAAGCGAATTAAAAACAACTATCCTACAGCTAAAATCGTGTGCGGCACGTTGCTGATGGGGAGGTTGCAAGCAGGACGAAATCTCGCCTATGATCGCTTTATGAAAGAGGACACACGGTATAACGGTGTGATAAGGTTGGCAGCAAAAGAGGAAGGCTGCTTACTGGCAGATATTGCATTGGCGGATGAGCGGTACGAAACATTGGACTATTGCCACCCGACAAAAAACGGTCATAAAGAAATAGCAAAACTTTGGTTGGCTGAATTAAAGAAATTGCTAACCGAGGAAAACTGAACAAGACTGAAGATGACTTCATCAAGATTATAGAGGTTAACAATGGACAATAAATATAATTCACTTTACGGGGAACTTCAAAGGCTGTTAGATTTAAGACCAGTGAACCCTCAAGAGATAGCAGATTACGTGCAATTCATTGAATCATACAGTATGGAGATAAATGCCTTTATTGCAATAGTCAACTACTGCGTAGCACTAAAAGGTTCGAACATTAAGCCACCGTACATTTTAAATGTCGCAAAATGCTTTGCCCAAGAAGGTGCTTTAACAGCTGAACAAGTTGAAAAAACCTTGTATAAGAAATCGAACAGCGCAAACAGTCAGAAGGAAGAATCAATTTCGCAGGAAGAGTATTTGATTAAATTATTCAGAAAGCTCAATCCCAAGCTGAAGAAAAATGTCATCGATATAGTCAAGGGTCTCACTACTTCATTGGATAACAAATAGTCAAGATTCGTGCAGCTAGGATGCAAGCAAATGCGCAATGGTGTACTCTTGAAGGGTGCAAAGCAAAAAATAAGATTGCATCCTTGCGAGTGTGTCGGTAAGGTTGCAACCATAAATGTAATCTTGAATTCTTAAAATCTCACCTCTACGGGGGTGGGATTTTTTTGGTGTGTTTGAAAAAGGGGATTTTTGTTCAACTGCCTATCGAAACACCCCCTAAAAAGGGGAGTTTCGGTCAACACACGCACGATAAGTATACAAACCTGCATTTGAAAAGTGCAGGTTTGTATGTTATAATAGAGAAAAAGTCATAACGATTTTGTTATGACTTTTTTTAATGTGAGGTAGCTATGTCTATTAGAGTTGCCGTGTATTGTCGAGTCAGTACCGAAACGGAAATGCAACAACATAGTTTAGGCGTACAAAGGGCATATTATGAAGACTATGTTCGGGCAAATAATAATTACGAACTTGTTGGTTTATACATAGAAACTGCAAGCGGAATGAATAAGAAAAACCGTAAACAGTTTAATGCTATGATGAGAGCATGGCAGATTTGAAGGAATGAATTATTTTACTTTGCGCTATGCTTGTTCGTCAAAATGAAATGGTAAAACTGACTGTGCTGTAAGAACGGCTGATATTATTGCTTGCAAGCAATCCGAATATTACTTATTCGGCGATAGCTGAACCGCTCGCAAAGGATAGAGTAACAGTAAGTCGCAACATAAAGAAATTGAAAGAACTTGGAATTGGCGAGGGCGTAGGGACGAGTAAAGCAGGCTACTGACAAATAGTAGTAAAATAATATTAAAATAGGTTTTATATGTTTACATTTGAAAATTTAAGCGATTACGAATTTGAAAATCTATATATAGAATGGGAATCTTGACAGATCGGATACGCTGTGGTAGAATGGGCAAAAATATTGGGTTTAAAAACAAGCGGAGGGTGGATACATGAAAGCGAAAATGGCGATTATCGGGGCTACCGGTTCGGCGTATAAACGGACGATCCCGCAGTTGGCGGATTCTGCGTTTTGTGAGGTTACGGCGATCCAGGGAAGAGACGTGGAAAAATTAAAAAAAATTTCAAACGAGTTTCAGATCGGGGCGATTTATACGGACGAACGGGAGTTGATAGAGCGTGAGGACTACGATCTTATCTATATCGCAAATCCGCCGTTTATGCACTTTCAGAGTTTTATGAATGTATTGCGGAAAAGGGGAACGCCCGTCATTATGGAAAAACCGCTCGACGTTGATTATGCGAACGGAGAGCGGTACAGGGATTATATCGGCGCTCCTTTTATGGTGGCGCATCATTTGAGGCATCAGACGGCATACCGCGATTTGAAAACGCATCTCGGTCGCGGAACGATCGGGCAAGTTCTCAATGTTTATTGTCAATGGGGGTTTGCGCTCAATCCTAAGTCCTCTAATTCCGTATGGAAACGGGACCGCGTTTTAGGGGGAGGCGGAACGTTTTCCGATAACGGCATTCATACGGTTGATTTGATACTCGGACTGTTCGGCAAACCCGAACGCGTTGCGGGGCACGCTTTGCGTGCGAACGGTTTCCCCGTTTACGATAACGAGACGGCGATGCTTCTCTATCGGGATAAAACGGTGACGCTCTCGTCGTCGCATACCATGGAATATCCCGGAAATCATTTGCTGATCTACGGAACGAAAGGGAAGATAGAAGCGTTCGGGGCGATGGGGGAGCGTTCGATCAGATCGATCCGTATTACTACGGCGGAGGGGGAGAGGAACATCGGCTATCCCGAAGAATGTTTGTACCGCGCGGAGGTAGAAAATTTTGTGCGGAAGTATATTTTCGGAGAAGATATTCCGTATGACGGAACGACGTATGAAGAGGCGATGACCGCGCTGAGGATCGTTGATCTTGCGCGGAAATCGGGTGAAACGGACACGATTTACCGATTATGAAAAAAGGGAGGAATCATGATTCCTCCCTTTTTTATAGGCTGCTATATTTCTTTATCGAATACCGCGATCGCCGTGCGTTCAAGGTTGAGCTGGGACTGTTTTCCCATTCGCTTGAACACGGATGCCGCCAATACGTCTATCACGTAGAGCTGACTGATTTTTGCGATCAGCGAGCCGCCGTCGAGAGGCGTATTTTTTGTTACGACGAAGAGCGAGATGTCCGCATACGAACTGAGCGGGGAGCGCAGGTAGTTGGTGATGATAATGAGCTTCGTGCCGATCCGCTTTGCCATGCGCGCAATATCGATCATATCTTTGGTGCTTCCGCTCACCGAGAATAATACGAGTACGTCGTCCTCTTGGAGAGTGGAACTTGCGATCATCTGCAAGTGGCTGTCGGAGAGGTGATACATATGAATGCCGAAGCGCAGGAATTTATTGCGCATCTCCTCTGCCGCTACCCCCGAATTGCCGCTTCCCATGCAGTATATCTGCTTTGCGCCGAGCAATAGATCGGTGGCTTTTTCGATATTTTCCTGATTCAGAAGTTCGTAAGTAGAATGCAGCGCAGTACACATACTGTTCATGATGGTGAATGAAAAATTTTCCTCATCCTCCGTATATTCGCTGTTGTTGCTCTGCGCGAGCAGCATTCGGAACTCGGAATAACCGCGAAGTCCGAGTTTTCTGCAAAAACGGAGAAGGGTGGATTCCGCTACGTTTGCCTGACTTGCAAATTCGGTAATAGAAAGGTAACTCAGATTGGAAATATTGTTGCCGTTCAGAAAAGCGATGATCGCGCGGTCCTGTTTGGTTGCATGCGTTTGGATCAAAGAGATCCGGTCAAATATACTTTCTGCCATCTTATTTTCATATCCGTGAAGATTATTTTTATTAAATATAACACAATTTTTATAAATTGTCAATAACGAAAGCAATTTTTATCCGATTTTTGACAGCGAATTTTTATTTTTTGAAATAAAATACAAAAAATCGCTTTCAAGTATTGACAGCAGTACCTTTCTATGATATACTTGTCATAAATTCGGTCAATAAATGAAAATTTACTGTCATTTATAATAAATTTGCAAGTAAAATTTCACTAAAACGGAGTATTTATGAAAAAAATGACAATTTATGTGATTCATCATTCGCATACCGACGTCGGATATACCGATACGCAGGAAAAAATGAAAGCGCATCATATCGGATTTATCCGTGAAATTTTAGAGCTTGTAAAAAAAGAACCGCGTTTCAAATGGAACTGCGAAAGCTATTGGTGCGTTCAGCAGTTTTTTGCCGAAGCGGACGAAGAGGAAAAAAAGGCGTTTGTTTCCGTCGTCAAAAGCGGAAATATCGGACTTTCGGGGAATTATCTCAATCTCACCGACCTTGCGAGCGAGCGGGTACTCAACGAGACGATGGACGCGTGCGTGGAGGAGCTCAGCCGTTACGGACTTGCATACCGCTATGCGCTCACGGCGGATATCAACGGTTACGGATGGGGATTTTCCGAAGCGCTTTACAGCCACGGCGTGCGCGGGCTCATGTCCTGTATTCATACCCACCACGGCTATCACCCGCTGTTCCGCAAGCAGACGCCCTTCTACTGGGTCACGCCGCAGGGGAACCGTTTACTTGTCTGGAACGGGGAGCATTACCTGTTCGGCAACGAACTCGGAATCGCGCAGGCTTCGGAATTCGAGTACACCTTGCAGGACGGGTTGACGTTTGCGGGATTGACGCCCTACGAAAAGGCGTGCGCCCGTATTCAGGCGTTTATCGATACCGACCTCGCGCAGGGATACGAATATGATTTTATTCCCGTTTCCGTGAGCGGAAACATGACGGACAATTCGCCCGCCTCGTTGAAGGTACTCGAATTTATCGACCGATACAATGCGGAACACAGCGAAATAGAGTTGAAGCTGGCGACGCTCGACGAATTTTTTGCCCGCGCGGAAAAGCTCGGCAATCTGCCCGAATACGTCGGGGACTGGACGGATTGGTGGGCGGACGGGATCGGCTCGACGCCCGCCGATACCATGCATTACAGGGCGGCGTCGCGGATATACGATATGGCGCGGAAGCTCGACCCCGACGCAAAGATCGGCGGAGCGGAGAACTACCGCTCGGCGCTGTATAATCTGATGTTCTATTCCGAGCATACCTGGGGATATTCTTCTTCGATCACGGAACCCTATCATCCGCAGGTGAACAACCTCGACCAGTGGAAGCGTCTCTTTGCGTTAAAGGCAAACGAGTCGGCGACGATCGCAAAGGAAAAAATTCAGCGCCATTACGGGGAAACGGCGATTTCGTTGCACCGCGAACTCAAATTCCGTGCCGTGAACCCGCACGATTATCCCGTGCGCGAAATGTTGGTACAGGATCTGGAACATTTTTACGGACACGAAAATTTTGACGTGATCGACGAAGAGACGGGCAAGAGCGTTCCCTTCCAGATCGGCAAATATTCCCGCGGACCCGAAATGTGTATTTTTACGGAGCTTGCCCCCAAAGAGGTGCGCACGTTCTGTCTGAAAGAATCGGAAAAACCCAAAGTGCGGAGCGCGGGACTGTGTGCGCGCGCGGGGATCGAGGGGGTTGCCGATCTGAACCATATTCTCAGTCAGGAAAAGAACGATTACGTCTTTTTTGACGCGGTCGAGAACGAGTATTTCAGGATCGAGATGCGCCGTCCTTTCGGGGTCACCCGCATTTACTACAAAAAGAACAAAAAAGAACTTCTGCGGGAGGGCGAATACGCATTCCGTCCCGTGTATGAAGTGACGCAGCGCGCGCTTACGGAAGATTATCTGTTCGTGCGCAGAAATATGGGGCGCAACCGCAAAGCGGTGAGAACGGAGCGCGACTTCGGCGAACTCGTCGATATTAAAGTGCTTGAAAACGGTACGCTGTATGCGCGCGTGGAACTTAGTTACAGGCTCAACGGCACGCAGGAATGTAGCGTGATCCTGACGGCGCATAAGCTCATGCCCCGCATTACGGTGGATTTCCGTCTGCATAAAAACAGCGTATGGGAACCGGAAAATCTCTATCTTGCGCTTCCCTTTGCAAGAAAAGATTCCAAGGTCTATATGGATAAGGCGGGCGCGGTGTTCCGTCCAAGAGTGGATCAACTCCCCGGTACCTGCGTGGATTTTTACGCCGTGCAGAACGGCGCGGCGGTCGTGAACGAGAAAAACGCGGTGATCCTCGCTTCGCAGGACGCCCCGCTTCTGAGCATGGGCACTCTGGAAGCGCACCCGATCAAACTGATGGGGGAGGGAAGTCCCAATGCGGACGAACTGTATTCCTGGGTGATGAACAACTTCTGGGAGACGAACTTCAAGGCAAGTCTCGGCGGGTTCTATCAGTTCCGCTATACGTTGCAACTGACGGAAGAAAAGGAGCCCGAAAAAATTTTCAAAGAGATGGAGTGCATCAACGAAGGCATACTGACCTTTTATCTGTTTGAAGGGGAAAAGCAATGAAGGCGCTGGGGATCGATCTCGGCGGGACTTCGGCAAAGATCGGCTTGGTGGAGGACGGGCAGATCCTGAATTCCGCATCCGTTCCGACGCGCAAAGACAGCGATTACGAAGGGATCCTCGGCGAAATTGTCAAAACGTCGAAGCAGTTGATTTCAAACGAGCGGATCGGAAGCGTGGGGATCGGATCGCCGGGACTCATCGATACCGCGTCGGGGACGGTGCGGTACTCGAACAACATCCGTTGGGAGAACGCGCCGCTCAAAGACGATATTCAAAAGGCGCTCGGCGTTCCCGCGTATATCGCCAACGACGCGAAGTGCGCGGCGCTCGGCGAAGCGATCTACGGCGCGGGCGCGGGGTATTCGAGATTCGCTATGCTGACGCTCGGCACGGGCGTCGGAGGCGGATTCGTCGTAAACGGAAAATTGGAGGAGGGAACGCTCTACGGGGACGCCTCCGGAATTTACGGACACCTTACGCTGTACCCCGACGGTCGCCCCTGTACCTGCGGACGGCGGGGCTGTCTGGAAGCGTACTGCTCCGCGCGGGCGGTGGAGAACAAGGCGCAGAGCATTCTGGGCAGAAAGGTCTCCGCCAAGGCGATCTTCGAGGCGGCGGCAAATCATAATTTCGTTGCGGAAGAGATCGTGGACGAATTTACGAGAAATCTTGCCGTGGCGCTCGTCAGTCTTGCAAATATTTTAAGACCGCAGTGTTTTGCGATCGGCGGGGGACTTTCGGCGGATGCGGAGCAGTTTTTGCCGTATGTGAACGAAATGCTTGAAAAAGAGGTCTATGGCTGGGCGTACGCGCCCGTGAAAGCCGTTCGGGCAAAACTCGGAAACACGGCGGGAATGATCGGCGCGGCGGCGCTGAACAGAAAATGAAGAGAGGTAAACGGAGATGAAGGGCTATCAGAATTACGACAAATTCCCGGAACTGAAAATCGGGGGCTTCAAGGCATGGCAGGGTTATGAAGCGATCGCAGGCGTTCTTAAAGAAGAGGCGGTAAAACGCGGTCGTTGCGTGATCGTGTTCGACTGTTACACGCAGGTCGATCAGCGCGAGGTGAAGGAGGGGCTTGCCTCCTTGAACGCGCGTTGGTTCGATTCGGACGCCGCCATGATCGACGACGAAACATATAACGCGCTGATCAAACCGTTCGTGACGGACGACAGGGTTTTCGGCGTGATGAACGCCTTAAAACTCAGCGATTTTATCGATCCTGTAAAGGCGGAATCGCTGCGCAAGCAAATCGAAGAGGCGCAAGGGATCGTCTGCGTGATCGGCGTGGGCGCTTCGCTCGTCGCCGAGGGGGATATTACGGTCTATCTCGATCTTGCGCGTTGGGAGATCCAGTGCCGCTTTGCGAAGGGTGCGACGAACTGGAAGACGGACAATGCGGACGCGGGAAAACTGCAAAAATTCAAGCAGGGCTTTTTTGTAGAGTGGCGCATGGCGGACAGACATAAGCGCAAACTCTTTGATAAGGTCGATTATCTTTTGGATACGAATGTGAAAGATACGCCGAAAATGGTTTCGGGCGAGGGTTGGAGAAAGGGACTTGCAACGTTTGCGACCCGTCCGTTCCGTCTCGTTCCCTATTTCGCTCCCGAAGTATGGGGCGGGCAGTGGATGAAAGAGGTGTGCGATCTCGACCGCTCCGTCGCTAATTATGCGTGGGCGTTCGACGGCGTGCCGGAAGAGAACAGCATTTTTATGCGGTTCGGCGACGTCCGGATCGAAGTGCCTTCTATCGACGTTGTGTTTTACCGCCCGCGCCTGTTGTTGGGCGATCGCGTTCACGCCCGTTTCGGCGACGAATATCCCATCCGTTTCGACTTTCTCGATACGATGGGCGGGCAGAACCTTTCGTTGCAGGTGCATCCGCTTACGGAGTACATTCAGCACACGTTCGGAATGCACTATACGCAGGACGAGAGCTATTACATTCTCGACTGCGAGGACGAGGCGTATGTTTATCTCGGTCTGAAAGAGAACGTCAACAAGCAGGAAATGCTTTCCGATCTGGAAGCGGCGCAGCGCGGCGAGATCGTGTTCCCCGCCGAGAAATACGTCAACAAACTTCCCGCGAAAAAGCACGATCATTTCCTGATCCCCGCGGGGACGGTGCACTGTTCGGGTTCGGATACCATGGTGCTGGAAATCAGCGCGACGCCCTATATCTTTACGTTCAAACTGTGGGACTGGGCGCGCCTCGGTCTCGACGGACTGCCCCGTCCCGTACACATCAACCACGGCAGAGAGGTGATCCAGTGGTACCGCGATACGCCGTGGGTCATGGAAAATCTTGTGAACCGTTTCGAGACGGTCAAAAAAGAGCGCGGGTATCAGGAAGAACATACGGGCTTGCACGAGCGGGAATTCATTGAAACGCGCCGCTGTACAATCAAAAAGAAAGTCAAGCTGAAAACGGACGGTTCCGTGGTTCAGGCAAACGTCGTGGACGGACGGGGCGCGATCATCGAAAGTCCGACGGGCACGTTCGAGCCGTTTGAAGTACATTATGCCGAAACGTTCATCATTCCCGAAAGCGTGAAAGAATTTACCGTCGTTCCGCTCGATCAGGAAGTTACGATCGTCAAGGCGACCGTGCGGGGATAAACCTGCGCGGCAAAAGGGGATCCCCTTTTGCTCATTCTTGCGAATGAGCAAAAACAATTAACAGAGAAAAATAAAAAGTGAATGGAGGAAACATTATGAAAAAGAAAAAATTTGCGGCTCTTGCGGTCGCGGCGTCCCTGCTCGTGGTCCCTGGACTTGCGGCTTGCGGTTCTTCCGACGGGAAGATCGTCGTCTGGTGCGAGGCGTCGGGCGCTGATAAAGCGGTCATGGATTCGTTTGTAGAGTATTTCAACAAGAATAACGATCTCGGCTATGAGATGACCTATAAGATTCAGGACAGCGTGACCGCTTCTCTGAATTCGGCGGCAATGGGCGGTTCCGCGCCCGATCTTGTGATCTGGCCCCGCTGGGAGACGATCACGAAGAAGAAGCTCGTGCACGACCTCAGCGCAAAGGTGGAGGCAAGCACGGTCATCGACCTTGCGGACTATAACGAAGCGGCGCGCCGCGAGCTCGAAATCGGAAACGCCGTTTACGGCATTCCCACCGACCTCGACGCCTGGGGACTGTGGTGCAACATGGACCTCATGCAGGAATCGCAGATCCCCGCGACCTGGGACGAGTTGAAAGCCTCCACGGCGGCGCTCACTTCGGGATCGGGAAGCGATCAGATCGTAGGGCTTGACGCATACAACCTGCGCGGACAGTTTTACAGTTTTATGCTCAGCGCGGGCGGAACGCTCGTCAATAACACGACCACGCCGCCTACCATGAACATCGATACTTCGGATAAGTCCTCGAAGTCCTATAAGGACGCGGAGTCCGTCATGAATCTGTTTATCGATCTGATGACGGAGACGGGTTGCCCCGCCGACTATCATACGGACGATAAATTCATCGAAGGAAAAGTGGCGATGAAGTTCGGACCGAGCAACTATAACAGCACGATCGCGGCGCTCAAAGGTTCGCCCATGAATATGAAGTTTGTGGGCTACCCCGCAAAGAGCGCGACGGAGGGAGCCGTAACGGGAATGCTGGGCGGATATTCGCTCGCGATCCCCAAGACGAAGAATCTCGACAAAGGATTTTCCGTGATCGAATGGTGGATGACGGACGCAAACCTGCAAAAGTACTGCGAACTTTATAGCCTGCTCCCCGCAAAGACTTCTTTGCAAAACGCGGAATTTGTTCAGAACAGCGAAATTCTTACGACCATGAAAGAAATGCTTCCCGCGTGCGACGTGCGCCCGATCGCAAAGGGTTATTCCAATGTGGAAACGACCTGGATCTTCTCGACGATCGACGCATTACGCGAATATATCCGCGGCGGTTCCGGAACGATCAAGAACGCGGAGAATGCGCTCGAACAGATCAAGAGGGAAGGGGATTCGCAATTCCAACTTGAAGCGATCATGTAAATTCTCATAAGGAGAAATCAAAATGGAACAGGAACAAGCAACCGTAAACTTAAACGGAACGGAAGCTGCGTCTGAAAAAAAGCCGCGTTCTCCCAGAAAGAAAATGTCCATGCAGCAGAAACTCGAAGTAAAGGGCTTTCTGTTCGTGTTGCCGGCGCTGATCTTTTTCGTGATATTCGTGCTCGTGCCGATCATCATGGCGATCGTACTTTCCTTTATGAATTACGACGGACTTGGCGAAAAGGTTTTTATCGGCTTTGAAAATTACGTCAACATTTTTAAGCTGGACACCGTGTTCAAAAAATCCTTTCTGAACGTGCTGTGGTATGCGCTGTTTGCGATCCCGCTCTCGGTCGTTCTTCCGCTGACGTACGCGCTTTTGATCAACCTCGACATTCCGGGGAAAAAGGTGTTCCGCGCGATCTACTATCTGCCGGGGCTCACGAGCGCGGTGGCGGCGGCGACGGTGTTCCGCCTCGTATTCAATCCCGATATAGGGGTCGTCAACAGCTTTTTGGGGCTGTTCGGCATCAAGGGACCGCAGTGGCTCGAATCGTCGAGCACTTCCATGCTTACGATCGTGATTTTAACGATGTGGCAGGGCGTCGGCGGAAACATGATCATCTATGCGGCGGCGCTCAACGGCATTTCGCCGGAGCTTTACGAAGCGGCGCGCATTGACGGGGCGGGACGCGTAAAGAGCTTTTTCAAGATCACGCTCCCCCTGCTCGCGCCCACGACCTTCTTTATCATGACGATGAGCATTATCGGCGCGTTCCAGCTCTACGATCAGGTGCTCATGATGACGAACGGCGGACCAGCCAATTCCACGGTGACGCCCGTGTTCTCGATCTACGAGCGCGCGTTCGGGCAGAACTCGAACATGGGTTATGCGTCCGCGCAGGCGGTACTGCTCTTTATTCTGATCGCGGGAATCTCGGCAATTACGCAGCGGTTTACCAAGGACCGCGCTTATTGAGGAGGCAGACGTGAAAGCAATTTCCATGAAAAAGAAAGAACTTATCTTCAAGATCGGCATGATCACGATTATGGTCATTCTTGCGATCATTGCGCTTGCGCCCTTTTATTGGTCGATCCTCATTTCGTTCCGCGAGCAGGAATTCATCTATACCGACCGTTCCTGGTTTTTCTCGCACGTGACGTTCGACCACTACGCAAACGTATTCAAAGACGTGCCGATCGTAAGGTATTTCTTCAATACCTTGCTCCTCACCGTCGTCAACATTACGACCAACCTTCTTTTGGCGTCCATGGCGGCGTACGGCTTTGAAAAACTGCCGTTCAGGGGGAGCAAAGTGATCTTTAAGATCATGATGTTTTCCATGATGCTCCCCGGAATCGCGACGACGGTTCCCACCTTCCTGCTTCTGCGCTCCTTCCCGCTGGTGGGCGGAAACGACATTTTGGGGCAGGGCGGCACGGGATTTATCGGAACCTTTCTCGGCGTGATCCTGCCGGGTACGGTGGGCGTTTACGGAATCTTCTTTATGCGGCAATTCTTTATCCCCGTCGGGGGAGACTATGCCGAGGCGGCGCGGCTGGACGGCGCGGGAGAGTTGAAGATATTTTTCAGGATCTATCTCCCCATGGTCGTGCCTGCGCTTTTAACGCTCGGAATCTTCTGCTTCCAGGGCGTGTGGAACTCTTATATGTGGCCGAACCTCGTTTTGCAGGGACATGACGATCTGAAAGTACTCACCATGGCTCTGCGCGATTATTCGATCGAAACGAAATTCCAGTACGGTCCCATGATGGCAATGAGCGTGCTCATGAGCATTCCGATCATTATCGCATTCTGCTGTATGCAGAAATACTTCATCAGCGGCGTGCAGGTCGGCGGCGTAAAAGGTTGATACAGGCAGAGCCTGATCAAAATAAAAAAATTTATGGAGGAAAAAGAAATGAAAATCAAGACAAAACATTTGGCGCTGTCTCTGACGGTTGCGGGCTTAATCGTCTCCGCGTCGGTCGGCGGAACCATGCTGAACGCTTCGGCGGCGGGAACAGATTTGAACTTGGGCGGTTTAGGCGGTCGCCTCTGGCTCGACGGAGTGACGCAAGCGGACGCCGAAGCCGCCTATACGGCGGAGTGGGCGCGTATTAAGGAGGAATTTCCTGACGCGAGACTTTACGCAGATCCTATTAACAACCCTTGGCCCGATTCGAGTAACTCATGGCACTGCGTCGATTTCAATGCCATGGCGCACATGGAGAACGTCGGTACCTGGAATATGTGGAACCACAGCGGGGTCGGATTTATTTGTTTCAATCCGAACAATAAGACGGCTTACACCATTCACAGCGGTTCGGCAGTCGTATTTTCAAACATGAACAACGGCTGGGCGAATCAGGCAAACCACACGGGCTATCCCAAGGACAACGCCTTTACGGTGACGCTCAACGAAGAAGACGTCGTATGTCAGAACTTTGCGCTCGGCTATGTTGCGGGAACCACATTCAATTACGGAAAACAGATGAGTGCGGACGGGGTGGAATCCGATCTGACGGTAGAGGACATTGCAAACAACCTCACGCTCCCCTGGTGGGATCAGGCAGGCAACGAGGGAACGTTTGCGGGTCTGAAAATTCCTGAGCTTCGCGCGGCTTACGAGACCTATTATGAGGGAAAAGAGATCAATACGGCTCCCATGTGGGCTTGGTCAACCTCTCACATGAAAAACAGCGTTTGGAGACAGGACGTTGTGGAGGACGGCGAAAAGGTCGGTCAGGTCGTCTATAACAGCAAGACGAAAAAAATGTACACCGTCAAATCCTTCCTGAGCAATTACAATTCGACGACCGCTTGGGGAAATCCCGTCGGCGAAGAGCAGACGACGGGCGGGGTCGTCAACCAGCTGTTCGACTACGGCGTCGTCTATATCGACGCGGCGGATGAGAACAAAGTAAAATATGCCGAGGCTTCCCATATCGACGAGAACGGCAACGTCGTTTCCGATTACGAAGGGGATCTTACGGGTGTCGTTGTCAAAGCTACGGCGGAACAATTTCCCGATGGCGTGACGGCGGACGCAGTCAAAACGGCGGTGAAAGCAGTTTATACCGAGGCACTTGGAGCGGCGGCAAGACCCATGGAGTTCCTTGAAGGATTCGACGGGGAAATTTTGGCGCAGGACTTTACCGTTACGGAAGGAAACGAGACCAAGACGAGCCGTATCTATCTCGACATAACAAAGGGGACGCTTACGGCGGCAGTTCTTGAAAACGAGGCTTACGAACTCTATAAAGAGCCCGCGCGCTTCAACGAGGGGAACAAGAGATACCCTGTCACGGGCGAAATGATCCTCGGGCCTGCGACCTCCTCCAAGTTCACGGCGGGCGGAAAGACCTATCAGAACTTCCTCTACGGTGCCATGGAACTTTCGGCGGCAAAGGAAGCGGATACCGTTCTCCCCGGCGTCAACTATGACGAAAGCGGTAAGCGCACCGTTCTCGATCTCTCCGAATTCATTAAAATCGGCGACGTGTGCAGAATTCCCGACAGCTACAATATCGGCGCGGCAGACCTTCTCGCGGCATTCAAGGCTGCGTATAAAGAATATGCAAAGGCGGGCATTGCCGTCGGTATGCCCAACAAAGAAGGAATCGGCTCTTGGTATCCCGATCCCGGCGCGGGCGGCGGACAGGACGCGGACACGAACGAATTTAACGACGGTCGCGGCATGATCAAGCTCGGCTTGCACATGACGGATAGCTCCGCGATCTGCTACTACGGCATCACTGCATATATGGCTTACAGCCCTAAGGACGGTAAGGTCTATATCATGAAGGACGCGGTTATCTCCAATATCGCCACCTATTACTGCGTGTACGGCGCGCCGATCAGCGATCTGATCGAGACGACGATCACGACGGAGGACGGCGACGAAGTGACCGTCCAGATCCAGAACTTTGAACTCGGCTACCTCACGGTCATGGGCGGCTCCGCAAGCATGACGGCGGACAGACACTGGGATTTCACCCTCAAAGGCGCGGTCAATCTTGACGGAAGCAAGATCCCCGGAACGGTTTATCCCGGCGAGAACGAAGGGAATCCCGATACGGACCCCGAAAAACCCGAAGAACCCAAAAAAGGTTGCGGCGGCGTGATGAGCGTTACGGGCGGCGTTCTCGGTATCGCGTTGCTTGCGGGCGTTGTAACGCTGGTGACGAAGCTGAAAAAGAAAAATTGAGTTTCAGGAGAAGATCATGAAAAAAATCACGAAAATCATTGCGCTTGCGCTCACTTCCATGGCGATGGTGACGGCGCTTGCCGCCTGCGGAGAGACGGAGGAACCGGGTCCGGAAAATCCCAACCCGCCGATCGTCGATCCGACGCCCGTGGAACGCCCTACGGAGCAGGAGACCCGCGCAAAGAAGATGGTGGAGATCGTCTTTAAGAATTATGCCGTCGAGGGCGGATCGGGCGACACCGCGTATATCAACTTCAAAGAGAACTACGGGAGCAATCAATCGGGTTACCTCTGGTCGAATTTCAGCGCGGCGGGAATGCAGTACTATATGTGCAAACTCTACCCCGACAGTCAGGAAGAAAAGGACACTTTCCGCAAGATGATCAACAACTTCCTCTATTTCCGTCAGAAAAACGGGGATCAGGGCGATGCGGTCAAGTATCACTCCGGACGCGGGAACGCGTTCAACGGCGGAAGCGGGGACTGCTTCTTCGACGACAACATCTGGGTGGCGCGCAACTACCTCCGCGCATACGAGATCTTCGGCGACGAGTTCTACCTCGAAGAGGCGATCCGCGTCAACAACTGGGTGCGCCTGGGCTGGAACAACGAGCTGGGCGGACTTGTGTGGAGCGAAAACGGGCTTTCGGACAGCGCAAGCGAGCAACACCTCGAACGCGGTCTGAGCGCGAACGCCTGCGGGATCATGGTCAACGCCATGCTCTCCGACTATGCCGAGGGGCAGGAAAAGCAGGACTATATGGATTGGGCGGAAAAGTTCTATAACTTCTGTAAGAAGATGCAGAACAAACCCGATACCTACGACTACTGGAACGGCATTCATACCGTCATCGAGAACGGGGTACGCAAGGACGGCGCGATCAACCGCGTGCACTATTCCTACAATTCGGGCAGTATGATCCTTGCCGATCTTCTGATGTACGACCGCACGGCGGACGCTGCGAAAAAAGCGGACTATATGGACGACGCGATCGGCACGTCCGCGGCGGCGAAGAAGACGTTCAATATGCTCGATCCCGGAAAAGCACAGCTCTACTATTCGGGCGATCCCTGGTTTGCCTGCATTCTCAACGAGGCGTACTACGAACTTCGCAACTACACCGAGGATCGTGCGGAACCCTATCTGAAATCGTTTGACAATAACGCCAAATATGCTTTCAAAAACCGCGATCCCGAAACGGGGCTCTTCCCTTATCAGGCGACGCAGACCTTTACGCTCACCAATGAGTCGAAAGAAAGATGGGTGATCCATCAGGTCGGCGTTGCCGAACAGGCGGTCATCTCGGCGCTTTGGAGCATCGAAGGCTAAAATTTGCCCCCCATGATTTCTCTTCCCCGAACGCCCGTAAGCGCGGGAGGGGAAGGGAAATTCTTTGATTGAAAAAAGCCGAACGATTTCGTTCGGCTTTTTTTATATGAGCAGACTGTTTGGTCTGGAATTTTTATAGTGCGTAGGCGACGTTCCGAACCGCTTTTTGAACGCTTTGGAAAAAGAGTGGATCGAATCGTAGCCGATGATCTGCGCGATCTCCGTCGAAGACACGTTATTCTCCGATAAGAGCTGCGCGGCGTATTCGAGCTTTTTATTGAGAACGTATGCGGTGGGCGATTTCTGCATTGCCGCCGTAAACACATGGCTCAAATGCGACGCGGAATAGCCGAGCTTTTTGGAGAGCGCGTTCAGATTTTTGAATCCGAGAAAGTTCTCGTCGAGATAGGAGAGCATATTGAAGAGAATGATCTCCGTCGCGCCGTCGTATTTGAGAACGTAGTTCGGTTCCTGATAATAGGAACGCAAGAAATTACACAAAATCTGATTGATGCAATTGACGAGCACAAAGTCGGACAGGCGGTTTTCCGATTCGAGGTTCAGGATCGCGTCGAGAAACGCGGAGTGCGTATGAAAGGCGTCGTTCGCGTAGACGGGTTCGTTCTTTTCCGTGAGTTTTTTAAGTTCGGAACAGAGGGGATGGGATTCGTCGGGAACGAATCCCAAAAAGAAGTAGCGCATGTCCCCGCCCTCCGCAAAGATACTGTGTTTTTGCGCGGGGTAGGAAAAATTGAAGGTGCCCGCGGGCATACGGCAGGGCTTTCCGTTGATCGTATTGACCGCCGTGCCGTTATAGACGTAGGTGATCTCATAGCAGAGCTGTTCGTGTTCGGGATAGCCCGCCTTCGCATTGCAGAAACGTTCGCCCATCTGGATCAGGGTCATCCGTTCGAGATACCGCGGTTTTACATAATATTGGTAGTCGATAAAAAACCGCTTTGCGTTCACCGTCTTTTTCATGGGGATATTATATCGCATTTTGGTGCGCTTTGCAAGACCGTTTCCGAAAATTTATTTTGAATTGTACTGTTTACTGCAATTCAGGACAACAAAGACGACGCTGAACGCCAAAGACAAAACATGAAATCGGTGTTATTCTAAGAGTGACTTCAATATCTGAGGGCTGAAATGGACGATCTGATATTTCCCGACGGGTTTGAATGGGGCGTGGCGACGGCGGCGTTCCAGATAGAGGGCGGAAGAGCGGAGCGCGGCGACAGCGTGTGGGACGACTTCTGCGCAAAAAAAGGTACGATCCGCGACGGAAGCGACGGGAGCGTCGCCTGCGATCACTATCACCGCTACCGCGAGGATGTTGCGATCATGAAATCGCTCGGCGTAGACAGTTACCGTTTCTCCGTTTCCTGGCCGCGCGTTCTGCAAGGCGGCGTTGGCGCGGTCAACGAAAAGGGGCTCGATTTTTACGACCGCCTCACGGACGAACTGCTCGGAAGCGGGATCACGCCCTATGCGACTTTATTTCATTGGGATCTGCCCCTTGCGCTTCACGAGAGAGGGGGCTGGCTGAACAGAGAGTGCGCCGATTGGTTCTTCCGCTATGCGGAGACGGTGGGCAAACGCCTCGGCGACCGTATCAAAAACTTTATCACGTTCAACGAACCGCAGTGTTTTATTCCCTACGGCTACCGCTTCGGGACGCACGCGCCCGGATTCAAACTGAGTACGAAAGAAATTCTGCTTGCAATACACAACGTATTGCGCGCTCACGGAGCGGGCGTTTCGGCGCTCCGCGGGAGCGTTCCCCAGGCAAGGATCGGCGTCGCCATGGCTGCCGATGCGGATTACCCGCTTACCGATTCCCCCCAAGATATTCAAGCGGCTAAGCGGGTGATCCTCTCTTTGAAAGAGGGGGAGGAGAATTGGCTCACCAATATTATTCATTGGGACGATCCCATCTATTTCGGCGACTATCCCAAAGAGAGCTATGAGCGGTTCGGCGATCTGATGCCCGTCATGACAAAGGAGGACTCGGCGCTCATTTCGCAGAAGATCGATTTTCACGGACAGAACTGTTATTCGGGTTCGCCCGTCGAAAGCGACGGGAAGGGCGGGTTCCGCCATGCGGAGCTTCCCAAGGGATTCCCGAAGAATGCGCTGAACTGGCTCGTCTGCCCGCGCGCGATCTGGTTCGTGACAAAGTGCCTATACGAGCGTTACCGCGTTCCGATCTACATTACGGAGAACGGGATCTGCTGTAACGACTGGATCCACGAGGACGGCGCGGTGCACGATTCCGCACGCGTGGATTTTTATAAAAAATATCTGAAAGAGTTAAAGCGTTCGATCGATGAGGGAGCGGATATTCGCGGATACTTTGCCTGGTCGCTCATGGATAATTTCGAGTGGGCGGACGGCTATAACGAACGGTTCGGGCTGGTCTATGTAGATTACGCCACACAAAAGCGGACGATCAAGGATTCGGGTTATTTTTACAGAGACCTGATCAGAGAAAATAAAGGGAGGAAACATCAATGAAAGGCAAAAAAATACTGACTTGCGCGCTGGCGGCGGCAATGGTCGCTTCGGTAGGGGCGCTGGGCGCGGGTTGCGGAAAGAACAATCAGGACGAGAACACCGTGCGTATCGCGCGCTGGGCGCTCGAATGGGAAAAGGACGTTTTCCGCGGTTGGACGGCGGAATTTACGAAGGCGAATCCCGATATTACGATCGAGTGGGAATTCGTTCCCTATACGGCGCACTTCGACAGACTGCGCACCGATCTTTTGAGCGGAGCGGCGGCGGATATTATCTTCGTGAATAACTGGGGCTGGAAACCCTATTCCAATATCGACGTGTTCGACGATTTGGGTGCGGCGACGGAGCTCGTCTCCGCCCGTTCAAAGCTCATTCCGTCCGTGCAGGGAGGGCTCAAACAGGGCGACAAACTTGTGGGGCTTCCACTCGGCATGGTGGCGCGCGTACCCGTCGTGAACAACGCCGACTTTGCAAAAGCGGAGATCGCGGTACCGTGGGATCGGGAGACCGCGTTTACGGGGAGCGAGATGGTAGAGCTTTTAAGCTCGGTCGCGGACGGCGCTCAGCGGGATACGGGAATCAATATTACGCTGACGGACGCCGTGATGCTGTTCTGTGCGAGCGCGGGCGCGCCCATTGTCACCGAGGACGGAAAATCCGTCGGCTGCAATACGCTCGAAGGCGTTGCCGCCGTGCAGAACTTTCTGGATTTTGCAAAGAGCGGTTACGTCGTGCCTTTATCCGAGAATCTTTCCGGCTCCTACGGCTCACCCGACAACGCCATTCTTTCGGGGCGCGTCGTTGCGGCGTACTGCAATCCCGGAGAGTGCAAGGGGATCGTCGATTCCGGATACTCCGTTTCGTCCATTCCCAGTCTCAAAGCGGACGGCGGAAAAGATACGGTGCTTGCCGACTACAATTCCCTCGTCGTGCCGAAATTTAGCAAATCCAAAAAGGCGGCATACCGCGTGATCGAGTGGATGCTCTCCAAAGAGGCGCAGCTCGCCTATGCGAAGTTTGCCGATCTTTCCACCAACGCCGAAGCGTTCGACGAAGTCATGACGGACAGCGAAAACTGGAATCCCGAATTGTACCGTGCGTACGGCGTCGGGATCGACAATATCTTTGTACCGCCCGCAATGAGCACGAACTTCCAGACTTATTTCGGCGGTGCGCTTAAACGTCTGCTTGACGGCAACATTACGGCGGAACAGTTCTGTCAGGAGATCAAGAACGGCGAAAATCAGTTGTGATTCCAAGAGAAAAAGGATGAAAGGTAAAAAAGTCAAAAAATTGAATTTTGCGGCGCAGGAGCGGGTAGGCTGGCTGTTTATCGCCCCCTGGATCGTCGGCTTCGTCTTTTTGACGGCGGTGCCCATGGTGATTTCGCTGTATATGTCCTTCCATGACTGGGATATGTTCTCCGATCCCGTGTTCGTGGGGTTCGATAACTTTGCAAATCTTCTGAATCCGACCGTGTTCGAGGGTGCCACTTTCTATGCCGCGCTCGGCAATACGCTGCTCTATACGCTTTTTACCGCCGTGATCAATCTCGTTCTCGGTCTCGGCGTCGCCTGGGCGATCTCAAAGCCCAGCCATTTGAGCACCGCTCTAAGGACGATCATCTATCTGCCCTGCATGCTGATCGGCATTGCGTTCGCCATGATGATGGGCTTCATCTTCGACAGCAACGCGTTCAGCCTTATCAACCAACTGCGCGCCGCGTGCGGGCAGGCTCCGCAGGAATGGCTGTTTACGAAAGGGCAGGGCGTATGGGTCATGATCCTCACTTCTTTCTGGGGGATCGGCGGCGCGATGATCGTGTTTGTCGCGGGCGTGAAAAACATCGACAGATCGATTTACGAGGCGGCTCAGATCGACGGGGCGAGCAACTTCAAAGTATTTATACGGATCTGCATTCCCTGCATGAAACCCGTCATTATCTATCAGGTCATCATGGGGCTGATCTTCGGAATGCAGGTGTTCGACATCGCGGTGGGGCTTGCGAGCGTCGGCGGGGCGGGGTCGAGCCTCGGCATGGGGATCGACAACAGTCTTGCAACGCTTGTCTATTATCTCTATAACAAGGGCTTTAAGGATTTCCAGATGGGATTTGCGAGCGCGATCGGCTGGCTCATCTTTCTTCTGACTTCCATGATCGGCGCGGGGCTCTACTTCTTTGTGCGCAAGACGGGCTATTACGAGGTAGATTGATGAAAGTTTTCGCATGGAAAAAGAGAAAGAAACGGCTGAAAAACATTCAGGTCAGCGATATTATTCTGCTCTCCGTGACGGTTCTGCTTGCGGTCATAATCCTCATTCCGTTTTTCCAGATCGTCCTCTCCTCGTTAAAGACGAACGCGGAGTATTACGTTCAGCCCTCGCCAGTGTTCTCCAAAGACCCGCAGTGGTCGCGCTATACCTACGTTTTCGTGGATCTCTCGTTCTGGCGGTATATGCTCAACAGCATTTGGCTCGCCGCCGTCGGCGTCATTCTCAACGTGATCAGCAGTTCCTTTATCGCCTACGGATTTTCGAGATTCCGTTTCCGCGGAAAGAACGCCGTCTTTATCGTCATGCTTCTCACGATGTTTCTGCCCGCGCAGGTGTGTTCGATCCCGCAGTTTTTAATGTTCAACGCATACGGCTGGGTGGATACCTACTTTCCCATTCTCGTGCCGCAGCTCTTCGGCAGTGCGGCGAGTATCCTGCTCATTTCGCAGTTCATGCGCGGGATCCCGCGCGAAATGGACGAGGCGGCGCGCATCGACGGGGCAAACAGGTTCACGGTGTGGTGGAAGATCATTCTTCCGCAGTCGGTGGCGGTTCTGATCGTCGTCGCGATCTCTTCGTTTCTGTCGAGCTGGAAGGACAGTATGGGACCGCTCATCTATTTAAGGAGCGAAGAACTCTATACGATCCCCGTGGCGCTCATGTACTTTCAGGCGCCCGATCAGAACAGCAAGCTCATGCTGTTTACGGGAATCGTCATTTCCATGATCCCCACGTTGATCTTATACGTCTGCCTGCAAAAGTGGATGGATAAGGGGATCTATGTTGCGGAACTCAAATAAGGAACAGATTAAGGAGGAAAATATATGAAAAAAGCAATCTGTGCAGGTCTTGCCGTGCTTGCGTGCCTTTCGTTCTGCGCGTGTAATTCACCGCAGAGCGGCACGGAGTACGACGCGCACGACAAAACGGTGAAAGAGATCCGTTCGGCGGAAAGAAACACCGTAACGGAAGTCGTGGGGGGGGGTGCCGTGCTGAACGGCGTGAGCGAGGCGGACGGCTCGTCCCATACGGCGAACGAGAAGTTTGAACTCGACCTTGACGTGACGGCGGAGGGAAACAAGTACGATCCGGACGAGGTGAACGTTTACGGACAGTTCGTCTCGCCCTCCGGCAAGCTCTACGAAATGCCCGCGTTCTGGTATCAGGACTACGAGCGCACGTTCGACGCGCTCGACGAAGAGGCGGACTTTCCGCTCGACGGCTATGTCGCGCAGGGAGACGTACAGCTCGTTGGCAGGATCGATGCAAGGGAGGGCGTCAAACAGCCCGTGGGCTTGGCGCGCTTTGCTTCCGCGCAGGGGACTTACACCAACGCGGGCGCGATCCTCAACAATAAGAGCGCGATCACGCATCTGCACGACAGCGTTTCGATTTGGCTGAAAGCGGGGACCAATCTCAATACGGCGGGGCTGTATCTGTGCCTCTATCAGCAGCTGGGCGAAGGCTACATAGCCCTCCCCGAACTTTCGACGGAATGGAAAAAATATACCTTCAAATGGGAGGACTTCACTTTCAACATTCCGTCGGGAAGCGCGACGAGCCTGCCCCTGAGCAGTATGTACAGCGGTTATATTCAGACGCGCGGCAACGCTACGGAGGGCGATTTGTATATGTGCGATCTGCGCGTAGAGAATTATGAGAATCCTTCGCGCTATGCGGTCATGGCGGACTTTGTGAGCCGCGAACTTGCGACCTATGACGCGGACGAGCTGAACGGCGCGGAAGTCATGACAAAGAAGGAGGACGCAGGCTTCAAACTCCGCTTCCGTTTTGGCGAAACGGGCGAGTGGCTCTATCGCGCGACGGTTGAAAGCGACGGCGTGAAGAGGGCAACCTATACCTCTGCCGTCACCGTCACGGAAAACGCCGACGAAGAGATGAACCGCGGTCTCATCCGCGTGGAACAGACGAAAAAGCGCAACTTCGTATTTGAAGACGGAACGCCCTACGTTGCGCAGGGCATGAACCTTGCGTACAGCGTCGATCCCAAGCGCGCTTCCTACGACTATGACGTATATTTCCCCAAGATGGCGGAAGCGGGCATGAACTTCGCCCGCGTGTGGCTCACCTACCTCGGACACGGCGTGCAGGGTACGGAGGGCGGGATCCTCGGATTCGACTTCCGTCAGGATAAGGCTTATAAGTTCGATCTCATTCTCGGTATGGCGGAAGAATACGGGCTCTATCTGCAAGTGCCGTTTATGGCGGTTCACTATATGAACTATGAAAATCCCGATCACGACGAGGAATTCCGCAGTTGGGATTCGAGCCCCTACAACGTGCAGAACGGCGGGTACCTTACAAAGCCCGAACAGTTCTGGACGGACGTGCGCGCCAAAGAGGACACGAAAAAACTCTACCGCTACTATGTTGCGCGCTGGGGATATTCCCGCAACATTCAGAGCTGGGAGATCATGAACGAGATCGGGCACGCCTACATGAACGAAGACGGCACCGATTACGACGAAAACGTTGCAAAGGCGTGGGCGGAGGAGATCGGCGGATATATGCACGCCGTCGATCCTTACGATCACCTTGTGACGATCAGTTCCGCGTTTAATTTTGCGGACGCAGTTTACGGGGCTTCCTCGATCGACTTTGCGAGTATTCACAGCTACGTCTGGGGCAGTTCCTATGCTTCGAGCGCGGCGGACGTGACGCGCAGCGTCTGGGAGAATTTCCATAAACCCGTTCTCATCGGCGAGACGGGCGCGAGCGGGATGTCGGGCGACCTTAACTATCTCGCCGATCCCCAAGGGCTCGTCATGCGGCAGATGGCGTTCACGGCGACCATGGGCGGCGGCGCCACGGGCGGTATGCTCTTCTGGTGGACGCAGGCGAATCTCCACGATTATTACGGGAACGTTACGCCCGCCGTCGAGTACTTCAAACTCCTGCCCGCAAACTTCGTGAGCATGGATCTGCTCGAATACGGCGATTATACGATCAGACACGCCAATGCGGGTATTGCGGGAAATATGCGTATGCTCGGCTACCGTTCGGACAGCGCGGCGTATGTGTATCTCTACGATATTCGGTACAACTACGCAAATCCCAATCCCGGCACGATCGAAGAAATGTTGCTCGAACTCAATCTTTCGGACGGCGCGTATACGGTCAAAGTGTTCGATCCGCAGACGGGCGTTGTCACCGACACCTATCAGGAATCCGCGGAGAACGGAAAACTGACGATTGCGCTTTCGGCATGGTCGCGCGATATGGCGTTCGTCATTGAAAAACAATAAGGAGAGGGGAAAATTATGAAAAAGAAAATTCAGATTTTATGCGCGTGCGGCGCAATGGTCGCAACGCTCACGGCGGGAGGCGTGTTCGCCGCCTGCGAGAACAATACGGAATTCAGTATCCTCACGCCCGCGGAAAACGCCCAGAACGTCTCCACCTGCCCCGAAATCACCTGGACGCAGGCGGAGAGCGCGACGGGCTATCACGTCGAGATCGCCTCGGACGGCGCCTATGAAAAGGTCGTCCGCGAGGGCGTAACGGAAGAACTTTCCTATACGGTCGGCAACGCTCTGTCGCACGCGACGCAATACTATCTGCGCGTGACGGCGCTCAGAGAGGAGATGGATAAGACGCTTGCGCTCGGAAGTCAGAGCATCTCCTTTAAGACGGTAGCGGCGCATAACACCGACGTGCCCGACTACGCCTCCGCGCGCACTCTCTACGATTTTGAATCGTTTGCGGATAGCGAAGCGCTCCGCGAAGAGTTCCCGCGCCACGTCGACGGAAACGAGATCGGGATCGATCTTGTGGAAGGAGGCGTGAACGGAAGCAAAGCGATGCAGATCGACTATACCGCGGGCGGAAAAGGCTGGGCGGGCGCGCTGTGCAAACTCCCCTCGGATAAGAAAGTGTGGAGCGGTGCAAAGGGAATCAGAATGTATGTGGACGGCGACGGGAACGGTCTGAACGTAGAAGTTCGCATCGGCAAGCGCGGCTATCAGTCCTGGGCGGCGACGTTTTCCGTCAACAATCCCGAACCCTGCTACGTCAGTATTCCGTTCGCGGCGTTCGACGACATCGGCGGGGGCGACGGGATCTGGGATCTTGCGGGCATTACCCGTTTCTGGCTGTTCTTTACGGGGAGCAGCAATTCCAAAGTCATCATCGACGACATTACGATCGGTTCGGACGAAAACTATACGACGGACACCCGCGACGGGGTCGGAACAAGTCTGAAAGCGCCCGCGGGCGTCTATACGGATTTCGACAATTATGCGGACGACGAGGAGATGCTCGGTAGCTGGACCTTTGAGTATATGCGTAAAAATACGCTTGCCGACAGTCCGTTCTCCACGGGCAACGCGCTCGAAGTTATACCCGATTCGGGTTGGGCGACGGCGCGCCTGAATCTTCCGAATTACGATTTTACCGAACTCAAATCCATTCGTTTCAAGGCGAGCGCGGGGACTTACGTCATTCAGCTCGAAACTTCGACGAACGGCGTATTCGAGAAAGAGGGGATTGTCGTTGCCGCCGACGGCGACGAGGCGGGCGTGAACATTGCCGACCTTATTCCGCGTACGGGGACGGAAGGAGAGGTGAAACTCATCCGTCAGCTCGTGATCGGTTTGATCGGCAAGACCGGTCAGACCGTGTATATCGACGACGTCACGTTCTCTGACGAGGAACTCGCGGCGCCCGACCGCACGGCGGGCATGATCGAGAATTTCGAGGAAAGAACTGCGGATAATATATCTTCGTTTGCAACTACGATTAGTGCGACGCTCTCTCTTGAAACGGAGCATCCGCTGTCAGGAACAAAGAGCGCGAAATTTGCGGCGGGCGGAGGATTCGGTTTCCAATTAAACAGCGAGTATTTTACAAAATACGATTTTACGAAAACGATCGGATTCGAGCTTGCTTTTAAGACAAATTCCAGCGGAGGAGATTTTAGCGCCGAAATTAAAATAGGTTCTTACAATAATTTGTATGTACTTTCCAAACCTATGTATAACAGCAAAGATAATAACGTCGAAAAGATCGTCGTCATGTATGACGCAATGACGCTTGCGGACGGCAGTTCGGGCGCGCTCAACAAAGCTAATATTAACTTTTTACAAATTTGGGTGACGCAGTCCGCCGCGGACTTCACGTTACTTGTCGATGATATTAAATTCTTTACGGCGGAAAACTATACGCCCGAACAGGCGATGATCGACGACTTCTCGACCTACGCGGACGACGCGGCGGTGATCGCTGCATGGCACCCGAACGGCTGCTCTGTCGCGCTCGAAAACGGCGCCATGAAAGTGACGACCGCAAACGGCTGGAACGGATTGCAGTACAATCTGGCGCCGGGAGCGGGAACGCTCGGCGGAGCCGAAGACTATCAGAATTGTTACGCAATCGCCTTCGATATTACCGCGAGCGCAGACCTCAACGTCATCGTAAAATTACAGCGGTGGGACAATGCGAAAGAGACGACCGTCTCCGTAAAAGCGGGTGAAACGGCGCACGTCGTTGTCTACCTCAACCAACTTACGGGAGAAAACGATTGGTCGGATATGATTTTCAACAGTCTCACGATCGGTTGTACCTATTACGGCGTAACCGATTTCACGCTCGACAATATCGCGTTTTTGAGAGGTTGACTCATGAGAGGAACGCACTTGACGCCGCCGCGCGGGCTGATCGTATCCTGTCAGTCGGCGGAGGGCGAGCCATTGTACGGTCTCGGTCTCATGCGGTATATGGCGCGGGCGGCGGTTGAAGGCGGTGCGGTTGCGATCCGCGCGCTCGCGGAGGAGATCCCCGCGATCAGAGAGGAAGTCAAGGTTCCCGTCATCGGACTCGTTAAACGCGCCTATGCGGACAGCGAAGTGTATATCACGCCCACCTGTAAAGAGATCGACGAAGTGATTTTAAGCGGCGCGGACGTTGTTGCAATGGACGTCACGGGGCGACCCCGCCCCGACGGCGTTTCTACGGAAGAGCTTATCGCTTACGCGAAGGAGCGCGATCCCGCAATTCTTCTCATGGCGGACTGCGACACGCTCCAAAACGCGCTCGAAGCGGACGCGCTCGGATTCGACTTTGTGGGAACGACCATGCGCGGATACACCTCCGCAACCCAAGGGATTTCTATTCCCGATTACGGCTTCCTGCACGAATTGAAAAAGCGGCTGAATTATGCAAAGCTCATTGCCGAAGGCGGGATCTGGGAGCGGGAACAGCTTGCGCGCGTGCTTGAAGCCGATCCCTATGCGGTGGTGATCGGCAGTGCGATCACCCGTCCGAAAAATATCACGCAACGATTTACGGAGTTATTTGACAGATTATGAAGAACAAGAAAAACATCCTCATGCTTCCGCTGGACGAGAGACCCTGCAACTATCTGTTCCCCCTCAGACTGTTGGAGGATAATCCCGAATACAGGCTCATCATGCCCGAACGTAACCGTCTGGGCATGATGAAGAAGCCTGCCGATCCCGATTATATCAAATCCTTTCTTCTCGATCATGCAAACGAGGCGGATATTGCCGTGATCAGCGTGGATATGCTCCTGTACGGCGGACTGCTCTACGGCAGATTGCATCATTTTACCGCGGAAGAACTTAGCAACAGGCTCTCGGTTTTGCGCACGCTCAAAGAGCGCAATCCCGCGCTCAGAATTTACGCGTTTCAGCTCATCATGCGCTGTCCGCAGTATTCCTCTTCGGAAGAGGAACCGGATTATTACGAGGATTGCGGACGGGAGATCTTCCTGTTGGGCGAGGCGTATCATAAACGGAAACTGGGACTTCCCGTGGATGAAAAACTGATCGCGGAATACGAAAAAAAGACGGCGGGCAGTCTCGGCGACTATCTCACGAGGCGCAAGCTGAACACGGATATGAATATGCGCACGGTGGATTTATTGGGCGACGTGATCGACTATCTCGTGATCCCGCAGGACGACAGTTCGCTCTACGGATTTATCAAAGAGGATCAGCAGCGCATTTACGGACACGTTCAGAAGAGCGGAAAAGAACACCTCGTGCAGAGCTATCCGGGGGCGGACGAAGTCGGCATGACCCTTGTCTGCCGTGCGGTATTAAAGGATCGCGGCGTATGCCCCTCTATTAAACCCATATACAATACGGAATGCGTTCCGCAGATGGTGCCGAAGTTCGAGGACAGGGAACTCGGTCAGTCCCTCGCCTCGCAGATCGAAGCGGCGGGCTGCCGCATTGCGAAAGAGAACGAGGAGGCGGACTTTATTCTTGCGGTCAACGGCGTGGAGGAGACGCAGCTCGAAGCGCCTATGCAGGAGAGCGGCGAGTGCGCTTACGTCAAGGACAGACGGCTCTTTGATTTCGTGGGGCGGATCGGACGGGAGATACGCGCGGGCAAAAAAGTCGCCGTCGCCGACGTCGCTTACGGGAACGGGGGCGATCTCAAACTCGCGTCCCTATTGGAGCGCGCGGGGATCTCTCTCGACGTGCTCTCTTACGGCGGGTGGAACACTTCGGGCAACACGCTCGGCACGGTCATCAGCGCGGCGGCGCTCTCCGCCGTGTTCGGCAGAACCGAGGGCATGGAGCGCTTCCTTGCGCTCCGCTACTACGAGGACGTCGGGTTCTGCGCGCACAGCCGTCTGTATGCGGCGGAGCGGCTCGGCGATTACGGTTGCGGATACCGCGATCTCGGAAACAAGGGCGGAGAAATCTCCGAATTGGTGCGCAACGAAACGCAACACTACCTCGGCGGACTCATGCCCTCGCTCGTCAGCAGGTATGAGATCAACGGCTGTAAAATGCCCTGGAACAGAATGTTTGAAACGGAGTTTGAAGTGAATGCGCGTTCCTGACGTTCTCTGCCTCGATCTCGGCGGAACGGGCTTAAAGGGCGGGATCGTCCGCGCGGGAAAAATCGTAAAACGCGCCTCTGTCAAAACGGACGCCTGCAACGGGATCAGGGGGATCGAGGATACTTTCCGTCGGTTTCTCGCCTGTTTTTCCGCGGACGAGTACGGCGCGGTCGCGCTATCGAGCGCGGGCGAGATCGACAGCGAAAAGAAGAGGGTGATCTATGCGACCGATCTGCTCCCCGGTTATACGGGTTTCGACCTGGGCGGCTTTTTCGGGGAGCGGACAAACAAGCCGTTTGTATGCCTGAACGACGGTCAGGCGGCGCTTCTCGGCGAATGCTACGCGCGGCGCGGATTAGCGCGCGGCAGAATTGCCATGCTGACGCTCGGCACTGGCGTGGGCGGCGGCGTTATTAGTTGCGACCGCCCCGCAAGCGAAAACGCGTTTCTTTCTTTGGGTCATCTTACGCTTGTGGAAGACGGCAGAGCGTGCACCTGCGGAAAGCGCGGCTGTATCGAACAGTACGTCAGCGGTTCCGCGCTCACGAACGCGCTGAAAGCGCGCGGGATCGTCTGTTCCAAAGAGGAACTTTGGATGAGATACGAAAAAGGGGACGAACGCGTCCGCGCCGTCGTGAAGGATTGGCTGTGCGATCTGAAAAAGGTGTGCGACCTCGTCTATGAACGCTATCCGTTCGACCTTATGGTGTTGGGCGGCGGCGTTTCGGACAGCGGAAAAAGCTGGTTCAAAGATCTTGAAAAAAGCGACCGCTACACCGTGGAGCTTTCCAGACTCGGCAACGATGCGGGGATCTTCGGCGCGTATTCGTTCTATTGCGATTTCGGTTTTTAATATTCTTTCATAGCAAAAAACCCCCGACGGGAGTCGGGGGTTTTTTGTCTGTATTTTACACAAAATAAATTGTGAATTGCAAAAATATCAGGCGAAAAAATCAAAAATTTTCGTAAAAAATGAAACTTTACTTGCTGAAAACCTTAATTCAGTTAAGAAATAGTGACATTTGATTTTCCGTTGATATTGACGCGCCCCGATGGTGAAGATACAATCGAGTTGCGGTCGGGAATCAAGAAATTTCCCGAAATAAAACGAAAAAGGAGGAATTATGCGCGAAGAAGTACGGGACGGCGCGGAGAGTTGCGTTTCCGAAAAGAAACCGAAAAAATCGGGTCCGAAGGGCAAGACGACGCTTTGGCGGAGAATACTCAACCACTGGGAACTGTATGTGATGATGATCCCCGTCGTGGTATTTTTCCTGATTTTCTGCTATTTCCCCATGTACGGGATCGTGATCGCCTTTAAGGAATATTACCCCACGCGAGGGATCTTGGGAAGTCCCTGGGTCGGCACGACGCACTTTGAATGGCTGTTCAGCGCGCCTGAATTTTTGCGCGCGCTCAAAAACACGATCGTCATCAGTTTATTGAAGCTCGTGTTCTGTTTTCCCATTCCCATCATTCTCTCGCTCTTTTTGAACGAGGTCACTTATCTCAAATTCAAAAAAGCGGTGCAGACGGCGATCTATCTTCCCTATTTTATTTCCTGGGTCATCATCTCTTCGACGATCTATACGCTGTTGAGCGTGAACGGGGGAGTGGTCAACAACATTCTGATGGCGCTCGGAATCGATCGGGTCAACTTTCTCACGGATTCTTCCTATTTCTATCCGATCCTGATTCTTGCAGAGATTTGGAAGGGCGCGGGCTGGGGAACGGTCATCTACATTTCCGCAATGTCGGGCGTCAGTCCCGAACTGTATGAGGCGGCGACCTTGGACGGTTGCGGAAGATACCGCAAAATGCGCTATATCACCCTTCCCTGCATTATGCCGATCATCGTCGTCATGTTCATATTGCAGGTTGGCAACATCATGAACGCGGGATTCGATTCCGTCTTTAATCTGTACAATCCCGCAATCTACGACGTGAGCGATATTCTCGACACTTACGCCTACCGCATCGGCATCAGTCAGGGGCTTGTGGAGCGGGGCGCGGCGCTCGGACTTTTCAAAACGATCATTAACTTCTGTCTGCTTTTGGGCGCGAACTTTATCGTGAAAAAGTTCAACGGCGTGGGAATTTACGGTTAAGGAGGGCGGACGGTGAAAGAGTCGGTGAAAACGAAAAAAGAAAAACCCGCAAAACAGCGGAAAAAGAAAAAAGTAACGGCGTTCGACGTCGTGCTTATAATCGTTCTGTCGCTCGTCGCGTTTATCTGCCTGTATCCCTTTCTCGATCAGCTGTTGATCTCGTTTGCGACGAAGCAGGACTTTTACGGCTCCACCCTGATGACGATTCCGAAGCATTTTACCTTCGATTCGTACAAGTTTATTCTCTATCAGGACAGGATCGGAACGGCGTTCCTCGTTTCGCTCTTCGTGACGGTCGTGGGCGTTGTTTACAGCATGGCGCTTACGGTTTTGGGGGCGTACGTTCTCTCCAAGCAGGGGCTTCCCGGCAGAAAAATATTTTTTGTGTTCGTACTCATTACCATGTTTTTCGGCGGGGGATTGGTTCCCTTCTATCTTACGATCAAAGAGATCGGGCTCATGAACAACATTCTGAGCGTGATCATCCCGTTCGGGATCAATGCGTTCAATATGATCATTTTGCGGAATTTTTTCAGTCAGATCCCCAAAGAGATGATCGAGTCGTGCAAGCTCGACGGCGCGAACGAATTTACGATTCTGTTCAGATTTGTCGTTCCGCTCTCCAAGGCGGGCATTGCAACGATCGCGCTCTTCTACATGGTGGAGCGCTGGAACGACTGGTATTGGCCCATGATGTTTTTGCAGGACGCTCCCGATTGGGCGCCGCTTGCCTTGGAACTGAGAAACGTGCTTTCGAGCAGTCAGTCAACGGGGATCGGCGGCGGAGGTTCGATCGACCCCGGCGTGCTGTTTGAAGAGGGGAAACAGGCGGCGATGATCGTCATTTCCATGATCCCGATTCTGTGCGTCTATCCCTTCATTCAGAAATATTTCGTAAAAGGAGTTATGATCGGTTCCGTCAAGGACTGATTGAAAATAAGGAGGAAAAAATATGAAACTCGGTAAAAAACTCATTCCGGTCGCGCTTGCGGGCATTCTCTCGCTCGGCGTATTCGGCGGTTGTTCGTTCGGTCCCAAGACGATCGAGGACGACCATAAACTGACGATCTTCCGTTGGGACTTTGCGGGTGTGGATTCCGCGCGCAAACAAAATTCGCCCATCTATAAGGAGATCATGAAGAACACGGACAGCAGTTATCCCATCTATGTGCGTACTTCGGGCGCGAACAACTGGGAGGACGCGCTCAACAACAGCTTCCTCGGCGACAATCTTCCGGACATCTTCGTCTGCTACGCCATGGACCGTCCCTCGAACTTCAAAAAGTGGATCCGCGACGGAGCGGTTCTGCCCATCAGCGACTATGTGAGCGAAACGCAGTATCCGAATCTCTATAACCGCCTGAAAGAGTACGACTATCTGAAAGACAGGATCGACTATTTCGGCGGAAAGCACTATGCGCTCCCCATCGAGACGACGCTCGAACACGGCATGTATATCCGCCTCGACTGGATCGAGAACCTCAACAATAAGCTCGCCTCGATCCTCGTTGAGGACGGCGTGATCGCAAACGAAGCGCAGATGACGGACGAATTGAGGACGCAGTACGAATTCAAGGTGCCCGATACTTTGACGGAGTTCTACCGCCTGACGCGCGCGTTCACCAAGTTCGATCCCGACGGAAACGGACGGAACGACACCTACGGCTATACGAGCAGCGAGACGAATATGTGGTTCAACAACTGGATCTTCGAGGCGATGAGCTCGAACGCCGAGGGCGTGCATGATTCCACCTATTGGGGCTGGGTGGACGACGGAAACGGCGGACTTACGTCGAGCTGGATCACCGAGGGAAGCAAGAAATCCGTCGCGTTCCTCAATAAGCTCTATAAGGAAGGCATTCTCGACCCCGACTATATTGCGACGAACGCCTCGCAGAAGCAGACGAAGTTCGTGCAGGGAAAAGTGGGTATTATGGTCGGGAATATCTGGTATAACACCATGCTCGACAATTTCAGAAGCGCGAACGGCTGTTCGGTCGAAGAGGCGAAAGAACGCTTTACGATCATCAATCCGCCCAAGGGCGAATACGGCGCGCGCGGCATGAAGGGCAACCCCGGATTCTGGTGTAGCGTCTGTATCAACGGCAGACTTTCGGAGACGGAACGGACGGCGGCTTTGAAACTGCTTGACTATATTTACAGCGACGAGGCGGACACCCTCTTCACTTACGGCGTAGAGGGTACGCACTATAAAGTGGAGAACGGCGAAAAAGTCAGCCTCATGGGGCAGGATTCAAACGGATACAATTACACGCTCGAATCAAAAGATCCCGCCTGGGCGCTTTCGAGCCTTTCGAGCTGGAAGTACAGCTATTACAGCCCTTACCAGTCGAATGCGGACATGATCAAAACGTTCATGGATAACGCCGCCGAGTACAGCAGGGTGGATGCGGTGAGCTACGTTCAGACGCCGCTCTATGTGGAATACGACAACTCGATCGCCAATCAGGCGCTCGAACAGTATGTGGGAATGATCCGCAACAGCTCCTACTACGGCTCTGCGGACAGCAATAACCCCGACTGGAACAATCTGTACACGTTCAACGCCGAATTCAACAGCGCTTGGGAGAGCTTTACGAATCAGTATCTCAATACCTGGGGCGGAAAGCGCATGATCGAAGAGTACAGCGCGGAAGCGAAAAAATATCTCAACTGAGGGATTTAAGGATAAGGAGGAAAAAATTATGACAAAGAGAAAGACAGCCGGTTTTGTTGCGGGACTGTTCGCATTTGCGGCGGCGACCGCGGGTACGACGTTGGCGCTGACGGAAATGCCGAAGGCGGAGGCGTTTGCCGACAGTCCGTTCTTCGTGACGGAAGCGACCTACGACACGACGGGGATCGAAGGTTGGTATGGTGTCCCTGAAAATGTGCAGGGACAGGATAATTTCTTTGCCCTTTACGGAAAAGCGGATGGAACGTATGCGGAAATGACCTCGCAAACAACTCCGCATGAAGACGGGGTAAGGTATTATTGGCAGGGAGCGAATACTTGGAATCAGCTTAATTGGCGGCAGGATTTCGGACCCGACAGTGGAGACGATGCCATTCTTGGCTGGCGCGCGCCGTTCAACGGAACGGTTGCATTTCAGGGAAAGGTCACAATGGACAAAAACGAAAATTCCGACGGAATTATTCTCAAAGTTCATACTCGCAAGTCGCCGACCGATCCTGCAAAAGAGTTATATAAACAAACATATACGGAATCTTTTACGACTTATTTTAGCGGCGAAGCATTTACGGTTACGAGCGGACAAATTTACTTTTTCTCGATTGATCAGAACGTAACTTCCGCCTATGACGGCGCAAAAATGTTCTTAAAAGCGAGCTTTACCAAGGATGAGGCGAATCCCGGAACGGAATCTACGGGCGGCGTTCTGCCCCAGCCCGACGAGCACCCCGAAGCGTGTATCTTCAACAATTATCCCAACTATACGCTCGGTGCAAAAGAAGAGTACTTTTTCGCTCCTAAGACACAGGGCGAGAATAACGCATGGATTCTGTATGGTAAAGCGGATAAAACATATTTTGAAATGACGACGACCGGTACGGACGGCAATACGTGGCTGGGTAGTGCAGAGGGCAACGGAGCATATTGGAGACAGGAGTATTATCCTGGCGAGACGGACGATATAATTCTCGCTTGGCGCGCGCCTTTTAACGGCACGGTGAAGTTCACCGGCAAGATTTTTAAGGAGAGCATGGCGGGATCGGACGGCGTGCGTATCAAGGCATACAACCGCAAGAGCCTGAACGTTGACCCCGAAGAAATTTATAATCGTGCGTTCACTGACGTATTTACGATTTATTTCAACGGGTGCGATATTAACGTCGTGAGCGGGGAAATTTATTACTTTGCAGTCGATGCAAATGGAACAAAAGATCACGATAAAACGAACATTTTGCTGAAAGCGGAGTTTACGAAAAACGATGCCGATCCCGGCGAGGAAGCGAGCGGAGGCATTGTCCCCGAACTCAAAGGAGACCCGTCGTGTATCTTTAACGAAAAACCCGGATACGTTCTCGGCGGAAAGGAAGAATATTATGCTGCGCCCACGGAGCAGGGAGAGGACTATCGCTGGGTTCTGTACGGAAAGGTCGATAACCTTTATTCGGAGATGACACCGAATCCGGATCATGCAATTGACGGCACGGGTAATCACTGGAAGGGAGCGAGTACGTGGAATCAAATAAATTGGAGACAGGAATGCGGACCCGACGGCGGGGACGATGTGATCTTTGCCTGGCGCGCACCCTTCAACGGCACGGTCAAATTTACGGGCAAGATCTTTAAGTCGGATATGACGGGGTCGGACGGCGTCAGGATCAAATCGTACAACCGCAAGAGTTTGCTTGTAGAACCCGAAGAAATCTACAACGAAACGTTTACCGAAGCGTTCACAATTTATTTCAACGGTTGCGACATCGAAGTGAAGAGCGGAGAAATTTACTACTTTGCGATCGACCAGTACAAGAGTTCCGCGTTTGATACGACGCATTGCTGGTGGAAAGTAGAATTTACGAAAGACGAAACAAATCCCGGCGAAGAGGCGAGCAAGGAGATCGGCGCGCGCGAGATCGACTATACGGGTTATTTCGGCACCGAGCAGGGTGAAAACGGTTGGTTCTATGCGCAGGGCACGCCTGAAAAGTATGCGTTTATGGAATACGGCGTCAATAAAAATTCGGGCGAACTCTGCTGGAACGGCGTGGACGACTGGCACAGAATTTCCGCCGCCAACATGGCGCCCGGAACGAAGTTCGGCACAATGCGCATTTACGTCGTTCCCAAGGACGGCATGATCTCGATCGAGGGCGCAATCGCCAAGACGAGTTCGGGCGGCGACGGCATGAACGTGAAAATTTACTTCAAGGGCGAGGCGGTGTTCGAGCACGCGTTCGGCGCGGACGAATCCTCCGTAGCGTTGCCCAAATCCCTGAAATATCTCGAAGCGAAAGCGGGCGATCTCGTCGTCTTCTATACGGACTGCGGCGGGAACGGAAGCAACGCTTACGACAACGCGACTTTTGCCTGCGAGATCTTTACCGAGAGCGAAACGGGCGAAGCGGTTGAAAATCCCGAATCCTTTTTAAGTCCCGTCAGCAAGCTCGAACTGCAAGGCGTGAATATGCCCGAACACGAGCTTGACGAGAACGAGGACTACACGGACGAAGAGACGGGCTGTAACGGCTCGGTGGCGCTCGGCGCGGGCAGCGCTCTGGCGATCGCGGCGGCAGCGCTCGGTTGCTTTGCGATCGGAAAGAGGAACGGCGCAAAGAAAACGGATCGCAAAAATTCCGGCAAGGGAGGAAAGGTATGAAAAAGAGATTCATAAAGACGGCGGCGCTCGCGTGCGCCGCGGTGACGGCGATCGCACTGTGCGCGTGCGGAAAGGACGGAAACGACAATGAGGGCGCAAACGGCGTGGATACGCGCGTATATAACAACGTGCAGGACTTCTCCTCGTTGCAGGGCTGGAACGGCTGGTACTATCTGTACCGCGATTCCATGGGCGAGATATACAAGATGACGTTCGATCTGGACGGCGGACGCTGGAACGGCAGGGACTTCTACTGCTACAACGCGGTCGGCGAACAGCACCCCGGCAACAACACGGAGACGATCATCGGCTGGAAAGCGAGCGTGAACGGCACGGTGAAAGTCAGCGGAAACGTCGTCAGAAATCCCGCCGATTGGAGCGGGGACGGTGTGTTCTACTATGTGACGCTGAACGAAAACGACGAGGACTATCTGTACAGCACGCTCATAGACCCGCTCGAAAGAACGCCTTACGAATTTGCGTTTGAGGCGGAAGTCAAGGCGGGCGACATGATCTATTTTTGCATCAACCTGAATGCGAACAACTCGTTCGACAGCACTTGCAGCAATATTACGATTGAATACAAATAAGAAAGAAGTATATGGAATACCGTATTTTTCAATTTGACGGAACGGCGATCGTGTTCGCCGAAGTGAAGGGCGTGGCGGTCATGACCGTTGTTCCGTCGGATATGACGGAAATGATCTGCCCGGAAAAGATGACGGGCGTCGATCCGTTCGGAAACGACCGCCCCGAAAGCGCGGTGCAGGTTGCCGTTTCGGGCGACGTTCTATCCCGCGGGTTCGCCGCGGGCAGAACGCTTCGCAACGGGGAGCTTTCCCTCCGCTGGGGAATGCCCGAATTTGACTATCGGGACGGGGACGGGGAGGTTTTGCTCACCGCCGCTTACAAATCGAAAGAGGGGCTTGTCTTTCGCCAGCACTTCCGCACGGTCAAGGGGACGGGCGTCGTCGAGACGTTTGCCGAAACTGAAAACCGCACGGGAGAGGAAGTCGTTTTAGAGAGCGCTCCCACCTTTTTGCTGACGCGGCTTTCGCCGTTCGTAAAGTTCAACGACGAGGCGGATATTCTCATTCACAAACTGCGGAGCTATTGGAGCGCCGAGGGGGTTCTCGATTCCGCTTCCCCCGCCGATTATATGTTGGAAGATTCGTGGAGCGGGCTCGGAATGCGTCTTGAAAAGATCGGTCAGCTCGGCTCCATGCCCGCGAACGGGTATCTGCCCTGGGTCGCGGTGGAGGACAGAACGCACGGCTGTACCTGGGCGGTCAGCCTCGAAGCGCCCGCTTCCTGGCAGATCGAGATCGCCAACGTATATAACGCGATCTCCCTCTGCGGCGGGCAGGCGGATTTCAACTACGGACACTGGGAAAAGAAGCTCGGCGACGGGGAATGCTTCCGCACGAAAAAAGCCCGCCTTGCGTGCGTCAGGGGCGCGCTCGGACGCGCGGCGCAGACGCTCGTGCATTACGTTGAAAAGACGGAGACGTTTCTTCCGTCCGAGGAGTCTCTTCCCGTACTGTACAACGAGTACTGCTATTCCTGGGGAAAGCCCGACTACGAAACGGTCAAAAAACTGTTGCCTATCTGCAAGGAACTCGGCGTCTCCTATTTCGTCGTGGATGCGGGCTGGTACTGCAAGAACGGCAACTGGGAGGCGGTAGGAGACTGGGACGTCAACTACGACCTCTTCCCGAACGGCTTGAAAGCGTACGCCGACCTCTGCAAAGAGTACGGGATGCGCGCGGGGATCTGGATGGAATTTGAAAACGCGAGCGCGGACGCGCCCGTCGTAAAAGAACACCCCGACTGGCTTTTAACGTACAAGGGCAAAACGATCTGGCACGGCGACAGGTGTATGCTCGATCTGAGGAAAAAAGAAGTGCGCGAGTACCTGCACGGGAAAGTGACGGAAATGCTTTTATCGTCGGGAATCCGCTATATCAAGATCGACTACAACGAAACGATCGGTCTCGGTGCGGACGGCGCGGAATCCTACGGCGAGGGACTTCGGCAGCAGGCGGAGGCGGCGCAGGAATTTTTCGTGTCGCTCAAACGGGAAGTTCCCGATCTGGTGCTGGAAATTTGCTCGTCGGGCGGAATGCGGCACGAGGCGAGCTGGCTTGCCTTAGGGGATATGTGCTCTTTTTCGGACGCGCACGAGGGTCCCGAAGGCGCGGTCATCGCGTGCAATCTTCACCGCTATATGCCGCCGCGCAAAATGCAGATATGGGCGACGGTCAAGAGCGACTACGGCTATGACGAGACTGTTTTCACGATGGTCAAGAGTATGCTCGGCAGAGTTTGCCTGAGCGGGAAAGTATTCGACCGCGAGGAGAACATTCTCTCCGCGATTCGCGACGGGATACGCTTCTACGGGGAAATCAAGGATATTGTCCGCGACGGCGACACCGTGAACATTTCGTCGGAGAATATCTCGTCCTACCGCGACATTCACGGCACTCAGACGCTCGACCGCGTTTCGGCGGACGGAACGAAAATGCTTCGCTATCTCTTTATTATCGGAAAGCCGAACGCAAAGATCGCGTCCGCATTGCCGGAGGGATTCAAGGTCGCAAAATCGTACGGCAATATCGCGTTGAAAGAAAAGAAAGGCAGGCTGGTCGCAACCGCGCCCGATAACGGTATGGCGGGCGCCGTGATCCTGCTTGAAAAGGTGTGACATGAAACGCAACGATATTTATATGCGCGATCCGTTTCTCTTTGTCGAGGACGGGGTCGGGTATCTTGTCGGCTCGACGGACGAACAGTGCTGGGCGGGAGAAGCGGGCGGATTTTCGGGATACCGCACGACCGATCTTGAAAACTTCGAGGGACCGTTCGAGCTGTTCAGGCGGACGGACGATTTTTGGGCAAACGAGAATTTCTGGGCGCCGGAGATCCACGCCTACGGCGGAAAATATTATATGTTCGCCTCGTTCTGGCGGAAGGGGAGAAAACGCGCGACGCAGGCGCTCGTGTGCGACACTCCTTTCGGGAAATACGTACCCAAGGCAAGACCGTTCACTCCCCCCGAATGGGATTGCCTTGACGGTACCTTTTACGAGGAGGACGGCGTTCCCTACACGGTGTTCTGCCATGAATGGACGGATTGTTCGGACGGAGAGATCTGTCTCGGCAGGCTCAACGCGGAATTTGACGGACTCGTCGGAGAGGCGCAACTGTTATTCCGCGCGAGCGAAGCGCCCTGGGTGCGTTCGCACAACGGCAAGGATTTTATCACGGACGCGCCGTTCCTGTTTCCGTTGAAGAGCGGAAAGCTCCTGATGCTGTGGTCGAGCTGCGGGGAAAAGGGTTATGCGTTGGGGACGGCGGTCTCCGAAAACGGAATCAAGGGACCCTGGAAACAGAGCGCGGAACCGCTCTTTGCGGAGGACGGCGGACACGGAATGATTTTCCGATGGAAGGGCAAACATTATCTGAGCCTGCACGCGCCCAACGCTCCGCACATGAGCGAGCGGGCAAGGTTCTGCGAAATAGAAGAAAAAGAGGATACGATTATTCTCAAAAAATAAGGGAGGTTAACATGAAAAAAATTACGAAAAAGGCGGTGTCGTTACTTATGGGAATGACGTTGGTTATGCCGGTGCTTGCGGGCTGCGGAGGCGGAGACAAGGCGGGAAACGCCGAAGTGGATTTTTCCGAGAAGGACGGGGTTGCCGTACAGAATCTGAAAAAGTTCGATAACTTTACTTCGACTTGGGCATGGGTCGGCGAGCAGACGGGTACGACGGACGCGAAGATCCTCAACACCACGCCCGCACTCGACGAGATCAAAGCGGAAAATCTGAGATTCGATCTCTTTATGGGTTACAACGGTCTCGGCTACGAGATCGGAAGAGGCGAGGATAAAAAAGGTCTTACGGACGAAGAGTATGCCCAGACCATGCAGGTCGTAAACAAGCTCAAAGAGAACAACGTCTCGCCCTATGTGACCTACTTTGCCGCGCCCGAATATTGCGGGTCGAACTGGAAGAAAATCGACGACCTTGCAAAGTGGGAAGAAATCTGCGAAAATATCGCAAAATATTTCAAAAATAACGGCGTCCGCCTCGGCGGGCACGAGGTGTGGAACGAACCCGACTTTAACGGCAGTTTCTTCGCGGGCGACTGGATCGATTATATCGACGCCTATCTTGCGGGAGCGAGAGGGATCCGTAAGGGCAATCCCGACGCGACCGTCGTCGGCATGAGCGTTGCGTATCCCGAAAGAGCGTGCAACAACAAGACGACCGGTAGCGACGGCGTCAAGACGGACTTCCAGCGCTTTATCGAAAAAACGAGCGAAGCGGATATGCTCCCCGACGCGATCAGCTGGCACTACTACGGCAGGCAGGGTCAGATTTCGGGAAGAGAGGACGTGAGCGAAAACCTGTCCTCCTACCTCAACCCCATGCGTTCTTCTTTACAGGGCTATCAGAACGGCACGCACCCCGACCTCGAAGAGGGTACGAGCTATCCCGAACTCGAAACCATGCAGCAGCACCTCAACGAATTCAATATCTATCAGCCCTCGGTGGACGCGATCTATCAGACGGTGGAAATGCTCCCCGGAATGTTCTATGCGTTCGACGAACTGCTTGCGGCGACCGACGTGACCCGCGTCGGCTGGGCGGCTCTCGTCGGAGAGAAGAACGGAAAACTCAGCTACGATCTGATCGACGGACAGTCCCTTCAACGCTATCCCGCCTATCACGCGCTCTGGATGTACGCGCATCTGCCCGTTGACAGAGTGAGCGTCGATCTCAAAAACGACAACCTCGGCACCATGGCGGGCGCGGACTCGCACCGCGCGGGAATGATCGTCTATAACAAGGGGAATAAGGAAGAGAAGATAAACGTCACCTTAAAAAATCTTCCCTTTGCAAAGGGCGATCTCGACGTATATCTCGTAGACGAGGATCATTACAGCTATACGACGCAGAACGCGCCCCTTAAAGTGAGAGAGCGCAGGGACGTTGCGACGGAGGGATTGGAAGTCCGCATGACGCTCAAACCCAATTCCGCCTACTATATCGAAGTCAACGATCCGAACGGAAAGTCTGATACCGACGATTACGCAAAGGTCGGCGACGTCGTCCGCAAAGATTACTGGTACTACGAGCGCGGCAACAATTTCCCGTATGCGGATATTCACGAGAACAGCTTTACGGCGCACGTCGGCATGGCGGGCAAGGCGGAGGGCAAGTCCGCGGTGGCGGTCACGCTCGACGGCATGAAAGATAAAAACGGGCTCAACGTGAAATACGAAACCTGGGGGAATCCTACGGCGGGCGCAAGCTCCGCGCTCGGCGTGAGAGTGGATTACTGCAAGGCGGACGGAACGTACGAATCGGGCAAACTGTATGCGGTCGGCACGTTCGCGGCAAATCCCGAAACGCCGTTCTCCCACAGCGCGGCTTCCGAGGTCGTGTCCATGGGAACGGACGGAAGTTATTCGCTCGATTTCTCGGACGCTCCCGCAGGCTGGAACGGAAGGATCAGACTGACCTATCTCATTCAGGACGCGGGCGTCGGCGCCACGGCAAAATTCATCGTACGCGCAAACTGAAAAACGGAGACGGGAGCCGAAAGCTCCCGTCTTTTCCGACGGAATAATTTACCGTCTTGCATTTCGGAAAATATGTAGTATAATAAAAGAAAAAATACGGGGGGGGGTGTATATCGGTGACCGTATCGTTAAAAGATCTCAGAAACGAAGCGCTGGAACCAATTTCATATTACATGAAAGCGTTTGACAAAACGTTTTCCATGGATCGGCACTACCATCCGTATATCGAACTCATGTACTGTCAGAGCGGACAGTTCTGTTTTGAAGTGTGCGAGGCGGGGGAAAACGGAAAGCGCAAATTTGTTACCCATAAAATTTCCGCAGGCGAATTTATCATCATAGACGCCATGATCCCGCACCGCATTTACGAGACGGAGGGCGTTATCTACAACATGGAGTTCAAAGTCCGCAATAAGGCGGAGTACAATCCGTTCGGCGTTTTCGACGTGCTTTCGATCAACTTTTCCACGTTTACGCGGCAGGGCGCCTGGGCGCAGATCGCGCAGGAAAAGAACGGTTACTGCATTCTCTCGGATATGGAGAACGTGGAGATGTGCTTTCGTATCTTCCTCGAAGAGCTGTTTGACGGAACGAACAGTTTCGAGCAGGCGTTTGCGGCGCAGGGGAAACTCGTCATGTTGCTTGCGGAAATCGGAAAATGCAAGATGATCGGAAAGCCGAACGGGAGTCTTTGGTATATCCGCCGCACGCAGGAATATATCAATCATCATTTTTCCTCCGATATACGCATCGACGATATTGCGGAATTTGTCGGCGTCAGCAAGGCTTATTTGCAGCGCATTTTCCATGCCTATACGGGAACGACCATTCTCAAAACGCTCAATTCGGTGCGCGTGGAACGGGCAAAACAAATGCTGATGAGCTCCAACCTGTCCGTCGGTCAGATCGGCGCGCAGTCGGGATTCCGCAACAGCCAGCACTTCATTTACGAATTCAAATGTTCGGCGGGCGTTACGCCGAGCGAGTACCGCAAAAGACAGCACTATAAAACGTATAATCACGAAACGATGAATCACGAATCCGATCCCTTTGTGGACGAATAAATAAGCGCGCCGCCTTGCTTGCAAGGCGGCGCGCTTATTTACTTTACTTTGTGATAGGATTACGGTATAATGTTGGCAAGATAAACGGTAAATCAGCGGAGAGGATTCTGTGAAAAAAACGCAAGAGCAAATAGACTTAGAAAAAGAATTGCTTTTAGAAGAATATGATCTGGAAACATTAGAGGAGCGTGCGGAAAACGAGCGTTTATTGTTGGATGAATCCGATCATGAAATTAACCAAAAAGAAATAGCTCATATCGTTAAAACGGCGTACGGTAAAATCGTAAACGGACGTGCAATCGTCAGGGAACGTCTAAATTCGATTGCGGTAATCGTAATGTGCGTTTTTCTTATTGTTCCGATACTGTTTCTTTCATTCTTTATCATCAATAAGTGGTGGCAAAACGGAGCGATGATTTTCGCCTGTATTTTTTTCTCGTGCGCATCGATATTGGTTGCGTATTTTATAGTGTATAGGGGCTTTCTCAAAAACACTAAAAAGCTGTTTGACGTTTATTATTTTCAATGCGGAAAAAAACGTATTATAATTTACCGGAATAACAAATATACGATTTATTACAGAAATCGTAAAGAAATTGTCTGTATTGAAAATAAGACAAAAAAATGGGTTAAAGATTATGAGCGTGCAGACTGTATGAATTTGAAATTAGGATTTCATTCATTGGTCGGCGATTTGAAATATCGTAAATTAAGAAAAGGCGGATTTGAAATTTGGACGCCGGCGAGATATGATACTTCAACGCAAATACATGTTTTTTCGGGATACGCTTCGTTAACAGTGGATAATAATTGCAATCCGATCAAAGTTTTTATCGGTGGCGGCAGATACACTTCCTATATTTATGATTTCAAAGAAGATAAAGATTTTAAGATTGTTTTACCCAAAGAAGTACTTTCCGCTTGTGAGAGGCTGCAAATCGAACCGCCTGAGAAAAATCAGTGGATAACATTTGAATAATTAAAATTGACCGCATGAAAAAGAGCGAAGAATTTTCTTCGCTCTTTTTCATTTTGATTGCTGTTTTTATTTGCGAAAGTCGCGCGCGCTCATGCCGTACGCCCTGCGGAACATTTTCGAGAAGTAGTTGTAGTCCCCGATCCCGCAACGCTCCGCGATTTCGCTCACGGTAAGGTCGGTCGTTTTCAGAAGTTCGGCGGCGTAACGAAGTCTTCTCAAACGCACAAATTCGGCGGGGGTACAGCGGTAGTTCTCGCGGACGAAGGCATAGAGCTCCCGCCGCGAAAGCAAAAATTTTCTGCAAAGCCTGTTCACGCCGAGGTCGCCGCGGATATGTTCCGCAATAAACGCTTCGAGTCTGCTTCCGAGCGTCTCGTTCTGTTCCCGCACGAAACGTTTGAGCTGGTCGTAGCCCGTACACGCCTCTAAAATATGGATCGCGGAGAGGATCTTGTCGTGGGGAATTTCGGGGAGAGATTCCCAGTATTTTTTCGCCGTCTCCCTGTCTGCGCCGTAATCCGTTTCCGGAAACCGCGAGGATTTTTCGCGGATCTGCCCGATCCCGATAAATCCGCGGATACTGTCATTTAAGCGCACGGGCGCCATGCACTCGGTAAGTCCCGCATGGCAGGGATACAGATATGCGGACTGCGTCTTTTTGCATTCGGCAAGGGCGTTGAGGTCGCACCGCCTGCATTTTTCTTCCGCATCGGGAAAACTCCTGAGGTATTTGCAGAACGGGGAATACCGTTCGGGATAATAGCAAAGTTCCTTTCCGTCCCCGTCGTAAATGCAGATCTTCATGCCTGTGAGGTTGTAAAAGTCTTTGAGAAGATTTTCCAAATCTTCCGAAGCGCGGTAGGGTTTTTCCGTCATGATACGATCCTTCCCGTATCCGTATAAATTGATACGAATTTACCATATTTATTTTCTAAATGATACTATATCTTCCGTAAAAAATCAAGTAGAATGGCGGTATGAAAACGCTCAAAAATTTTTTATCGCTGGATATCGGTTCGACCTGCTGTAAAGCGCAGATGTTCGACGAAGAGGGGAATATTCTTTTTTACCGCACGAGCGAGTGCCCGCTGACGGGAGAGGGCGGGGAGGCGTATGCGGATATTCTGTTGATCCGCGATACAATCAAATCGCTGATCCGCGAGGCGGCGGGGATCGCCCGCATTCATTCGCTCGCTTTTTCCTCGTTCGGGGAATCCTTTGTTCTTCTCGACGGGCAGGATCGGATTTTGACGCTTCCTATGCTCTATACGGATGCGCGGGGCAGACGGCAGGCGGAGCGCGTCGCCCGAAAATACGGAAAGGACGAAATTTACAGGCTCACGGGCGTAATGCCGCACGCTATGTTTTCCGTCTATAAACTGCTCTGGATCATGGAAAATCAGAAGGAGAGGTACGCCTGCGCCGATAAACTTTTTTTGATCGGCGACTATTTCGGGTATCTTCTCACGGGGAAGCGGGCGATCGATTATTCGCTTGCTTCGCGCACGGGAGCATTCGACGTCCGCGCCAAAAAGTTTGCGGAGGAATTTTTGAAAGAGCTGGATATTCCGCGCGCGCTGTTTTCCTCGCCCATGCCCGCGGGGAGCGTCGTCGGAACGGTGTTGCCTGAGGCGGCGGACGAGTATCATCTCCCGCGCGACTGCGTGCTCGTGCTCGGTTCCCACGATCAGATCTGCGCTTCGCTCGGCGCGTGCGCGCTCGAAGCGGGCGCGGCGGTGGACGGCATGGGGACGGTGGAGTGCCTCACCGTCCTGTTCGACCGGCTCCCAGAAGATCCCGCGTTCGGGGCAAAGGGGTATCCGTTCGTTCCCTATGCGGTTGACGGACTGTACTGCACTTACGTTCTGAATACGACGTGCGGTTCCGTCGTGAATTGGTTCCGCAAGAAAATCGTCCGCGATCATCGGGGAGAGGAGGAAAATTTCTTTGCCTATATGGAAAAGCGCATGGGGGATACGCCCTCCGAAGTTCTGCTTCTTCCCTATTTTGCCGGCGCGGCAACCCCGCGGCAGGACGAAAACGCCAAGGGCGCGTTTCTGAATCTGACGCTCGGAACTCAGGACGCCGACTTATACCGCGCGATCCTCGAAGGCGCGGCTTATGAGATGAGGCTGAACATGAACGCCGTCGGGGAGTTCGGGATCGCCGTGCGCGAGGCGATCGCAACGGGCGGAGGGGCAAAGTCGGACAGGTGGCTTCAAATCAAGGCGGACGTGCAGGGGATCCCCTATTACGCGCTCCGTTCCGCGGAGGGAGGGCTGTGCGGACTGGCGCTCCTGCAAGCCGTGGCGGCGGGAAGCGCAAAGGATCTTCCCTCGGCGGCAAAGATCTTTGTCAAACGCAACCGCAAATATCTTCCGCAAAAGCAGGAGGGATACGAGCGGAACTTTGAAAAATACCGGAAATTATATGATTTATTAAAGGAGATAAACTGAATGAAATTTGCACTGTTTTTCGGGAACCGCGGCTTTATGCCGGGGGAACTCATCAGGGGCGCGCGGGCGGACATGATCAAAGCCGTGACGGACGCGGGATATGAATATCTCGCCATGGACGAAAATCTCACCCGCTACGGCGCGGTCGAAACGCGCGAAGAGGGCAGGCTCTATCACGATTGGCTGAAAAGTCACGAGGGCGAGTATGACGGCGTGATCTTATGTATGCCGATCTTTATCGACGAGAACGGCGCGGTGACCGCGTTGCAGGATGCGGGCGTTCCCATTCTCATGCAGGCGTACCCCGACGAGATCGGGAAGATGGATTTTGCGCACAGGCGCGATGCGTTCTGCGGAAAGTTTTCCGTGACCGACGTATTCTATCAGTACAAAATTCCCTTTACCGTCATGAAACCGCACGTCGTTCATCCTTCAAGTCAAGCGTTTGCGCAGAACCTCAAAGACTTTGCCGCGATTTGCAGAGTCGTCAAAGGAATGAGGCGTTTCAACCTCGGTTGTATCGGCGCAAGAACGACTGCGGTCAAGACCGTCCGCTTTGACGAGGTCACCCTGCAACGCTACGGGATCAACGTGGAGAGCTTCGATCTATCCGAACTTATCGACTTTGTAAACAGGAAAGCCGACGACGACAAAGAGGTGCTTGCAAAAATCAAACGGCTTGAAAATTACGCCGACTTTACAAAAGTTCCGCAGAAGAACAAACTGACGCTCGCCAAAATTTCCGTCGTGATCGACGAATATATCGAGAATTACCGCCTCGACGCCCTGACGCTCCGTTGCTGGAACGAGATGGAGACGATCCTGCGCGTCTGCCCCTGCGTTTTGATCTCCGAACTCAACGACAGAGGGATCACCTGCTCTTGCGAGATAGACCTGACTTCTGCGATCACCATGCGCGCCATGGCGCTCGCCTCCCAAAAACCGACGGCTTGCCTCGATTGGAACAACAACTACGGGGACGACGAAAACAAAGTCATTCTCTTCCATTGCGGACCCGTCGCGCAGTCGCTGATGGAGGGAAAGGGCACCGTGACCGAACATAAGATGTTTGCCAAGGGAGACCCCGGTTCGGGCTGGGGAACGAACGAGGGCAGGATCAGAGCAATGGATATGACGATCTCGAACGGGTTCACGGAGGACGGAAAACTCAAAGTGTATGCAAGCGAGGCGCGCTTTACGGGCGAGCCCATTGAAAAGTCCTTTTTCGGTTGCGGCGGCGTTGCGGAAATTCCCGATTTGCAGAATAAACTTCTCCGTCTTGCAAAGGGCGGGTTCAAACACCATACGACGGTGGGCGTCGGTCATATGAAGTACGTTCTCGAAGAGGCGTTCGCAACTTATCTCAATTACGAAATCATTGACATCGAGGGTTAAATCATGTTGACAAATCTCAAAGAAGTCTGTAAAATTGCTGAGAAAACGAATACTGCGATCGGCAGTTTCAATACGCCGAATGCGGAGTGCCTTTTTGCCGTTCTGGATGCGGCGGAGAAATTGAACGTTCCCGTTATCATCGCGCACGCGCAGATCCATGAAGAGGTCGCGCCGCTCGATAAGATCGGACGCGTCATGGTCGCGCTTGCCGAAAGCGCGAAAGTTCCCGTATGCGTACACCTCGATCACGGCGAAAACCTCTCCTATTGCAAACGGGCAATGGATCTGGGCTTTACTTCCGTCATGATCGACTATTCCGCGTTAAATTACGAAGAGAACGTTGCGGGAACGGCGGAAGCCGTCTCCTGCGCCCATGCACGCGGCGTAGATGTGGAGGCGGAACTCGGCGCGCTTCCGCAGCGGGAGGGCGGCGGAGAAGAATGCGCCGTTCCCGAAGCGTTATATACAAAGCCGGAACTTGTAAAGGACTTTGTGTCCGCTACGGGCATAGACGCGCTTGCGATCGCGTTCGGAACGGCGCACGGCATCTATAAAAAGAAGCCCGTTCTCAATATGGATATTATCAGTCGGGTGCGCGGGGAGACGAAATTGCCGCTCGTCATGCACGGCGGCAGCGGGATCTCCCATGAGGAATACCGCAAGGTGATCGCGCGCGGGATCAGAAAAATCAATTACTATTCGTATATGTCTTACGACGGTTACGCCGCGGCAAAAGTGACCGTGGAGAAAAAGGAAGCGGATTTCTATCATAACCTCGCGCTGAATGCGCAAAACGCAATGTATGAAAAGGCGCTCGAAACAATGAAAGTCTTTTCGGGGAAATAATCATGGAAAAAAAGATCGGGAATCGGGAACAGATCGCTTACGTCCGCCGGTACACGCTGACGGACGGCGCGAAAGCGGGACTGAAAATTGCGGAAGTCGATAACGGAAAACTGAGGTTTTTGCTCAACGAGAGCAAAGCGCTCGATATTACGCAGCTCTGGCACAGGGGAATGAACGTGAGTTTTCTCTCCAAAAACGGGCTCGTCTCGCGCGATCTGCCCTTTTCCCGCCGCTTCGAGGGCGGAATGCTCTATACTTGCGGGCTGGACAACGTCGGGGCGCGGGAGGGGTTTGAACTTCACGGAACCTTTCACAATACTCCCGCGGAGATTTTCAGGATCGATTGCGACGAAGAGAAGATCACGGTCTGTGCCGGAACGGAGGATACGGAACTTTTCGGCAAGAACCTCGTTCTTTTCCGCACGGTGGAAACGGCGGTCGGGTCGGATACCGTAACGGTGACGGACACGCTCGAAAACCGCGGGAACAGGGAGGAGGATTACTGCATTCTCTACCATGTCAATCTCGGTTATCCCTTCTTGGATGAGGGGGTGACGATCGTGGGGGACGAGGCGGAAGCGCGCCCCCGCACCGCGTGGGCGAAGGAAAGGATCGGCGACCGACTTTTGTTCGGCGGCGTGAAGGACTGCGAAGAGGAGCGCTGTTATTTTATCCGTCATAACGTTCCGTCCGTAAAAGCCGTAAACAAGCGGATCGGTAAATCGTTCAGGCTCGGCTATTCCCAGGAGACGCTTCCCTGTTTTGTGCAGTGGTCGAGCGCCGCAAGCGGGGATTACGCGCTCGGATTGGAGCCATCCTCCACCTATCTCGACGATGAATTCCGATATCGGAAAATCAAACCGCGGGAACGCGTCGTATTCAGATTGACGCTCACGGTAAAAGATATCTGAAAGAGAGATGCGCTCTTTTTGAGCGCATCTTTTCATGTCGGTTATCTCCGAAAATCCCCGAAAAGGGGCTAAAAACGGGTCAAAAATGGGTAAGCATAAGTTCTGCTTATACTTTTTTAATTTGGCCTTCGTTTTTGTTATAGCTGAGAATCGAATCGGGGGGCTTATTTCGTTGACAGTGAAAAAATTTACTCGTATAATATCAGTATAATTCCCGAATCATAAAATTGTAAGGATTATTTTATCAATTCTATGAGGAATCGCGTAAAATTAGGCAATTTTTTGATCGTTTTCAGGAGGACAATATGAAAAAGAAGCATTACTTACTGATTGCAGCTCTCTCGTTATCGCTGACGACGGCTGCGTGTGCAACGACGTTGTCGGCATGTAAAGACGACGATACGGAACACATTCAGATTATCAAAAGTCTGACGGGAACGTATTACTTCGACGATAACGGCACGGAGCGCACGCTCAAACTCGGACTTACGTCGTTCTCGCTTGATTTCGGTGACGGAATTAAGACGGGTTATTACAGTTCGTACGATAATAACGGCACGATCACGTTCGATTTCGACAATTCCGAAACGGCGACGGCGGTATTCAAGAGCGACGTTTTGACGATGCAGTACAACGGTAGAACGTACGTTTTGTACCGTCAAAAGGATTTAACCGTAAAGTTCGACGTTGACGGCGGCTCGGCGGTGGCGGATCAGACCGTAGTAAACGGAAAGAAGGCAGTCCGTCCCGCAACCAACCCCACGCGCCCCGACAGTGCGTTTATCGGTTGGTATAAAGAATCCGCGTGCGTCACGCCCTTTGATTTCGACACGGAAATCATTACCTCCAATACGACGATTTATGCAAAGTTCATTACGATCAACGCCGAATTCGGCGTCTATCGGGCGACGTTCGATCTCGGCGAGGGGATCGACGAAAACTATCCTGCCGTCGAGACGGTCAACAGAGTTCTCTATAATCTTCCGGAGCTTCCGAGTAAAGACGGAAACGATTTCCTCGGCTGGTGGGTCAGCGATTATTATGACGGGGAAAAACTTTCCTGCCGTTATAACGGACAGGAGATCTATGAGGACACCGTTCTGTATGCGGTTTGGGCGAGCGATAAAGCCGCCGTTTCCGTCACGCCCGACGGCGCGAACTGGTCGGCACGCGGCACGAATAAAGTATTTGAAGTATGTATAAAGGATGCGGACGGGCACGAGTGGAAGCGTCAGAACAATGCCGCCACTTCGATCGAGTTCAATTTCGATGCGGCGGACGCGGGCGACTACACGGTTGAAGTCACGGTGGGCGGCAACACGACGGTTGCTTATTACAGAAACAAGGCGCTTGCGCGCGTCGCAAAATTTGCGGTAGAGGACGACTATCTCGGATTTCTTCCCATCGAGACGAAAAATCCTGCGGTCAGCGTCAATTACTATCTGGATTTCGAGTGCGGAACGGCGGGGCATAAACACGAACACGTTGCTCTCGCAGGTCACGGCTTTGATTTTTCTGCCTGCAAGATGCTGGAAACGGGGATCAAATTCCGCGTTACGGCGGAGGCGAACGGTTATGCGAAATCCGTCTCCGAAGAGTTCACCGTACTTCGCGGGCTTGAAAAAGCGACGGGACTTGAAGTGAACGCAGAGAAGGATCTGCTTATCTGGGACGCGGTCGAGAACGCGAAGAGCTATCTTTTGAAATTTACGGATGGGGGGACGACAATCGAAAAGACGGTCACGACGACTTCTTTCGATATGCGTTCGCTCGGTGCCGGAAACTGGACGATCGAATTAACGCCTTACAATACGACTTACAATACGCCGGAGGCAACGGAGATCACTTATCGGAAAGCGAGACTTGCAAGTCCCGTGCTTTCGTTTGCAAACGACACGATTAATTGGCAAAAAGTAGACGGCGCGACGGGTTACCGCGTCTTTGTAAACGGCGTTCAGCAGGGCGCCGATCTCGACGCGGAGACGACGAGTTTTGCAATTTCTCAGAACGATGCAGATTACAACGAATCTTATGCCGTCACCGTCGTTGCATTGGCGGGAGACGCGACGGCAAATTCTCTTGCGAGCGACGCGTTCTATGTTCACGACGAACTCGGTGAAATTACTTATGCGCACGGTAAAGTGAGCTGGGGCGCGGTTCGCGGCGTTTCAAAATTCGGCGTGAAAGTCGGCGACGCGGAGGAATTCTTTGTCTCGGCGAACGAAACGGAAGTCGCGTTTACCAAGAGCGGTGCGACGGTGATTACCGTTACGCCGTACCTCAACGAGACGGACACTGCGACTGCGCAGACGGTGACGGTCGAAGTCTATGCTGTAACATTTGATACGAACAGAGGAACGGCGGTTCCGAATCAATATAAGGCGGACGGCGATACGGTCGTGCTTCCCGAAAATGATCCGACGAGAACGGGTTATACGTTCCTCGGCTGGTTCGATTCGCCGGACGGCGGAAAGCACCTCGACGCAAACGGCGCGACGGAGTTCATTTTCGACAGTACGAAGCCTACGGTCTATGCGATCTGGAAGGGAAACGAATATACCGTTACGTTCAATGCGGGAGAGGGAACGCTTCCGGACGGAGCGTCGTCCGAATTTACCGTGACGTACGGCGAAGGCGAAGGAACTTATTATCCCGTTCCGAAGATCGAAGGAAGTCAGGACAGGGTATTCGAGGGGTGGTACACTGCGGAAAACAAAGGTGCGAAAATTACGGACGATACGGGCAGAGTGTTGAAAGATTGGGATATCCCGCAGGATTTCGTGCTGTTCGCGCATTGGTCGGCTCCCGGCGTCAAATATGTGAACGACGGATCGGGTAAGGGTTACCTCGCCGTCAAAGATACCGCTTCCATCAATAATCTGACCACGGTTACGGTACTCGAATCCTATGACGGTCTGCCCGTCACGGGAATTTCGGCAGACGCTTTCGACGGGTGCGCCTCCGTCACCAAGCTCAGAATACCGAGTTCCATAAAGACCGTAATCATCCCTGAGGGCGGACCTACGGCGGCGGGTTCCTCATTCCGCGGCATGAACGGACTGAAAGAGATCGAAGTTTACGATGTTGAAGGGGAAAAATTCTTCGCCTCCTATGAGGGTGCGCTGTATTCGGTCAAAAACGGCGGTTTGGATGAACTGCTGTATGTGCCGAGGGCGCAGAATACGGAGAACGCCGTCATTCGCGTTGCGGACGGGACGAAAACGATCGGGAATTATGCCGTAGCGAGCATGGATCTTATCAAGAGGGTGATCATTCCTGCAAGCGTAACGCTGATCGAATCTTTTGCGTTCTCGTCCGATAAGAGCCTCGATACGGTCACGTTCCTGTCTGCTGATAATAATCAGCTCGGAGACGCGCTTGAAATTGAAAATGCGGTGTTCAACAGTTGTACGGCATTGACGGAAATCACATTCCCCAAGCGCCTTGCAAAGCTCGATCCTCAGGCGTTCTATCGTTTTTCAAGTAGCGATAAAGCAATCAAAAGTATCTTTATTCAGGAACTCGGCGACACGAAAGACAAGGCGACGAACTATTACGACATGGACGGCGTTCTTTGCAAGGGCGACGAACTTGTGCTGTTCCCCGCCGCGCGCGGAGGAAATTATCAGACGCCAACCGGAATTGCGCGGATCGGCGAGCTGGCTTTTGCATACAATAAGGAACTTACGGCAGTCAGATTCCTTCCAACAATCACGGAGATCGGGATCGACGCATTCAGCGGCTGTACGGCTCTCAGAACCGTCGATTTCGACAAGGACGCAAGAAATGGAGATCTTGCGATCAGGGAGCGCGCTTTCTATGGCTGTTCTGCCGTTACGAATCTGACGCTTCCCGCAAACTTAAAGACGCTGGAAGTAAACGCTTTCGGTGGCACCAATTCGCTCGGAACGGTCACGCTGAACTGTAACCGCGGCTATATAGAATACGCAAACGATGCGTTTGCCACAACATACGGGACTTCCTATGTCAACATATTGAATATGGGAGAGGACGTTCCCGTGTTCAATATTTCGGGCGTATTCGGCGGAAACCTCAGAGAAGTGAATTTCCTCGGAAATAACGACAATTATTCTGAAGAAGGCGGCGTTGTTTATGACGCGGAAGCTACGGAAATTTTGTTCTTCCCTAATGAAATTACGGAATTTAAGATTTCCGATAAAATGACGGTCGTCAAAAGCGGCGTATTCAAAGGAAAAACAACGCTGGAATCGATCATTATCAGCAAAAATGTGCGCACGATCGAAGACGGAGCGTTTGAGAATTGTTATGGACTTAAAACCATTATCTTTGAAGAGGGCGGTACGGAATCTCTTCACATCGGAAACAATGCATTCTACGGCTGTCAGGTTCTGAATATGCTTACGCTCAACGGTCGCGGCGGTGCCGAGATCACGATCGGTGAAAGAGCGTTTGCCGCAAAACAGGGCAGTAGTTCGACTCCCTATCCGAGACAGACGGTCGCTGAGATCACGTTGCCAGAAGGCGTAAAGAGCATCGGCAAATTTGCGTTTGAAAGAAGCGAGAAGTTAGAGACGGTCAATCTTCCCGCTTCCCTTGCGGAGATCGCAGGATTTGAAGATAACGATTACTATTTGACGGGTCCGTTCCAGGATCAGAATAATGCATTGAAAATTACCGGAATTCTGGATCAGAACGATCCGGAGGCTCCTCCTGTTACTTCCGTCAGCATTTTTAACGGGGCGAGTAGCCTTAAAAACGTCAACGTAGCGACGGGCAATGCGTACTATGAATCCAAAGACGGCGTGCTTTACGGGAAAACGGACGGTAATATCGCAACGTTACTCTATGTGCCCCGCCAATCGGAAGCGGGTCTGATGCCTGACGAATATAAACAGGAGGAAGGGGAGCGCGGCTATATCGCGGTGCCTGAATCCGTTACGAAAGTCGCTGGTTTTGCGTTGGCGTATGCCGGAAATATCAAAAGAATCGAGTTTTTGGGCGCGCAGACCTCGTTCACACTCGAACAAAACGCATTTCTGTACGCTTCGGGGCTGGAAGCGCTTGCGATCCCGTCGGGCATTACCGAAATCAATCAGGGACTCTTTAACGGCTGCACAAGCCTGAAAGAAGTTGAAATTCCCAACACGGTCGAGTGGATTCGCAAGAGTGCGTTTGCGGGCTGTTCGACGCTCGAAACAGTCAGGTTTGCTCCCGGAAACGATAGCCTCGAACTAAAAATCGAGGACGGCGAATGGAAAACGAGTAGTGAAAGCGGCGGCGGACAATCCTTAGAATCGACGGGTGCGTTCTTCGGTTGTACTGCGCTTGAAACGATTGAATTGCCTGCAAGATTGACTTATATCGGAAAGCATGCGTTCCGTATGGGATATGCGGCTTATCAGCAGGGAATTCAATATAATTCTAATTTGAGAACTGTCAAAATCCCTGTAACGGTAAAGACGATCAGCGAATATGCTTTCTATCAATGTCGGCAACTTACGTCGCTTACGTTTACGGGTACGGTGACGAAAGAGACGGACAATATGGAAATCGGGCAGTATGCGTTCTATAATTGTCCGATCGGCACGGGAGAAAACGGATTCGCGCTTCCGGAAAATCTCGTTTCTTTGGGAAATTATGCATTGCAAGGATCCGGTCTTACAGAGCTTACGATTCCCGCAAAACTTGAAACGCTGGGTACGCTTAACATTACAACGTTGGAGACTCTGCATTTTGCGACCATGGAAAAGGACGGCAAACAGGTCAACAGCCTTACGGCGTTGCCTCTTCTTTCAATGGCTTCGCTTACGAGCGTTGAGCTTGAAAATTGTACGCAGATCACTTCGATTCCGAGCAGCGCATTCAAAGGTACGGCGATTGCCGGAATCAAGATCCCTGCGCAGGTCACTTCGATCGGATCGACGGCGTTTGAAAACTGTAAAAATCTTACGGAAGTTACTTTCCTGACGGATGAAAGCGGAAAGAGCAACGTTGAAACGATCAACAGTTTTGCGTTCCGCAATTCGGGGCTTACGGATTTTGTATTCCCTACGCTTGCGGACGGCAAGGCGCTGACCCTCGGAGAGAGTCTGTTTGAAGGTTGCGTTAATTTAACGGATATGACGATTTCTGCATCCGTGCAGGATATCGGCAACGCGCTTTCCAAAGTACCGAATCTGGAAAACGTTACGGTCGATGACGGTGCGGGCGTGATTATTGACGCTGCAAACCGCTTGTTGCTCGGTGTGGTCAGCGAAGCGAATAAAACGTATAAGATCAATTCCGCATTCTCGGCGATCCCGCTTGATGCGAACGGCAAGTTTACCGTACCGGGCACCTATACGAATCCCAATACGCAAGCGACGGGTACGATCGTTGAGATCGGGGACGGCGCGTTTACGGGACAGAACGCCGTCAGAGTGTTCGTCATTCCCGAAAGCATTGTTTCGATCGGAAAGTCGGCGTTCTCACAGTGCCGCGGGCTTGAAACGTTGGAATTTACGGGAACTTCTACGCTTGCAAGTATCGGAGAGAAGGCGTTTGAGCATACCTATTCGTTTGAAAGTCTTACTCTTCCCAAAAGTGTGACGAGTTTGGGAGCAAGCTGTTTCCTTCGTTCTTCGATCAACGAAGTTACACTGCCGGACCGTCTCGATGTTGCGGGGAAGAATATTTTTGAGGCTTGTACGCGTCTCGAAAGGGTAAATAATTTCCCCGTACTGTCGGATGCTGCGCTGAAAACTGCAGAGAACTTCTTCTATCAATGCCGTTCGCTCAGAAGCGTTTCGTTTGCCGAGGGCGTGACGAAGTTGCCCAAAGCTATGTTTGCTGATTGTACCAGTCTTGAAACGGTTGATCTGACCGGTATCACTGAAATCGTGGACGGTACGAGTACGTCCTATACGATGTTCAAAGGCTGTACGGCTTTGCGGGAAGTCACGCTCGATGCGAAACTCACTACGCTTCCGGCTTTGATGTTCTATAACTGTGCGGCGCTCACGACGGTTTACAGAAGCGATCTATTGGCGGAGGACGCGGGCAAGGCGGAGGCGGATACCTACCGTTATAAGAACAACGGTAAAGTTGATCTTTCCCAAGTTACGAAGTTAAACGGTACGACCAGCTACGGAATGTTCCAGCTTAGTACGTCGATCACAGAGGTCGATCTTAGTAATATTGCTACGATCAGTTGCGCAAAGGTATTCAACGGTTGCTCGGCGCTTAAAAAAGTAACGCTTTCTGCAAGCCGTCTGTCGAACCTTAATTATATGTTTACAAATTGCACGTCGTTGAAAACGGTCAATTATATGAAAGATAACGAGATCGTAGGCAACGACGGCGAGGTAACGTTTAACACTAATATTGACTTCCTCGGTACTTATACGTTCCAGAACAGCGGGGTCGAAGCGGTGAACGTTCCTGACAGCGTTAAAGTTCTCGGTACCAGTGCAACCGCCGCCGCAACAAGTTCCTCCGTCTATCTCTTTGACGGCTGTACGAAACTCAAAAAGGTAGTTCTCCCTGCGGGACTTACTAAAATCGGCGGATATGTGTTCAGAGGCTGTGAAGTGCTCGATACGATCCAGGTTCGTAATACCGACGGATCGATCACGGGAGAGAATGGGAAAATTACGTTGCCCAAGGGTTTTGAATTGCTTGGAAACTATGCGTTCATGAACTGTAAAAAAATCGGAAATATCGATCTTTCGACAATTTCGGTTTATGCAAATCTTGGCACTTCGGGCAGTTATAACAGCGGATTGTTCTACGGATGTGAAAGTCTTTCCGAAGTGAAGCTCAACGATAATCTTGAAATGCTTGGCTCCGGTATGTTTAATACCTGTCCGAGTTTGAAAGAGATTACGCTTCCTGCCAAATTGAAAGCGACGGGCACCTTTACGTTTGCACACAGCGGATTGACATCGATCGAACTTCCCGACGGTGTCGCTCATTTGGGCGTGACGTCTCCGACGGGAACGATTGCTTCCAACAAACTCAATACTTCTTGTAGCGTATTTTTGGATTGCGCCGATCTTGAAACGGTAACCGTTTCCGAGAATCTCACGGCGCTCGGTGCCGATGCGTTCAAGGATTGCATCAATCTCACTTCGATCAGTTTGAAAGGGGATTCGGAGGGAGCTAAGACGTGGCAGCCCACGATTATCGGCAACAGTGCGTTCAAAAACTGTGCGAAGCTCGAAGCACTCGATCTTTCTAAAGTGGAGGCGTTCCCTACTACGAACAGTAATTCCGCAATCACGGGTTGCGCTTCGCTTCGCGAACTCGATTTGTCGTCGCTCACTTCCGCTCTTTATGCGAATATGTTCGACGGTTTTACAAATCTTGAAAAAGTAATTTTCGGCGATCATGTGACGGCAATTCCGAACTATATGTTCCGCGATTGTACTTCGCTACGTGAGATCGATCTTAAAAACGTTGAAAAAATCGGAGATTATGCGTTCTACGGATGTACGAAGCTATCTACGGTCTATACCGCAAATACAGCGGAAGGGAACCGTATTGCGGATACTGTCGATCTGAGCGGCATTACTTTGATCGGGACGCGCGCGTTCCAGGATTGTAAGGCATTTGTCTCCGTTACGTTAGACGACGCATTGGAGGCAACCGGCGACACGGCATTTTACGGTTGCTCGTCGCTCACGACGGTGCATCTGCCTAAGAATCTCGAAACGATCTCGTTCCAGTCGTTTTTGAGTTGTTCCAGCCTTGCCGCGCTGGAAATCCCCGCGAGTGTTACTTCGATCGGCTCCAATGTATTCGTAGGTTGTAGAAACCTGGTACTTTCGGTTGCGGCGGGGAACGGTAAATATGAAATCAGGGATCGCTGGCTTGTCGATAAGACGACGAATACGGTACTGTTTATGCCTGCCACGACGGACGGCGTCGAGCCGGAGAATATCACCGAATTTAATTTTGCGGACGGAATGAAACTCTATCCCTATATGTTCAACGGTTACGGCGCGGTGACGAAAATCACTCTTCCGAACGATCTTACCGAGATTCCAAATTATGCGTTCTGGAATTTTGCGGGAAGTTTCGGAGCGGGATTCGGAATTCCGTCGGGCGTTACGTCGATCGGCAACGGTGCGTTCCAGAATTCCGAGATCACCGAGATCGTCATTCCCGAAGGCGTCACGTCGCTCGGAGCCAATGCGTTCCAGGGTTGTACGGAGCTTACGAAAATCACTTTGCCTTCTACTCTTACGAGTATCGGAAATTATGCGTTTGACGGATGTGCGAAACTTGCAACCATCGTTTTGCCTGCAAGTTTGCCCGAATCCGGACTTAAAATCGGAGATTATGCGTTCCGGAACTGTTCGTCACTCAACGGTGCGATCGCGCTTCCCGCAGGTATTACTTCGATCGGAACGCGTGCGTTTGAAGGGTGTTCCGGAATTTCGGAAATTTCGTTCGGCGAAGGACTTGCTACGGTCGGCAGTTATTCGTTCAAGGGGTGCGACGCTCTTACAAAGGTCAGATTCGGAAAGGGACTTACGGAAATCAAAGATTATGTATTTACGGGATTGAAGAATTTGCAGTCGGTCAATATTCCTTATACTGCTAAAAAATTCGGCAACGGCACATTTGCGGGCTGTACGGCGCTTTCGACTGTGACGTTCGACCAAACGCCTGCGGGCGAAACTCCCGAAATTCTCACTTGGGGTTCGGGTAGCGGAACGACGACGATCAGTTCGAGTACGACCACGCCCTATCCCTACACCGATAAATTCGGCGTGCATTATCACGGTACGTTTGCGGGCTGCACGGCGCTCAAATCTCTGGAAATTCCGGAAGGCAGGATGAACGCGCTCCCGACTTATGCGTTTATCGGTTCGGGGCTTGAATCGTTTACGATCCCTGCAAGTATGACGACGATCAATAGTTATGCGTTCAATTATACGAAATTGAAGAGCATTACGATCCCGCATACTGTAATTTCGCTCGGAATTGCGTTCGGCGGTTGTGACGAGCTTGCAAGCGTCGTCTTTGAAGAGACGCCCGAAGGAGTCGATAAAGCAGACCTCAAAGTGACGGGCGGATCGGTTTCCAAAGTCGATACGAAGGGAGCGGGCTATTCTTATTATAATAAAGAAGATCGTATGTATTACAGCGGTCTGTTCGTCGGACTTCCGAAACTTACGGAAGTGACGCTGCCTTCGAGAATGACGGGGACGCCCACTTATATGTTTGCGTTCAGCTCTTTGCAAAAGATCAACCTCGGAGGGTTGGCTAAGGTCGGTACGAACTGGTTCAAGGGGTGTGAGCAACTTACGGACGTCGTGATGCCGGAGGGTACGACGGAGATCGGTACCAGTGCGTTTATTGGCTGTACGAATCTTGCAAATATCAATATTGCGAGTACGGTGACTGCAATTCTGGGGAATGCTTTTGAAGGTTGTACTTCGATCAGGGAACTTGTGGTGCCGGTGACGACGAGCGTTCGCGCAGGCGTGTTTATGGGCTGGACGGCAGATCAAACCGTTTCCATTGATATTGCTGGTTCGGAATTCTATTCCGGCGGGACGACTACGGTGTGGTATGCAGATGCGCTCAACGGATCGGAGGCGCAGGTCCGGATTACGGGCGTCAGTTATTCCGCGGCAGAGGCGAAAGAGGGCGAATAAGCCCAAAAAAGGCGAGAACTATAAGCTCAGCTTATGGAAATCGAAAAAACTATAAGTAAAACAGCTATCACTCAATTTTGGTAGCTGTTTTTTTATTGATTAAGTAAATTTTAGTTTGACTTTGAAAGTGAAATATAATATTATAATATAAAATATAACACCGTAAAGTGTGTTATACTAAATAGGAGGTAGTAATATGAAAGACACAAACCATGACGTGTTGAACGAATACGTCGCCCGCTTGAAGAAAGAATCGTTCTTGAAGTCGCTTCTTTGCGCGCTTGCCATAGCATTCGGCGCGATCCTTGTGACCGCACTGATTTGCTGGTTCACGGAGTTCAGCGGATATTGGATTTTTGCGGTCGCTTTTGCAGTGCCTTTCGGCGCGGCTTTGCCGCTCTTCTATTTCTTCGTATTTTATCCTACGAAAAAATATGTTGCAAAACGGCTCGACCGGCTCGGACTCTACGAGAGGATCGTCACGATGGTCGAATTTGAAAATCAGGATTCCTATATCATGCAGCGCCAGAGAGAGGACGCTTTGAAAACGCTTTCCAAAGTTAACTCAAAGCTCGTAAAACTTGCCCTGTCTGCGGCGCTGATCGCAATTCCCGCAGTGGCGATCCCCACGGCTACCGCTATGACTTCCGTCTATGCTTTGAGCGAAGCGGACGTGATCCCCAGCGGCAAGGAACTTGTCAACGAACTCAACAGAGACAAGACGACGTTCGACGTCATCTATTTTATCCCCGAAGATATGCGGGAAGTCGCGCGTTTTTCCAGCGCGTCCGCGCCCGAAAGAGAGGACGAGGAAATCGTTCAGACGGTCGGGAAAGGTCAGGACGGGGAAGCGGTGGTGCTCCGTCTCAACAAAGATTATGTGTTTGTCCGCTGGGCGGACGCCATGGGCGATTTTATCCGCAATGAAACCGATGTGCAGGGCAAGATCGTCGTGAAACCGGTTATCGAAAAGATTGAGGACGAACTTGACGATACGGTGAAAACCGATTCCGAGGGCGCGCCGAATGTCGATAGAGGCGACGGTGACAACGACGGTGATGCTTCGGGAAGACCTTCGGACGGTTCGGGCGAAGAAAACAGAAATCCTTGGGAACCAGCAAATCCCGATGACGACGCGGGCAGCGGTTCCGATACCACGCAGTATGTATTCGACGGTAAAACCGATTACAGCGGACTGCCCTATGAAGAGGCGTATCAGAAAGCAATGGATCAGCTCAACCAGTCTGGCGGTGCGGGCGGCAAGTACGCGGATATCGCCGCTGATTATTTTGAATCGATCAAGAGAAACTGATCATAGATCAATTATATAAGGAAAGGATTATGGTAACGGAAAGCAATATTAACTTATTTGAAGAACAGTGCAGAAAAATTTTCTCGGAAGTTTCCAGAGACGTCATCGGGCAAAAGGACGTCGTCGAGAATACGATCATCGCCATGATTGCAGGCGGTAACGTATTGCTCGAAGGCGTTCCCGGCGTCGGGAAAACGCGTCTTGTTCGTACGTTGGGAAGGGTGTTCAATATGCCCTTCTCGCGTATTCAGTTTACGCCGGATTTAATGCCTGCGGACGTTACGGGTACGAATATTATCGTAAAAGATAAGTCGGGCAACTCTACGTTCGAGTTCCAGCCCGGTCCTATTTTCAGCAATATTATTCTTGCCGACGAAATCAACCGTGCAACGCCGAAAACGCAGTCTGCGCTTCTCGAAGCCATGCAGGAACACACGGTTACCGTCATGGGCGTATCGCGTCCGCTCGAAGAGCCGTTCTTCGTGCTTGCAACGCAGAACCCGATCGAGCAGGACGGCACCTATCCCTTGCCCGAAGCGCAGATGGACCGTTTCATGTTCAAAGTGAACGTTCCCAATCCCAGCCTCGAAGAGTTGATGCAGATCGTCGAGCTGACGCAAAAGACTATGGCGGAGACCGCCGAATGCGTCTGCGACAAGAAACAGCTTCTGGAAATGCGCGCGACGGCGAACCAGATCCCCGTAGCGACGGAAGTTCTCAAATATTCCATGGTCCTTGTTTCGGCGACCCATCCCGACAGTTCCTGCGCGACGGAAGCGGCGAAAAAGTTTATCCGCGTCGGCGCCAGCCCCCGTGCGGGACAGGCGCTCATCTCCGCCGCAAAAGTGCTTGCGCTCATCAACGGCAGATTCAACGTGGCGTATTCGGACATCGAACAGCTCGCATATCCCGTACTCCGTCACAGAATCAAACTCGGATTCGAGGCGATCGCGGAGAGAATTTCCGCCGACGAGATCATTCGCATGATCCTTGACGAAGTCAGAAAGAAATACAGAGATAAATAATTGATTTAATGAAGAGTTCATCTAATCTGGGCGACGCGTTCTTCTCACGGTTGGAAGCGCTTTCGTTCAACCTAAAATCCAATCTTTCGGGATATTTCGGCGGAAAACACCTCGTCAGCACTCACGGGCAGACGGTGGAGTTTTCTGATTATAGGGATTATCAGCTCGGCGACGATATCCGCCGTATCGACTGGAACCTTTACAGCCGTTTTGAAAAGTATTTCATCAAGCTCTTTACCGACGAACGGCAGATGCAGGTTCAGCTTTTCATCGACTGTTCCGGTTCGATGGGTAAGACGAATCCCGTTAAAAAGCAATATACGTTGGCTTCCGCCGCCGCGCTCGGATACCTTGCCGTACACAATATGGATAAGGTGACTTTTCATACCATGACGGGGAATGCGGCGGAAAATAAATTCGGCACAATTATCGGCAAGAGCTCTTTTTTCAGAGCCGTCAGCGAGATCGAACAGATCGGTTTTGAGGGCGAGACCGACATCGAGGCGTGCGTGACGGGTACGGACATCAGCGCGAGAAACGGGTTGACCGTCATTATTTCGGACTTTTTTACCGAGAGCAACTGGAAAAAGGCGGTGGACTATCTGCTCTATAAACGGAGACAGGTCCTGCTCGTTCAGGTTCTCCTTCCCGAAGAGATCGATCCCGCTTACGACGGCAGAGTCAATCTGATCGATGCGGAATCGACGGATGCCGCCGATCCCAGAAATATGCGCATGAAGATCGGTAAGTCCATGCGCAAAGCGTATATCGAGGCATTCGCCGATTTCAGGGCGGACATTGCGGATTTCTGCAAAAAACGCGACGTGGGTTTTATTTCGCTCTGCACCGATACGCCGATCGAAAAAGTTTTGTTCAGCGAGCTATTTAACATAGGAATTATATCATGACGTTACTCATTCCTCTCGGTTTGCTGGGACTTGTGAGCATTATTGCGCTCATCGTCATCTATATCATCAAACCGAACTATCAACATAAGGAAGTTACCAGTACTTACGTCTGGAAACTCAGCTTAAAATACCGCAAACGCCGGTTGCCGACGAGCAAGCTGAGAAATATCTTTCTCATTCTCTGTCAGGTTCTCGCATTGATTGCGGGGGCTTTGGTCATGGCGCAACCGATCATCCGCGACGAGACGAAAGTTCTCGATACGGAAGTGGTTGCGGTCATTGATGCTTCCGCAAGTATGCGCGCCGAGAACGATAACGGCGTGACCCGCTTTGAAAGAGCCGTCAAAGAGGTGATCGATCTTTCCGAAAGGGTGATCGCGGGCGGCGGATATATGTCCGTGATTCTTTCGGACGGGAACGACAGCTTTCTCGCGCAGAAAGCAGGGCTTGCGGCAAAAGACAATCTGATTTTGACCTTAAATTCCCTGATCGAAAACAGGGATCGGTTGGCTTGCTCTTACGGTGCGAACGATTTTGATAAATCGATCGATCTTTGTGCGGATATTGTGAGAAGCAATCCCAGCGCCTCTATTTATATTTATACGGATAGTAATTATGCCTATGTCCCGGAGGGGATGACCGTTATCAACGTGGCGGACGAGGCGGAGTGGAATGCGGGCATTCTGAATGCGTACAGCAAGTTCGAGGAAGGGTATTATACGTTTTTCGTGGAAGTGGGCTGTTACGGCGGCGTCGCGCAGAACGTGACGCTCAACGTGGCGATCAACGGCGCAGACAGTGTAAAGGAAGAAGGGTTACTCGTTCAATACTCCAAAGAAGTGTTTCTCGCGGATAATTCCGTGACGACCGTCATTTTCCGGAACGATAAGATCACGGAAGCCGATTATGAACAGAATGCGGAAAACGTGATCATCGTACCTGTCGGCGATCAACAGACGGGTCTCTACAATACGACGCTTGTCGTTGCCTATGACGACGCGCTGATCTCCATTGACAGTTCCGACAGTCTTGACGGCGACAATACGTTCTCCATTTACGGTGGAAGAAAACCCGAATTGAAGATCCAGTATGCGACGACGAAAAGAATGTCGCATATATCGACGCTGGTGGGAAATATCCGTAACGCATACAGCGACAGCTACGAGCTCGTTTTCGATATTGTAGATGTTCCTTCCAAAATGCCTGCAAATACGGGTTATGATTTTTATATTTTTGAGAGATGTAGCCCTGAATCTAATCTTATGCCGAAAGACGGCGTTGTATGGTTGCTGAATCCCCCGGCAATGCCGGATGGAATTTCTTCTGCGGGGACGACGCATTATAACCGTAATATGTACCTCGTGCAGGATAATTATCATCCGATTCTTCAAAATACGGATGCTTCCCAGATTTTCGTGACCATGTTGACGCGTCTTCAAAGCTATGACAGCACGGTGTATCAGCCGCTTTGGAGCGTGGATAACAATCCCGTGCTTCTTCTCAACGACGGCGAACATGAAAAAGTAATCGTTGCGCTTTTCGATATTGAATTTTCCAATTTCAGTATGGAGCTCAGCTGGCCTTATTTTTGGGTAAGCGTTATCGAGACGTTCCTGCCGCCTACCGTCGTCGGGAACGCGTACGAGGTCGGACAGGACATTCAGGTGAAAGGGCGCGGGGACAGTCTGACGGTGTCGCGCAACTCCGGATCGGATGAAAAAGTGATCACGAGTTTTCCTGCGTCGATCAGGCTCGACACGCCCGATACTTACCGCTTTTCGCAGGTGGATTACTTCGGCAAAACGATTGCCGATCAGTATATATTTGTTAAAATGCCTTCCGCGGAGAGCAATATTTCAGCGGAAAAAGTTACGTTGAAACCGATATACGTCGAAAAAGAGATCGAAGACAAATACCAGGATCTTTTGGTCTATTTCGCCGCGGCGATGCTTGCGCTGCTCTTTACGGAGTGGTTCTTGCAGACGCAGGATTCTTTATAAGGAGGGAGAAAGGATATGAGTATAATGAGTGTTCAGTTCGCGCACATCAACGATTTCTCCCTTGGGTGGCTGCTCCTGCTGGCGATCCCTCTCATCGGGCTGTCGCTGATCCCCTATTTCAGGAGCGGGAAAAAGTACAGAAGAACGAGAAACCGTATCGTTTCTCTCGTTCTGCATTGCCTTACGATTTTGCTTGTGACGCTTGCGCTCTCCGGCGTTACGATCGTGCGCACCGTATCGAATACCGCAAACGAGTTGATTCTGCTCGTAGACGTCTCCAATACGCAGACGGAGGCGGCGGAAAGACGCGATAATTTTATTGACGATCTGCTCAAAGAGAGCGTCTATCAGGGTTTTTCGGTCGGCGTCGTCACGTTCGGATTCGATCAGGTCTATGCCGTGCCCATGACAAGCAATGCGGGCTCGGTGTTTGAGGATTACTTGGAAGCGGAGCTTCCCGATACGAGTGCAACGGACATCGAATCCGCGCTCGAATATGCGAGAACGCTTTTCACTCATCCCGAATCGGGAAAAATCGTGCTCATTACCGACGGCAAAGAGACGGACGGAAACGCCGTATCCTCCGCTTCGGTCAGCGCGATCGTCGCGCAGGGAACGATTCTCGATACCGTATATATTTCCTCCTCTTATGAGGAAGAGGAATTTCAGATCCTCAACGTCGAAACGCCCGACGTACAGATCAAAAAGAATGTGGAATGTTCGATCTCTGTGAGCGTTTATTCCAATAACGAGGGCTATGCCCGTCTCAACCTCTTCGATAACGACCGTCATGTGGAAGTCGGCAGGGGTGAAGACAAGACGGATAATTACACGGTCAAATTTATGACCGGCTTGCAGTCGTTCTCTCTTCCGTACGCCTTTACGGAGGACGGAATGCACGAGCTTAAAGTGGAAATAGAACGCGTTGATTTGGACGGCGCCAAAGACGGTATGGGGAGCAATAATGCTTATTATACCTATTATGACGTGAAAGCGCATAAAAAAGTTCTGGTGTTTGAAGCGTTTGACGGCGAATCCGAAGAACTCGGCAGGATTCTGAAAGATACGGAAATGCTCGGTGAGGGTGAAGAGTACGAAGTCAGCATTTATAACTTGCGCAGGGAAACCGTCATTCGTTACGGCGAAGACGAGCCCTCCGAAGAGGGAAAAGTTCCGCAATCGGTGAACGATCTGCGCGCCTACGATCAGGTGATTCTCAATAATATCTCGAATGCCGATCTGATCAAAAACGAGGACGGATCGGACAGGGATATTCCGCTCGATCAGTTGCTTTATTCTTACGTCTATGACTTCGGCGGCGGTATGCTCACGCTGGGCGGCAGCGAGCCTGACAGCGATCCCGAAAAACCCACGGAACACGCCTATAACCGTAGAGATATGTACGGGACGGATTTTCAGAGAATGCTTCCGGTAGAGGCGATCGATTACAGTCCTCCCGTAGGCGTGTTTATCATCGTGGACGTCTCCGGCTCTATGGGAAGCGATTCGGAGGACGAGAGTTCCTATCTTTATTGGGCAAAGGTCGGTGCGGGCGCGCTTGTCGGCGCTCTCTCTGAACGGGATCAGATCGGCATTTTGACGCTCGGAGATAACTATGAAGAGTTGCTTCCGCTGACGCCTACGACCAGGAAAAAGGAGATCGAAGCAGGAATCAGGAAGATTCAGGCGGCAAACAGCGGCACGCAGTTCTTACCGTCGATCCGCTATGCGGCGGAACAGCTCCGCGCGGCGCAGATGGAAAAAAACCATATCATCATCGTCTCCGACTGCGAAGTGACGGACAACGATATGGCAGGCAGTGAAAATTTCGTAAGAGACTGTTATCTCGATCCGAGGCTGAATCTGACCGTTTCCGTCGTCAACGTCAGCCCCAGTTCGGATTCTTCCAAAACGGAGTGCCTTGTTCTTGCAACGAGAGAGGACGGATGGAAAATCGACGGAGAGCCCGGATGCGGATATTATCATCTCATGGACAATGATAAAATTGTCGAATATATGATGCAGGACGTCAAGTCTCCGTTGATTTCGGAAGTGGAACGCAAGCCTTTTCAACCGATCATTCTCAATCCTCTTTCGCAGGTCGTGCAGGGGATCGAACGCGGTGAGGACGTCAATACCGTCAACGCTACGTTAAAAGGGTTTTACGGCGTTAAGAAAAAGGATTCCGAAAACGTTGACCTTGTCTTGACGGGGGACTATCAGGTGCCGGTCTATGCGCGCTGGAAGTACGGAAAGGGAAGCGTTGGAAGTTTCATGTGCGATCTCAAAGGCAGCGAATGGTCGTTGGAATTTATGAACAGCGCAGTCGGAAAACAGCTTGTCTATAATATCGTTGACGATCTGATGCCTGCGTTTGATATTGCTCCACAGGACATCAATCTGACGCTCAAAGAACAGAATTACAGCAATCATCTGACCTGCCCGACGGAACTGAAAGAAGGGGAATCTCTCCGCGGCAAGATCGTTATGCCAGACGGTACGGAAGTATCCCTCAATCAGACGGGGGCGGGCGACGGCTGGATCGTGAAGCGCGGACTGAGCGCTGCGAACAGATACAGCGTATGCGATTTTATTATCACGAAAAGCGGGGTCTATACGATCGTAATTGAAAAAATCGATGCGGAAGGAAAAGCGCTTGCAAGCGCTTCCGCCGTCAAAGAATTTTCCTATTCCAAGGAATACGACGTGGAATACGACAAGACGGAGGAGGATCTTCGCGCTACGCTCGGCTTGCTTGCGTTGAACGGAAAAGGAACGGCGATCGACGAAACGGCGAACGTAGAGGATGTTTTCAAAGAATTTATGACGAAACTTACGACCGTTTACGATCCGAGACTGCTTTTGGTGATTCTCGCAATATTGCTCTTCCTGCTCGACGTTGCAGTGCGCAAATTCAAATTCAAGTGGATTCACGAATTGATACGCGAGAAGAGAGAGAAGAAGCAGAACGGGCAGATCCGTATGGAGGAGCGGCATGAACAAGATAAGTAAAATTTTCATATCCGTATCGGCGGCGATGTGTTTCGTGTTGCCCCTTGCCGCCTGCGATCATGCTGAGACGCTTGAAAGTCCGACGGATTTCGATATGGACGATAACTATAATCTCAGCTGGTCCCGCGTGGATAATGCAAGAAGTTACCGTTTGAATATTACGAACGTCGGGACGGGCGAAAGCAATGAAACGACAACGCGGCGCGAGAATATTGCGCTTGCCTATCTTGAAACGGGGGATTACGACATCCGCGTCCGTGCGATCGGAGACGGCGAACGTTTTTACGATTCCGAGTGGTCGTCGGTCGTCTCCTTAGACAGGGCTTATGAGTCGGGTTGCCGCTATCAGCTCATCAACAGCGGTTCCGAATATGAAGTTACGAGCGTCAGCGCGACGGCTATGACCGAACTCGTGATGGAGGATACCTATCGCGGAAAGCCCGTTACTTCGATCGGAAAAGGCGCGTTCCGCGGCGCAAGAAAATTGGAAACGCTCGTTTTGGGCAAGAACGTGACGACGATCGGACCGGGCGCTTTTTACAGTTGTTCGGCGTTGAAAAACATCACCATTCCCGATACGGTGACGGATATTCAGGAGGAAGCGTTCCGCGCCTGCTCGTCGCTGGAATCGTTCACCGTTCCCGCGGGCGTTACGGAGCTGAAAAACAGTACGTTCGCCTATTGCAGGGGGCTCAAAGAGATCGACTTCAATAACGTTACGGTGATCGGGGATTCGGTGTTCGACAACTGCGAGGGATTCAGCGAATTCACCATTCCCGACGGCGTTACGTCGATCGGAAAAAATGCGTTTTTATCTGCGACCGAACTTACGGAAGTGACGATCGGCGCGGATGTAAGCGTTATCGGATCGGGGGCATTCGATAAATGTTCGTCGCTTGAAACCGTAAATTTCAGCGAGAGCGGGAATCTGAAAAAAATTTCGTCAAAAGCATTCCGGAATACGGCGCTTGCTTCCGTCGCGTTGCCGGTGGGGCTGGAAAGTCTGTCCGAACAGGCATTTGAGGGCTGTAAAAATCTGGATAGCGTCAGCATTCCCGACAGCGTAACAATGGTCGGCACGTATGCTTTTCACAATACCAAAATCTATAACGACGCAGTTGCAAGCGGCGAAAAGATTTATTATGCGGATAAATGGGTCGCAGGATTTATCAGAGATAATTCCGGAGATCAGCCTCATTTCGATCTTTCCAACAAAGACGATCCGGACGCATACATTACTACTTATGTGTTTAGAGAGGACACCGTAGGGATAGCGGACAGATCGTTTGCGGGGTCGAATGTTGAGGCGGTTACGCTTTCGGAAAATATCAAGTATGTGGGTGCGAGCGCATTCAACGTCTGTCCCGAACTGTACCGTTTTGACGCGTCCTATTCCAATATCGAAGTGCTGGACGTCGGAGCGTTTGCGTACAGTGAAAATCTGAACAGCGTCTATCTGATGCCTGCGGACAGAACAAAAGATCCGACGCTGCAAGTGATCGGCGCTTACGCGTTTCGCGGGTGCAAGGGGTTGAACTTTAATTCCGGCGCGACGTCCAATCGGTTTATCCCCGAATCCGTCGTACAGATCGGTTCGTATGCGTTCTATGAATCGGGCATCTATGAGAATGCGGACGAATACGGCGTCGTATATGCGGACGACTGGGTCGTCGGCTGTACGGGTCAATACACACTGGAATCTTTCAAAGTCGAAGTTGATGGCGAAGAAAAAGTCGTTTATAAATGGGTAGCGCCCGAAGAGACCCATGCCAATATCGTGTTCAAACAGAATGAAAACGGCGAAACTGCCGTGAAAGGCATTTCCGATTACGCATTCTATAATTGTAAGGCGATCGTTTCGTTCGAGAATGCGGCGGGGATCCGTTCGGTTGGCAGAGGCGCGTTTTACGGCTGTTCGAGCCTCAGCGGATACGCAATGAGCACTTCAAATCTCAGACAGATCGACGATTATGCGTTTTACGGTTGTGAGTCATTGCAGATTTCCGGGCTTCCCCGTCGTCTTGCGTCGATCGGGCGTTCGGCGTTCTACGGTTGCACCATGCTGGATTCTATCGCGATGCCGGATACGCTCACGAGCGTCGGCGACTTTGCATTCTACGGCTGTAAGGGACTCAATAAAGTCACGTTTGGAAAAGGCCTTACGGAAATCGGCGAATATGCGTTTTACGGCTGTACGGGGCTGACGGAGCTGACCATTCCCGCAAACATCAAAACGATCGGCGATAGCGCGTTCAGAGATTGCACGGGGCTTGAAACGGTCGTGTTGGAAGAGGGCGTGGAGAGCATCGGGGCGAACGCGTTCCGTTCGGATGTGGCGCTGAATGCAATCGAACTTCCCGCTTCCGTCAAGACGGTCGGGGATTACGCGTTCATGGATTGCAGCGGCGTGACGGAAGTCGATCTCGGCAGAGTGGAACATATCGGCGCCTATGCATTTGCGGAGCTTAGCGGCGTCAGAAATCTTTATGTTCCCGACAGTGTTAAAACGATCGGAAGAGGCGCATTCTATTTCTTGGGGAGCGTTGCCGACGAAGACGGAAAGATCCACGCAAGCGCGCAGTCCGTCGTGATCGGCGGAAATATCGACAGGATCGAAGCGCACGCATTCTACGGTTGCAACGCCGCCACCTTCTATGTGGAGGATACGAACAGAGAGGCGGATTGGGGAACGGGTTGGAACTCTTCCCGCCGTCCCACCGTCTGGGGCGTTGCGCTTTCCGAGGATAAACGCTACGTCGTGTCGTTCACGGTCGGAGAGGGCAGTTTTGAATATTACGACGCGCTGAACGCACCCGACGGACCTTATCGGGAAGGATATGTTTTTGCCGGCTGGTCGCTGACGGAAAACGGAACGGAAATCGCTTATACGGCGCAAAACGTTACGGAAGCGCCGTTAGGCACCACGCTTTATGCGGTATATATTCAGAAATAAATCAGAAAATATTCACGAAATACGTACGATCCCTTAGATTTTAGAGCTTTTGGTTCATTTTGTGATTATTTTGTTAAAATTACAAAATGTTATTTTATGACAGTTTGTTTTATTTGACAGAGTGTGACAAAATAAAGTATAATAATAGACTACTAAGGGTATTAGGAATTTTGGCTTCCGAAAGGAGAAAAATAATGAAAAAGATTTTATTGACAGCTTCCGCGTTTGTATGCGCCGTAACGGGATTGGTTGCGGTGGCGTGCGGCGGCAGCATTGAAGAGGTCAGTTATAAATTCGATACGCAGTGCGAAGTATCCGTCGATGACGTTACGGTCAACAAAGGAGAGGAGTTTACGCTTCCCACGCCTCCGTCAAGGGGCAAGGAATGGGAGTTCGCGGGTTGGTACCTGTCGAGCGACTTTGCGGGCGCTCCCGTCACGAGCGTGGTCGCTGACGTCGGCACGACGTATTATGCAAAATGGGACAGACGTTATAAGATCAACCTCGATCTGAAAGGCGGTTCGCTTGAAAACAGCGACGATCTGTATCTGAAAGCGGGTGCGAACGTTTCTGCATATCTCGCGGAATACGTTCCCGCCAAAAACGGTTACGAATTCGGTCAGTGGCTGAGAGGAAATTCCGCGCTCGGCGGAAATTACAGAATGCCCGCGGAAGAAATCACGCTGACGGCGAGATATAAAGTCGGATACACGCTCGACGTATATACGCAGAATCTTGCCCGCCTTCTCGGCGATATAGACGCGGCGGAATACGACATGGAAGCGGTCACGCTCTATGCCTATGCAACGAATTCCTTTACGGTGGATTACGAGTTGCAGGGCTTTACCCAGATCCGCCATAAAGACCAAGTATTAGACGGGGAGCTTGTAGACGAACCCGAAGAGAACGACAACAAGTTTGCGATTTTTTTCAACCGTGAACAGTATACCGTTACGCTCAATCCCAATATCGCGGGAACCGCGCAGCAGGAAGTTTCGAGTACACTCTATTACGGGCAGGAATATAAACTTCCCTACGATCTTTATTTGAACGCGGGTTATATTTTCGCGGGCTGGTCGGAGAGCGCGTACGGCGAAAACAACTACCCGATCGACTATATTGACGCAATGCTCTACAATAAGGACCCGAACGACAAATCGGAAGTCGTATGGGAAAATCCTTATGTTGTCGAGAGCGACGCGACCCTTTACGCATACTGGAACAAGGGCTATTCCGATCTGTTCGGCGGTGCGGATACGATTTTCGTCATGGGAGACGGCGTCTATTTACAGCGCGGCGGAATGTTCTTTAAGGGAGAATGGTTTTCGGATACCCGGTTCGTCTTTAATGATTCGGACAAATTGGATTGGAAAGGAGATTTTACAGGCAAAATTCTCAACGAGGATATGTTCTGTTATGATAAGGATTCGCTGGACGGAAGCGTATATTATCTCTATCATCCCATGTACGGTTTCTCGATGGACGAATCGGTGAATTTCAAAGACCATAATAACCTGACCTATACCGTAAAATCCGAAGAACGCACCGAGGTCGCTTACGGTACGTTTGAAATCGATTACGAAACGGGCGAATATAAGGCTTATTTCGACAGAGGCGAAGGCGAAATGGTCGGAAAGACCGCAACGTTCAAACTTCCGGGTGCGGTGAAAACGCAATCCGGCAACACGTATAAAATTTTTACGATGCGGAACGAAGAGGAAGTGGCGCTCGGCACCTTAAAACGGATCGGACTTGCAAACGCAACTTCGCTCGGTACGTTCTCGCCCGCGTTCGACCTCACGTTCGACGGATACGGCTATGCAACCTGGAATTACGGTTCATCTCCCATTCAGGTCATGTATGGCTATAACAGCGAAATTGACGGATATACGCTCAAACAGACAAACGGTTCCACGTTTAATATCAAGTTTATCAGCGAGGGCGGATACAGCGGGTATATGCTCTATTTCGGGGATCTCGACGCGCAGTTCGATACGGGAGCGGGCAAACTGACTCTCGACGGCATGATCCACGCGAGATTCGAGGCAAGCGCCTCCGAGATTGCAACGGGGTATTATTCGCTGAGCGAATCTTACTTCGGCACTTACATTCTGACGTTTACGGGCAACGGAGCGACTTATACGTTCCTGATGACGCAGCATAGGGATATTTTTGCCGGAACAACGACGTATGAGGTGGAGAAGAGACCCAACGGCTATCTCGAATACTATTACTACGGCGGGAAAAACGATAAGGGTGAAGATACGTTCTATGCGCCCGTGCTTGTGCTCAACGAGGAAGAAGAGGGCAAGGCGAATCTCTATGAGAGCGTCGGCGGGAAGTTGACGAAATCCGCTACGGGAACGTACGTCCTTGACAAAAAGAGCGGACTCTACGTGTTCGAGTTTACAGATAAAGTGACGGAAATCGACCATACGAACAGTAAGTTCGATATTACCGATCTTGACGCATTCGTGTTTGCGCTCGACGCGTCGGTCGCCGATAGCCGTATTTATTATATCTATTCCGAGACGGGAAATTCCGAAACGGCTGATAAAGCCGTGGTATATACGCCCGACGAGCGCTATCCCAATCAGGCGGGTTCCAAGCTCACGATCGTGGGCGGGATTGCCATTCTCGAAATCGGCGAAGAGGAATCCACGATCATCGGTACGATTGCTGAACAGGAAGTCGAGGGCGTTATGGTTACGCTCGTCAAGACGACGAAGGGCTACGTCTATCTTGAAATCGATCATGATAAAAAGACGTTTTTCAGATACGAATCGACGATCGGATATACCTACCTGTATAAAGAGGACGGCACCTGGGAAAAGACCACGACCCTTTATCTGAACGGCAAGGGCGGCGCGATCTATACGATTCCCAATCCGTACGCTACGGGGGAAGAGGATGCTACGATCTCCTATACGGGCACGGTCGAGGCGTTGAAGGAAGAAGCAACGCTGGGCGGCGCGATCATTTACCGCTTTACGCAGACGGGCGTCAGCAATCCGAAAACGTTCCGCTATATCCTTCTCAGCGATTCTAACCGCGCGTATTTCTCGATCATCAGCGACAAAGCGGGTCGCTTCGAGTCCGATGATTCGGGTACGCTCGAACTCGACGGAACGGGCTTCAACCTGATCTATACCGATACCTACGGAAATACCTATAAGGGACAGTATCGCGCCCGCACGGAAAATATCGTCTATACCTATGTGGGCGGCGAATATCTGTACTTTGAACTTAACATGACCGGTGAATCCGGCGGTACGTTCAGATTGCTCGGCAACGAGTACGGAATGTACATTGTCATGGATAACCAGTACGCAGACGGCACGGTTCTGGAATTCGACGGAAAAGGCGGCGTAAAGCTGTCCGAAATGATCGGCGATACCGAAAGCGAGGAAGAGGGAACTTCGGGAACCAAACCGATCGCAGACGGAACGTATACCGTATCGGACGACGGCGTGATCACGATCAATTACGAATTGGACGGCACGCCCAAGAAGCTCGAAGGCAGACTCGGCGTTGTGAAGATCGGGAACTACCGTTATTCCACGTTCTTCGTCATCTATGACAGCGCCGCGTACACATTCGTCAATGAAGAGGACTACTCCGTTCTCGTGTTCGACGACGCAGGATCCGCAATCAGATTTACGCAGACGGGCAAAGCGGAAATCGGTTCCTATACGCTGATCACCGATCAGTCGCAGGGAACAAATTATAACATTCTCTATTATGTAAACAATACGGGCACCTACGCGACGATCTATGAGTATAATACCGAGACCCGCCTGATCAAAGCCGTCGAGAACAAGGGAATGACGTATTTCAAGGAAGATTTTACGTCCCTTCAATTCACGAAGTACGGATTTGCGATTTTCAACGGAACCGAACGGTATTATTACTACGATGAGGGAGAGAACGTTGTAATCTACCGCATGAAGACGGACGGCGTGACGGAGACTGCCAACGGATACGGATATGTAAAAGAAAAACTCGGCAACTTTGACAAGACGATTGAGTGGAACAACGCTACTTACTATAAGTACGAAGGTTTCAGCCTTGTGTTCAAACGTACGGACGACAACAGCGGAAAGTATCCGATTCAGTTTGAGGATGGCGGAACGACTTATAAGTTAACGGATATCGACTTCTTGCCCTCCGGAAGCACGACGTTCTCCGTATCGGGCAAGGCGACGCTTTCCTACGAAAAAGACGGAAAGACGGTGACGGAAAAAAGAGACTGTACCGTCGTGAGAAAGGCGCTCGAAGGAGACGCCGCAGGTTACGAAACGTATGTTATGGTCGGTGATTTCCGTTTTGACGTTGCGCTGACTTATGCTCCCGATCAGAACAAACGCGATTATTCGGTCGAGGCGATGAATCTCTATATCGATGCGGAATCTTTGGCGTTCCTCTCCACCGTCGTTGAATACTATCCTCAGTTCGGTTCGGCAATCATTCAGATGCTTCCCGATTGCGGTCGCCTCACGATCAAAAGACCGTATGACGAAAAGGGCAATGCGGGCGCATATACGGCGAGCGGAGAAATCGGCGAAGTATTGAAATTCCTCGACGCGGACGGCAACAAGATCGAGTCGTTCACCGATTTGCCCTGCGAGGCTGCAATCAGCGAGAACGGAGAAAGCTATACGGTCACGCTCACGGGTAAGGACGGTTATACCTATAAAGGCGTGTATTCGATCAGCAGAAAGTACGGCGTTCCCGCATTCACTCTGGCAGGATTTTACAGAGAGCAAACGCTTACGGACGGCGATTATTCGGTCACGGTCGGCAGGATCATCATTTCCGAACAGCAGAATTATACGCCCGGCATGATCCTCGTCCCCGGCTTTACGGACAACGGAACGGAAGTCACGTCGAGTGCGATTTTCGGAAGCGACGACAATCTGAATTACGTTGTAAGAGAGAAAGATGACGACGGAAAATTCACGTCCTCCGTATATTACAAGATTTCTCTGAAAGAAAAGGCGAATAGCGGCGGACTCGGCGACGACGCAGTTCTTCCTTACGATAGCGTAACGATCACGAAAATCGCAAACGTTTCGGTGATCTATACGGAAGACGGAAAGGGCTTCGTGGAGATCGACGAGAGTACGAACACGGTGCTTGCATACTGCCGCACGAGTATGTTCGGTACGAGCAATTACGCCGTCACCGAACAGACGTACGATGCGGATAACAAGACTTACGTGATCACGACTTCGTCCGCGAAATACACGGTGAAGATCACGGAGAACGCGGACGGAACAAAGACGGCGACGGTCGAAACGTACGTCGCGCCGGAAGAGACCTGAACCGTTGCTCCGGTGCAGAAACGCGCAGGCTAAGATTATAAGAGAAAAAGGCTAAAACTATGGTAAAATTCAAAAAAACAGCGTTAAGCGCGGTCTCCGTCAGTCTGGCGGCGTGCTTTACGGCAAGTATCGCCGCAATGGCGGTCGCAGAAACCAAGAACTGGGGAACAGCGTCTACCGGAAAGGGGGACGCTATTACCCGTTTAGACGCTTCCGTCGATCAGCATACGGAGGATTACTTCAACAATGAAGTTGTTTACCGTCTGAGCGATAACGTTTCGGGCAATCAGGAAATTTCCGTCATTCTCTCCGTCAACGGCAAAACGGCGTTCGACGCATATTTGGAATCGGGCAGTAAGGGCGAATTTTCCGAGTTCCTCGGAACTTCTTCCGCAAAGGCGCTTGCCTCCAAGAATCAGGCGGAGCGCGAAGCGCTCAGAAGAACGCTCGATAAAGCGAAAATCTCTTATAAAGAGGGCGTCAGCTACGACGCCGTCGTCAACGGTTTTGAAGTTGTTTTAAGGGCGCGGGATTATCAGAAGCTCGTAAACGCAGTCGGCGATAAAGCGACTCTGATCGTCGGGGAAGTGTATGCTCCCGCCGAAACGGAGATCGTCACCAATGAAGTCGACGTCTATGAAACGGGTATTTTTGACAGCTCTTCCATTGCATATCAGGGCGACGGCGTGCTTGTTGCCGTTCTCGATACGGGGCTTGACTACACGCATACCGCGTTCAGCGTGGAGAATTTCACGACGGATAACGAGGCTTATAAACTCGAAACGATTGCCGATAAATTAAAGGAAACGAATTTTTCGGCGGCGGCAACCACCGCCAATCTGACCGCGGAGGACGTATACGTCAACAAAAAGGTTCCCTACGCATACGACTATGCGGATAAGGACGCCGACGTGTTCCCGCTCGATTCCGCGCACGGCACGCACGTTGCGGGCGTTATCGCAGGCAAGGACAGCGAGATCACGGGCGTTGCGCCCAATGCGCAGCTTGCCATCATGAAGGTGTTCTCCGATAGCCAGCAGGGCGCAAGAACTTCTTCGATCCTTGCCGCGCTCGACGACTGCGTAAAACTCGGTGTGGACGTCATCAATATGTCGCTCGGTTCGGGCGCGGGCTTCACCACGCAGGACGACGACGAGAGAGTCGAAAATATCTATAACAGAGTGCGCGAAGCGGGCATTTCGCTCATCACCGCGGCGGGCAACGACTATACCGCGGTAAACGGTTCGACCAAGAACGGTAGCAATCCTTTGACTTCCAATCCCGATTCGGGCGTCGTCGGTTCGCCTTCCACGTACGAAGCGGCGCTCTCGGTTGCATCCGTCGGCGGCGTTAAAACGCCTTACTTCATGTTCAACGGCGAAATCATGTATTTCACCGAGGCTTCCACTTCCTCCGCAAAGTCGAAGAACTTTGTCGAGGACATTCTCAAAGAGGTCGGCGGGGTAGATAGCTACAATTTCAACTATGTGACGATCCCCGGCGTCGGCAGACGCTCCGATTACAGCGAGAGCAGAGAGTTTTATAAAAATAAAATCGTGCTCGTCAAGCGCGGAGATACGACGTTTGAGGAAAAGGTAAACGTTGCGCTCCGCATTATGGGCGCGGCGGGCATTATCATTTATAACAACGTATCGGGCAATATCAGTATGTCGGTCGGCGCGGATATCGGCGCGGTATGTTCCATCTCGCAGGACGAGGGCGAAAAGCTCGCGGCGGCAAGAACGGGTGTTCTGCAAATCAGCAAAAGTCAGGTCGCAGGTCCTTTCATGTCGGACTTCTCTTCCTGGGGTCCCACTTCCGATCTGAGGATCAAACCGGAAATCACGGCGCACGGCGGCGAGATCTATTCGGCTGTCCCCGGTCAGGCGTACGACAGACTTTCGGGTACTTCCATGGCGGCACCCAATATGGCGGGCGCAACGGCGCTCATCCGTCAGTACGTCAAAGACAATACCGACGTGTTCGGCGATCTCAGCCCCGTCGAAGTTACCAAACGCGTCAACCAGCTTGCAATGTCCACGGCGGACATTATCCGCAACAAGAACGGGCTTGCTTACGCAGTCAGAAAACAGGGCGCGGGACTTGTCAATATCGGAAAATCCACGACTTCCGCGGCGTATATCTCGACCTATGAAAAGGACGAAAATGGCGGGCTTGTCGAAATGGATAAGACCAAGCTCGAACTCGGCGACGATAAGGCGAAAACGGGCGTCTATGAAATGACATTCGCGATCAACAACATCACGGGTTCGGCGATCTCCTATAACCTCGGAAGCATCGTTATGACGGAAGGGGTCAGCCCCACTTACACGAGCCACGGGGATACGGTCGTCACGAAAGACGGGTATCTGCTGAATCCTACGACTTCGATCGTAAAAGTTTCGGACGGAACGTACAGCGGTAGCACCGTCACGGTTCCTGCAAACGGAAGCGCGCAAGTGACCGTTAAAATCGAACTTTCCGATGCGGATAAGGCGTATCTTGACGAATCGTTCCAATACGGCATGTATGTGGAAGGATATATCACGCTGACCGCGGCAGGCGGTACAAGCGTCAATATCAGCGTTCCCATGCTCGCCTTTTACGGCGACTGGACGGAAGCGCCGATCTTCGACGAAGAATATTACGATACGAATCCCGACGAGCTCAACGCGGGGATCGATCCCGAAGACAAGATCATGGAGGACGCCTACGCGACGCGCGTGTACGGCGGATATTACAGCGATTATATCGCAACGCTCGGAACCTATCCGTTCGTTCAGAATCCCGCGTCCGCGCAAATCGCGGCGAGCAAGGAACACATCGCGCTCTCCAACTATGAGGACGGAAAAGCGTCCGCTATCAACAAGATCTATTCGATCGCGGGCGGACTTTTAAGAAACGTCAAATACTGGCGTCTCTCCGTCGTGGAGGATTCCACGGGTAAGGAAATCTGGTTTACGGAAGACAGAAACCAGCGTAAATCAATGGGCTCCAACGGAGGCACGATCTATCAGTCGAGCTTTGACGTGGACTTCTCCGTTCTGGAACACAATCTCAAAAACAATACCAAATATACCGTGACCGTTGAAACGTTCATCGATTACGGAAACTATTCCGATCAGAAGAACGTCAGGAACAAATTCACGTTCCCCATGTATATCGACTTTGAAGCGCCGATCGTGACGGGCGTCGATTACAGAACGGAATACGACCAGTCTTTAAGAAAGACCCGTCTCTTTGCGGACGTGAATATCTACGATAACCACTATGCAATGGCGATCCAGTTCGGTCAGATCGTCGAGGCGGAACCCAATTCCGGTTACAGATTCACGATGACCTCGTTCGGCAAATATATGACGCCCGTCTATTCGTCGTACAACTCCACTTCCAAAGTGACGATCGAATTGACCGATTACGTCGAAATCATCAAGAATTCGATGGGGCTCAAATACAATCCCGAAACGGGAGAATCCGAAGTCGTTTACGGCAACAACAGCTATATCGCGACCTGCTACGACTATGCCATGAACTCGGCAACTTACGAGCTGAGACTTCCCGACGAAGTGCTCGATATGTACTTCACGGAATCGGACATCACGCTCAACCCCAACGAGACGCTCGATTTGACGACCGTTCTCGAAGTGTTCCCTGCGGATACCTGGTTGCAGGTTCTCGATTTCGAGTCCTCCAACAATGAGTACGTCGGCGTCGTCAACCAGACCGTGATCGCAAAAGAAGCGGGCGAAGGGCAGACCGTGACGATCTACGCGACCGGTAAAGACGCGAACGGCAAGTCGATCACGAGAAGCATTTCGGTGTATGTCCGCCAAGAGGGCGACGAGGGCTACCGTAAGTACGACCCGCCTCAGGTAAACAGAGCGGTCATTTCCAAATATCATACGGTAAGAGCGTACCATGCAAATTCGAGCGAGGACAGAGGCGTCGGCATTACGGGCGGAACTTACGATTTCGGTTCGGAATACTATCTTTCGATGTATCCCTCCGAGAGCGTCGAGCTCATCTGCGAGATCGATACCTACTTCCCCGAATACACGCCGAAGCTGACCTATTCTTCGACGAGACCCGAAATCGTCACGGTTGACGCGAACGGCAAAATCGTTGCGCAGTCGCGTGGAACCGCGACCATCAGCGTAAACGTGGAAGTGCCTTATCCCGATAAGACGGTTTCCTTCTTCGTCGGTACGGTGAGCATCAACGTAAAAGACCCGTTTACGACGACCAGTATTTATCTTACGTCCTATAAGGGACTCGGCGGCGAAGTCGTCATTCCCGGAGACCGCGGGATCACGACGATCCAGTCGTTCGCATTCTCCAACTACGAAATGGTGGATAAAGACCTCGAAGCGGGCGACGTCATCAACGACGAGGATCCTTACCATATCAAGCAGTGGTTTATCGGCGACGATACGATCACCAAGGTAGTCATTCCGGAGGGCGTTACGGACATCGAATCCTACGCGTTCGCAAACCTGACCGCGCTTGAAGAAGTCGTATTCCCGACGACCCTGACCCGTATCGGCGTGGGCGCGTTCTACGGCTGTAAAAATCTGAAAAAAGCTAATTTCGGGAACGTCAAGTTTATCAACGAAAAAGCGTTCTACGAGTGCCAGCTTTCCGCAGTCGATTTCAAATCGATCGTAGCGGTCGGAAGTTATGCGTTTGCAAAGAACGCGATCGGGAATCTGAATCTTCCCGCGTCCGCACAGTCGCTCGACAGCGGCGCGTTTGCGGGAAATACCGCGCTCAATGCGGTGAATTTCCAGGCGCCGCAGATCAAGATCGGCGAGGCGGTGTTCGGCGGATGCACGAACCTTCTCAGAATCAACATCAACGCGGCGGTCATTCCCGCGCGTGCGTTCTACGGCTGTACGAAACTTTCCCAGGTCACGCTCGGCAGAGACGTTGCGGTCATCGGCGAAGAGGCGTTCGGCGGAACAAACGTTGCAAAGTTTACGATCAACGCGAACAACAAGACGCTTGAAACGAGAGAGGACGGTAAGTTCATTTATACGACGGACGGCAAGCTCGTTATGGCGGCTCCCCAGTACGGTTCCGCAACGCTTGTTCTTCCTGCGGGAACGACGACCGTTGCGAGCGGCGCGTTCGCGGGCAACGCGTCGATCAGAACCGTTTCCGGCGCGGACGTGGAGGAGATCGAGTCCTATGCGTTTGCGGACTGCCCGAACCTGACGACGTTCAACTTCCCGAAACTGAACAAGATCGGCGACTATGCGTTCTATAATTCGACCCGTCTTACGATCAGTTCCAACGACGACGCGAACCAGTTGCAGAACGTGAAAAATATCGGCGCTTACGCGTTCTATAAAACTGCGGTCACGGAAGTAAAGATCGAGGGCGGCGATAAGGTCTCTGTCGGCGAGGGTGCATTCGCTTTCTGTTTCGATCTTGCGACCGTGAAAATCGGCGACAACGTCACGATCGAAACGGGTGCGTTCTTTAATCCCGTTCTGGATTTAACTTATGATAAAACAAAGACCTTAGATTACTACGCGCGTTATGACTATGTCGTAGGCGGAACGACTTACGGATATTACAGGTATAATTTCAACGCCGGCGTTCTTTCCAAGCTGACGACGCTTGAAATCGGCAATAACGTCACGATCGGCAACAATGCGTTTGCGAATAGTGCGAATCTGACGAAGGTCACGCTCGGCGACAACGTGAAGATCGGGGCTTACGCGTTCAACAATGCGAACAAACTCACCGAAATCGACCTTTCCAAAGCGGTTGAGATCGGCGAGGGCGCATTCTCCGGAACGAGAGAGCGGGACTATTGGCTCTACCGCAACAGTTACAGATACGCTTTCGAGTTTGAAATCATCGACGGAGAGCCTGTGCCGACGGGGTACAAATATTCCGACTTTGCGCCTTCGTTTGAAAATGCGGATCTTACGAATGCGACGACGGTCGGCTTGGGCGCGTTTGCGTTCAACCAGTCCTTGAAGAGCGTTACGCTCAATTCCTCGCTCACGGAAATTGCAGACCTTGCGTTCATGCAGTGCAGTTCGCTCACGGGGGTCAAGGTTGCGGGAGGTACGGGCGAAAACGCGTTGCCCGCTACGGTCAAGAAGATCGGCAGGAACGCATTCGGCAATACGAAGATCGCGGAACTCGGACTTGAAAACGTATCCGAAATCGGCGAATATGCGTTTGCAAACGTTCCCTTGACGGAGATCGCGCTGAAAGACGGCGTTGCGATCGGCGGGTATGCGTTCTATAACTGCGAATCGCTTGCAACTGCGGACAATATGGGCAAAGCCGTTGAAATCGGCGAATGGGCGTTCTTCCGCACGCTGATCGAAAAAGCGGATCTTACGTCCGCTCGGACGGTCGGAGACTTTGCGTTCGGCGAATCGCAGGTCAAAGAAGTCGTGCTCGGCAGTGCGATCGAAGAGCTCGGCGAAAATCCTTTCTACGGCTGTGCGGTCAAGAGCTTTGCAAGAACGGAAGGCATTATGTTCAACGGCAATAAGGTCGGCGAGAGAGAAGTCACGACCTACGACGTGAGCGATTCCGTAAAAGTCATCGACGACGTTCTCTATGAGGTCGTTCCCAACGGACTTGAACTTGTCTGCTATCCCATCGGATCGGAAGTTGCTTCCTACACGGTGGAAGAGGGTACGGTGCGCGTCGGCGCGCGCGCGTTCCAGGGTGCGAACCTCGTCAACGTAACGCTTCCCACCACGCTCAAAGCGCTCGGCGATAAGGCGTTCTATGAATGCGGAAAACTGACGACGGTCATCTTCAAGAGCTATAACGCTCCCATTCTGGAAGAGGAATACGACCCCTATTACGTCACTTCCGATAACTTACCGCTCAACGGAAACCTCGGCGGTTACGACGGGCTCGGCATTTCCGATTACTATATGTGGAATGCTTCGAGCTGGAACAACTTCTATTTCGGCGCGAACTTCGTCGGGAATATCGGTAAATTCAAACCGAGTCTCGTCATGGTAAGTCCTGCGAACGGAACGGGCTATAATACGTTTATCTTTGAAAAGTATTTCAGCACGTTCGTGCTCGGCAGCAACGCGGCTACGGACGATACGCTCAGGGTCATCGCCATGATCGAAGCGCTCAACAGCTATATCACGCTCGACGACAAAGAGGCGGTTACGGCGGCGCGCCGCGCGTATGACGCGCTTCCGGGGCTGGAACAGAAGGCGCTCGTTTCCAACTACTCCAAGCTGACGAACGCGGAGGATACGATCGAGTATTTGGAATCGAGAAATCCTCAGCCCGAAAATCCTGACAATAACGAGGAAAACGAAAACTCGGTGAATGCGGTCGGCATTGCTGGCTTCACGCTCGCGGGGATCCTGTTTGCGGCGCTTGTCGCGCTTTCCGTTTACGTCTTTCTCGATAAGAGAAAAGCGAAAGCGGCAAAGGCGAACGAGCTTGAAACTTCTAAGACCGTGAACGAAGAGACTGCGGAAACGGACGCTTCGGAAGAAAAAGTTGAAAATCGTTCTGAGGACGAAAGCAAAGATAACGAATAACACAGCGAAGGTTTGTTATGAGGAAAAAAATCGGAACTCTGTTGATAGTAGGTTCCTTGGGAGCGCTGTGCGCGGGACTGTGCGCGTGTAAAACCGAGACCAAAATCGACGAGTATTACAAACAGGGCAACGTCATTACGGTGACCTATGACGGTAGCGGCGGAAACATTCTCGGCGACGACAACGTAACGATCGTCGATATGTTCAACCCCGATAAGTACCAGGCGGACGGCGAGGGCTACGTTCATATCAAGTTGCGCAACCCCGCCGACCCCGAACGCCCTAAACCCGGAGTCGATCCCATTAAAATTTCGAGAAGGGGTTATCAGCTCGTCGGCTGGTTCCAAAGCCGTGAGCTTGTCACGGTGGACGGAAGCGTTGTGGATGACGCGGGCAACAAGCTCGTGGAACGGGACGGAAAATATTACACCGTTACGGTCAACGACGAGGGGCAGGAGGTGGAAGAAAAGGCGGTTCCTGCCTACACGTTCTCCGATCCGTGGGACTTTGCGAGTAACACCGTTGACTTCAAAAAGGGCGACGAGCGGCTCGATATGACGCTCTACGCCGCCTGGGTTCCGCAATTTACGTTCGAGTATTATTATAAACCGACGGCGGAGAGCGAATGGACGCAGTTCGGAACGCCCGAAGGTTTCGACCTCGGCGACGATACGCGGGACACCGTACATATTCCCCGCTGGTCGAAAGAGACGGGTAGAATGGAGCACCGGTACAGCGATAATTACTCGTTCCCTTCCGTAAAGGATATGACCTTTAAGGCGGCTTACTTGGACGAAGCCTGTACGCAGGAGATCACGGAGAGCCAACCTTTCAGCCACGAAGGGGATATTGATTACGAGAATGCGACGGCGATCGACCCCGTCAAAAAAATCTATGTGGAATTTGACAAGGGGAATTATTACCGGATCGAGAAGGCGTCGCAGTTCGCCGCGATCGGGGATCCGACGGGTCTCTATACGATCTATAACGACCTCGATTTCGGCTGTACGATCGAAAACGGCGAGTTGACGTTCCCCAAAGGGAGTACCGCATGGCCCGCGGGACTGATGACTGCGGAGTTCACAGGCAGGATCGAGGGCGACGGCGGCAAGGCGATCACGTTCAGCAACGTCGGCGCGCGTTACAGCGTGGGCGACCGCGAAATAAACGATACCAGAAACGCTACGCGCGGCGGACTGTTCGGCAGCATCGGCAACAGCGCCGTCATCAAAAACGTTACGTTTGAAAACACGGTTTTCGACGTACAGGTAGCAACGAGCAGTCAGGCTTCGCTCTTCGGAATGTTTGCGGGCGAAATCGGCGCGGATGCAACGGTCGAAAACGTTACGATCGGCGGGGAATTGCGCCTCGGACGGATCAACATTCCGAGACTTAATCTTTCCGAAGGATCAAGATTCAATCTGATCGCAAACGGAAACGACAACAGAGTGCAGACAGGAGTGATCGTTCTGAAAATCTGCGGACGGCAGTTGTACGATTCGGACGAGACGGGAGTGTATGAGTTCGAGATCGACCCCACGGAGGGGCAGACCACGGTGGATGAAAACGGATTCATTACGTATGAAAATACCCCCAACTATCCCGTTGAGGATAAAAGGTTCCAAGGGCAGTATCATATAGTTAATTATCAAAACGAAAACGGAGGACAGGAAAATGAGTAAGAAAGTTACAGTTCGCGCTATGGCATTGGCGGCGTGCGGAGTCATGGGATTGGCTGCGATCCCGCTTACGGCATGCAAGAGCAACCGCGACAGTATCGTCATTATGGCGGAGGAATTCAGCGGACTTTTCAATCCGTTCTATGCAACGAGCGGTTCGGATATGGAAGTCGTCGGTCTGACGCAGTTGAGCATGCTGACGACGGATTCCAAGGGAGAACTCATTGCGGGCGATAATGAGGCGACGGTCGTTAAAGAATTTGAAATCGATACGTCGGGACAGAATTCCGTATATACGTTCGTATTGAAGAACGGGTTGAAGTTCTCGGACGGCAAACCGCTCACGATGAACGACGTCATGTTCAATATCTACGAATATCTCGATCCCGTCTATACCGGTTCCTCGACCATGTATTCGATCAAGATCAACGGGCTCGCCAAATACAGGACCCAGCAGAATCTTTCGGATGCGGAGGCGGGAAACGTTCAGCAGGATAAGGACTCTCTGCAAGCAAACTCGAATGCGCGCACAAGAAGAAGCGAATTGCTCGGCGTATATAAGCAGCCCGGTTTCAATACGGGTTCCGGCGCTTCCGAGATCTACTATGCGACGCCCGACATGATGAAAGAGGCGATTGCCGAATGGAACGTCTCCAAGTCTTATAAAGACGTTGTTCCCATGGATGAGGGCGATACGGACTTCAACAAAAAATTGCTCGAAGATTATGAGTTCGTTCTCAAAACCTTTCAAAAAGAACTCGAATCGGATTTCAGCGCGGCAAGAGAATCGTTCGATCTGACGACAGCCCCCTACGAGGAGCACGCCGCCAAGTTGGAAAACGACGTATTTAAGTTCTTCCTCTATGAAGGATATATCAAACCCGAATATGAAAAAGTTCAGGGTAAGGAAGATAAAACAAAAATCGTCAAATTTGACGGGGAAGAGATCTGTGACACGATCAAGACGCAGGAAGCGGCGATCAAGAGAGTTTATGACGATAAAATCAACGGCGAATTTGAAAATGTACTTGTTTCGTACGCGACGGCGGGCACGGTGCTCACGCAGTTTGCGGCGGAGGCAAAGGACGTTATTCTGAATAACCGCAGAGAGGAAGGTCAGCTTCTCTATCCCCGCGTGGACGGCGTTGTTTCGCTCGGTCACAAGGTGGACGGCGCGTACGTTTTAGGCGACGCGACGACGGTCAAAGTCAACGACACCGATTATAAAATCGCGAAGAGCCACAATGCGGACGGAACGCCCGTCAATGCGGACGAATACGACGTTCTGCGCATCACGCTCGACGGCAAGGACCCCAAGGCGAAATACAATTTCAGCTTCTCGGTCGCGCCCGTGCACTATTACAGCAATCTTTCCGTCAATATCGAAGAGAATCAGTTCGGCGTATCCTATTCGGATTCCAACTTCCAGAGCAAAGTCATCCAATCGCAGAGAAACGTCGAAGTGCCGCTCGGCGCCGGTCCCTATAAGGCGACGAACGCCGCGAACGACGATAATCCCTCCGGTTCGGAATTCTGGCGGAACAACTACGTCTATTATAAGGCGAACCACAATTTCATGTTCGAGGTAAAAACGGAGAAGTTGCAGTATCAGTACGTCAGCTCCTCGAACGCGCTCGACAAGCTCGAAAACAGAGAGATCGACTTTGTCACCCCGCAGTTCACAAAACCGAATTCCGACCGCATGGAAGAGATGAAAAAGGACGGTTTCAACGACCTCTACGCCTGGCAGCTCGGCTACGGCTATATCGGGATCAATGCGGGCAAGGTTCCGAACATCAATGCCCGTAAGGCGATCATGTCCGCTATGCAGGCTTCGCTTGCGACGAACTACTACCAGACGAACACCTGCGTCGTCATCGACTGGCCCATGTCCAACCAGAGCTGGGCGTATCCCACGACGAACGGTGAGATCGGCGGCGAATCCAAACCCAATCAGCACGACTATGCTACTTGGACGACCGAATCGGCGGCGTTGGCAAAAATCAAGAAATATACCGATCTGGCGAAAGCGAAGGGCGCATCCCTGAGCTACAAATTTACGATCGCGGGCGCGTCGATCACCGAGCACCCCACCTACAACGTATTCAAACAGGCGGCGGAGCTTCTCAATAACAGCGGTCTCGGTTGGAACGTCGAAGTTAAGGCGGACTCGCAGGCGCTCACCAAACTTGCGACCGGCTCGCTCGAAGTGTGGGCGGCAGCCTGGGGCTCCACGATCGACCCCGATATGTATCAGGTCTATCACAAGAACTCCACGGCGACTTCCGTCTATGCTTGGGGCTACCGCGAGATCTTGGCAAATCCGTCGAGTTATTCCGAAGAGTACGGGATCATTACTAAGTTGAGTAAACTCATCGATCAGGCGCGTTCGATGGAAGAGCAGAACCTCAGAAAACCGCTCTATGAACAGGCGATGGGCTTAGTTCTCGACCTTGCGGTGGAAATGCCCGTCTATCAGAGACAGAACTTCTACGCATACGACGCGGAGAGGATCGGCGGGATCAATACGAACGTCAACCCGTTCACCTCGCCCCTTGAAAAAATTTGGAATCTTGAAATTCTTAAATAATTAAACGGTAACTCTTATGGCGAAATACATTCTCAAAAGAATCCTGTTCATGCTGCTGATCCTGTTCGGCGTATCGCTGATTCTCTATACGTTGCTCCGCTGTATGCCGACTTCGTTTATTGATTCAAAGTTGCAGGCGCTGACGCAGAACAATGCAGACGTGGGCGCGGAGCTCCGCGAAAAGTTGGAGGCGGCTTACGGCTTGAACACGGGGATCATCACGGGCTACTTTACCTGGCTCGGCAACGTGTTCAAACTCGATTTCGGCGTGAGCTTCATTTCTCAGCGCGAAGTGGTCGGCGAAATTTTCAGAGCGGACAGAATCGGAACTTCTTTCTTCGTCGCGTTCATCGCAACGATCTTCGAGTTCATGATCGCAATCCCTCTCGGAATCACGGCGGCGACGCACCAGTACAGTATCCGCGATTACGTTGTGACCGTGTTGGTACTTATCGGCATCTCGCTTCCGTCCTTCTTCTTCGCACAGCTGCTCAAAGACATCTTTGCGAACAAACTGCACTGGTTTGCGGTATCGGGTATGCCCGGTCCCGGCGAGAGCTATCTGAAATATATGTTCCTGCCCATTCTGACCGTCGTCATTCTGAGTATCGGCGGAAGAATGCGGCTTACGCGAACGAATATGCTCGAAGTTCTCAATTCCGACTATATCCGAACGGCGCGCGCAAAGGGCTTAAAGGAACACAAAGTGATTTATAAACACGCGTTCAGGAATACGCTCATTCCGCTCGTTACGGGGCTTGCGGGGCTCATCCCCAGCCTGTTTTCGGGCGCAATGATCACGGAGAGCGTGTTCGACCTCGAAGGGATCGGAAAATACGCGCTGACCGCAATGACGCAGGCGGATATTCCCGTCATCATGACCTACAATATGTTCCTTGCGTTCCTATCCGTGCTCGGCGTGCTATTATCCGACCTCATGTACGGACTCGTCGATCCGAGAGTAAAACTTGCCGCATAGTCTTAACGGGAGCAAAAAAATGCAGGATAAAGAAAATCTTGATGAACAACTGAATGAAGAGACAGTCAAGACCGAGTCCGCGGAATCCGTCAACGAAAACGTTTCCGAAACGGAAGCTCCCGCGGAGGGCGCTGCCGAAGCGGTGATCGACGAAGTCCCGCTCGATAAGAACGTGAAACTCATGTCGCCCTTCCGCATGGTGGTCAGGCGGTTCTTCCGTTCCAAACTTTCGGTCGCGGGGATCGTCATGCTCGTCGTGCTCTTTCTCTTCTCCTGGTTCGGACCCGTCGTGTACAGAGCCTGGGGCGAGATCGAGACCGACCGCACGGGCAAGACGGACTATTCCGCGTTCACGGTCAATGCGGACGAAGAGGACGGATACGGCGAATGCGTTCAGATCATCGTCACGGACAGGGGGATCAACGACCTTGCAAAACCTTCGGGAACGCATATTCTCGGAACGGACGAACAGGGTATGGACGTGTTCACCCGTCTCATGTACGGCGGAAGGCTCTCCCTTTCGATCAGCTTTATCGCGGTCATTTTAACGACCGTTCTCGGCGTGGTGCTCGGCGGCGTCGCGGGCTATTACGGCGGTTGGGTGGATAATATCATCATGCGTATCTGCGATATGCTCATGTGTCTGCCTACGCTTCCCTTAATGCTGATATTGGGTACGGTGCTCGACTCGAACGGGGTACCGTCGGAGTACTACATATATCTGCTCATGGGGCTACTGTCGCTGTTCTCCTGGACGGGCATGGCGCGGCTCGTGCGCGGACAGATTTTGTATCTGCGCGAGCAGGAATACATGGTCGCGGCGGAGGCGATGGGGTATTCCCCCGCAAGGCGGATTTTCAAACACCTCATTCCCAACGTATTCCCGCAGATCATCGTATCCATGACGATGTCGCTCGGCAGTATGATCCTCTACGAATCGACGCTTTCCTATCTGAACCTGGGCGTAAAAATTCCTTACGCTTCCTGGGGAACGATGGTTTCGATCATTTCGAGCAACGCTTCTATCTTACAGAATAATCCCTGGGTCTGGGTTCCCTCCGGCGTCTGCATTATCTTAGCCGTGCTTGCATTCAACTTTATCGGAGACGGCTTGCGCGACGCGCTCGATCCCAAACAAAGGCGGTAAGCAATGAGCATTCTCAATATTTTCAAAAAGAAAAAAGAGGAAGAGACGGGAAAGACCTCTTCCTCCAAGCATTACTTAACGGGCAAGGAAGTGCGCGCGATCGCGAAATCCAACGCCAAGGTGACGCGCAAACTCGAAAAGCAAAAGAAGCGCAGAGTTCCCGAATCGGAATATCTCGCAGAGATGAAGGACGATAACAATATCCTTGAAATCGAGAATCTGCATTCCTATTTCTTCACCGATCAGGGCGTCGTCAAAGCGGTCAACGGCGTGACGATCAACGTTCCCGCAAACTCTACCGTCGGCGTGGTCGGCGAATCGGGTTGCGGAAAGAGCGTCACTTCGATGTCCGTCATGCGCCTGTTGCAGGGACCTTCGGGTCAGATCGTCGAGGGATCGATCCGCTTCAAGGCGTACGATTACAAGCGCGACGAAAAGGGAAAATTCATTCCCGTCTATGAAAAGGATGAAAAGGGCGAAGTCGTCACGGAACCCGTCCTTGACAAAAAGGGCAATGCGGTCAAGGATAAAGAGGGGAATCCCGTTCTCCGTCCCAAACAGGTCGTTGACGCGGACGGCGTAGGCGTCTATGAAAAGGAAGAGAAAGTTTTCGAGATCGCCAAAATGCCGATTAAAGAGATGTACCGTCTCCGCGGCAGACAGATGTCCATGGTGTTTCAGGAACCCATGACGAGCTTAAATCCCGTGTTTACGATCGGAAACCAGCTCGACGAAGTCGTGCTTCTGCATATTCCGGGAGCGACGAAAGAATTTGCGAAAAAGCGTTCCATCGACCTTTTGGATATGGTCGGTATCGCGAATTCCGAGCGGGTGTATAAGTCATTCCCGCACGAGCTTTCGGGCGGTATGCGTCAGCGCGTCATGATCGCCATGGCGCTCGCGTGCGAACCCCGTCTCATCATTGCGGACGAACCCACGACCGCGCTCGACGTGACGATCCAGGCGCAGATCCTCGAACTTTTCAACAACATCAAAAAGAAGCTCAACGGCTCGATCCTTCTCATTACGCACGATCTGGGCGTCATTGCGGAAATGGCGGACTACGTCGTCGTCATGTATGCGGGCAGGATCATCGAGCAGGGTACGGCGGAAGAAATTTATCACAATCCCTGCCACCCCTATACGAAGGGGTTGCAGAAGTCCAAACCCACGATGAAAACTTCGGAAGACAAACTCTTCAATATCCCCGGTAACGTGCCGAACCCCGTCGATATGCCCGACTACTGTTATTTCAAAGAGAGATGCAACGAGTGCAGGGCAAAATGTGCGGGTAAATATCCCGAAATGGTGCAGATAAGCCCCACGCATTTCGTGGCTTGTCACTTATACGATGATAAGGCAGGTAACGAGAGTGAATAAGAATGAGAAACAAGTTGAGCGGAAAGCCTATCTTCATATCGGCGTGCTCGTCGCGCTGTTCTGCGTGACGCTCGGATTTTATTGGTTTTATTTTATTGCGAGAACGACCCGCGTCTTGAACGACGATCCGAGCCGCGACAAACGCAACGTCAGAAACGAAGTTCTGAAATCGCTGATCCCGCTGTATATTCCCGCGGAATGGGCGGAGCGTTCTATGGAACGGCTCGATACCGTTTACCGTCATCTCGGTAAAAAGAGCAATCTCGCAAAGCACGCAATGCTTCTTTCGCTCTGTCCGCTCGCTTACTGCATCGTCATGCAGTGCCGTCTCAATAAGATCGAAGAGGAATATTTCCTGCTTCCCGACGAGGAAAAGGAAAAACTGTTTACCGACGAAGTTCAGCGCCGCAAAGAGGAAGCGGAGCGCGAGGCGCGGGCAAAGGCGGACGCGGAACTCCCTCCCGACGAAGAGGCGATCTTAGAAGTCAGGCACGTCAAAAAGAACTTTATTCTGAAAAAATCCATGTTCGGTACCGTTCAGAGCAAGCTCCGCGCGGTGGACGACGTGTCTTTCAAAATCTATCCCGGCGAAACGCTCGGTATCGTCGGCGAGTCCGGTTGCGGCAAGACGACGATGGGCAGAAGTATTCTCAAACTCTATCAGCCGTCGGGCGGACAGATTTTCTTCGAGGGCAAGGATATTGCCTCCTATGCGCCCAAGCAGATGCGCCCTTTGAGAACGGGAATGCAGATCATTTTCCAGGATCCGTATTCGTCGCTTCCCCCGCGCAGTACGGTGGGCGGAATCTTAGCCGAGGCGGTCAAGGTACATAAGATCGTTCCCGATTCCGAAGTCAAAAACTATGTTCTCAAAGTTATGGAGAGCTGCGGTCTGCGCGACTACTACTACGAGCGTTATCCGCATGAGTTTTCGGGCGGTCAGCGCCAGCGTATCTGTATCGCGCGTTCGCTCATCGTGTCGCCGAGGCTCGTCGTCTGCGACGAACCCGTCTCCGCGCTTGACGTGAGTATTCAGGCACAGATCATCAATCTTTTGAAAGATTTGCAGAAGGAGAGAAAACTTACCTATCTCTTCATTTCGCACGATCTGTCGATCGTCAAATATATTTCGGATAAGATCGGCGTCATGTACTTGGGTTCGATGGTCGAGTTCGGCAAAAAGGACGCGATCTTCAATCACCCGATGCACCCCTATACGGAGGCGCTGTTCTCCGCCGTACCCAATCCCGATCCGAAGGAAAAGGGAAACAGGATCGTTCTGAAAGGAGATATTCCGTCGCCTTCCAATCCGCCCTACGGCTGTAAGTTCCACACGCGCTGTCCGCACGCCATGGAGGTGTGCAAACATATCGCGCCTGTCTATAAGGAATACGAGGAGGGGCATTTCGTAGCCTGCCACCTCTATCCTCAATCGGAAACGGAAGATGCCCAGAAATCATAAAAAGAAAAAAAAGAAAGCGCCCAAAGAAAAAGTGGTGTACTACGACGACAATTCCACGATTGCCGATATGTCGAACGTAACGGCGCCGGGGGAGAAGCGGCGCGATAGAAATGCGCCCCCCAAACAGCGCTCTACCGCTAAGGAAAAATGGAAGACCTATTTTTCGGCGGTCAAAAAGATGATCGGACCTATGCTGATCGTCCTTGCCGTCATGACCGTGATTTTTTTGATCCTGATGCTTGTGGCGTACTGATATGAGCGAGAAAAGAACAAGGGAAGAACGCAGCGCCGAACGGCGGGAGCGGAATATTACAAGGCACCTGACGAATTGCCCTCACTGCGGGCAGGAGGTGCTGGATCACATGACGAAGTGTCCGCACTGCGGCGGGGAGCTTGCGCCGAAAGGCTACCGTCCTCCCGACGCAAAGAAGATGAAGATCGCAAAAATCGTCTGCTACACGATCGGATTTGCGATCGCGATCGGACTTGCGATTTGGCTGATATTGAGAAAGTAAAAAAAAGAAGCCCCTCAGCGGAGGGGCTTCTTGTGTTGTTTCACCATAGCCGTGAGCGTGATAATCATTTGCACGGCGCACAGAACGCCGACGGCAACGGTCAAGATCCAGAACGTAAGATCCTGCGGATTCCCCGTCCCCAGATCGGAGATCAAAAGACCGCCGAAGTCGAAGAGCGCGTGCAGAAATACGCACAGCCATATATTTTCCGTTTTGAGAAGCACGATAGAGAGCATCGCGCCGATCAGAAAGGTGTATCCGACCTGTTGGAGAACGGCAAGGATCCCCGCGCCGTCGAGGAGATTGACGAAATGAAAGAGGGCGAAGATCGCGGAGCCGAGCAGTACGGGCAGAAAACAGGATTTTTCTTTCTTTCCGAAAAATTCCAGGAGCGACCGGAAGATGATCCCGCGGAATAGGATCTCCTCGCTCAGACCGATCAGAACGCATTTGATCAAAAAGAGCCATATAAGGTTTGCCTGAACGATCTGCGCCGTGCCGTTTATCAGCGCGGAGAACGGGAAGTTTACGATCGCCACCGCAAGGGACGGAATGCACCATAACAGATTTTTGCAGGATACGCGCTTGTCTGCAAGACAGGAAGGGAAAAATTCCACGGTCAGAACGAGCAGAAACACCGATATAAAAAACCGCAGGATGACCGCGCCCGCAAGCGTATCCGTTCTTTTGTCGCCCGTGAGCGGGGGCGCGCCGTAATAGAATAAAATCGCCGCCGCTGAAATCAGGCAGAGGAACAGCGCGAGCGCCGTATGAACGGGAATGCCGTGTTTTTTGGGGAGCGGTTTCATGAAATCATTATAACAGAGAGCGAAATAAAAGTCAATCGCAGAAAAACCGCTTGCCTTGTACAGGAAAGGGGAGTATAATAAAGGGAAAGGAGGGGCGGCAATGTATCCGTACCGTTTATTTCTTGACGTAACGTTATACGATATTCTCGTCGCGATCGGCGTTGCGGCGGCGTTCGCCGTATTTCTTCTGTATGCGGACAAGCTGAAAATTTCAAGCCGTCTGCAAATTTTAGCGCTTGTCAGCGCGATCTTGGGGGTCGCGTTGGGGTTTGTATCGGCGGGACTTGTACAGAGTATTTACTTCTGGATCGAGAACGGCGCGTTCGAGTGGCGGGGCATGACCTTTTACGGCGGACTGGTCGGCGGTGCGCTGTTCTTTGTGGGGACTTATTTTCTCGCCGGTTATCTCATGTTCCGCAAGAGCGAAACGCCGAAACTGTATCTCGAATACGCCATGCGCATTTTCGGTATCGTCATCTGCGCCGTCACGCTCGCGCACGCGATCGGCAGGATCGGGTGCCTGACGGCGGGCTGCTGTCACGGCGAAGTGTTTGAAGAAAAGCGGTGGTACACGTTGCCCATTCTGCATATCTCGAAGAGCGGGGAACTGTTGCGCACGGAATATGCCGTTCCCATTCCGCTGTACGAAATGTTCTTTTTGCTCGATCTGTTTGCCCTGCTCAGCTGGCGGGTTCTGAAAAACAAGGGGGACGCGCTCCCGTTCTATATGGTGCTTTACGGCGTGTGGCGGTTCTGCATCGAATACGCGCGGGCGGACGACCGCGGGGAGACGTTTATCAGTTTTCTTTCGCCCTCTCAGCTGACTGCGTTTCTCATGGTGATCGGCGGGATCGTTCTGTTCGTCGTCTATTATAAGGTGATTGCGGGGCGTGAGAAAAAAACGGAATAAAAACGGTTAAATTCCTTAAAAATATGCAAAAAAGTTTGAAAATATTCGGATAAATTGTTTGACATTACTTTACAATCGTGTTATTATATCTAAGCCTGTGTTTAGCGGAGGTCTTTTTTCTGCGGCGAACGGCGTATAGGGTTGAGGCGGAAAGTTACTGAAATTCGGGGTCGAAAGCCCCCCGACAGATAATTTTCGCTGACAATGGCGGGACTTGATTCCTGCGACTTACCGAGGCTTTTGCGTAAAACACCGCAAAACGACGCGTGTTTTTTATATAGCAAAACCCCGATACGCACGGACGCGTTGCACAGAGTAACAGAGTAAGGTAAATATGTAAGGAGTACCAAAATGGCAGGACAGAAAATCAGAATCAAATTGAGCGCATACGATCACGCTCTCGTTGACGAAGCTGCAACGAGGATCGTGGAGACGATGCAGAAGGGCGGAGCGAAGATTTCGGGACCCATTCCCCTTCCTACGGAAAAGGAGATCGTGACCATTCTCCGTTGCCCTCACAAATATAAAGATTCGAGAGAGCAGTTTGAACTCAGAACGCACAAGCGCATCATCGATATTTACAGCCCGAACGCGAAACTTCTGGATACGATCCACCTTCCCGCGGGCGTAGATATCAAAGTAAAACTCGGCTGATAATACCATATTATTCACGAAATTTGTCCGGCGACAAATTTCCGTGAGAGGACTGCGGCCGAAAACGCTTAACGGTCGAAGTAAATCCGACCTTGCGTTTTTCGGCGAAAATGAGAAAATGAAACAGTTGTAGAAATACTGCGTGCGCGGTATTCGCATATAAGAAAAATTTTTTAAGGAGTGAACTTTAACAGTGATTAAAGCAATCATCGGTCGCAAAGTGGGCATGACCCAGATCTTTGCAGAGGACGGGAAAGTGATCCCCGTCACGGTCGTAGAGGCAGGACCTTGCCCCGTTGTGCAGGTCAAGACGGAAGAGAGCGACGGATACACCGCGCTTAAACTCGGATTCCAGAAACTCGGCGACGAAAAGAAAGCGGAACAAAAACTCAACAAACCCGATTTCGGGCAGTTCAAAAAAGCGGGCGTTCCCGCCTGCAAAGTGCTCAAAGAAGTACGCCTCGACAAAGTGGACAGCTACAAAGTCGGCGACGAGGTCAAAGCGGACGTATTCGCGGCGGGCGACAAAGTAGACGTCACCGGAATTTCCAAAGGTCACGGATACACGGGCGTTATCAAGAGATGGAACCAACACCGTTTGAAAATGACGCACGGCGTTTCGGCGGTTCACAGGGAACCCGGTTCCATGGGATCCATCAGCGATCCGTCCCGCGTGTTCAAGCACAAGCATTTGGCGGGTCAGTACGGCGTCGAGCGCGTCACGGTTCAGAACCTTGAAGTCGTGAAAGTCGATACGGCGAGAAACGCGATTCTCATCAAAGGCGCTATTCCCGGAAATAAGGGCGCGATCGTAACGATCTCGAACAGCGTCAAGGCATAAGGAGCGGACAATGGCAAACGTAAAAGTATACAATATGAAAGGCGAAGAGGTGGGCTCCTGCGATCTCTCCGATAAAGTATTCGGAGCCGATTACAACGAAGCGCTCATTCATCAGGCTGTCGTCACTTATCTTTCCAACCAGAGACAGGGAACGAAATCCACCCTCACCCGCACGGAAGTGCGCGGCGGCGGAGCAAAGCCCTGGCGCCAGAAGGGAACGGGACGTGCCCGTCAGGGTTCGATCCGCGCACCCCAGTGGACGAAGGGCGGCGTCGTATTCGCGCCCAAGAGCCGCGATTTCTCCAAAAAGATGAACGTGACCGCAAAGCGCGGCGCGCTCGTTTCCGCGCTCAGCAAGAAACTTGCCGACGGAGAACTCATCGTGGTGGACGAGCTGAAAGTTTCCGCACCCAAGACGAAGGAAATGGAAGCGTTCAGAAAAGCGCTTAAACTCGATAAGAGAACGGTCGTCGTCATGGACGACAACAATAAGGACGTAATTTTGGCGTCCCGCAACATCGAAAAATTTTCTACGATTTCCGTCGGTGAGATCAACACCTACGAGATCGTTGCCAACGCCGTAGTCGTTCTTACGAAGGGCTCGGTAAAAAAATTGGAGGAGGCTTACTGCTGATGGCACCCGAAGATATCATTTTGAAACCCGTCCTGACCGAAAAGGGCTACGACGGGATCGCGGAGAAAAAATACACGTTTTTCGTGGCGAAGTCCGCAAACAAAACCCAGATCAGGATCGCGGCGGAGCAGATGTTCGGCGTTCAGGTCGAAAGCGTGAACACGATCACCCAGCGCGGCAAACTCAAAAGAATGGGCAGGAACGAGGGTTACACGCCCACGCGCAAAAAAGCCATCATTCAGCTGAAAGAAGGCAGCAAGCCCATCGAGGCATTCAACTCGTTGTCGTAAGAGAGGTAAAAGGAAATGGCAGTTAAAAGATATAAACCGACTTCCGCGGCGCGCCGTCTCATGACGGTCCACGGCTATGCGGGGGATCTTACGAAGGGTGCGAAAGCGGAAAATTCCCTTCTCGAAGATCAGCGCAAGTCGGGCGGCAGAAACAATCAGGGCAAGATCACCGTCCGTCACATCGGCGGCGGAAATAAGAGAAAGTACCGCATCATTGACTTCAAGCGGAATAAGGACGGCGTCCCCGCAACGGTCAAAAGCATTCAGTACGATCCCAACCGCAGTGCGAACATTGCGCTCCTCGTTTACCTCGACGGCGAAAAGAGATACATTCTCGCTCCCGTGGGACTCAACGTCGGCGACAAAGTCGTCAGCGGAAAGGGCGCGGACATCAAAGTCGGCAACGCGCTTGCGCTTGCGGACATTCCCGTCGGTACGATGGTTCACAATATCGAGATGAAACCGGGACGCGGCGGACAGATCGCAAGAAGCGCGGGCATCACGGCGCAGATCATGGCAAAAGAGGGCGCGTACGCGACCATCAAGATGCCTTCGGGCGAAATGAGACTCATTCCCATGGCTTGCAAAGCGACGATCGGTCAGGTCGGCAATCTCGAACACGAGATCATCCGCGTCGGCAAAGCGGGCAAGACCCGCCACTTCGGTACCCGTCCTACGGTGCGCGGTTCGGTCATGAACCCCAACGATCACCCTCACGGCGGCGGCGAAGGCAAATCTCCCGTCGGACACGCGGGTCCCGAAACGCCTTGGGGCAAGCCCGCTCTCGGATACAAGACGAGAAAGAAGAAGAATCCTACGAGCAAGTTCATCTTGAAGCGTATCAATTAAGGAGGGATGAAAAATGTCGAGAAGCGTTAAGAAAGGACCTTACGTCGAAGCGAAACTTTTGCAAAGAATCGAAGCGATGAACGAGGTAAACGAAAAGAGAGTTCTGAAAACCTGGTCGAGATCGTCGACGATTTTCCCTCAGATGGTCGGTCACACGATCGCCGTGTACGACGGCAGAAAACACGTTCCCGTATATATCACGGAGGATATGGTCGGATGCAAGCTCGGTGAGTTCGCGCCGACGAGAACCTTCAAGGGTCACACGGCAAAGACCACGACGCCGGGGAGATAATAAGGAGAGCAGAGTATGGCAACAAACATGAAAAAGAAAGCCGAGAGAGTAGAGGAAAAGCGTGAAAAACGCCCCTACGCAGTGGCAAAGTATATCAGAATTTCTCCCTATAAAGTGAGAACGGTGCTCGATCTCATCCGCGGAAAATCCGTTGAAGAGGCGGAAGCCATTCTTTCAAACATTACGAACGGCGGAGCGGCTCCCACGAAAAAGGTGCTCATGAGCGCCGTTGCGAACGCGGAACACAATCAGGGCATGGACAGAGGCGATCTGTTCGTTGCGGAGTGCTACGCAAACGGCGGAACTTCCTTAAAAAGAATGCAGCCCGTCAGCAAGGGCAGAGGGCACGCGATTCTTAAAAGAACGAGTCACATCACCGTCATCCTTGACGTGAAGAAAGCGGAGGGAAATATTTAACATGGGACAGAAAGTGAATCCTCACGGATTGAGAGTTGGTATCATCAAAGGTTGGGATACGCAGTGGTATGCCGACAAGAAAGATTTCTCCGTGTTTCTCAAAGAAGATAACGTCATCCGCACGTTCCTGAAAAAGAAATATTACGCGGCGGCGATCTCCAAAATTCTCATTGAGCGCGCGGCGGGCAAGATCGTCGTAACGATTTACACGGGTCGTCCCGGCGTTCTCATCGGAAAAGCGGGTTCCGAGATCGAAGTGATCAAAAAGGATCTTGCAAAACTTACGAACGGCAAACAGGTCATCATCAACGTGACCGAAGTCAAGAAAATCGACGCGGACGCCCAGCTCGTTGCAGAGAGCGTCGCGGCACAGCTTGAAAAGCGTATTTCTTTCCGCCGCGCCATGAAACAGGCGATCGGCAGAACGATGCGCGCAGGCGTGAAGGGCGTAAAAATGCAGGTGAGCGGTCGTCTCGACGGACGCGAAATCGCAGGTTCGGAACACTATCACGACGGTTCGATTCCCCTTCAAACGCTCCGCGCGGACATCGATTACGGTTTCGCGGAAGCACACACGACTTTCGGAATGATCGGCGTTAAGTGCTGGATCTACAAGGGCGAAGTCCTCAAAGGCAAGAAACCGGAAGGAGGCAGATAATGTTAATTCCGAAAAGAGTGAAAAGAAGAAAACAGCACCGCGGAAGCATGAAAGGCAACGCGCATAAGGGTAACGTAATCGCTTACGGGCAGTACGGACTCGTTGCCGAAGAAGCGTGCTGGATCAAATCCAATCAGATCGAAGCAGCCCGTATCGCAATGACGCGTTTCATCAAGCGCGGCGGGCAGGTGTGGATCGATATATTCCCCCACAAGCCGATTACCCGTCACCCTGCGGAAGCCCGTATGGGTTCCGGTAAAGGTAACGTAGAGTTCTGGGTCGCGGTCGTAAAACCGGGCAGAGTTCTCTTTGAAATGGCGGGGGTACCTGAGGATATTGCCCGTGAAGCGATGCGTCTTGCGGCGCACAAACTTCCGGTCAAGTGCAAATTTGTAAAGAAGGAAGACCTCGAACAAACTACGGAAGGCGGTGACCAAGCATGAAAGCAAACGAATTTCACAGTTTAAGCGACGCCGAGCTTTCTAAAAAGCTCAAAGAACTCAAAAGCGAACTCTTTAATCTTCGTTTCCGTCACGCGTCCAATCAGCTTGAAAATCCCCTGTCGATCAGGACTTGCAAGCGGGATATTGCGAGGGTGAACACGGAAATCCGCGCCCGTCAGAATAAGGCGTAAAGGAGAGCATCATGGAAAGAAATCTGAGAAAAGAAAGAGTCGGAATCGTGGTCTCCGATAAAATGGATAAAACGGTCGTCGTGGCGGTGACGGATAAGAGCAAACACCCCGTCTATAAAAAGACGATCACGAGAACGGTCCGCTTCAAAGCGCACGACGAAGAGAACGAGTGCGGCGTAGGCGATAAAGTCCGTATCGTAGAGACGAGAAAGTTAAGCAAAGATAAGAATTGGCGTGTAGCCGAGATCGTCGAAAAGGCGAAGTAATCAGGAAAGGAGAGATAAGGTTATGATACAACCTCAGACAAGGCTGAAAGCCGCGGACAATTCGGGCGCGAAAGAGCTTATGTGTATCCGCGTTTTAGGCGGCTCCTTCCGTAGGAGCGGCAACATCGGCGACGTTATCGTGGCAAGCGTGAAAACGGCTACCCCTGGCGGCGCGGTCAAGAAAGGCGACGTCGTAAAGGCAGTTATCGTAAGAAGCGCAAAGGGCATCCGCCGTCCCGACGGAACTTATATCCGTTTCGACGACAATGCCGCGGTCATTATCGACAGCCAGAAGCAACCCAAAGGGACCCGTATCTTCGGGCCCATTGCAAGAGAGCTCAGAGAGAAAGATTACATGAGAATCATCTCTCTTGCTCCAGAGGTACTTTAAGGAGGCGCGCAGTGAAAGTTAAAGTAAACGATAACGTGCTTGTTTTAACGGGCAAGTATAAAGGAAAACAGGGAAAGGTTCTCAAAGCCGATCCCAAATCGGGCAGAGTCATCGTCGAAGGCGTGAATATCGTCAATAAGCACGAGAAAGCGAGAAAGGCGAACGAGACCTCCAAGATCGTGACGGAAGAGGCTTTCATCGACGTTTCCAACGTGGAAGTTGTCTGCGATAAATGCGGTAAGGCAACGCGCGTTGCACACAGCTTTGCAGACGGTAAAAAAGTCCGCGTCTGCAAGAAGTGCGGCGCAACGCTCGACAAGGCATATACCAAGAAGAGCAAACAAAAACCCGTGGAAGAAGCGGAGGCGCCCAAGAAGAGAACGAGAAAGCGCAGCCAGAAGGCGGCGGATGCGGCAGAAACTGCAACCCAGCCCGAAAACGAAAACAAGGAATAATCGGGCGGAGGAATCATGATGGCAGAAAAGAAAAGCGCAAAAGCGCAGGTAAAACAGACGACCGTCGCGAAAACTTCGACGGCTACGAACAGAGTAAAAAAACAATACGACGAAGAAGTCGTGCCTTTCCTCATGAAGAAGTTCAACTACGCTTCCGTGATGCAGGTTCCCAAGATCGAGAAAATCGTGATCAACACGGGTCTCGGCGACATCAAGGACAATCAGAAGTCCATGCAGATGGTGGAGAACGAGCTCAAACTCATTACGGGGCAGAAGCCGATCTACCGCAAGGCAACCAAGTCGGTCGCAAACTTCAAGCTCCGCGAGGGTATGAACGTGGGACTTAAAGTGACGCTTCGCGGAAAGAGAATGTGGGACTTCTACGATAAACTCGTATCCATCGCCCTTCCGAGAGTGAGAGACTTCCGCGGCGTGCCGGACAAGGCGTTCGACGGCAGAGGGAACTACTCGATGGGGCTCAAAGAACAGCTGATCTTCCCTGAGATCGTATATGATCAGGTGGAGAAAATCAGAGGCATGGACGTCTGCATCGTAACGACTGCTAAGACGGACGAAGAAGCGAGAGAGCTTTTGAGGGCGCTCGGAATGCCCTTCAAGAAGTGAGGAGACGAGTATGGCAAAGAAGTCAATGATCAACAAACAGCAAAAGACGCCTAAGTTCTCGACGAGAGCTTACACGCGCTGCACGATTTGCGGCAGACCCCACGCGGTTCTGAGAAAGTACGGCGTGTGCCGTATCTGCTTCCGCAATCTTGCGTACAAGGGACAGATTCCCGGCGTGAAAAAGTCGAGCTGGTAAGGAGAAAGAAGATGACAGATCCGATCGCAGATATGCTTACAAGAATCAGAAACGCGCTCATGGTCAAAAAGGAGACCGTGGCAATCCCTTCTTCCAATATGAAGAAGGCGATCGCCGACATCCTTCTGAAAGAGGGTTATGTGAAAGACGTGCGTTTTGAAGAGGACGACTACAACGGAAAGATCGTTCTTACCTTAAAATACACAGATAAAAACCAATCGGTCATCAGCGGGCTGGAACGTATCAGCAAGCCGGGACTGAGAACTTACAGCGGCGCCGGAAATATGCCCAAAGTTTTGGGCGGTTACGGAATCGCGATCATCTCCACCAACAAGGGGATCATGACGGATAAGCAGGCAAAAGCCCAGAATGTCGGCGGCGAAGTGCTTTGCTACGTCTATTAAGGAGGCGGAATATGTCGAGAATCGGTAAAATGAGTATTGCGCTTCCTGCGGGCGTCACCGTCGAATTCAAAGACGCAGTCGTGACCGTTAAGGGCGCAAAGGGAACTTTGTCGCGTAACGTTGTGGGCGCGATCGGCGTTGAAACGGAAGCGGGTCACGTACACGTCAAGGCGCTTGACGAAAAAGACGAAACCAACGCGCTCCACGGGCTTTACCGCGCACTGATCGCAAATATGGTCAAAGGCGTTTCGGAGGGATTTGCAAAGGGACTCGAAGTAAAGGGCGTCGGCTGGAAAGTTCAGATGCAGGGCAACAAGCTCGTCATGAACGTCGGTTTTTCGCACCCCGTCGAATACGTCGCTCCCGAAGGCATCAAACTCGAATGCCCCTCGCAGACGGACATTGTTGTGAACGGGATCGACAAAGAACTTGTCGGTCAGGTTGCGGCGGAACTCAGAGCCATCCGCAAACCCGAACCCTTCCACGGCTACGGAATCCGCTACAAGGGCGAACACGTCGAGCATAAGGAAGGCAAGACTTCGGGCAAGGGCAAGAAGTAAAGGAGCGTAAG
>CAJUCM010000005.1 GCA_910585235.1 uncultured Christensenella sp.
CGCATTTTGAGCAACCGCCGCTATTTGGGCAAGTATATTTATCAAGGCAACGAAATTGACGGCGGTATGCCGCGCATTATTGACGACGACCTATTCGAGCAAGCGCAACAAAAACTTGCGTTATATGCCGCCGCACCCGCACGGGGCAAGGCGAAAGTTGAATACATATTGTCAGACAAATTGATATGCGGCAAATGCGGGCATAAAATGACGGGCGTTAGCGCAATGAGCAAAAATAAAACGCTACACAACTATTACAAGTGTGTAGGCGTTACGAAGCGCACTTGCGACAAACGGACGGTTCGCAAGCAATTTATCGAGGACGAGGTTATTTCGGCTATTACGGGCGACGGAACGGAGCGGAACAAGTACGGCGTTTTGACGGACGAATTTATTGACACCGTAGCCGCAGAAACCTATACGCTTATTCAAGCGGCGCGGAACGATAGCGAAATAAAGCGGCTTGAAAGCATAATTGCAGAAAATCAAAAGTCCATTGACAATTTAATGCAAGCGTTAATGCACGGCAAAGCGACGGACATAATACTGTCGCAAGTGGAGCGGTTAGAGAACGAGAACAAGGAGCTTTCGGACACCGTTGCAATGGAAAAGGCAATGCAGATGAAATACACCTATTCGGACATTCGGCAATGGCTTTTACATTTCCGCACGCTTGACTATACCAAGACCAAGCACCGCAAGGAACTAATCAATATCTTTATTTACCGCATTTTGCTATACGACGACAAAATGAAAGTGTTATTTCACCTCAAAAGTGGGCAAAAGGAAGAACTGATTTTGAACTTGATTTTTTCCGATTACCCCGACGGGAGCGACGAGGAAAACGAAAAAAGCGCAAAAGAAAAAGAAACCGAAAATTCGGTTTCTCTCTCGGGGTGTTCGTATACCCCTCGTTTGGTGACCCGTACGGGAATCGAACCCATGATACCACCGTGAAAGGGTGATGTCTTAACCTCTTGACCAACGGGCCTTATAAACGGCGGGAAGCCGTGATTTTTTGGTAGCGATGAGTGGAGTCGAACCGCTGACCTATCGGGTATGAACCGATCGCTCTAACCAACTAAGCTACATCGCCATATGGTTGCGGGGGCAGGATTCGAACGTGCGACCTTCGGGTTATGAGCCCGACGAGCTACCTGGCTGCTCCACCCCGCGATATGGGTATTCCTCAACGGAATAGCTCATTTATTTTAACGGACATACGCAGATTTGTCAACCGATTTTGAAGTAATTCCGTAAATTTATTTTGTTTTTTGAAAATGCTCCGTTGCAAAACGCAGACAATCGTGATATACTCAAAGAGTGAATATTGATTTTTTACAGAAATATCGCGGAAAGCGGGGCGCGGTCGCCGTATCGGGGGGCGCGGACTCCGTGTGTCTTTTGCAGGTTTTTTACGAAAACGCGGAAGCAAACGGAATATCGCTTTTGGCGATCACCTGCGAACACGGGATCCGCAAAGAAGCCTCCCTGCGCGATCTTGCATTCGTAAAAGCGTTCTGCGCGGAGCGGAATATCCCGCTGTATGTTTTTTCGGAAAACGTTCCCGAACGCGCCGAACGGGAGGGGGTCGGTCTGGAAGAGGCGGGGCGCGATTTCCGCTACGAGTGTTTTGCGAAAATCCTCGACGGAGGATATGCGGACTTTGTTGCGACGGCGCACCACAGGGGAGACCTTGCGGAGACGGTGCTGTTCCGCCTTGCGCGCGGGACCTCGCTTGCGGGCATATCCGCCATTAAAGAGCGCGGAGGTATCATCCGACCTTTTCTGAACGTTTCCAAAGCGGAGATTTTACAATATTTGAGCGAACGTAATATTTCATACGTTACGGACGAGACCAATGCGGACGAAACGTACAGCCGGAACGCGATCAGGCAAAAAGTCGTTCCCGCGCTCGAAGAGGTTGTGCGGGGCGCGGAAGCGCACATTGCCGACTTTGCGCGGAGAGCGGGGGAGGACGATTCGTTTTTGCAGACGCTTGCCGAACGCGCGGTCAAAAAAACTTCGGACGGGATTCGTATTCCGACGGATCTTGAAAGACCGCTTTTTCTGCGGGCGGCGGTTTCGGCGATCCGCGGATCGGGCGGGGGAGATTACACCGAAAAAATTCTCTGCGAAATCGAAAAACTCAAAGATTTGCAGAGCGGGAAGAAGGTGACGTTTGCGGGGATCGAGGTCGCCAGAGAGCGGGATGAAATTGTGTTTTACCGCCCCGAAGAAAAATTTTCGGGGGAGCTTCCCTTTGCGGAGGGCACTTTCAAGGCGGGCGCGTATTCGGTCACGGTCACAAAGGAAGAACGGCAGGGAGCGCTCTATTGCGATTTTGAGAAATTCCCCGCAGGGTGTGTGATCAGAACACGGAGAGAGGGCGATCTGTTTACCCCGTTCGGCGGAAAGGAGAAACCGCTTAAAAAGTTTCTGACGGATCGAAAAATCCCTGCGCGGATCGGCGCGCGCCTTCCCCTCGTCGCCAAGGGAAATACCGTTTACGCGGTGTTCGGCGCGGAGATTTCCGACGGCGTGAAAATAACGGAACAGACCGCGCGCCGTATGTATCTGATTGCGGAGAGAAACGAAGAATAAAAAACTGCCTTTCAACACCGTCTTTTGCCCGAATGGGCGAAGGGCGGTTTTTTGTTTATGTAAAAACTTTTATTGTTTTTATCATAAAATGCTTGACAATCAGGAACGGGGGGGGGTATAATCAGAGTAACATTTTCAAGAAAAGGAGAAAAAGTATGAAAAAGAGAGCAGTTGTTGCAACGATGGCAAGCCTTGCGCTTGCGGGCGTGATGTGCGTAGGCTTTGCGGCTTGCGGCGGGGAATCGGCGAAGAGCATAAAGGGCGAAGAAGTGACCGCCGAGCAGTGGGACGCGGCGTTTGAAAACGAGGAATTGTATCAGAATTTCAAACTTGAAATCGAAAACGAAACCGTAATAACGATGGGCGACATTAAAGTTACGATTGACGCGACAGGCGAGTTATTATATGCCGATCAAAAAACATACACTACGCAGAAAGCGAAAACTTCCGTCAAAGGCGACCTTCCCGCGGGTGCAGGATATAGCGACGGTACGGTAGAAAGCGAGTATTATGTGGACGAGACCGGTGAAACGACAAAATATATTGCGAAGAAGGACGGCGCTTGGGCGTATGTCGAGCAGGGTAGCGGAATGGATCATTACACCTCCGCAATGGAAGAATTGGAGTTTTTAATCGATCAAGCCGGTTCTTTGGATTTTGAAGATTACGAATACAGCACGGAACATAACGGTTACGTTGAAAAAGACGCAGAAGAAGGCGACCTTATCGTTATCAAATTCAAAGACGGAAAACTGAAAGCAATGTATGTAGAGCAATCCGGTACGGAAGGTCCTGCATCGATGTCGATGACGGGTTCCTATGTGATTACCTACGGCGGACAGAGCGTAACGCTTCCCACGGTTGCGTAACAAAAACAGAATTCAAAAATCAAGTAAGCCCCGCGCCTAATCAGGTGCGGGGCTGGTTTTTGTTCATGCAAAAATTTTCACAATTTTATCATAAAATACTTGACAATCGAGAACGGGGGGGGGGGTATAATCAGAGTAACATTTTCCAGAAAAGGAGAAATGGTATGAAAAAGAGAGCAGTTATTTCGACGGTTGCAAGCGTTGCGCTTGCGGGCGTAATGTGCGTCGGCTTTGCGGCTTGCGCGGACAAGGCGGAGAGCATGAAGGGTGAAGAAGTCGATAAAGCGACCTGGGAAGCGGCGTTTGCGGCTGCGAATTTCGAGAACGTAAAGATCGAAATGAAGAGCAGTTTGAAAGCGGAAATGGAGGGTCAGTCCTATAAGGAATCGGAAGAGGGCGAGCTGATCATTGCGGACGGGAAAGCATATTATAAAATGCACGCGGAAGCGTCCGGCGAGGGCGAGGAAGAAACCGAGGACGTCGAGCAGTACGAGAGCAAAGCGGAAGGCGACGTGATTATCTATACGAAGAACGACGCAGGGAACTGGGCTGTGAACGACGACGAGTATTCCATGGCGTTCAACGGAGTGAATCAATACATTGCTCTTGCATCGCAGTATGAAATGTTTGAGTACAGCGCGGACAAAAAAGGCTACGTTATGAAGGCGGGAGCGGGAGAAGGCGTGTCGCTCAGCGGATTGGGCGCAGTCTATAAATTCCAGAACGGAAAACTTGCCGCGATCTGGGCGGAAGTCGATGCGAGTATGAACGGCGCTTCGACGAAAGGAAGCATGAGCGTTATCTTTACCTACGGCGGACAGAGCGTGACGCTTCCCACGGTTGCGTAACTAAAACCAAAATAAAAACTCCTGCGGAACCCGCAGGAGTTTTTTGATGCCGTTTTTATTTTATGCCCCGTAGAAGTTTGCTTCGGTCAGGCGGTAGGTAAGGATCCCGTGGGAATAAATAACGGGGTATTCGTATTTGAGGATCACGTTCCGGTAGCTGTTGTGATCGCGCGCGGTGCGCTGGGCGATCGTGTACTTCTGCGCTCCGCCGGAATTGGCTTTATTGTATCTGAGGCTGATCTCCGTAACGTTGAAGTCGCGCTCCACCGCCTCTGTGTCTCCGCTGAGTTTCACGCTCTGTTTGAGCGTTGCGGCGGTCGGTCCGTCCGTGACCGCGATCTTGTCAGCCCTATGCTTCTTGGTGTCGGTGGGGTCGATAGTATAGATGACCATTGCCGAACTGAGTTCCGCCGCGCGGAGCAGGGGGAAGAGTTGTTCGTTGTCGAAGTAAAGTCCGTTTACGTCTACGTCGATTTCTTCCGTCTGTTTATTTGCTTCGGTCGCTTCGGAAGAAAGGTTTGTCTGCGTAAAGTGCGCGATCTCCTCGTTCCAATCGTAGGCGATTTCGTTTTTATAGTCGAGTTTCGCATAAGCCTTGTCAAGACTGTCAGGCGCGCTCGTGGGGGAGGCGAGCGGAGTGGTTCCGTGAACTTCCCGTATGCTCGAAAGCGGTCTCAATTCGTTCTGAACGTCCAGAAATTCGACGCGCGTCGTCACGACGTCGTTAAATTCGCGCGAGGTGCCGTTGAGCGAGTAAACAACTTTCATTTTAAGTTCGGTCGAATAGACGTAGGTCTTTTTGCCGTTGACTTCGCCGTCCTCGAATTTCACCGTGTACGTTCCGCCGTCGGGATAATCGAGGTAGAATTTTCCGTTCTGCGCCGCCGCGCTCTTTTCAAAAGAGACGGCATATACGAGCGTTTCTTCAAAATTGTCCTGAACGTCTTTTGTGCCCGTGTCGAGATACCAGTTGGATTCGAGAACGAGGCTCGGCGTCGAGGAGCAAGCCGCAAGAAGCGCCAAAGGCGCAACGATCAAGAGCGATGCAAAGCGTTTTTTCTTCATAATGCAGATATTATAGCATATTTTTTTGCGTTTGGCAAAAACAAATGAGGAACTTTTTGTGAAAATGTGTTATAATGAAAAAAATACTTATCTTGGGAAACAAATGATACGTTCTTTCAGAGCCGCTTCTTTGCAGGACGCACTCGAAGCGTTGAGCGAAGAAATTGCAAACAAGGAATCCGCGGGGGAGAGAAATTATATCTTCTGCGAGGACAGGCTGACTTTACTTGCCGAACGCGCCGTGCTGAAAAAGAGCGGCGGCACCTTTTTGAGCGAAGTCACGACGTTCGCGCGCTTTTTGAGCAGTGAAAAGCCCGTGCTCTCGAAAGAGGGCTCGGTCATGAAGATCAGCGAACTCATCTTAAACCGCAGGGGAGAGGGCTGTTTTACGGGCGGAAGCGCGCGCGCCGTCTATGAGACGATCGCACAGCTCTCCGCTTCCCGCGTGGATGCGGAAGCGCTGAATGCGGCGGCGGAGAGTACGGACGGAACGTTGAAGCGCAAGCTGAAAGACCTTGCCCTAATCCTCGAAGAATACAACGCTTTTTTACGCGAAAGCGGACTCATCGACGAAAACGGCTATCTTGCGCTGTTGCCCGATAAGATCGCGGAGGGGGAACTCAGGGACGCTAACGTGTTCTTTTTTGCGTTTCCCTCCTTTACGCGGCAGGCGCTCGAAGGGGTGCGCGCCGCCTTTCTCCATGCCAAGAGCGTGACGGGGATCTTTTTGGGCGGAGACGAACCGCTCTATACGCAAAGTGCGCTGAACGCGTTTTGGCGCACGGCGGAGGAGTGCGGTCTTTCTTGCGAAAAGCGGCAGGCAAAGACCTGCCTTCCGGCGGAGAGCAGGGCGTTTATCGAAGGAATGTACTCGCCCGTCGAGGGCGCGCCCTTGCGGACGGAGAAAATCTCTCTCTTCGAGGCGCAGGACGAAACGGAGGAATTCGAGCGGATCGCCGCGCTCGTTAAAAAACATATTTCTGAGGGAGAGCGGTATTTTTCGATCGGGGTGCTTGTGCCGGGAGCGGACTATTTTCCGACGGCGGAAAAGGTATTTTCGCAGTATAAGATCCCCTTTTATCTCGACCGCAAACGACCTCTCTCCGAGCACCCTTTCGCGGGATATGTGCTGAGCGTTCTCGAAGGGGCGGCGGACGGGCTTCTGCCCGAAGAGGCGGACAGGATCGCCGCAAACGTATGCTTCGGCGAGGCGGACGAATACCGCAATTATCTGTTGCGCTACGGACAGTACCGCGGAGCCGCCAGGCGCGAGATCAAAAAGCAGGAAGAGATCGCGGAGTTCGACCGCGAACGGCTCGTTGCGTTCTCCGATAAAATGCGCTCCGTCGTAAAACTCTTTCCCGCAAAGGGAAAGGGGACGGCGTTCGTGAAAGCCGTGCGCCGTCTCTTTGCGGGCACGGACTGGGAAGGGGTGCTGAAAAAACTCAAAGAGGACGCGGGCGCGGCGGGGGACGGATTCTCCCCTGCGGAGGAGAACTTTCTCGAAATCGGCATTTCGTCCGAGGACGCGTTCGGCAAGACGCTCGACGAGATCGAGCGGGTCGCGGGGGAGCGGGAGTTTACCGTGCGGGAATTTGCGTCGCTCCTGAAAAGCGGGTTGGACGCAAACGAAGTTCTGCTCGTGCCGCCCTCGCTCGACGCGGTGTTCGTGGGGGATGCGACGGAGTGTATGTTCGCCGCAACGCCCGTGCTGTTCGCCGCGGGGCTGACCGAGCAACTGCCCGCGGTTTCGGACGATACGGCGATCATTTCGGATAAGGAGATAGGGCGGCTTAGCGAGATTAGGGTGGAGATCGAACCTGCCATAGGCGAGGTCAACAGGCGCAGGCGCGAGAGCTTTGCGCTCAACCTTGCGTCCTTTACGAAGAGGCTGTATATGAGCCGTCCTCTGAAACTTCACGGCGAGGAGACGCAGAAAAGCGAGGCGCTTCTCTTTGCGGAGAAACGCTTCTTACCTGCCCCCATGCCCGAAGCATACCCCTATGATTGCAGCGAGCCCGCGCCCGCCGCGCTGAGAATGATCCGCGAGCGGGAGGACTTTATCCGCGGCGAATACGGCGGGGGTGCGGACACGCTCCGCTATAACGCGATCCGCGCCGCGCTCGAAGAGAGAGGCGTCGATACAAGGCGCAGGGAGCGGCACGCGCCCTCTCCGCTCGCGCCGCAGTTGTGGCTGAAAGGGGATACGGTCTCGCCCACACTTTTGGAAAGTTATTTCGAGTGCCCCTACGAGGGATTTATCACGCGGGCGCTGAAACTCAGCGAACAGCGGGAAGGCTCCGTCGCGCAGGCGGACGCGGGCATTTTCGTTCACTCCGTTTTGGAACGCACGGCAAAAGAGTTCAATCAAATCGGGAGCGAAGAGGCGCTTGAAGAATGCGTGCGCGCGACGGCGGAGGCGCTCTTTTTAGAGCCGCGTTTTCTGCCTCTGCTCGATACGGACGAGGGGCGCTATGCGCGGGAGCGTCTATTGAGCGAGTGTCTTGCGGCGACCCGCGCGGCGTGGATACAGGTTTCGAGGTCGAAGTTCCGCGTTGCGGAAACGGAGGGCAGTATTCGTATTCCCGCCCTGAAAATCGCGGGCAAGACGGACAGGGTCGACGAGGCGGAGGGGCTTGTGCGCGTCGTCGATTACAAGACGGGCTATCTGGACGACAGCCCGACCGCCTACTATACGGGCAGAAAGTTACAGCTCGAACTCTATCTCTATGCGGCGTCGGAGGGAAAGACGCCCGCGGGCGCGTTCTATTTTCCCGCCGCGGATACCTTTGCGAAAGAGGGGAGCGGCGCGCGGTTCGCCATGAAGGGATTCTATAACGCGGAACAGATCTCCGCGTTCGATACGGCGGTCGCGGAGGGAGAGAAGAGCGAGCTTTTCGACGGGGCGCGCGCGGCGGATAAGGGCATGACGGGGGAGGCGTTTTCAGACTTCCTCGAATACGGATATTTCGTCTCCGAGCAGGCGGAGGCGGAGATAAAAGAGGGCAATTTCGCACCGTCCCCCTACGGCGACGCGTGCGATCGGTGCAAACTGAAATCCCTCTGCGCGTTCACGGGGGACGCGCGGCAGGAGAATACCGTGAACTGTGCGGAGATCGCGGGGATCGTCAGAGAGAAAAAGGGCGGATAACATGGAATACACCGAAGAACAAAAACGCGCCATCGAAGCGGAGGGTAGAGTGATCGTCTCCGCGTCGGCGGGGAGCGGAAAAACGAAGATCATGATAGAGCGCATTCTGCGTCTCGTGCTTTCGGGCAGGGCTTCCCTGTCGGATATTCTCGCCGTGACTTTTACCAAGAAAACCGCCTTTCAGATGAAAGAGAGACTGCGGGTTGCTCTCCTCGACGGCATGAGGGGAAGCGCGGGAGAGGCGCGGGAGAATCTCAAACGCGAGCTCGATCTTCTGGGCGTTGCCGAAATCAGCACCGTGCATTCCTTCTGCGGCAGGCTCATCCGCACTTATTTTTATCTGCTGCCGGAGGAGGATATTGCGCCCGACTTCCGCATTCTCACGCCGCAGGATGCGTCGGCATTATCGGGCAGGGCGCTCTCCGCCGTTCTCGAAAAGGCGTTCGGGGAGGGGGACGGGGCGTTCCGCCGCGTTCTTGCCGTTCACTACCGCGGAAAGCGCAGTAAGGCGCTCCGCGCCGTCGTTACGGATATGTATTCCAAAGTGCGCGGGTACGAGAACGGCGAAGAACTTTTGCTTCGCGCGGGCGAGAACCTGTTCGACGAAGCGGCAAAGTTTCTCGGTGCGGAATACGCCCGCAGGGCGCAGGCGCTTCTTGACGGATTGGAAAAAAAGAGAGCCGTGTTTCAGGCGAACAAGGGCGCGGGGAAAGTTTGCGAGGGGCTTTTTGCCGCGGTCGGGGAACTCGCCCGCGCGGATACGCCCTTTGAGGCGGCGAAGCGGGATTTTGTGTTTGCGCGTATGCCCTCCCGCCCCAAGGAGGAGGGGGAGGCGCTTGAAAACTGGTGCGCGCTGAAAGAGGTCAACGACGGGATCAAGGCGATCGTCAAGGAGATCAGAGAGCAGTATTCCGACGAACGGCGGGAGAGGGAAAAGTATGCGGACGCGGCGGAAAACGCCGCGGGGATCGCTAAACTCAGTCTTGCTTACGGCAGGGAATACGCCCGTCTGAAACGGGAGGCGAACGCCCTCGACTATGACGACCTCGAACACTTTGCGCTTGCGCTCCTCAAAAAGGAGGAGGTGCGCGCGGAGGCGCAAACGAAGTACCGCTACGTTTTCGTGGACGAATATCAGGACATCAACCCCTTGCAGGAGAGGATCATTTCACTGCTCGCGGGAGAAAATTTATTTCTCGTCGGCGACGAGAAACAGGCGATCTACGGGTTCCGCGGGAGCAAGTCCCGCTACTTCCGCGAAAAGCGGGAAGAGTTCGGGGGCGCGTTTCCGCTCACCGAAAATTTCCGCTCGGCGAGCGGGATCCTTAAAGCCGTCAATCAGATCTTTGCCCCCGTCGTGGAGGATTACGAAGCCATGCGGGGCGGAAGGCTGTACGACGGACACGAGGGGGAAATTTTCAGCCATACGGTCGGGAAGATCACGGAGGAAAAACCCGAACGCGGAATTTATTCCGTCGTCAAAGCCAAGGGCGAGAAGAAGCGGAACGCGCTTGCGGAAGCGGTCGTGCAGGTTGTTGAGAGCGAGCGGAATAAGTCGTTTTTCGACCTTGAAACGGGGTCGGTCAGAAAGGTAGAATACGGCGACATTGCGGTGCTCGTGCGCAAGGATACTACGGACGGGAAGCGGATCGCGGCGGCGCTCTCCGAACGCGGGATCCCCGTCACGTCCTCGTCGCGCGTCAACGTCTGCGACTACTTCGAGACGAGATTGCTTTTAGACTGTCTGCGCTTTCTCGATAACGCCGAGGCGGATATTCCGCTTGCCGCCGTCATGCTCTCCGCGGTCGGCGGGTTCACGGACGAAGATCTCATGCGCGTCCGCCTCGCCTTTCCCGCGTCGCCCGCGTTCCGCGCGGCGGCAAGGGCGTATGCGGAGGAATATCGGGACGAACTTTCCCACAGGCTCAACGTATTTTTCCGTAAGGCGAAACGGCTTAGCGCGCTCGCCAAAGTCAGAACGGCGGCGGAGGTTCTGAACGAATTGCTCTCCGCGGGGCTTGAAGCGGAGATCGCATCGGGCGAGGACGGAAGAAACCGCCTGAAACGGGCGCGGCGGTTCATTGCGGAAGCGGAGAAATGCGGAAGCGTTCACGACTTTCTTGCCTACCTCAAAGGGGCGGGCGAGGAGGTGTCTTTTTCCGAGAGCGGAGGCGAGAACGCCGTCAAGATCATGACCATGCACGCGTCCAAGGGGTTGGAGTTTCCCGTCGTGGTTCTTGCGAGCATGGAGACGCCCCTGCACGATTCCGATCCCGACGAGGTGGAATGGTCGGAAAAATTTCTCTTTTCTCCGCGGTACTACGATCCCGTAAAAAAGACTTATTCGGATACGGTCGGGCGCAGGGCGACGGCGACGGAGCGGGCGATCGAAGAGGACGAGGGGGAGCGCAATCTCTTATACGTCGCCATGACCCGCGCCAAGTACCGCCTGCACCTCATGGTCGAGGATCGGCAGCGCGCCTCTTCCCCCGTATTGTATAAACGGTTTTCCGATTACTTCGGGAAGGAATTCAAGGGAGAGGAGATCGCGGTCTCGGCGCCGCCTTGCCCGCGGGAAGTATTCGATTTCGGGAGCGCCGTCTCCGAAGCGGAAAAAGAGCGCGTGCTTGCGGCAATGAATATCGGCATGGACTATCCCTACAACGAAACCGTATATCTTCCGCAGAAGAGTTCGGCGACCGCGCTTTTGAAAGAGCGGGCGGCAGAGGTCGGACGCGGGCGCGGATCCGTCGGGGGCGGTACCGCAGAAGAGGGGACGGCATACCATAAATTTCTCGAACATTACGCGTTCGGCGAGGAAGTTGCGGGCGAACTTGTCCGCATGAAAAAGGCGGGGATCCTCTCGGAAGAAGAGGGGGCGATGCTGAATATCGGACAGCTTGAAAAGATCGCGGGCATTCCCTGTCTTGCGGAATTGAAAGGCAAACCGTGCGAGAGGGAATGCAGGTTCTTGCTCTCGCTCACGCCCGAAGAGTCGGGCGCGTCCGACGGGGGAACGGCGATCATCTATCAGGGCGCGATCGACCTCTTATTTTCGGACGAAAAAGGATATACAATATTTGACTATAAATATTCGTCGCTCTCTGCGGACGCGCTCAAAGAGAAGTACCGACCGCAGATCGAACTTTACAAAGACGCCGTCGCAAAGGGCAGGCGGGTGGAGAGAAATACCGTCCGCGCAAAGATCGTCAATATCCGGAGCGCGGAAGCGATCGAAATGTGACAAAGGGTTTCAAACTTCGACAAAATCAGCGAGATAAGCACAACAAAGGTTGGCTATCCTTTAAGGGGTGTTATATGGAGATATTACAGACAATTATCGATTTTCTTTCCAAGGTTCCCGAATGGGTGTGTCTTTACGTCGTGCCCGCGCTCATTGCGGGTTCGGCGGTCGGGTTTATTTTCGCAAAACAGCGGAGATGGTTTTTCGTCGTGGCGACCGTTGTCGGCGCGGCGGGCTTTACGATCGCTTACGCAAGGAATGCGACGCTTTCCTTTGTCTATCTCGGAATCGTGGCGGCGCTCTGCGCGCTTTTGTCACTGCTCTTTTTTATTCCCGCTCCCAAGAAAAAGGAGAAAAGGCGCTCGCGGGAGGAGAAGATGTACGAGAAATTCCACGAGGAGCTTTCGGAAAAACCTTACAGCCCCCATTCCGGCATGCCGCCCAAGGTGTGCTGTTACGAGCGGGGCGAACAGAGCGGCGCGACGGCGGAAGAGTACGGCATGAGTTTATCCTATGCGGATACGCTCCTGAATAAACTGCGCGCGAAAAAGCTCAATGCGGGGGATCGGTTGGAGACGGAAGAGCTTCTCCGCCGTCTCGACTGCTATCGGGAGAAACCGCTCGACGGGGAGGAGAGAAGTTCCCTCAACGACTGCCTTGCCTCGATCCTCAAACTGACCGCCAAATATCAGTTGTAAGTTTTTGCCGTTTAGAGAACGAATCATGTCCGAGCCGAACAAAAGCAGAAAGAAACAAAGGAAACGATCCGCAGTGGAAGCGCGCGAAAGATTCAAAGTTTCCCGTCCGGGATTGCCGCAGATCAATTTCAGACCGTTTCTGTACGCGGCGTTCGGTCTCATACTCGGAATTATTCTCTATATGCGTTGCCGCTTCGGCGGAGCAAAAGGAACGGATTTTGTCTTTTTTGTTTTATTGACCGCTTTTTCCCTGAAACCCCTTTCCCTCAGAAGGATCGGGGTGATTTTTTTATGTCTTGCGGTTTTTGCGGGGCTGGGCGCGGGGCTTATGCACATAAAGTGCGCGAGCTATACGGCGGGCATGCCCGCGGGCGATTACGAGGTTTCGGGCACGGTCGTTTCTTTTTCGGCGGACGGCGAAACTTCCGCGCTGATTCTTTCGGACGTCGCGTTCGACGGCGTTTTCGCGGACGGAAAATTGAGCGTCGTACTTCCCGCGGAGAACGTTCGTACGGGGGATCGCTTAAACTTTCGGGCGAGCGTATCAAGGTGCGACCTTCCCATAGGCGGAAACAGCTATGAAGAGAATTTGTTCGTCAAAGATATACGTTACTTTGCAACGGTCGGCGAAGAGGGGTTTGCGGTCACGGGTAGGGGCAACGCGCTCCTCCGCCTCAACGCCGCCGTGTATAACGTATTGCACGCGAATCTTTCCGCAACGCAGGCGGATACCGCCTATGCGCTTCTGACGGGGAACGCGGGCAGTCTCGACGAAGGGTTTGCAACGGCGGTGAGGGAGGGCGGGGTCGCGCATATCTTCGCCGTTTCGGGACTGCATATCGGGATCCTTTACGCCGCCGTATCGTTTGTCTGTAAAAAGTTGAAAAAGTTCCGCGTGATCCCCGCGGTTTCGGCGGCGATCCTGTACGCGGCGTTCTGCGGATTCAGCGTCTCCTCGGTGCGCGCCGTGATCATGTGCGCGGCGCTCGGCGTGCAGAACGTATTCGGCAGGAAGTACGATTTTCTGAACGCGATTGCCTTTTCCGCCTGTTTCGTTCTGTTGCTCCGTCCCGCCGAATGGCTGTCCGCGGGGTTCCGCCTCTCGTTCGGCGCGTGCGCGGGACTTGCGCTGTATTCGCGTCCGCTCGGACGCATTTTCCGCAGATTGCCCCGTATGCTTTCCGGATATCTTTCGGCGAACTTATCCGTTCAGGTTTTTACGTTTCCGATCATGTTTGAAACGTTCGGATATGTGTCGCTGTGGGGAACGCTGTTGAATTTATTGCTGATCCCCGCCCTGCCCGTCATGTTTCTGGGGCTGTTTCTTGCGACGGGTCTTTCCCTTCTGATCCCGCCCGCCGCGGCGGTTTTTCTGAGTGTTCCGAACGGAATGATCACGCTCTTTCTGTGGATATTTTCCTTCGACTTCTCACTGGTGCTTGCGGGGTTCTCGCTCGGCGCGGGCGGCGCGCTCTGGTTGATCGGCGCGGTTCTGCTTTCGGAACGCGTCCGGATCGGGGAGAGGGCGAAAGTTCATCTGACGGTTTTTCTCTCCGTTCTGTTCGCGGCGACGCTCGTTTTGAACAACGCCGTATTTACGGGTTGCAAACTCATTTCCGCAAAAGGGGTCGTGCTGGTGGAGACGCGGAGCGAGCGCATTCTTGTGGCGGACGGTTCTTTGGGCGTCAAGTCCTGTAAAAATTTTCTGATGCGGAATTACGGCGGAACGCTGGACGCGGTCGTCGTACTCGGCGGAGACGACGGATTGCAGAACGCGCTGTATCTCCCCTGTAAAGAAGTCCGCGCTTCCGTTGAAACGGCGACGGGGTTTGAGGAGACTATCGTCCTCTACGAACGGCAATTTACATACGGCGCGCTGCAATTTTGTTTTGAGGGAGAAAATAAACTTACGCTCGTTACGGAGGGGAGGACGGTGGAGATCGACTTCACGGGCAACGGTTCTCTCGGCGCCGACCTCTTTCTGAACGGGGAAAACGCGGGCGTTTATTATCTGAAATGCGGAGCGGTCTATGGCACAAATTAAAAATCGACAAAAAAAATCTTTTTTTATGCGGAGAAATTGATAAAGTACAAGCTGTTTGCGGCATACAATACGGTGGAGGACAGCTATGGAAGTTTCGACCATGATCGGTACTGAAATTTTCTCCCCTGCGGGAGAAAAGCTCGGATATGTGAAAACCGTTTACCTAAGCAAAGACCGTAAAAAAATTACTTGCCTTCTGTGCGTGGACGAGGGCGAACAGGAGGACGGGGCGGACGACGAGTTCGTCATGCCGTTCCGCGCCGTTCTCTCCGTCAAGGACGTCGTGATCGCGAAAAAGACGCGCATCGCAAAAACAATCGGGTCGCCCGTCCCCGTCGGGATCAACGCTTATTCGGATACGGGCGAGGCGCTCGGTACGCTGTGCGAAATTCTCGTGGGGGACGGCGGTCCCGTCTATATCGTCACAAAGAACGGGGTGCGCACGCCCTATTCCGACGATTCGGTCGTCATCGGCGAGGCGCTCATGATCTCGCCGGAGGGCGAAAAAAAGCAGAGGACGGCGAAAGCGGAAAAGAAAGTTTCCGCAAGTCCCGTTGTGGCAACTTTGCAGGAGACGGAAACGGACGTTGCGCCCGCCGAAGAAAAAAGCGTTCCGGAATCCGAATTGCTGACGGTTGCGAACGCGGGTTCGGGGGTGGATCGCCTGAATCTTTTGGGCAGGCAGGTGAAGATCACGGTGCGCGACGGAAACGGGGAGACGATCGCAAAGAGCGGGGAGCGGATCACGCCGGAAATCTTGTCCAACGCGCGTAAAAACAATCTGCTCTTGCGTCTGACCGTGAATACGCTGACAAATCTGGTCTGAACGGCATAAAATAAAAACAGCCGACGGGAATTTCCGTCGGCTGTTTTCGGGCGCCGTTATAGTTTGGAATAGCCGTAACTGTTGACGACCGCATCCACCTTGACCCCCTTTTTACAGAGCGGGCAGTCCGTGGAGGAATACGAGTCGTATTTTCCGATGTCTTTTGCAAAGAACAGACGCTCCACGGGGACGGTAATCCCGCCCGCGGAAATACTGTCGCCGAACTCGTCGCCGAATACGGTCGCCGCTCCTGCGGGAACGCCGCCGTAATAGACGATCCCTTCGAGCGCGCTTTTGAGCGTCATGCCCGTCGTTGCGGTGGCGGTGAGGAGAAGCACCCGTTTGTTTTTTACATAGGGGACGAGGTTGTCCCGCAAAAACATTTTTTCTTTCGTGATCTCAGGCGTGATGACGGCGATGTTTCTGTCAACGTTCAGTCCCGTCTTTGCAAGCTCTTCCGCAAGGAACGCGCCGATCATTTTGGTGCGTTCGAGCGTTATGACGGTATCGACGGGTTCGTTTGCAAACCGCGCCGCAAACAGTCTTGCGGCGGCGCGCGCGCTCACCGTCTCCGATTTGACCCGCGTCACGTCGATAAAGTGGCTGACGTGGGAATGCTGGGTCGCAAAATGTCCGTGTACGATTTGGATCGCAACTTTTCTGCTGCGGGCGGAAATGAGTTCATAGGTGTCGTTATTCATAGAAATCCCCCCAAGACGAGTCTTGTTTTAAGTTTATTGTAATATAAAATCGGAGCGTTGTAAAGAGCGGAAGAAAATTTATTTGAAAAAACGCGAAAAAATTTTTTTAATTTCTCATGAAAAGCGTTTAAGTTTCAGAAAATGTAGTTATATAAAAGTGTTTAATAGGAAAAGAAAAGTTCCAAATAAGAAAGTGAAGGCGGAAAGATAAATGAAAAAATCAAAAGGCCTTCCCTACGGCTACGGTTATCCGCAGAACGGTTACGGCTATCCGCAGGACGGCTATCAGAACGGTTATCCGCAAAACGGTTACCCGCAGAACAACCAGCAGAACGGCTACGGCGGTTACGGCGGGTACGGTTACGGGGGCTACCCCGGCTACGGCGGCTATCCCGGTTACGGTTATCCCGGCTATCCCGGCTACGGTTACCCCGGCTACGGCGGGTACGGAGGCTACGGCGGTTATCCCCAGATGAACTACATTGCGGACAATTATCCGCAGGAGGACTACGGGAATCCCCACGATCCGACCGACGATTCGGTGAAACCGGAGACGGCTCAGAACGGACAGAGCGAAGCGGCGGCGGATGCGCCCCCTTCCGAAGAACGTTCCGCGCCGGACGCGGGCGCCGTTCCGCAGGCGGAGAAGCCGGAAACGGTTCCCCCCGCGGAGGAAGCAAAACCGAGCGCGCCGCCTGCAAGCGATCCTGCGCCGTCGGGCGAAGCGGGAAGCGTCGGGGAAGGGAATACGGGCGCAAGCGCGGCTTCTTCGGGCGACGTCGAAACGCTGAAAGCCGAAGCGGCGGATCTGAAACGCAAATGGTATTCGGTCACGGCGGAGTACGAGAATTTCCGTAAACGCACGCAGAACATCAAACAGGAATCCTACCTCGACGGCAGAGCGGACATTGTCAAGAAGCTGTTCCCGATCGGGGATAACCTTGACAGAGCGGTCAAGACCTGTCAGGACGAGACGACGAAAAAGGGCATCGAGATGGTGCTTTCCGCGTTTGAAAAACTGCTCGAATCGGAAAATATTTCGGTGATCGATCCCCTGGGTCAGCCGTTCGATCCGAACGAATGCGAGGCGATCATGGCGGTCGATGCGGCGGAAGGGCAGGAGAGCGGGATCGTAACGGAAGTTTACGTTAAAGGTTATATCCAGAATGAAAAGGTTCTGCGTTACGCGCAAGTCATTGTTTCAAAATAACAAAAAAAATAATTTCAAATATTGATTTCAAAAGGAGAAAAAAATAATGGGAAAAGTAATCGGTATTGACTTAGGTACTACGAACTCGTGTGTTGCTGTGATGGAGGGCGGCGAGCCGATCGTCATCACGAATGCGGAGGGATCGCGCACGACCCCGTCCGTCGTTGCGTTCCAGAAAGACGGTTCCCGTATCGTCGGACAGGTCGCAAAACGTCAGGCGGTCGCAAACCCCGACAAGACGATCATCTCCGTCAAGCGTCACATGGGTTCCGACTTCAAGGTGAACATTGACGACAAGAAATACTCCCCTCAGGAGATTTCGGCAATGATCCTCACCAAACTCAAAGACGATGCGGAAGCGTATCTCGGCACGAAAGTTACGGACGCGGTCATCACCTGCCCCGCATACTTCACGGACTCCCAGCGTCAGGCAACCAAAGACGCGGGCAAGATCGCGGGACTCAACGTTCTGAGAATCATCAACGAGCCTACGGCGGCGGCTCTTTCTTACGGGCTCGACAAGGGCAAGCAGAGCGCTAAGATCATGATCTACGACCTTGGCGGCGGTACGTTCGACGTTTCCATTCTCGAAATTTCCGACGGCGTGTTTGAAGTGCTTGCGACCCGCGGCGACATGATGCTCGGCGGCGACGACTTCGATAACAAGCTCATGGATTACATGGCAGCCGAATTCAAGAAGGCGAATAAGATCGATCTTTCCAAAGACAAGATCGCGTTGCAGCGCTTGAAAGAAGCGGCGGAAAAAGCGAAGATCGAACTTTCGAGCTCCAACACGACTTCCGTCTCCCTTCCCTTCATGGCGCAGTCGTCCGACGGGCAGGCGCTCCACCTCGAAATGGAGATCACCCGCCAGAAGTTCGACGTTCTCACGAAAGACCTCGTAGACAGAACGGAAGAACCCACCCGTCTTGCAATGGAGGACGCGGGCGTTACGTTCAAAGATATCGACAAAGTCATTCTCGTCGGCGGTTCGACCCGTATCCCCGCAGTCGTAAAGAAAGTCAAGGACATGACGGGCAAGGATCCCTTCAAGGGAATCAACCCCGACGAATGCGTCGCAGTCGGCGCGGCGATCCAGGGCGGCGTTCTCACGGGCGAAGTCAAAGACGTGCTCCTGCTCGACGTTATGCCCCTCTCCCTCGGTCTCGAAACGCTCGGCGGCGTGTTCACGAAGATCATCGAGCGCAATACGACGATCCCCGTCAAAAAGACGCAGGTATTCTCCACGGCGGCGGACAATCAGACGAGCGTCGAGATCCACATTCTTCAAGGCGAACGCGAGTTCTGCCGCGACAACAAGTCCATGGGCAGATTCATGCTTTCGGGCATCGCTCCCGCTCCCCGCGGGATCCCGCAGATCGAAGTTACGTTCGACGTCGACGCAAACGGTATCGTGAACGTTGCGGCGAAAGACCTCGGCACGGGCAAGAGAACGGATATTACGATCACGTCCTCGACCAACCTCTCCGAAGAGGAGATCAACAAGGCGGTCAAGGAAGCGGAGCAGTATGCCGCAGAGGACAAAGCGAGAAAAGAGAAGCTCGAAAACAAGAACAGACTCGACGGTTTCATCTTCTCCATCGAGCAGACCATCAAAGACGACGACGGCAAACTGACCGACGAAGAGAAAGAGACGATCAAAGAAGCGGTCGAGAAAGCGAAAGAGGAGCTTGCTTCGGGCGACGACAGCAGGATCCTGAACGGATACGACGCGCTTGCGGACGTCATTCAGCCGATTTTCAGCCGTTACTATCAGCCGGGCGAAATGCCTCAGAGCGACGGCGCGATGGGCGGAAGCGACGAGGACGACGAAGTTCATCTTTGATCGTTCCGTAACATAACGGAATAAGGGCGCATTGATGCGCCGAATGAAAACCGCAAACGGGTTTTTCCCACGAGCGGTTTTCGCAGTATTAGAGAAAAATAGAAAATTACCGGAAAAGGTATCCCAATGGCAGATAAAAAGAATTATTACGAAATACTCGGTCTGAGTAAAAACGCGTCCGCGGACGAGATCAAAGCGGCGTACAAAAAACTCGTAAAACAGTATCACCCCGACCTTCATCCGGGCGATGCGGCGGCTGCGGAAAAATTCAAAGAGGTCAACGAGGCAAACGAAGTTCTCTCCGATCCCGAACGCAAACAGGCGTACGATATGGAGTTGAATTTCCGCGGAGCGGGTCCCCGTCCCGGCGGACCGGGAGGTCCCGGCGGATTCGGAGGGTTTGGCGGATTCGGCGATATTTTCAACGATATTTTCAGCGGCATGGGCGGTATGGGCGACGCGCCCGGCGCGCCCAAGGATAATTCGGGCGACGATATTCAGGCGGAAATGTCTTTAAGTTTCATGGAGGCGGCGCGCGGCTGTTCCAAGGAGTTCTCCTATACGAGAAACGAACCCTGCGCTGCGTGCAGAGGGACGGGCGCAAGAGGCGGTACGGCGTTCAAGACCTGTCTTAAATGCGCGGGCAAAGGTCAGATCCGCATCACGCAGGACACCATGTTCGGCAGAACGGTGCGCATGGGGATATGTCCCGACTGTAACGGCAAGGGCAAAGTCATTCTCGACAAATGCCCCGACTGTAAGGGCAGGGGGATCAACCGCAAGGAAATGAAGATCAGCGTGACCGTGCCCGCGGGCGTGGATAATACGTCCTATTTGAAAAAGCGCGGATTGGGTCAGGCAAGCACGCAGGGAGGTCCTCCCGGCGATCTCATCGTCAACTTTAAGGTCGCTCCGCACAGACTGTTTACGCGCAAGAATATGGACCTGTATCTCGATCTTCCTATCCCTTACGCGACGGCGGCGCTCGGCGGCGTTGTAAAAGTTCCCGATATCGAGAACGTGTTCGAGTACACGATCCCCGAAGGAACGCAGTCGGGCACGGTGTTTACCCTGCACGGCAAGGGGATCAAATCGAGGAACGGCACGGGCAGTCTCTTCCTGCGCGTCATCGTGGAAGTTCCCACAAAACTTTCCCGCGATCAGAGAAAGGAAATGGAGAACGCGGTCAAGAACTTCGACATCCGTCAGTACGACAAGGCGAAAAAGTTCAGCGACGCCATGGACGCGCTCTATAACGTGACGCCCTATTCCAAAAAATAATTACTTATTAAAAAACGCCCGCGCAAAATTGCGCGGGCGTTTTTACGGTCATGCGTTCCGAACGGAAAAGTAGGAAACGAGAATGAGAACGGACGCGTCCGTCTCCGCCTCCGTGAGCGTAGGGGAAACATAGAGGATAAGCGTCTCTCTTACGGTTGCGGAAAGCCGTTCCTTTTCTGCGCCGATACACGTTTCGTTGAGCGCGGCGACAGCCTCTTTCATGTTCTCTTCGGGAACGATCCCGCCGAGCAGAGTATAGAGGGGGTCGCTTTCCGCCGTGCTTTTCGGCGCGCGGATGAACTGCTCATAGACGACGTAGTAGAGCGTTGCGGCAAGTCCGCAGGAGAAGCCCTTTTCGAGCGTCGTCGCAAGGTCTTTCGTAAAGGGGTCGGCGCTCAGGGTGACGAGAGCCGAAAACCGCGTAAACGACAAGTCCGATTGCGAACGGCAGAAATACGAACGCCTTTTTGTTGCAGTTTTTCATGACCGTTTTTTTGAGGAGCGACGTGAAAAGCGTCACTCCGAGTGCGAGCAGCAGTATGTCCGCACCGAACGTGCGGAACGCGTTAAAGAATTGCAAAGCCGTCATTGTGAACCTCCCGCCCGCCGCAAGTTTATTATAAGGCGCGGAACGGAAAAATTCGGGCGGATATGCCAAATATTTCTTCATGTTTTTCACACGAACGCTTGACTTCCTTTGTCGGATTTTGTTATAATATTGTCATGAGAAGTATTTTCGCCGAAAGGTATCTTAAATTCAACATATTGCAAAACACGGGCAGACTTTTTGCATAGGCAAGGACTGCCTTATTTTACTTTTTGGAGGTTGTATGAAAAAAGTTGCGTTTATCATGGGCAGCGACAGCGATCTGCCCGTGGCGGAAAAAGCGTTTGAAACGTTCAAAGAATTCGGCGTGCCCTTTGAAGTTCACGTCTATTCGGCGCACAGAACGCCCGTAGAGGCAAAGGCGTTTGCGGAAAACGCGCAGAAAAACGGCTTCGGCGCGATCATCTGCGCGGCGGGAAAGGCGGCGCACCTTGCGGGCGCGATCGCAGCGAACACCGTGCTTCCCGTCATCGGCATCCCCGTCAAAAGCTCCACGCTGGACGGGCTTGACGCGCTTTTATCGACAGTCCAGATGCCCGCGGGGATCCCCGTTGCAACGGTGGCGATCGACGGCGCGAAAAACGCCGCGCTCCTCGCGATTCAGATTTTAGCGGTTTCCGATCCTTCGCTTTCGGAAAAACTCAGCGCTTCGCGCAGTGCGGCGGCTGAAAAAGTGCTTCAAAAAGACGCCGCGATCACGGCGGAATATCATTTATAAAATAAGGAGATCACCATGGAAAAGAAAGAACAGCTCTATGAGGGAAAGGCAAAAAAGGTCTATGCGACGGGCGATAAAAATTTGTGTATCGTCTCTTACAAAGACGACGCGACGGCGTTCAACGGTCTGAAAAAAGGCACGATCGTCGGCAAGGGCGTCGTGAACAACCGCATGACGAATATGATGATGCGTCTTTTGGAAAAGAACGGCGTTCCGACCCACTTCGTGGAAGAACTCTCCGACAGGGATACGGTCGTGAAAAAAGTCGCCATTGTTCCGCTCGAAGTCATCATCCGCAACGTATCGGCGGGTTCTTTTGCAAAACGCTACGGCGTGGAAGAGGGGATCGTATTCGACGAACCCACGATCGAATTTTCCTATAAGAACGACGATCTGGGCGATCCGCTCATCAACACCTATCACGCGCTCGCGTTAAAGCTCGCGACCAAGGCGGAGATTGAAACGATCAAGAAATATGCGTTCAAGGTAAACGAAGTTCTCAAAGAATATTTTCTCGCGCTCGGCGTAAAACTCATCGATTTCAAACTTGAATTCGGGCGTCTTGCGGACGGAACGGTCGTGCTTGCGGACGAGATCTCGCCCGACACCTGCCGGTTCTGGGACGTTAAGACGAACGAGAAACTCGATAAAGACCGTTTCCGCCGCGATCTCGGCGGGGTAGAGGATGCGTACAGGGAAATCTTTGCACGCGTGACGAAAGGAGAGTAACGCCGCATGGGAGGATTTTTCGGTGCGGTGCGCAGGCACAGCGCAATACTCGACGTCTTCCTCGGCACGGATTATCATTCTCACCTTGGGACGAAGCGCGGCGGCATGGCGGCATATAACGCTGATCTCGGATTGCAGCGCGAAATACACAACATTGAAAATTCCCCGTTCCGCACAAAGTTTGCGCGCGCCGTGGACGATCTGAAAGGAAACTCGGCGATCGGCTGTATCAGCGATACCGATCCACAACCCCTTCTGATGTATTCCAAGCTCGGCAAATACGCGATCTGTACCGTCGGAATCATCAACAACGCCGAAGAGCTGATGAAAAAAGTTCTTTCGGGCGGCGGATATTTCGACGCAATGACGGGGAGCAAAGTCAATTCCAACGAGCTCGTTGCCGCGCTCATCAACCGGAAAGATTCCTTTGAAGAGGGGATCCGCTATGCGCAGGAGCAGATCAAGGGCACGGCGTCCATTCTTCTTCTCAAAGAGGGAGGAAACCTGATCGCCGCGCGCGATCTGATGGGCAGGCTCCCCGTACTCGTCGGCAAGGGCGACGACGGCTATTGCGTTTCGTTTGAATCGTTTGCGTTCCAGAAGCTCGGCTACGTTCTCGAAAAGGAACTCGGCGCGGGCGAGATCGTGGAAATTTCCGCGGACGGGATCACGCAGCTCGCTCCTCCGAGAAAGGAGATGCGGATCTGCGCGTTCCTGTGGTCTTATTACGGCTATCCCACCTCGTCCTACGAGGGCGTGAACGTCGAGATCATGCGCTGCCGCAACGGCGGAATCTTGGCGGAAGAGGACACGCGCCGTAAAAACGTGAAAAACGTCGATTTCGTGGGCGGCGTTCCGGATTCCGGCACCCCCCATGCGATCGGTTATGCCAATAAGAGCGGGATCCCGTTTGCCCGTCCCTATATCAAATACACCCCTACCTGGTCGCGGAGCTTCATGCCCCAGAATCAGGCGGACAGAAATAAAATCGCAAAAATGAAGCAGATCCCCGTTCATGAACTCATCGAGAACAAAAATCTGCTTCTCGTGGACGACTCGATCGTCCGCGGGACACAGCTCAAAGAGACGGTCGAGTTTCTGTATTCGCACGGCGCAAAGACGGTGCATATGCGCTCCGCCTGTCCGCCTATCATGTACGGGTGCAAATTTCTCAATTTCTCCCGTTCGACGAGCGAGATGGATTTAATCACCCGCCGCACGATCTTGGAATTGGAAGGCGAGGAGGGATTCGATCACCTTGAAGAATACAGCGATTCCGAGACTGCGCGCGGCAAGGCGATGCGCAAAGCGATCTGCGATAAGTTCCACTTTGAATCGCTGGAATTTCAGTCGCTCGAAGGGTTGCAGAAGGCGATCGGGATCGAGCCGTGCAAGTTGTGTACCTATTGCTGGAACGGCAAGGAGTGATACGCTTATTCTAAGCGTCGCAATACTTTGTCGAGCTCCGCTTTTCTGCGGGTCACTTACGGTTTAGTAAGCTCCTCTTGAAAATGCTCGCTCTCCTTGTCTTGCTTGCTTATAATAAGCGGGATATACGTTACGGCTGATTGTTTTAATAACACTTATGTTTGATCATATCCATGAAGAGTGCGGGGTGTTCGGCATCTTCGCGCCTCAAAAACAGAACGTCGCGTCCACTGCGTACTATGCGCTGTTCGCGCTCCAACACCGCGGGCAGGAATCGGCGGGGATCGTCGTCAACGACGACGGCGTGTTCACCGCGCATAAGGACGCGGGGCTTGTGAACGACGTCTTTACGCCCGAAGTCATGGCGCGCCTCGGCGAGGGAAATATGGCGGTCGGGCACGTCCGCTACGGCACGACGGGAAGGGGCGGAAGAGAGAACGCACAGCCAATCGTCGTCAATCACCTCAAAGGAAACATGGCGCTCGCCCACAACGGCAACCTCACAAACGCCTACGAGTTGAGGAGCGCGCTCGAAGACGAGGGCAGTATCTTTCATACCACGACGGACAGCGAAGTGATCGCGTACGTCATTACCAAAGAACGCGTCAAAAAGCGCTCGATCGAGGCGGCGGTCGTCTCCGCAATGGATAAACTCAAAGGGGCGTACTCCCTCGTCGTCATGTCGCCGAGCAAACTCATCGCGGCGCGCGATCCGCAGGGATTCCGTCCGCTCTGCCTCGGAAAACGCGACGACGGCGCGTATATCGTCGCTTCCGAATCCTGCGCTTTGGGCGCGGTCGGCGCGCATAAGATCCGCGAGATCGAACCGGGCGAAATGCTCGTTATCGGAAAAGACGGGCTGGCGAGCGATAAGTCGCACTGCGGCGGGAAGAAGTCATTCTGCGTGTTTGAATATTTCTATACGGCGCGTCCCGATTCGGAGATCGACGGCTGTTATGTGCACGACGCAAGAAAACGCGCGGGCGCGTTTCTTGCGGATAAATACAGGATCGACGCGGACATCGTGATCGGCGTTCCCGATTCGGGTCTCGACGCGGCGCTCGGCTATGCGCAAAAATCGGGAATCCCTTACGGGATCGGATTTCTGAAAAATAAATATATCGGCAGAACGTTCATTGCACCCGATCAGAAAGTGCGCGAAGATAAAGTGAAGATCAAGCTCAACGTGATCGCGTCGGCAGTCAAGGGCAAGCGCGTCATTCTGATCGACGACAGTATCGTGCGCGGAACGACGAGCCGTCCTATCGTCCGTCAGCTCCGCGAGGCGGGTGCGACGGAAGTGCATTTTCTCTCTTCCGCGCCCAAATTTCTCAATCCCTGCTACTACGGCACGGACATCGATTCGAGGGAGAATCTGATCGCCTGTCACCACAGCGAAAAGGAGATCGCAAACATCATCGGTGCGGACTCCGTCGGGTATCTCGATTTGGAGGACGCGAAAAAAATCACGGGCGAAGAGGGACAGTTCTGCATGGCTTGTTTCGACGGAAACTATCCCACCGAAGCGCCGACGAGAGTTGAAAAAAACCGTTTTGAAAGACCGATCAGCGAGAATCCGAAATTTCGGAAATAAATAATATTTGGAATAAATATATTACTCGGCTTAGAAACGAGCAGTTCAAGGAGCGCGAGGAAAACCTGAGGGAGTTTACTAAGTCGTAAATGACCGAGAGTTGCCGCAGTGCGACGATGAAATGCGAAGTTTATAAACCGAGCAACGTACAGGAGACAACATGGATAACAGTTATTCGGAAAGTTATAAGAAAGCGGGCGTTGACATCACCGCGGGATATAAGGCGGTCGAACTCATGAAAAAGCACGTCGCGCGCACCATGCCGCAGGGAAAAGCGGACATCGGCGACTTCGGCGGTGCGTTTCCGTTGCCCAAGGGTATGAAAGAACCCGTGCTGGTATCGGGTACGGACGGCGTCGGCACCAAGCTCAAAATCGCCATGCTCATGGATAAACACGATACGATCGGTATCGACTGCGTCGCCATGTGCGTGAATGACGTCATCTGTTGCGGCGCGAAGCCCTTGTTTTTCCTCGACTATATCGCCTGCGGAAAGAACGTTCCCGAAAAGATCGCCGACATTGTGGGCGGCGTGGCGGAAGGGTGCGTGCGCGCGGGCTGTGCGCTCGTCGGCGGCGAGACGGCGGAACACCCCGGCATGATGCCCGAAGACGATTACGACCTTGCGGGATTCTCCGTAGGGATCGCGGACCGCGAAAAGATGATCGACAAGAACAAGATGAAGGCGGGCGACGTTATGATCGCGCTTCCCTCGTCGGGCGTGCATAGCAACGGCTTTTCGCTTGTGAGAAAGGTGTTCGACATCGAAAACTGCGATTTGAACGCTTATAAAGAGGAACTCGGCGCGGGCTTGGGAGAGACCCTTCTGACGCCGACGAGAATATATGTGAGATCCATTCTCGCGCTCATCGAAAAGGTGGAAGTCAAGGGAATTTCCCACATTACGGGCGGCGGATTCTACGAAAATATGCCCCGCTCCATTCCCAAGGGTTTGGGCGTCAGAATTAAAAAGAGCGACGTGAAAGTGCTTCCGATCTTCGATCTCATTCAGAAAGTCGGAGGGATCTCCGAGCACGATATGTTCAACACGTTCAATATGGGCGTGGGCATGAGCGTCGTCGTCGCAAAAGAAAACGTTGACAAAGCGCTTGAAATTCTCAGAGCGAACGGCGAAGAGGCGTATGTGATCGGCGAGATTGTGAAGAGCGACAGCGGAGTGGAATTGTTATGAGAGACAGAGTGCGGATCGCCGTTCTGTGTTCGGGCGGCGGAACGAACTTTCAGGCGATTTTGAACGCCGCGGACGCGGGCATGATCCCCGACGGGGAAATCAAACTCGTCGTGACCGATCACAAAGAGGCGTTTGTCTTACAGCGCGCCGCGCGCGCGGGGATCAAAGCGGAGATTGCAGACCGCAAAGACGTTCCCGACAGAGCCGAGCGCGAAGCGAAAATCTTAAAAATTCTCAAAGAGAACCAAATCGAATTTATCGTCTTTGCGGGATTCATGACGATATTGAGCGAAAATTTCGTCAGGGAATATCCGAACCGCATCATCAATATCCACCCCGCGCTCATTCCGAGCTTTTGCGGAAAGGGATTTTACGGACTGCACGTCCATGAAGCGGCGCTCAGAGCGGGCGTGAAGGTGACGGGCGCGACCGTCCACTATGTGAACGAGGTCTGCGACGGCGGTCAGATCATTGCGCAGAAGGCGGTGGAAGTCAAAGAGGGCGACACGCCCGAAACCCTGCAAAAGCGGGTCATGCGCGAGGCGGAATGGGTGATCCTGCCCGAAGCCGTCGAGAAAGTAGCAAAAAAACTGAGAGGTGTTTGATATGAGTTACGAAGTTACGAGCGTGAAAAACGCACTGTCCGGCAACGCCTATCCGGGGCGCGGGATCATGGTGGGGCTTTCCCAAGACGGAAGCAAAGCCATGTTTGCCTATTTTATTATGGGGCGGAGCGTCAACAGCCGCAACCGCATTTTCGTCGAGGAGAACGGCGCGCTCAAAACCGAAGCGTTCGATCCCTCCAAAATGCAGGATCCGTCGCTCATCATCTATTATCCCGTGAAGTCGGCGGGGCATGACGTCATCGTGACGAACGGCGATCAAACGGACACGATCGAAGAGAGCTTAAAAGCGGGCAAGTGCTTCCGTCACGCGCTGAAAACGCGCTGTTTCGAGCCAGACGCGCCCAACTTCACCCCGCGTATCAGCGCGCTTTTGCACCTTGAAAACGGCTTTAAGTATGAAATGTCCGTGTTGAAGAGCGCGGACGAAAAGGGAACGGCGTGCAACCGTTTCTACTACGACTACGAACCCGTCGCGGGCGTCGGTCACTTTATTCACACCTATGTGACGGACGGAAACCCGCTTCCCTCTTTCGAGGGCGAACCCGAACGCATTGCGCTTCCGAATAATTTGAAAGCGTTCGCGGACGAGGTCTGGGAGAATCTGAACGAAGAAAACAAGATCTCGCTCTACTGCCGTGCTTACGATCTGAAAACGGGCAAATACGAGAGCGTGTTGTATAATAAAAACAAATAAAGTAAACGCGAAAGCGGAGTCGCTTGCTACGCTTTCGGTCAATCAGGAGAAAAGAGACATGAAAGAATTTCAGTTAAAATACGGCTGCAACCCCAACCAGAAACCCGCAAGAATTTATATGCAGGACGGGAGCGAACTTCCCGTGGAGATTTTGAACGGCAGACCCGGTTATATCAATTTTTTGGACGCGTTCAACTCGTGGCAACTCGTGAAAGAGATCAAGGAGAACACGGGCTTTGTCGCGGCGACGAGCTTCAAGCACGTTTCGCCCACGTCCGCTGCGATCGGAAAAAAGCTCTCTCCAGAACTTAAAAAATCCTGCTTTGTAGAAGATATTGCAGGGCTTGACGATTCCCCCCTTGCGTGCGCCTATGCACGCGCGCGCGGGACGGACCGAATGAGCAGCTTCGGCGATTGGGTCGCGCTCTCCGACGAGTGCGACGAGACGACGGCAAAGATCATCTCGCGCGAGGTCTCCGACGGCGTGATCGCGCCCGCTTATTCGCCCAAGGCGCTCGAAATTCTCAAAGCAAAGCGCAAGGGAACGTATAACGTCGTCAAGATCGACAAAGACTTTGTCCCCGCCGAGATCGAAAGAAAACAGGTATTCGGCGTGACCTTCGAGCAGGGCAGGAACAATTTCAAGATCGATAAAGAGCTTCTCAAAAACATCGTGACGAAGAACAAGAACCTTCCTGAGGATAAGGCGGTCGATCTCATCATTTCGCTCATTACGCTCAAATATACGCAGTCCAATTCGGTCTGTTTTGCAAAAGACGGGCAGGCGATCGGCGTGGGCGCGGGACAGCAGTCGCGCATTCACTGCACCAGGCTTGCGGCGAACAAGGCGGACTTGTGGCACCTCAGACAGAGCGAAAAAGTGTTGAATCTGCAATTTGCCGAGGGCGTCGGCAGACCCGAAAAGAACAACATCATCGACCTGTATCTCTCCGACGAAGCGGAGACGGTGCTGGGCGACAGCGTCTGGAAAAAAAACTTTGCGGTGCGCCCCGCGCCTTTCACCAAGGAAGAACAAAAGGCGTACTTAAAGACGGTCACGGGCGTATCTTTGGGGAGCGACGCGTTCTTCCCGTTCTCCGACAATATCGACCGCGCCGCGCTTTCGGGCGTTTCGTATGTGGCGGAACCGGGCGGCTCCGTGCGCGACGATCTCGTCATCGAGGCGGCGGATCAGTATAACATGGTGATGTGCTTTACCGGAATGCGTTTATTCCACCACTAAGTTTTGCTTCCTCTGAACGTCGCATTTCTGTGTCGCGCTGCGGCAACCCTCAGTCATTTACCTCTTAGTAAACTCCTTCGGGTTTTCCTCGCGCTCTTTGAACTGCTCGTTCATAGAAAGCAAAGTCTACAAAATTTCTTTTGTTGCACAAAACAAATTTTCGTGAGTTGCTAAGGTCGTGAAACCTGCGGTTTCCGACGTAAGCCTCGCAGGGTCTCGCTCGGCGGGAACAATAAAAAAAGATTGAGTAAAAGAGCATGAACATTTTAATCGTGGGCGGCGGAGGAAGAGAACACGCCGTCGTGAAAGCGTTGAAACGCAATCGAAAAGTCGAAAAAATTTACGCGCTTCCCGGAAACGGCGGAATCGCCCAAGAGGAGGGCGCGGAGTGTTTCCCCATAAAGGCGACCGATCTTGACGGGATCGAAGCGTTTGCAAAGTCGCACAAAATAGACTTTGCCGCGATCACGCAGGACGATCCCCTCGTCATGGGTTGCGTTGACAGGCTGGAAGCGCTCCAAATTCCCTGCTTCGGTCCTACAAAGGCGGCGGCGATCATCGAGGGGAGCAAGGTCTATTCCAAAGACCTCATGAAAAAATACAACATTCCCACGGCGAAGAGCGAAACGTTCACGGACGCGGGAAAAGCGGTCGCGTACTTAAAGACCTGCGACTATCCTACCGTCATCAAAGCGGACGGACTTGCGGCGGGCAAGGGCGCGGTGATCGTTGCGGACTTTGAAGAGGCGAAAAAGACCGTTGACGAGATCATGGTCAAAAAAGTGTTCGGCGCGAGCGGGAATCAGATCCTTGTCGAAGAATTTCTGACGGGACCCGAAGTTTCCGTTCTCTCCTTTACGGACGGAAACGTGATCGTTCCCATGGTGAGCTCCATGGATCATAAGCGCGCCAAGGACAACGACGAGGGTTTGAACACGGGCGGTATGGGCACGGTCGCGCCCAATCCCTATTATACGAAAGAGATCGCGAAGGAGTGCATGGATAAAATATTCCTGCCCACGGTGAAAGCGCTCAACAAAGAAGGGCGCACGTTCAAAGGCTGTATCTTCTTCGGGCTCATGCTGACCCCCAAGGGTCCCAAAGTCATCGAATATAACTGCCGTTTCGGCGATCCCGAAACGCAGGTCGTTCTTCCGCTTTTGGAGAGCGATTTGCTTGAAATCATGCTTGCCGTCCGCGAAGGACGGCTGAAAGAGAGCGACGTCAGATTCAGAGACGGCGCGGCGTGTTGCGTCATCGTAGCGTCCGACGGGTATCCGTCCCGCTATGAAACAGGTTATGAAATTTCACTGCCCGAAACGAAAGAGGGCGAGTATCTCTATATTGCGGGTGCGAAGGCGGAAGGGGAGAAACTTCTGACTTCGGGCGGGCGCGTGTTGGGCGCGTCGGCTGTGGGGAACACCCTGCAAGAGGCGATCGGCGGCGCGTATGCGCTTGCGGAAAAGGTGAGCTTCCAAAACGCCTATATGCGCAAAGACATTGGTCAAAGAGCGCTCAGGGCGTTGCAATGATTCCCTGAAATTTTAAGGAGAAAGGAAAATGGTTTTCAGAGTTTTTGTTGAAAAGAAACACGGTTTCGATCACGAAGCGCAGACTCTTACCGCAGACGTAAGGGAGCTTTTGGGGATCGGAGGCGTTGAATATATCCGCGTCATCAACCGTTACGACGCGGAGGGTATTGAAAAAGAAATATTCGACCGCGCGGTCAGGACGGTATTTTCCGAACCGCAGATGGACAATGCGACGGCAAAGATCGATACGGACGGCGCAAAGGCGTTTGCGACCGAATATCTTCCCGGACAGTTCGATCAGCGCGCGGACTCGGCGGCGCAGTGCATTCAGATGCTCTCGAAAGGGGAGCGCCCCGCGATCCGCACGGCGAAAGTGTATGCGGTCTATGGAAAGGTCTCCGACGGGGAGCTCGATACGATCAAACGCTACGTCATCAATCCCGTGGAGAGCAGAGAGGCGGATTTTGCGCTTCCCGAAACGTTGAAGATCAATCATCCCGTTCCGCAGGAAGTGGAGACGCTGGATGGATTTTTAGAGCTCGACAAAGAGGGGCTCGAAGCGTTCGTCAAAAAATACGCGCTCGCCATGGACGGGGACGACGTTGCGTTCTGTCAGGATTATTTCAAAAAAGAGAAGCGCGATCCGACGCTCACGGAGATCCGCATGATCGACACTTACTGGTCGGATCACTGCCGTCATACGACTTTTTTGACGACGATCGACGGCGTGCACTTTGAGGATAAAGTGTTGGAGGACGCGTACAACGATTATCTTGCGGCGCGCAAGGAATTGAACCGCACCAAGCCTGTGAATCTCATGGACGTGGGGACGATCGCCTGCAAGCTGTTGAAAAAGCGCGGACTTTTGGAAAACCTCGACGAATCGGAGGAGATCAACGCCTGCACCGTCAAGATCAAGGTGGATACGAAAGACGGCGTACAGCACGATTATCTTTTGCTCTTTAAGAATGAAACGCACAACCATCCCACGGAGATCGAGCCGTTCGGCGGAGCCGCGACCTGCATCGGGGGCGCGATCCGCGATCCGCTTTCGGGCAGGAGCTACGTCTATGCCGCAATGCGCGTGACGGGCGCGGGCGATCCGCTCGTTCCCGTGTCTGAAACGCTCGAAGGAAAACTTCCCCAGCGCAAGATCGTCACGACGGCGGCGGCGGGGTATTCCTCCTACGGCAACCAGATCGGGCTTGCCACGGGACAGGTGGATGAAATTTATCATACGGGCTATATTGCAAAGCGCCTTGAAATCGGCGCGGTCATCGCCTCCACGCCCGAAGAGAACGTGCGCCGCGAAACGCCTGCGGCGGGAGACAAAGTCATTCTCCTCGGCGGAAGAACGGGGCGCGACGGCTGCGGCGGGGCGACGGGTTCTTCCAAGTCCCATACGCTCGAATCGCTCACCCATTGCGGCGCGGAGGTACAGAAGGGCAACGCTCCCGAAGAGCGCAAGCTCCAACGCCTGTTCCGCAAAAAAGAGGCGATGCTTCTCGTCAAACGCTGTAACGATTTCGGCGCGGGCGGCGTTTCGGTTGCGATCGGCGAGCTTGCGGACGGATTGAAGATCGACCTCAACGCCGTACCCAAGAAGTACGACGGGCTGGACGGCACCGAGCTTGCGATCTCCGAATCGCAGGAACGCATGGCGGTCGTCGTCGAAGCGGATAAAACGGAAGAGTTTATCCGTTATGCGGAGGAAGAGAATCTGGAAGCGACCGTCGTCGCGGAAGTCACGAAAAAGCCCCGTCTCGTCATGACCTGGAACGGTAAGACGATCGTCGATATTTCGCGCGAGTTCCTCAACTCCAACGGTGCGGAAAAACACACCGAGGCGAGCGTTAAAAAGGCGGAGAATTATGAAAAAGAAATTCCCGCGTCCTTTACAAAGGGCTTTGAACAGCTTGCGGGCGATCTGAATATCTGCTCCAAGCGCGGGCTTTCCGAGCGGTTCGATTCGACGATCGGCGCGAACACCGTTTTAATGCCGTTCGGCGGAAAATATCAGATGACGCCCCCGCAGGCGATGGCGCACTTGATTTCCGTGGAAAAGGGACACACCGACGCGGTCTCCTATATGAGCTGGGGCGGAAACCCCTACGCCATGGAAAAGAGTCCCTATCACGGCGCATATCTTGCGGTCGTGGAGAGCGTTTCAAAGCTCGTTGCGAGCGGCGCGCGCTTCAACAACCGGGAAACTTATCTGACCTTTCAGGAATATTTCTTAAAGCCGGGGCGCGAAAAAACGCGGTGGGGTCAGCCCTTGGCGGCGCTCCTCGGCGCGTTCAAGGCGCAGACCGATTTAGGTATTGCCGCGATCGGCGGAAAGGACTCCATGAGCGGAACGTTCGAGCATATCGACGTGCCGCCTACGCTCGTCTCCTTTGCGGTGACGACGGGGCGGGAGTACGAAGTCGTCTCCCCCGAATTCAAGGCGGCGGGACATTACGTCGTCCTGTTGGAGCCCGAATATAACGAGAACAATCTGCCCGATCCCGAATCGCTGAAAAAGAATTTCGCGCTCGTCACCGATCTTCTGCGCGAGAAAAAAGCCGTTGCGGCATATACGCCCGTCTATGGCGGCGTGGCGGAAGGGGTGCTGAAAATGTGCCTCGGAAACAAAATCGGCTTCGCGTTCGACGGCGGCGTGAGCATGAAAACGGTTTTCGGATATTCTTACGGTTCGTTCATTCTCGAACTTGCGACGAAAGAGAAAGTGGGAATGCTTCTCGGCATGACGACGAAGAAAGAGCAGATTTCCTACGGAAAGGAGAAAGTTCCGCTCAAACAGCTTACGGAAATCTACGAGAATAAACTGGAACCCGTCTATCATTGCAATATCGAGGCGAAGAAGGGGAAAGTTCCCGCCTATACCTATAAGCATAAATTTACGGGCGAGAGCGGGCAGAAGAGGGCGAAGCCCAAAGCGCTCATTCCCGTATTCCCCGGCACGAACTGCGAATACGATACCGCAAAGGCGTTTGAGGACGCGGGGGCGGAGACGGAGATCTTCGTCATAAGAAACCGCACCGCGGACGAAGTGGCGCGTTCCACGGAGGAATTTGCAAAGAAGATCAAAGAGAGCCAGATCGTCTTTATCCCCGGCGGATTTTCGAGCGGCGACGAACCGGACGGTTCGGGCAAATTCATTACGGCGTTCTTCCGCGGAGACGCGGTGCGGGAGGAGACGGAGCGGCTTTTGAACGTCCGCGACGGGCTTATGGGTGGGATCTGCAACGGATTCCAGGCGCTCATCAAACTCGGACTCGTCCCTTACGGAAGGATCATCGACACCGACGAGAGCTGTCCCACGCTCACCTATAACGATATCGGGCGGCACCAGTCCCGCATTGTGCGAGTGAGAGTGTCGTCCGTGAATAGCCCCTGGCTTACGGGCTTGAAAGCGGGAGACGTGATTTCCGTTCCCATTTCGCACGGAGAAGGAAAATTCGTTGCGACCGCCGAACTTATCAAGGAGCTTGCCGCAAAGGGTCAGATCATGACGCAGTACGTCGATCTGAAAGGAAAGCCGACCATGGACATCCGCTTCAATCCCAACGGGAGTTGCGGGGCGATCGAAGGCATTCTTTCGCCGGACGGCAGAGTGTTCGGAAAGATGGGACATTCCGAGCGCGTGGGCGCGGGGCTCTATAAAAACGTCCCCGGCAACTACGACATGAAGCTGTTTGAAAGCGCGGTCAAATATTTCAAAAAGTAACATACGGTTTGCTTTGAAAAGCAAATTCGGCAAATAAGAAAATTATCGGAGGGAAAGTACATGAAATGTAAAAATTGCGGAGCGATCCTCGATCCTAACAAAGCGGAGAACCGTCTTTTGGTTTGCGGAAACTGTTCTTCTGCGACGATCCTTTATAAGGATTCAACCAGTCAGGAAGCGATCGAGTTGATCGAAAAAGGTGCGAAAATGCTCGAAACGGGCGAATTTGAAGAGGCGTTAGAGTGCTATAAACTCGCTACGAGAAAATGCAGCGCCGAGTCGGAAGCGTATTGGGGCATGGCGCTTGCGGAATTTAAGGTGCAGTTCAGAAAGGACATTCTGAGAAACTGCATGCAGCCCGTCCGCCGCGGCGAGGCAGCGGGCAAATTCCAGAGCAATATGAATTACCAGAAGGCGATGCTCTTTGCTACCGCCGCAATGCGGAAAGAATATCACCGCCTTGCTCTGGAAATCGACGGCGCGGAACCGGTTGCGGGCAAGAATCCCGCGCCTGCGGCGAATGCGTTTAAGCCTACGCCCGCTCCTACTCCTGCTCCCGCTCCCGCGCAACCTGCGGTTGAGAAGAAGCCGGAGCCTGCGCCCGCGCAGTCCGCGAACGCTTTCACGCCCGCAAGACCCGCGCCCCTCGATCCCGTAGAAGGGGATCCGTTTGAAAGACCCGTGCAAAAGCCGGTCGCGGAGGCGCCCGCGAGCGTTCCGTTTACGCCTGAAAAGCCCGCGCCGCTCGAACCCTTAGAGGAAGAGCCGTTTGAAGAAGTAGCGGAAGAACCCGTCTATGAGGAGCCCGTTGCGGAGCCGATCGCGGAGGAACCCGTTGCATTTGAAGAACCCGTACCCGCCGAGCCCGTGCAGGAGGAAGTAGCGGAAGCTCCTGTCTATGAAGAGCCGGTTGCAGAGCCGATCGCGGAAGAGCCCGTCGCATTTGAAGAGCCTGCGCCCGTCGAACCCGTGTACGAAGAAGCGGCGGAAGAACCCGTCTATGAGGAGCCCGTTGCGGAGCCGATCGCGGAGGAGCCCGTTGCATTTGAAGAGCCCGCGCCCGTCGAACCCGCATACGAAGAAGCGGCGGAAGAACCCGTCTATGAGGAGCCCGTTGCGGAGCCGATCGCGGAGGGACCTGCCGCATTTGAAGAACCTGCGCCCGTCGAACCCGTACAGGAGGAAGCAGCGGAAGCGCCTGTCTATGAAGAGCCCGTTGCGGAAGAACCCGCTCCCGTAGAGGAAGCGCCGGCGGAAGTTCCTGCGGAAGAACCCGCACCTGCAACAGCTCCTGCGGAAGACCCCGCGCACGCCTTTAAGACGGGTGTTGTAGAAGAAGTACCTATGGGCGCGCCGATGCCCGGCTTTAACCCGCCTATGGGCGCGCCGAACGGTTTCGCACCTCCCATGGGTGCGCCGATGCCCGGATTCAATCCTCCCGCGGATCATTCTGCGGAAGACCCCGCGCACGCCTTCAAGACGGGCGGCGTCGTAGAAGAAGTTCCTATGGGCGGTGCGCCGATGCCCGGCTTTAACCCGCCTATGGGCGCGCCGAACGGTTTTGCGCCTCCCATGGGTGCGCCGATGCCCGGATTCAATCCCCCCGCGGGTCAACCCATGCCCGGACTCAATCACGAGGAGAAAGGGGAGGACGGTCAGCCGTTGCAGAAAGATCCCCAGAAAGAATTTGAGATCGTAAACGGCGAAGTCGTCAAATACACGGGCGGAACGAGCCGCGTCGTCATTCCCGTCTCCGTTACGTCCATTAAGGAGAGCGCGTTCGAGGGCTGTAAACATATTTCAAACGTGACGATCCCTAACAGCGTCACTCATATCGGCGCACGGGCGTTTGCAAACTGTCATTCGCTCAGAGTCGTGTTTATTCCCGAAAGCGTTACGGCAATGGAAAAAGACGTATTTGTTGATTGCAGCGATATTCTCGTCATCAACTGCGGCGCGGAGAAAGAACCCAAAACCTGGGATAAGAACTGGAACAAGAAAGGCAACGGCGTATTCGGCGGACGGTTCAAAGCGATTTGGGGATATAAGAGCTGATGGTGAATTTAAGCGTCAATCTCTGCGGAAAAGAGTTAAAAAATCCCGTGATCCCCGCTTCCGGAACGTTCGGGTTCGGAAGGGAATTTCAGGAATTGTACGATATTTCCGTGCTCGGCGGCGTGGCGACGAAGGGGCTTACGCTTGCCCCCCGTCTCGGCAACGCCGTTCCCCGCATTGCGGAGAGCCACGGTACGATCCTCAACGCCGTGGGGTTGCAGAATCCCGGCGTAGAGGCGTTTCTGAAAAACGATCTCGAATGGCTGAAAGGAAAGACCCGCGTATTGGCGAACGCCGCGGGAAGCACGCTTTCGGACTACGCCGAAATCTGCAAAAAGCTCAACGGCAAAGTCGATTTTATCGAATTGAATATTTCCTGCCCCAACGTAAAGCGCGGCGGCATGGCGTTCGGCGTGAAGCCCGAAAGCGTTGAAGAAGTGACGCGCGCGGCGAAAGAGAACTGCCCCGATACGCCCCTCATCGTCAAACTTTCCCCGAATGTGGAGAGCATTGCGGCGAACGCGCAGGCGGCGGAACGCGGCGGCGCGGACGCGGTCTCCCTTGTCAATACCTTTACGGGAATGGCGGTGGATATCGAGCGGAGAAAGCCGATCCTTGCCAACAATACGGGCGGGGTTTCGGGCGCGGGCATCAAGCCGATCGCGGTGCGCATGGTGTTTGAAGCCTCCCATGCCGTTCAGATCCCCGTCGTCGGAATGGGCGGGATCGTCACCGCGGAGGACGCGATCGAATTTTTAATGGCGGGCGCGACCGCCGTAGAGGTCGGCACGCAGAACTTTACCGATCCGCTTGCCTGCCCCAAGATCATAGCGGGGCTGGAAAAATGGTGCAACGCGCATTCCGTCGAAAACATTTCGTCCCTTACGGGTACGCTTACTTTGAACTGAATCAGGAGCAAATATGAATCAATATAAACAGGAATTTATCAAGTTTATGATCGAAAACGAGGTACTCGGTTTCGGTGAATTTACGTTGAAGAGCGGAAGAAAAGCGCCCTATTTCGTGAACACGGGCAAGTACCGCACTGGCGGGCAGATCGCAAAGCTGGGCGAGTACTATGCCGAGGCGTACCTCGAACACGGGGTATCCGCAAAGACTTTGATCGGTCCCGCCTATAAAGGGATTCCGCTTGCGGTCTCCACGAGCATTGCGCTCTCCCGCCGCGGGGTGGATACGGGATTCTGTTTCGACAGAAAGGAAGTCAAGGATCACGGCGAAGGGGGCTTGTTCGTCGGGCAGGCGCTCAAAGACGGCGATAAAGTCGCCATTATCGAGGACGTGATGACTTCGGGCAAGGCGCTCCGCGAAGTGCTTCCCAAAATCAAGGCGGAAGCAAACGTCGAGGTAGAAGCAATGCTGATCTCCGTCGATCGCATGGAAAAGGCGCTCGACAGCGGAAAGTCCGCCGTGCAGGAAGCATACGACGAATACGGGATCAGAGTGTATTCGATCGTGACCGTCAAAGATATTATCGAGGCGATCGAAACGGGCGTGATCGCGGGCAAAGAATATCTTTCCAAAATGAAAGAATATCTTGCAACGTACGGCGCCGAATAATGTATCGCTAAGATACGATCAAGAGGACGATTTCAAACGAAAATCGTCCTTATGTTTTATAATGAAGTATAGCGGTTTTAATATGTCGAAATTTACCGATCGCATAAAAAATTTATATATCAGATACCGTAGTCTTGATTATATCGGCACAAGCAGAGTAAAAGCCTTTATTACTATGATTACGGGCTTTTGCGTTGCGGTTTTCAAATTGGTTTTCGGTATCATCGTAGAATCGCTTGTTTGGGGCTATTCGGGCATTTATACGATGGGAATGGCGGTTTGTAAGCTGCTGTCGTTCTATGCGGCAAAACAAACGAACAACGAAAAACGGAAAGCAAAATTTATACTTGCAATTTCAATTATCATGATTGTCTGCGCCGTATTGTTCGACGAATGTTCTATGATACGGCAGATAAGCAACGAAAAAGGTGCGCGCTATCCGCTATTTGTAATTATTATTAGCACTACTTATTTTGTCGTTTCCTATGTGCTTGCAATTATAGGACTTTTTCAAACGCGTAAAAGAAAGGAACTTGAATATTTTGCAATGAAAACGATCGGTATATCGGGCGCACTGATGAATATGGTGCTTTTGCAAAGGATGATTTTGTCTTGTATTGTATTGTCCGACGAAATATCGCTACAAATCAATTCATGGTTCAGTTACATAGTAGGCGCATTTTTAACGCTTACGGCAGTTATTCTATTGATCAAATGTTGCTTATATCAAAGAAAATTAAAATCCGGTAACATGTTCGGTAATAACGACGACGGCATTCAATAAGGTTATTTCACTTGCTTTGAATAAAAAGTCCCGCACAATCGCGGGACTTTTATTATGCGCTTTTCATGAGTTTGACCGCCATGACGGTCATATCGTCCTCCGCTTTGCCGTTATATTTCTGTAACGCATTCTGTAAAACTTCCTCCGCAAGGGACTGCGGGTTGAGCGGGCGCAGGGAACTTAAATAGGAGAGCAGGTCGGCGGAGGAGCCGAACGCCGTGGAAACGCCGTCGCTCATGAATACGAGAAAGTCGTTTTCGCGCATGGTCACCTGCATGGTCGCGGGATGGACCGCTTCGAGCATGCCCATGGGGAGGGATTCCCCTTCGAGTACGCGGAGCTCTTCCCCCGAAAAGAGGTACCCTGCGGGCGAGCCGATCTTAACGATGTCGGCGTTTCCCGTATCGAGGTTGACCGCGGCAAGGTCGAGGCAGGAGAACTTTTCTTCCGAAGAAAAGGCGATGAGTTTGTTGACGGTGTCGAGTACGGTGTCCGAGGGCATCTTTGCTTTGTAAAAACTTTCGAGCAGGGTGAGCGCGCGGTCGGAGACGGAGCGCGCCTCCTCGCCGCTGCCCATGCCGTCCGAGAGGGCGACCAGAAACCGCCGTTCGTCGATTTTCATGACGGAATGCGTATCTCCGCTCGCCGCCTCTCCGTTTTTGGGGCAGGAGGCAATGCCGAACGCCGCGTCGAAATTCGCTTTGCGCTTTAACACATAACAGGAGCTGAGCGAAGTGAGCGGAATTTTTTCCGCAAGGGCGAGCGGGGTCTTTAAGGCGAGGCTTGCGGCTTTCACAAGTTTTTTCGCGTCCGTTTCGGAGGAGAGCGTCACGTTGACCGTAAGGTTTGCGCCCTCTCCGTACAGGAAGATCTCCGAGACGATGAACCCCGCCGCGGAAAACGCGCGCGAAAGTTTTTGTTCGCCGTCCGAAAAAATGTACTCTTCGCTCTGTTCGAGCGCAATGTCGCGCAGGATCTCGCTCACCCCGCGCGCCTGGCGGGCGAGCAGTTTTCTGCCCTCCCGTGCAGATTCGATGTCCGCAACGCAGCGGCGGTACTGGGCTAAGAGTTTGTTGAGCGCAAAGAGCATTCCCGCCGTGTTCGTGCAGTGCGAAGTGACATCCTTCGGAAGATCGATCAGATTGACGCGCCCCTTGGCTTTTCCGACCGCGACGAGCTTATCGAGGCTGAAATACAGTTCGTCGTGTTCGCATCTTCTCTTATTGGGGCAGGAGGAGCAGAGAATATTTACCAGCTTGTCCCTGATCTGGTCTCCGCCGTCGTCAGGGCGTTCCTTTTCCGCAAACGCCGCTTCGATCTCGCGGAAGAGGGAGGAAACTTCATAGAGCTGTTGCCCCACCTGTCTGCGGTTGCGGTTTACGGCAATGCGGGGCAGGGAACGTTCCTGATAAAACAGGAGCGTGCGGTTGAGCTTCGCGTAGCATTTTTCGGGAATGAGTATCACGGCAAGCACGGGCAGGAAGCAGGCGAGCAGAGAGAATACAATCTCCGTGACGGATGCAAGATAAAGCTCGTTCAGCGCCTGCACGCCGAGGTACAGCGCGGCGAGCGCGAGCGCGGCGGGCGCTTTTCCGTAGGGAACAAAGAGGAGCGCCGCCGAGGAATAGAGGCAGTAGAGGGCGATCGGGGAGAGCGAACTCTCCGCAAGCGCAAGGGGCGCCGAGAGCACGATCGCAACGCATACGGCGGAGGCGTTTTTGACGAACAGTACCGTAAAGACGAGCGCGAACAGGCTGAGCGCCACGAACACGGGACGGGGAAAGGCATTGAGAACGCCAAGCCCCGTAAAGATGCACAAGAGGCAAATTTCAATGAGATTTGCAATGGGCAGGCGGCAACGGAACGCGCGGTACAAGAGCGCGTTCAGCGCGTTTTCAAAGAGGAAGGAGACGAGCACGAAAAAGGCGGCGAGAACGGTCTTTTGCAGAACGGGCGCAAAAGTGAAGAGCGCATATCCCGCGTGCGGAAATAAAAATACAAAGGGGAGCTGCGCCAGTACCGCATAGACGACGCGTTCGAGTCCCATCCTCTTTTTACAGCGCCGATAGACGGCGAATATCAGGATAAGAAACGACGCCTGCACCCCCGCGGAGAGAACGGCGTACAGGCTGAGCGCGGGGATCGCGCCGAGCAGATAGCCGGCGCCGAGCAGATAGGGGTTCAGTCCCGCCGAGAGCGAGGCAAAAAAGAGAGCGAAGGAGAGCGGTTCGCGGTAGGGGAGCGCAAAGTTAAGTAAAATCATTCCTGCGATCAGGCTTAAATAGAGCGACAGCGATTTCAGCGATATTTTTCCGCGACGGAGTTTTATTTTTTTCATAATGGCACCTCGGAATCGTTTTTGCCAATTATAGAAAAAAATAGTACGGCAAAGCAAAAGAAAGTATGTCGCTATTTGACTAATTTCGTATCATTCGGCATTGTCCGCCCCGTTTTACCGGAATAAAAAGAAATCTCCGCGCAACCGCACGGAGATATTGTTCCTTTATTCAGTTGTGCGGGCTTTTCCGCACGTCGGCTTGTTGACTCTTCGGGTGATTCCCGTCCGCCCCCGCAGGCTTGCGGTCTCATGTCCGCCGATCTACTTTTCCGCCCTTATCATATCATGGTACATTGGTCTATCCCCCTGTTAAACGAGTTTAAGCCCCGTCAATCGAATCATATCGTCGTACCTCCCGATATGTTTTTTGTTAATGCCTTTCTTCCTTCGCTGGCACCCCTGTGATCCGAACTTTCCCGTCCGTTTCTTTTTGACCGATCGATCGTTTTTTAGCTGTGCATTGGTCTGTCCTCTTTGTTTGAAACTAACAATTTTTGTTTGTTTTGTTCCTCTTGTACTTACATTATAACACAGCTTTCTGATTTGTCAATAGGTTTCGGAAAAATTTTTTGAAAAATTATTTGGCGCTTTTGATACTGATTTCATAGGTCGCGGGAACGGCGGAAAGGAGCGTATCCTTCCATTCTTCATATTTACTTTTTGAGGAGCGGAAGAGGCTCTCGTTGAGTTTGAAAAGGTCGCATCCGCTCTGACGGCTGATTTCAAAAACCTGTTTTACGGTCTCCTCCACATTTTTTTTGGCGTTGCCGAGAAGTTCTTCCGAAAGTTCGGCATGGGCTACGTCCTCGATTTCGACGGGGACCGTGCGGTTGAAGAGCCGGACGGTGAGTTCGACTTTGACGGTGACTTTGGGCGCTCCCTTTGTGCTGAGCGAAACGCCGCCTTTGTCGTCGAGTACGGTAAGCGATACGGAGTGCCCGTTTTCTTCCGCAAGAAGATAGCCGTTAAAAATCTTTCCCTCGATCAGATTGAACGCAAATGTTTCTTCGGGATTGAGAAGGGCGACCTGTTTTCCCTCATAAAAGAGCGCAGTGCGCTCCGCGCAGTAAGTCTTTTGTTCTTTCTGCTGTCCGCCGCCTCCGCTCTGCCCGCCTCCGTTTTCTCCGCCGCTGCCCTCCTGAACGTGCTGACGGATATACGGCATATACCCGCTCTTCGTCGCGCCGTGATAGCCGATCGCAAATTCTCGGAGCGACATTTTAACCGCCTTGCCCGATTTAATGTTCGTATCGGAAAAGAGTTTGCTGATCGCCTGCGACGAGGTGTTTGCGACGGCGCTTTCGGAAGTGAGCAGATCCTGCGCCGTTCCCTCGCATACGGCGACGTAGCACCCGTCGGACATATATTCGTTGCGCAGGAAAAAGTCGAACGCGTCGAATACGTTTTCCGCGGCGGTCTCCTCGCCGAGGACGATCAGATTGCAGAATACGAACTTCGGTACCCAGCCCGTCTTGCAGTAAATATCCGAAACGCAGTCCGCGATCGTCTCGCCCTCTGCGATAAAGTTTACGCTCGAAGTTCCGCCCGTCGTGCGATCGACCCCTTTGGGCACGGCGATCTGCGCGGTCAGCGTGTAGCCCTCGTCGCCCTTTCTGTCTATACCCGCCGCAAGAATGATCGCGGTCTTTTGAATATCCACCAAACCGAAGTCGTTCAGAAAGAAATAAAACGCGATCACAATGCCGAGGACGAGCCACAGTTTTGCGGGAATGGATTTCAGGAATTTGTTGAATTTATTCTGTTTCACGGCGTCTCCTTATTTTGAATAACAGCATCAGCGCGGGCAAAAGCAGGGCGAATATAGGGAAGATCCAGAAGAGATTGACGCAGACCGCCTGATTCAGCGAACTGTACCGATAGTCGAGCAGGATCGTGAGCGCAAGCATGACGGCGTTGACCGCGATCGAGAGGAGCGCCGGCAGAAGCCGTTTTTCTCTGCTGCCGTAGGATTGTCTTAAAAGTTCGATCCCTGCCTGCAAGGGGAGAATCGCGTAGAACGCCATGACGAGCGAGAGCGAATAGATAAAGAGGTAATCGATCCTCCCCACCGTCTCGATCCCCGAAAAATAGCGGGTCGTCTTTGTAAAGGCGAATTGCTGACTGACGGAAATATCCTCAAACACGCCGTAAAACACCGCGAGGAAGAGAAGCACTGCGGCGGCGCCCGCAAGATAGGACAGAAGCCCCTTCCAGGGGAGCCCTTTTTTATAGTCAATCTTTCCGAGAAACGAAAGGAGAATCGCGGAATCGAAGAACCAGCTCATGTTATAGGCAAAGCCCTGAAAAACGTTTTTTGCGCCCGACTGCAACGCGGGGGCAAGCGCGCCGAAGTCGGCGGCTCCCACCGAAAGCATGATGATGCCGATAAACGCCGCGATCGCAAGGGGCGCCAGTACGTCCCACATTCTGCCGAACGAGGAGAGGGGTTTGGCGCACAGATAGGCGGAAAAAATAAAGAATGAAGAGAACGCAACGATCGAGGGGAGCGTATCGTAGAACACGCTCTGAACGAAAATTTTCTGTTCGACGAGCGGGAGCAGCGCCGCGAAAAAGAAGAAGAGCGAAAATACGGTCAGAACGATCCGCGCCGTCACTTTACCGAGTTTGTCCGCAATCAGTTCAAAGAGCGAGCGGTTGTTTTTTGCAAGGAGAAGAACGAGGAATACGATTGCCGCCTGTAATATAAAGTTCATCGCGGCGGGGAACAGCAAGTCGTTCTTGGCGTAGTGGACGAGGTTCGCGGGCATGAGAATGATTTTCCCCACGGGTGCGATCGCCGCCAGAAAGAAGCAGAGTTGTCTTGTGGATATTTTATTCATGGCGCAGTCTCCTCTTGTTTTTGCTTCCGAACGTTTTCGGGCGCGTTTTCAGTTCGCCTAAATTATATTTGACGAGCGAATCGCGTAAATCTTTTCCGATCATGGGTGAGAAAGGCGCAACGAGCGGGGAGCCGAACGTATCCGTCGTAACAAGGTAGAATACGATAAATCCCGTCGCAAGAATAATGCCGTAAGTTCCGACGCTTCCCGCAATAAGGAGCATGGCAAGGCGCACGACCGAGGTTTCCTCGATGAGATTGGGAACGGCGTACAGACCGATCCCGCTGAACGCGATAATGATGATGGCGGGCGTTGAAACGAAACCCGCGCTGACGGCGGTTTCGCCCAATACGAGCGCGCCCACGACCGAGAGCGCCATGCCCACATACTTCGGCATGCGGATACTCGCTTCGTTCAGAATTTCCAGAACGATGAGAACGAGCAGCATTTCGAGCGAGGGGGAGAACGGCAGGTCGCGGATACTGCCGGAGATCGTTAAAAGCAGTTTGACCGGCAGAAGCTGTAATTTGAAGAGCTGCGCCGCAACGTAGAACGCGGGCAGATAGATCGCCACGATCAGGGCGAACAGACGGATGAGGCGGGTAAAGGTCGCGCGGTACTGCGGAACGAAGTAGTCCTCGCTCGACTGAAAGTCCTCCACGATCAGATAGGGGACTGTGAGGGCGATCGGCGAGCCGTCCACGAGAATGCCAACTCTGCCCTCCGCGATCTTCGCGCAGAAGATGTCCGGTTTTTCCGTCGTGCCGACCTGTTTCATCAAAGACTTCGGGCGGGACGCAAGAAAGTGCGTGAGATAGGAAGAGTCGGGAATGACGTCGATGTCTATCTTATTGATTTTTTCCTTGACTTCTTCCACCACTTTGCGGACGCTCGTCCCCTCCAAATAGCAGACGGCGACAAACGTCTGGGAACGTCTGCCGACTTTCAGATATTCGATCTTCAATTCCCCCGTCTTAAAGCGGCGGCGGACAAGCGAGGTGTTGACTTTCACGTCCTCGATAAAGCCTTCGCGCGGACCTTTGATGGTGACGTCGGTAGGCGGTTCCGCGATCGCGCGGATAAATATTTTTTTTGTGCCGACGATAATGCCCTCGTCCATGCCCTCCCACAGCAGTACGGGATTGCCCGCAAGAATTTCTTCCGCGAGTTTATCGAGGGATTTTTCCATGCGCATTTCGGGAAAGGCAAGCCGTTTTCCGATCTCTTCCGCCGTCTTTTCCCCGTCGTAGTGAAAGAGGGGGCGTACGACGAGCTGTCCCAAAAGTTCTTTATCGCATACGGGGTCGGTAAAGAGGACGACGAATTCGTCCCCCTGTCCGTCCGTAAATGCAAATTCCAGAATATCTTCCGCAGGGAGCAGTTTTTTTAACGCTTCCTGATCTTGTTTTAATTTTCCCGTAATATTTTGCACGATACAAGTATGAGAAATAATCGGGTAAGTATGCGGGCGTTTTTCCAAAAGAAAAAACCCGACCGCAAGTCGGGTTTTTACTTCACCTGAGGGATAAGCGTCTATTCCCAAACGGCGATTTCGCCATCGACGTAGTGCCAAAAATTCAGGTCGACGTCCGTCCGTTCGGTTTCCGAATAAAAGTAGATGTCCACATATTTTACGAGTTTTAACATATCGTGCCCTTCCCAATATTCATAGGATTTTTCGGTAAAGACGCCTTTCAGACTTGTGCAATCTTCGAGCGTGTAATAATCGAACGCAAGCGCGTTTCTGCCGTTATAAAAGACTGTTTCGAGACCGGTGCACCCTGAGAACGCCCGACTCTTTAATTCCGTCAAGCCTTCGGGAAGCGTGACGCTTTTCAGATTCGTGCTATTTTTGAAAGCGTATTCTCCGATCGTAGTCAAGCCTGATCCGAAAGTAATTTCCTGAATGCCGCAGAGGGCGAACGCCCAATCCTCGACGGTTTCGACCGTATCGGGCAAAACGATATGTCCGATGTTTTCGCAGTAATAAAAGGTATGAGCGGGAATCGAGGTGATGCCCGCGCCGAACGAAACCTCTTTGAGGTTTTCACATTGCTCGAAAACGTTGCTTCCCATTTGCGTTACGTTGTCGGGGATCGCAATGCTTTCAAGCGCAGTGCACCCTAAGAACGCCTTTTTTTCGATTTTTTCGACGCCTTTTCCGATCGTTACGTTTTTGAGCGCGGGACAGCCTGAAAACGCATCTGTGCCGATCACTTTTACGCTGTCCGGGATCGTGACGCTTTCCATTCCGAGAAAACCCATATGACCGATTTCCGCAACGGGCTTTCCGTTATAGGTGGCAGGGATCTCGATTTGCGTGATCGTCGGATCGGCCGCCCTTGCCGCCGCACAAATATAATATGAGCCGTCGTCGCTCAGCGTATATTTGAGTATGTCGTCGTCGGTGCAGGCGGTAAGTCCGACCGCAAACGTGAGCGACAGCGAAAAAGCCAACCCTGTTAAAAGTTTCCGATTCATATAATTCTCCCTGAATGATAGTATACCGATTCGATTCGGTGAAATCATTATAGCAGAGAATTTGAAAATTATCAATGTTATTTTCAAAAATTTTCAGCCGGACGGGAAACCGTTCCCCGCTTGACATTTGATTGCGTGTATTTTATAATAATCCCGTTATGAAATATATCGAACTGACCGTACATACCACGACCGAGGCGAGCGAGCTCGTCGCCGACGCCATGTGGGAATTTTCTCCGCACGGCGTGACCGTGTGCGACGCGAACGACGTGATCGCGCTTCAAAAGGACAGCACCGTTTTCTGGGACTATATGGACGACGGACTGACCCCGACCGAAAAAGACGTGCTCGTCAAGTGCTACGTCGAACCCGACCGCGCGGGCGAACTCGTTCCCGCGATCATGAAGGAGATCGAAATGAGGCGGGACAACGCTTCGGATTTTCTCCGTTTCGGCACGCTGGAAGATACCAAGCGCGAGATCGAGGGGGACGACTGGATCGACGTGTGGAAAAAACACTTCCGTCCCATTCACCTCGGCAAGATCGTCGTCGTTCCCGAATGGATCGGATATGAAAAGCGGGCGGGGGAGGAGACCGTCCTTTTAGATTCCAATATGGCGTTCGGCACGGGCGAACACGAGACGACTTCCATGTGCGTGGAGCTTATGCAGAAGTATCTCAAAGCGGGCGATACCTGTATCGACGTGGGTTGCGGAAGCGGCATTTTGGGCATTTCCGCGGCGAAGCTGGGCGCGGGCGAATGCTATCTTTCCGACCTCGACCCCGTTGCGGTGGAGAGCGCGAAACACAACGCGGAAAAGAACGGCGTTGCGGACAGAGTGACGGTCGCGGGCGCGAACCTTTTGGAGGGGACGTACGTTCGCGCGGAACTCGCGCTTGCCAATATCACGGCGGAAGTTCTAATCTTACTTGCGCCCTCCGTCGTCGGTCATGTGAAAGAGAACGGCGTGCTCATTCTGAGCGGGATCATCAGGGAACGCCTCGAAGCGGTCAAAGACGTCTATCAAAAAGTCGGCTTCAACCTTTTGGAAGAGCGGGAAAAGGGTTCCTGGTTCGCGCTCGTTCTCAGAAAGGGGGCGCACTCATGAGCGCGCCCAAGCGGTTTTTCGTCAGGAATATCGGGGAAGAAGTCGTGCTTTCGGGCGAAGAATTTCGCCATGCAAAGAACGTTCTGCGCCTTTCGGAGGGGGCGGAAGTCGTTCTCTTCGACGGGAGCGGAGCCGAGTACGCTGCGGTCATTACAAAGATCGGCAAGGCGGAAATGCTTCTGCATACCGTGAAAAAGGGGGTTTCCGAACGCGATCCCCGCGCGGATATTTATTTGCTTGTCGGCGCGCTCAAAGGGGATAAAACGGAGCTCGTCGTGCAGAAAGCGACGGAGCTCGGCGTCAATAAAATCGGCGTGTTCCATTCGCAGTACTGTTCCGCATACATGAACGAAAACAAGTTTGCACGGCTCAACCGCGTGGCGGCGGAGGCGAGCAAGCAGTGTCTGCGGGCGACCGTTCCCGAACTTATCTATTTCGATTCCTTTCAGCGCGCGATCGCTTCCGCGGAGGGATACGGAAGCAAACTCTTTGCCTGCGAGTTTATTTCGGAGAGCGAAGTTTCGTTGAGCGGTATCGGGAACAGCGTGGCGCTCGTTGTGGGAAGCGAGGGCGGATTTACGCGGGAAGAATTCGAGTACGCGCGCAAAGAGGGCTTTCGGGGCGTGACGCTCGGCAAGCGCATTTTACGCGCCGAGACGGCGGCGATCGACTTTTTAAGTATCGCCGCATACTTTGCGGGGGAGTTGAAATGAAGGCGTGCGTATTTACCCTCGGCTGTAAAATGAACGAGGTCGAGAGTATGTCGCTCTGGTCGGGACTCGAAAAGCTCGGCTATGAAGTGACGGACGAGCTGTGCGCTGCGGATCTGTATCTGCTCAATACCTGCGCCGTCACCAAAGAGGCGGAAAAGAAATCCCGTCAGGCGATCGCACGGCTGAGAAAGTTCAATCCGCTTGCGCCCGTCGTGGTGTTCGGCTGCGCGGCGGCGCACGCGCCCGAAAGTTTTGTCAAAAAAGAGGGCGTTCTGTTCGTCTCCGGCGCGCAGGGCAAGGACAAAGTGCTTGCGCTCTTGGGCAAGGGGGGCGTCTATCCCGATTCGGACGAGCGCGTATTCTCCGAACTTCCCGTGCCCAAACAGAGCAAGACCCGCGCCTTTTTGCGCATTCAGGACGGGTGTGACAACTTCTGTTCTTACTGTATCATTCCGTATCTTCGCGGGCGCTCCCGTTCGAGGAGGGTGCAGTCGATCCTGAAAGAGGCGGAATGCGTGACGGCAAACGAGATCGTTCTGACGGGGATCGATATTTCTTCTTACCGCGACGGGGACACGGATCTGGGCGGGCTTTTGTATGCCATGCGGGAACTGCCTCTCAGGATAAGGCTCGGATCGCTCGAACCGCATATTATCACGCGGGAGTTTCTTGAACGTATCCGCGCGGCGGGGAACGTGATGCCGCACTTTCACCTTTCGTTGCAGAGCGGGAGCGATTCGGTTCTTCGCTCCATGAACCGCCACTATACGCGGGGAGAATATCTTGATAAGTGCGCTCTGATACGGGAATATTTTGATAACGCCGCAGTCACGACGGATATTATCGTCGGCTTTACGGGCGAGACGGAAGAGGACTTTCAAAAGTCGCTTTCGATCGTGGAAGAAGCGGGCTTTTCGCGCGTGCACGCCTTTCCCTATTCTCCGCGCGAGGGGACGGTCGCATATAAGCGGGGGGATACGCCCGCGGAAATCAAAAAGAGGCGCACGGCGGAACTTCTGGCGGCGGCGGACAGGGCGGAAAAAATCTTTCTTGAAAAACAGCTCGGCAAAGAAGCGGAAGTCCTCTTTGAAGAGGACGGAGGATATACCGAAAACTACGTCCGCGTCCATGCCGAAGGCGCGCGCGAGGGCGAACTGAAAAAGGTCGTTATCAAAAAAATCACCGACCGCGGCGTAATCGCCGAAATATTGTAAAATAGTATTGTTGTTGTTCATTGCGAATTTCATTCGCAATCCATTCCTAAAAGGTAATCGCAAGTGCAATCGAATATTCGGATCAGCTTTATGACTGCCAATGCGGACGGGATCCGTATTCCCCTTTCCCAACATGAAACGAGTGACTGCGAATAGTTTATCATACTTGCAAGTTTTTTCTGCGTAAGTTTTTTCAGCGATCTTAATTCTTTGATTCTCTTTGCGATGACCATGAGTCAAGTATATTCGATATTACAGGAAAATTTTCGGAATATGAGGAAGCTCATAATCAAGAGCCGAATTGACAATTTCAATCGTATATGGTATAATAAAGCGGTCGCGGATAAAAACCGCGACCGCAAATTAAGGAGTTATCATGAACGACTGTATTTTCTGTAAGATCATTGCGGGGGAGATCCCTTCCCGCAAAAAGTACGAGGACGACGAGATCGTGATTTTCGAGGACATCGAACCAAAGGCGAAAATTCACCTCTTGTGCGTTCCCAAAGATCACTTTGCTTATTTGACGGAGCTTGACGAACGGCGCTCCGCATTGCTCGGAAAAACGTTTTCAAAAATCGCTTCGTTTGCTCCCTCGTTCGGGCTTGAAAAGGGGTACCGCCTTATCGTCAATCAGGGCGACGACGCGGGGCAGACGGTCAAACATCTGCATATCCACATGATGGGTGGGCAGGAATTGCCGTTTTAGTTTTTAATTCGATCCCGCGTAATGTTTCGCTGCATATTTCAGGAGCGTATCGCAGCGGTTGCGTGCTCCGTCCCCGATCGCATAGAGGAGCAACTCATGGAGCGTAAATCCGATTTTTTCGGGTTTTATGCCGAGGGACAGCAGATCGTTTCCGTTGATTTTCAGCTCTTTCAGAGAGCGGGGCGCACCCTCGCTCTTCATTTTTTCGGCAATACTTTTCCACTTCACCGCGGCGGGGGCGGGGGAACAATCGTCCTTGCAGGCGGAATAGTCCGCTTGGAAGAGTGCGATTAGGTGGGGCAGAAGCGGGTAATTTTCTACGATCGTTTTCCGCACCTTGTATTCCTTCATGGATTGGTTGATGTCGCGCATGTGCAGAGAGACGAGTTTCTTTGTCTCTGCAATCAGCTTTGCGGGCGCTTTCAGGCGGGTCAGAATTTCCTCCGCAATGCGCGCGCCCTCTTCGGGGTGTCTGTAAAAGTTTCCGTCGCGGTCAAAACAGAAAGGCTTGCCGACGTCGTGCAGAAGCGCCGCGAAACGGATGTCTTTTTCCGCATAGCGCACGCAACGCAGGGAATGCTCCAACACGTCGTATTTGTGATAGTCGGCGCGCTGGGAAAGTCCGTCGCCCAAGGCAAGTTCGGGTAATATCTCTTTGAGAACGCCCGTATCTTTGAGAATGTGCAGTCCGCGGTAGGCGTCTTTTCCGCTATTCGTATATAGCAGGCGGGAAAGCTCCGAATAGATGCGCTCCGGCACAATGTCGAGAATGAGCGCCGAATGCTTTTTTGCTCCCGCAAGGCATTCCGCGTCGGGCGAAAAACCCGTCTCGGCGGAGAGCCGCGCAAGCCGCATGAGCCGAAGCCCGTCCTCGCCGAACACTTTTTCCGCGGGCGCGACGGTGCGGAATACGCGCTTTTCAATGTCGGGGATCCCGCCGAGCGGATCGACGAATCGATCGTTTTTCGCGTCGTAATAGACGGCGTTTGCTGTGAAGTCGCGGCGCAGCGCGTCTTTATGAATATCCGCCGTAAAGGTGATTTCTGCGGGCGCGTGTAAGCCCCGCACGTATTTATCCGAGCGGAATCTTGTAAATTCGTACTTCATGCCGTCGCGGTCGGTAAGGCGCACGGTGCCCGTGTTTTGATAGACGGCGTCAGCCGTAAAGCCGACTTTCGTCGCGGCGGAAATAAGTTCTTCCTCCGTGCCCGCGCCCGCGAGATCCCAGTCGGCGTCCTTTTTGAGCGCACCGCAAAGAAAGTCCCTGACGCTTCCGCCCACCACGAAGAGGGGGAAGGGAACGGCGTTTGTAAGTTCGATCAAGTTTTGCGGGAGAGATTGTTTCAAAAGATTGCCTCGCGCGCGGGAATGTAAAATTTTTCTTCAAAAATCATTATAACTCTTTTCCGAAAAAATTGCAATTCCCGAAAAAATATATTATAATAAAAGAGTTAAACGAAACGTCACGAATGAGGAAGCGCCGAATGCTGGATCTGATCGTCTATCAAAAATCTCTGAATAAAAAGGGTCGTAAACTGTTAACGGCGATCGAATCCGCGCTCAAAGCGAACGGAGAAGAGTACCGCATTCATGTTGCGACGAGAGAGGGAGAGGCGATCGGGCTTGCGCAGTCGCTCACCCGCGACGGTGCGGAAAAACTCGTCGCGTTCGGCGGGGACGGAACGCTGAACGAAGTCGTGAACGGAATATGCGATCCCGCGCGGTGCGTGCTCGGACTCATTCCCGCGGGAACGGGAAACGACTTTTCCGCGGCGGCAAAAATCCCGAAGGGGATCGCTGCGCTCGATCTTATTTTGAAAGGCGAACCCAAGCCGACGGACTATATCCAGTTCGACGACGGAAAGAGAAGTATCAACATTGCTGGCATGGGGATCGACGTAGATATTCTTCAACGCGTCGCGCGGAAGAAGAGGGGAGGAAAGAGCAAGTACTTTTTCAGTCTGCTCTCCTCGCTTATGCATTATAAGGCGATCGGGCTCGACGTTTCGGCGGACGGCGGAGAGGCGGTGCATTATCAGTCGCTGATCGCCTGCGTATGCAACGGAAGCCAACTCGGCGGCGGGATCCCTATGTGCCCCGACGCCGTGATCGACGACGGGAAAATGGAACTCGTCGTGGCGGATTGTCCGCCGCGGCACAAAATCCCCGGCGCGCTCATCAAGCTCATGCGCGGGAAAGTGCTGTCACTTTCCATTACGCACAGAGTGAGCTGTACTACGGCGCGCATCACGATGCCGGAGGGCAGTTTTCTCGCACAGTACGACGGCGAGATCAAAGAATGCGAATCGCTTACCGCAACGATCGTAAGCGGAAAATTGAAAATGTTCCGAGGTTGAAATGCGGAAATTTTTCAGAACGGTGCTCGATAAGATCCCGACGGCGGTCATCGTCGTGGACGACAAGTTGAGGGTGCGCTTTACAAACCGCGCGCTGCTCGACTATTTCGGCACGCAGGCGCGGAAGGGCGTCATGCGCGATCTTATCTCGTGCGAGGAGCCGTCAAAGGCTTGCGGCGAAGGGGTGCGTTGCCGCGACTGTCCTCTGCGCCTTCTGTTCCTTTCCGCCCGCAACAATAAGGGTTCGGCGTTCCGCCGTATCGTTCTGAATACGAAGGACGGGGGAGCGCGCATTACCTGTCCCTTCCGCGTATCGCCCATGGGTAAAAAATACATGGTCGCGATCATGGAGAACGTGCAGGAAGCGGAAATCACGCGCGAGCTCTATTCCGCGCAGTCCATTCAGCAGAAACTTCTTCCGCCCCCGCACAACTGGGACGGCACGCCCTATTCCTATATGTATATCCCCTGCCGCGCGATCGGCGGAGACCTGCCCGACGTGTATCAGTTGGAGGGGAATACGATGGGTTTCCTTGCAGACGTTTCGGGCAAGGGAATTTCGGCGGGAATGCTCTCCGCATTCGTCAAGGCGGGTTGGAACAAGTCGGACGTTTCCCCTTCGAAAGCGCTCCGCGGGCTCAATTCCAAATTTCAGGAACTCAACCTCGACGAGAGCAACTATGTGACCGCGGCGGCGATCAGGATCGACAACGCAAAGCGCCAGATCCGCTATTCGCTCGCGGGGCACAACGCGCCCATGCTACTCAAAAGCGGTTCGGGGATCAACGAGATCGAAATGAACGCCCCGCCCGTCTCCAACTGGATCCCCGACTTCGGCTACGAGGATCAGTTTATCAGCTACCGCAAGGGGGATATTCTCGTCATGATGACGGACGGGATCATCGAGAGTCGCAACCCGAAAGGGGAGATGTTTTCGCTCGAACGCGTGGAGGAAATTCTCCGTAAAGCGGAGAGCGCGGAGACCTTTATCGAACGCTTGCGCGCGTCGGTCACGGATTTCTGCGGCACGTTCAGCGACGATCTGACGGCAATCGCCTTTGATTTACAGTAATTTCGGCAACAAAAAAACTCCCGCAAAAATGCGGGAGTTTTTTTGATTGTCGGTTAAATATTCAGTATCCGGCAAATGCTTCCCTTGGCGATCATAAAGATGAGATCGAGAATCCAGAGAATGAATCCGAGACCGATGAGACGGATGATGCCCGCAACGATCTTACCTTCGGTAAAACGGGTGATCGCACCCAAGATCCACGCGGTAAAAGGAATGATCGCGAGAATAATGCTGACGATGTAGTTCAACCCGAAATAGTCTTTGTTCCTAGCCATAATAATTCTCCTTTTTTTATTCTTACTGTTATTCTACATATCCTATGCGGAAATGTCAAGAGTTTATGTGAAAATTTTATTTTTTATTTTTTGAGCGATTGCGTCATAAACGTTTTGCCCGTCGTCACGTCCTTCCAGAAGAGAACGCCGTCCTCGATTACGATGCAGGAATGGGGGGACTCCTCTTTGGGAATGGAGACCGAACCGCAATTCACATAGGTGCAGTTCTCGCGGTTTTCAAAAGCGGGAACGTGGAAATGTCCGTTAAACAGCAGATCGTTTTGATCGAGATATGCGGGCGTTTTGTGTCCGTGCGCCGCGATCGCGTTCCGTCCCTCCGCCGTAAAATAGGCAAAGTCCGCTTCAACGGGAAACTGTAAAACGAGCGTATCCACTTCGCTGTCGCAGTTGCCCTTGATGCAGAGGATATGCTCCTTGACGCCGTTTAGAAGTTCCGCCGTTTTCAGCGTGGAATAATCGCGGGGCAAAGGATTTCTTGCACCGTGGTAGAGGAGGTCTCCGAGCAGAAAGAGTTTTTCCGCACGCTCTTTTTCAAAGAGCTCCAAAAGTTTTGCGCAGTAGTAGGACGAACCGTGAATGTCCGAAGCGATCATAAGTTTCATAACCGTTGCTCCTTAGAGAGAAACTCTTTCAGTTTCAGAACGACGCCGCCGTCGCGGTTGGATGGCACGACGTTGCGGATGAGTTTTTTCAAAGGTGGATACGCGTTTTCCGTCACATAGGCGTGTCCGCATTCCAAGAGCATTTCATAGTCGTTCATGTGGTCCCCGAACGCGGCGCACTCGTCGGCGTTGAACGAAAATTTTTGCTTGATGAACCGCATGGCGTCGCCTTTGTTCGCATTGAGCGCCGAAACGTCGCACCAGTCCGCGCCCGAAAGCGTGGTGCGCAGAAAGGGAATTTTTTCGGGCAGATATTTTATACAGTTATTATGGGAACCCAGCGTGTCGTATATGGCGATTTTGCATATTTTTTCCCTGCCCACTACGTCGTCGAGAGAGCCGACCTGAACGCAGTTCGTGTAGGAAAGGCACGCGCAGGTATGAAACGGATTTTCGGAATTTTCGATATACGAATTTTCACTGCCGCAGAGCATGGGGAAAATGTTCGGGATCGAACGGATCGCGTCGAGCGCGTCCTTGATCAGTTCGTCCGGAATGGGGTTGAGATAGAGCGTCTCCCCGCGGTATCTGACGAGAGCGCCGTTCTCCGCAATAAAGAGTACGTCGTTTTCGACGGGTGCGAACAGTTTTTTAAGATTCGCGTATTGTCGTCCGCTTGCGGGGCAAAAAAGGATTCCCCGCCGCGTCAATTCCCGTATGACGGGAAATGCTTCTTCGGGTACGCGTTGGTTTTGATCGAGAAGCGTCCCGTCTAAATCGGTTGCAATAAATTTCAGCATGGTCTCAAAAAGCGTCCCGCCCACGGAAAGCGGGGGCGGGCAATGAATTACAATCAGAATAAATTATAAATATAGGTGCGGAACGCGTCGAGGGAATCGTCTCCGCTCTCGTTCCTGAAAAAGTCCTCCGGATTGTCCAAAGCCGTCATGGTGGTTTTTAAGGGGTCGAGGTTGACCGCTTTGCTGATGATCAGGTTGAACGCGGTTTCGAGCGTGCCTTCCGGATCGGATACCGAAATCACCGTGAGCTGTTTTTTCATAGCGATCCCGAAGTCGATGGTAAATCCCGTGCGGTCGGGCGCGCATACGGCGACGGCTCCGCCGTTTCTCACAAGTTCAAACGCAAGATCGGGTTCCTCGTCCGCGGTCTTAATGAAGATCGCTTTGTCGGCAAGCCTTCCGCCCGTGACGGAGGCAACTTCGCCGATCACGTTTTCGGAGACGGGAAGCGCGTAATACACGCCGCACTTCTTTGCAAGATAAAGTCTGTCGGGGTGAGAGTCGATCAGGATCGGGGAGATCTGCTGATAGATGAGCAGCTGCGAAATGAGGATCCCGATAAAGTTTGCGCCGACTACGGCAACGCGGTCGCCCTTTTTCATTTGAAGCCGGTCGATGACCGTTTTGGCGATCGCAATGTAATGCACGAGCAGGGCGTCAATATCGCCCACGGAATCGGGCAGGGGCGTCATTTCGTCCGCGCCGACGTTGATAAAGTCGCGCAAAAATCCGTTTTCGGTCATGCCGCGGATACTGACTTCCTCTTCCGAAAAATCCACTTCCTCCGTTCCGCGGTTAGGTTTTTCGCGATAGGCGTGCAGAAGTACGCGCATATTCTTGGGAAAGAGCGGATTATCCGTCTGCGTGGAGATCTGTCCGATCGCAAAGCGCCCAGGAATGAGGGGCATTTTCGCTTTTACGACGCCCTTGTAAATTTCGGCATCGACTTTGGCGAGCATGGTCTTTGTCACGCGGACGCGGATCTTGCCCTCTTCCGCTTCGGGAACGGGGCAGTCTTCTCTTGTGAGTTCGCGCGGCTCGTTGAGTTTCCAGACGTTCATGAATTCTCCTTGGAATGAATTTGCTCCGCTTTTTTCAGCTTGCGCCGTTCGGGTGCCAGACCGAACTTTTATTATATTATACCGCTTTTTCCGAAAAATGGCAAGCAATTCGCACATATTCTCCCGAAAGCGGGAAAACGCAAGAATTTTGCACGATAAATCAAATTTTTCAGTGATCGGATACGTTCACAATCGACAGGGTCAGCGGCGCAGGAGAGCGCATGATGCCGTAAAAAGCGGAAAATATGAAAAACGGGAACAAGGACGCCCTGCGGGGCGTTTCTTGTTAAGCGATAAAAAATGAGCAAGAAATTTCGTTTGTATTCTGAAAATCAGTTGACGAACGAATAAAAAACGGATATAATATGCCTTGTAAATGAGTATAATACCGAGCGAGGTGAAAAATATGAAAGCTGACATTCATCCGAACTATCACGAAGTACAGGTCGTCTGCGCTTGCGGAGCGACTTTTACGACGGGAACGACGAAGGATACCGACGTTCTGAAAGTGGATATTTGCAGTAAGTGCCACCCTTTCTTCACAGGCAGACAAAAACTTGTGGATACAGGCGGTCGTGTCGATAAGTTCAAAAAAAGATACGGAATTTAATCGTAAGCAGCCTCTTATCCGAGAGGCTGTTTTGTTAGGGAATCTTTTGTAGGACATAGCGGATATGAAGAAGAAAACGCAACGGACTTATATCGGCGGGCAGGCGGTCATTCAAGGCGTCATGATGCGCGGAAGGCGCGGCATGGCGACCGTCGTGCGCGACGATAAGGGCGAACTGCATATGGAAGCGAAGCGCATCACTCCTCCCGAAAAGAGGAAAAAGTGGACGCGCATTCCTTTCGTGCGCGGAGTGATCAATTTCGTACTTTCGCTTGTGGACGGCATGAAAGCGCTTTTGAGAAGCTCGGAAGTCGCGGTCGTTGAGGACGACGAGTCGTCGAGCAAGTTTTCCGCATGGATCGAAGAGAAGTGGAAAGTGAGCGCAAGCGACATCGTCACGTTTATCGCGACCCTCTTCGGCGTTGCGCTTGCGTGCGGACTCTTCGTGTTTTTGCCGAATTATCTGACGAGCCTTATCGACAATGCGGTGCGCGGACGCGGCATTCCCGCGGGCGAACCGCTCCCTGCCGTTAAGAATTGGGGACAGGGCGGAATCTATTACAATCTTATAGAGGGCGGTTTCCGTCTCGTTATATTTATTTTCTACATTCTGTTTACCCTCCTTTTCAAATCTCTGCGCGAGACTTACCGTTATCACGGCGCGGAACACAAGACGATCAACTGTTACGAATACGGTCTGCCGCTCACGACGGAGAACGTCAAGACTTGTTCGCGTATGCACGACCGTTGCGGCACGACGTTTATTTTTATCGTGCTTCTTATCTCGATTCTGGCATTTGCGCTCGTGGGGTATCTCATTGTAGGGCTTGCGGGGCTTGCGACGGGCAACGCGTCGCTCGATATGTTTATTATGATCCTCATTAAGTTTGCCTGCCTGCCCGTTGTGGCGGGGGTTTCTTATGAGGTTCTGAAATTGCTGTCGCTCTCCGGTTCGCCGGCGCTCCTGCCCTTTAAGGCGCCCGGCTATCTCTTGCAGATGCTGACGACGCGCGAGCCGACCGACGATATGATCGAATGCGCGATCAAGGCGTTTGAAAAGGTGCTCGATATGGATAACGATCCCGAATCCCCCGAAAAGACGTTCGCCACCGACGAAAAACTGTCCAAACTGCTTGCCATGATGAAAAAGGGCTTTGCGGAAAAGGAGATCGACGGAACGGACGCGGAGTGGATCCTTGCGCTGACCTTGAACATTCCGAGGAGCTCGTTGAGTGAGGAGCGGATCGTCAAGCAGGAATACACCAAAAAAATTCTCGAAATTTACGAATCCCGTCTGACGGGCAGACCGCTTTGGTATATTTTCGGAAGCACGGATTTCTACGGCTACCGTATCAACGTTGACGAGCGGGTCCTCATTCCCCGTCCCGAAACGGAGATCCTTGTACGGGAGGCGGTCGCCTCTCTGCGCGAGGGGGATACCATTCTCGATTTGTGCACGGGGAGCGGCGCGGTCGCCATTGCGATCGCCTGCGAAGCGGCGAAAGATAAAATGGTCTCCGTGACGGCGACCGACATCTCCGAGGGCGCGCTCGAAGTCGCGCGCTCTAACGCGCGCTTCAATAAGGCGAGTATCAATTTTATCAAAGCCGATCTCTTCGACGGCGTGCGCGGAAGATTCAACCTCATCACGGCGAACCCGCCCTATATCAAGCGGGAGGAGATCGCCTCTCTTCAACGGGAAGTACGCGATTTTGAGCCGCGCATTGCATTGGACGGCGGGGTGGACGGACTTGATTTTTACAGAAAGATCGCCCAAAAGATCAACCGCTATATTGCGCGCGGCGGCTTGCTCATTCTCGAATGCGGCGAGAACCAGGCGCAGGACATTATCAAGATTTTCACGACGACGTCCCGCTGCGATTACGCCATGGTGGTGCGCGATCTGAGCGGCGTGGAACGCGTCATTAAAATAGGTTTCTGATGGACGGCAAACTGCTTGCGATCGAAAAGCGGTACGAGGAACTCGGCGAACTTTTGTCCCAGGAGGAAACGTTTTCCGATCCCGTGTTGTTCAAAAAGCTCTCCAAAGAGCGTTCGGAATCGGAGGAGATCGTCTCCGTCTGGCGCGATCTTCAAAAGGTCAGAGCGGAATGCGGGGCGGCGCAGAGCGAGGCGCAGAGGGAGACGGGGGAGATGAAAGAGCTTCTCCTCGAAGAGTGCGCGTCGCTCAAAGAAAGAGAAACCGCCCTCGAACAGGAACTGAAAATTTTACTTCTTCCGAAAGATAAGAACGACGAGAGGGGTTGCGTTCTCGAAATCCGCGCGGGCGCGGGCGGCGAGGAGGCGGCGCTCTTCGGAAGAGTTCTTTTGAGAATGTACGAAAATTATTGCCTCAATCACAGGTTCCGCTTCGAGACCGTAGATCTCAACGAGACGGAACTCGGCGGCGTAAAAGAGGCGGTCGTAAACGTATCGGGCAGGGGCGCGTATGCCCGCCTGAAATACGAGAGCGGCGTCCACCGCGTCCAGCGCGTTCCCGAAACGGAGTCGCAGGGCAGGATCCACACTTCGACGGCGACCGTCGCGGTCTTGCCCGAAGCGGAGGAGTTTGACGCGGAGATCAGAGAAGAGGACATCCGGATCGACGTGTTCCGTTCTTCGGGCGCGGGCGGTCAGAAAGTCAACAAAACGGAGACGGCGATCCGCATCACCCATTTTCCGACGGGGATCGTGGTGAGCTGTCAGGACGAGAGAAGCCAGTTAAAGAACAAAGATAAGGCGATGAAAGTTCTCAAAACCCGCCTTTACGACTATTACAGGACGCGGGCGGACAGCGCGGAAGCGGCGTCCCGCAAGAGCCTTGTCGGAACGGGAGACAGGAGCGAGCGGATCAGAACGTACAACTATCCGCAGAGCCGTATCACCGATCACAGGATCGGGCTGAGCCTGTTTTCCATGGAGGCGTTTTTGGGCGGAGAGATCGACGAAATGATCGACGCGCTCGCACGCGCGGATCGGGAAGCGCAGTTGGCGGGCGATTAAATTTACTTATGCGGGGTGTCTTATGGCAGAGAATGTACTTGCGAAGAGGATCAAGAGCATTTCGCCTTCGCTGACGCTTGCGATCAGCGCAAAGGCGAAATCCATGAAGGCGGCGGGCGAGAACGTCATTTCGTTCGGCGTCGGCGAGCCCGATTTCAACACGCCGGACTATATCATTGCGGCGGCGGAAGAGGCGCTTCAAAAGGGCTTTACCAAATATACGCCCTCGTCGGGAATGCCCGATCTCAAACACGCGATCGTTGCAAAACTCGAACGGGACAACGGACTTTCATACGACCCTTCCCAGATCATTGTTTCAAACGGGGCAAAGCATTCGATCTTCAACGCCTGCTTTGCGCTTGTGGACGACGGGGACGAAGTCATCATTCCCGCGCCCTACTGGCTCACCTATCCCGAAACGGTCAAAGTGTGCGGCGGCGTTCCCGTCATCGTCAAGGCGAGCAAAAAAACGGGCTTCAAAATCACGCCCGAACAGCTCGAAAGCGCGATCACGCCGAAAACGAAACTGTTTATTTTCAATTCGCCCTGCAATCCCACGGGCGCGGTCTATACGGAGGAGGAAATAAGGGCGCTTGCCGCCGTCTGCGAAAAGGCGGGAATCTACGTCCTCTCCGACGAAATCTACGAAAAACTCGTTTACGGAACGGCGAAACCGTTCTCCATGGCGGCGGTCAGCCGTTATATGAAAGAGCATACGGTCACCGTCAACGGTCTCTCCAAGACCTATGCGATGACGGGCTGGCGTATCGGTTATCTCGCCGCGCCCAAAGAGATCGCAAAGGCGATCGACTCTTTCCAGAGCCATGCGACGAGCAATCCCAACTCGATCGCGCAGTATGCGGCGGTCAGGGCGCTGAACTCGCCCGAAGCGCAGGTGCAGGAGATGGTTGCCCGCTTTGAAAAAAGGAGACTGTGCATGATCGAGCGTATTTCCGAATTTCAAGGCGCGTACTGCATTATTCCGGACGGCGCGTTCTACGCCATGCTCTATGTAAAGGACTTTTACGGCAAGAGATTCGATAACCGCCTCATTACCGATTCGACGAGTTTTGCGGATACGCTTCTCGAAGCGGCGAAAGTCGCGGTCATTCCGGGGGCGGCGTTCGGCGCGGACGAATGCGTGCGCCTTTCCTATTCGCTCTCAATGGAGGAAATGCTCGAAGGGCTCGACAGGATCGACGCGTTTTTGATGAGTTTGCAATAAATTAAAATTTTTTCGGAAAAACCCTTGAAAAGTGATAAAAAACTTGATACAATAAAAACACAGAAAGAATCGCCGTAGGGCGACGGGAGGACAGCATGATCAAAATTATTTGCGGACCGAAAGGCAGCGGAAAGACGAAGAGGATCATTGACGCGGCGAACGAAGCGGTCGCGGGCGCAAAAGGGCATCTCATTTTTATTACGGATACGAAGCGTTATATGTATGATCTGAAACGCGAGATCCGTTTTATCGACGTGAGCGATTATTCGATCGCGGGCGAAGAGGCGCTTTGCGGATTTATCAAGGGCGCGATCGCGGGCGCATACGATAACGAATACGTCTATATCGACGGCGTGGCGCGCATTGCGGGCAAGAACCTTAAAGATATGGCGCAACTCTTCTATATGCTCGATAAGGTAGCGGCGCTGCGCAGTCTTGTGGTCACGATCACTTGTAGCTGTGCGGAGGAGGAGCTTCCCGATTTCGTCAAGAAGTATCTTTGACCTTACGCAACAAAAAAGAATGTGAAAGACATCCCTTTTTATAAGGGATGTTTTCGGATACGGAGAAATCCGAATACGGTTTTACAAGGAGAAAAGAATGAAATTCGTGAGCACGCGCGGAGGAGAAACGGTCACCGGCGCAGAGGCAATCGTCAAAGGGATCGCTTCTGACGGCGGACTGTTCGTCCCCGAAACCTTCCCGAAATTTTCCGACGGAGAAATGGAGTCCATGCTCGGCATGGATTACGCGGAGCGCGCCGCGACCGTTCTTTTCAAATTTTTCGACGAGTTTGACAGAGAGGAATTGCTCTTAGCGCTTAAAGAGGCGTACGCCCGCTTTGACGGCGATCCCGCGCCGTTGGTGCGGATCGACGAGGGGAAATATTTTCTCGAACTTTTCCACGGTCCCACCTGCGCGTTCAAAGATATGGCGCTCTCCGTTCTCCCTTATCTGCTTAAAAAGAGCAGCGAGATCTTGGGGATCAAAGACGACGTTCTCGTTCTGACCGCAACGAGCGGTGATACGGGCAAAGCCGCGCTCGAAGGATTCAGGGATCAGAAGGGCGTCAAAATACAGGTATTCTATCCCGAAGAGGGCGTTTCCGCCATGCAGAAGCTTTTTATGACGACGCAGGAGGGGAGCAACGTCTCCGTCGTCGCCGTCAAGGGAAACTTTGACGACTGTCAGGGCGCGGTCAAGAAAATTTTCACCTCCGAAGAATATACCGCTAAGATCAGGGAAAAGGGATACCTTTTATCGTCCGCGAACTCGATCAATATCGGCAGACTTGCTCCGCAGATCGCCTATTATTTTTCCGCTTACTGCGACCTCGTCTCTTCCGAACAGTTGGAGATGGGCGAAGAGGCGGACTTCACCGTGCCGACGGGCAATTTCGGCAACATTCTCGCGGCGTACTACGCAAAGAGAATGGGGCTTCCCGTGGGCAGGCTCGTATGCGCCTCGAACAAGAACAACGTTCTCACCGATTTTATCCGCACGGGCGCGTACAACGCGAAGCGTACGTTCTATAAAACGATGTCGCCTTCCATGGATATTCTCGTCTCGTCCAACCTCGAACGGCTGTTGTTCGAGCTTTCGGGACGGGACGCCGCGCGCACAAAAGAGCGCATGAAGTCCCTTTCCGAAACGGGGAAATACAGCCTTACGCCCGAAGAACTGACGGATTTGCGGGCGCAATTCTCGGCGGGATTCACGAGCGAGGACGATACGGTGGAATGTATCTACGAATATTTTACGGAATACGGCTACCCCATGGATACCCATACGGGCGTCGCCATGAGCGTTGCCGACCGCTACCTCGAAAAGCGCGACCCGCTCGCGCCCAAGCGCGTCATGGTCGTCGTCAGCACCGCAAGCCCCTATAAATTCCCGCAGGACGTTCTGTACGCGCTCACGGGAAACGACGTCAAGGATTCATTCAAGTGCGTCAAGCGCATCAATCTTTTGACGGCGATGAAAGTGCCTGCGGCGATCAAAGGCGTCAGATATAAGCCCGTCCTCTTCAAGACGAGCGTCGCCCCGAAAGAGATCGGCGCGGAAGTTCTGAAATTCGTGGAATAAATGATTGCAAAAAGAGCGGGCTTCGGCTCGCTTTTTTCATAAAACTATCAAATCGGTAAATTTGTAGAGCGAATCAGGCGATAAATCCCTTTATTCCGGCGGCTGTTTGAAGTATAATGATAGCGACGTTGAAAAAAGGAGGATTTGCTATGGACCACAAAAAAATCGGGGCGTTTATCGCGCAGGAGCGAAAAGCGAAAAATCTGACGCAGGAGCAGTTTGCCGAAAAAATTTTTGTCAGCGCAAAAACCGTTTCCAAATGGGAAAACGGAAGGGGTTTGCCGGACACGTATTTGCTTTCGCCGATCTGCGAAATTTTCGGCATTACGCTCAACGAACTTTTGAGCGGAGAACGTTTGGAAGGGGAGCATTACAAAGAAAAAGCCGAGGATCATATCACGGATCTGCTTGCCGAACGCAGGACCAACGGACAGAAAATCGTATTTTCCGTGATTTGCTTCTTCGTATGTTTCAGCGTGACCTTGCTCTGTATTTGCCTGACGCAGTGTCTGGAAATGCCCGTCTGGTTACAAGCGTGCCTGATCGTTTACGGGGTGGCGGTGCTGATCTTCGGCTTGTGCGTGGCGATTTATTACGATATAAAAGTCGGCTCGTTCGAGTGTAAAAAATGCGGTAAAAAATTTACGCCTTCGGCAACCGCGTATATTCTGTCGCCGCATACGGTCACGACGAGACTTCTGAAATGTCCGCATTGCGGAAAGCGCAGTTTTTGCAAAAAAAAGAATCACCGGACAAGAAAAGACGCAATAGCGGGTTTGTCTGAATGGGGTCGCCTATGTGAAAAGGCGGCGAAATCCGGATAAATTTATATAAATCGGCACAGGAAAGTCCTGTGCCGTCTTGATTTTTAACAAAAACTGTGATATACTGTTTTGGATATGGAAAATAAAATACTCTACTCGGCAGTCCAGCCGAGCGGAAATTTGACGATCGGAAATTATGCGGGTGCGATCCGTAACTGGCTCGCGCTTCAAAACGAGTACGAATGTTTCTTCGCCGTGGCGGATATGCACGCCGTTACGGTGCGGCAGGAGCCTGCCTTATTGCGCAGGCGCACGCTCGAACTTGTGAGCCTGTATCTTGCCTGCGGGATCGACCCGCAAAAATGTACGCTCTACGTTCAGTCGCAGGTGCCTCAGCACGCGGAGCTCACCTGGGTGCTCAATTCCATTGCCTATGTGGGCGAAATGGAACGCATGACGCAGTTTAAGGATAAGAGCAGAAAACACGCCGACAATATCAATATGGGGCTTATGGACTATCCCGTTTTAATGGCGGCGGATATTCTGTTGTATCAAACGGATTTGGTCCCCGTGGGCGCGGATCAGAAACAGCACCTCGAAATCGCACGCGACCTTGCAGTGCGCTTCAACAACCGCTACGGGGAGACGTTCCGCGTCCCCGAACCCTATATCATGAAAGAGGGCGCAAAGATTTGCTCTTTGCAGGAGTCAGATAAAAAGATGAGCAAGTCCGACGAGAATCCGAACGCCTCCGTCTATCTTTCGGACGACAGGGATACGATCATCCGCAAATTCAAGCGCGCCGTCACGGACAGCGGAAACGAGATTATCGCTTCCGAGGAGAAGAAAGGCGTTGCCAATCTGCTTGCGATCTATGCGGCGTTCAAGGGCTGTACGGTTGCCGAAGCGGAAAAGGAGTTTTCGGGCAAGGGCTACGGCGAATTTAAGCTCGCCGTCGGAGAGACGGTCGCGGACGCGCTCGCGCCCGTTCAGGAAGAGCAAAAGCGGTTGCTTGCCGATAAAGCATACGTCGCGGACGTGTTGAAGGCGGGGCAGGAGCGCGCGTTCAGAGCCGCCCGCAAAACGCTCTCGAAAGTTTACAGAAAAGTCGGCTTTTATCAGGGGGACTGATGTTCGGTTACGTTCGCTACGATCTGCCAAATTTATACGTCAAAGATTTCATGCTCTATAAGGCGATGTATTGCGGACTGTGCAAGGGGATCGGCAAGGCGTGCGGAAGCATCGCGCGCATGGGGCTTACCTACGACGTCGCGTTTTTATCCGCGCTTCTGCATAACATCGCGGGGATCGACGTAAAAATCGAACAGTCGCACTGCGTTCAGCATTCGATCAGGAAACGTCCGATCGCCTGCGTCGATCAACTCACCGAGGAACTCGGCGCGCTCAATACGGTGCTCCTTTATTACAAACTCACCGACGACGTCGAGGACGGGGGCAAGGGGCGCGGAAAGCGGTTGTTCTTCAAACGCGGTTTCAAGCGGGCGAAAAAGAAATATCCCGAACTCGTTCAAATCGTGGACGGCTTTATGAAAGAGCAGAGCAGAACGGAAAAAGATCAGACTGCCTCCTGCGACAGAGCCGCCGATCCCACGGCGAACATGATGAAAGCGCTCAGCAATCATTTTCTCAAAGAGAAAAAGAGCGAGGCGACGGGGGAACTCTTTTACGGGCTCGGCAAGTGGGTGTACCTCATAGACGCGCTGGACGACTTTGAAAAAGACGGCAAAAAAGGAAATTACAATCCCTTTGTTTTAAGTTACGGCAGAATGACGAAAAAGGAACTCATGGAAAAAGAGGGGGAAGAGATCCGTTTTCTCTTCGATACGCTCTTTTATTCGATCAGGGATAACCTCGCAAAAGTACCGTTTTCATTTAATCGGGATCTGACGGACAATATCATTTTATTGGGACTTCCCGCCGAGACCGCCCGCGTCATGAAAGGCGAAAAATATACAAAACAGAAGCACGACCAAAAACTTTAAGAGGTGCGCCGTGAACGTAGAAAAACTGCAAAAGGTGCGGAGCGTTTTGCAAGCGGGTGATACGGGGCGTGCCGAAAAGTTATTGGAAGGAATCGAAGAACGCGATGCGGAGTGGTTTTATCTACGGGCGTTGATATATCGGAAGAAAACGTGGTTTTCTGAGAGCAGGAAATGTATCAAAACGGCGATCAAACTCAATCCGAAAAATGAAGAATACAAAAGTTTTCTGAATGAACTCGAACAACTTGCAAAGGAATCCCGCAAGAAAATGCGGGCGGAGCAAAAGCAAAAGGAAAAAAATTCTCAAAAGATGAGGGAAGCCGAAAATTCCGACGTGACTTTGTGTCAAGCGGTTTGCGAGGGGATTTGTTATTTTGCCGACTGACGGAATGAAAATAAAATAAGGAAATCAATATGAATCAGGAAAATTATAAAATTTTAGGGGTAGAAGAGGACGCGACGGACGAAGAGATCAGAGTCGCATACGAAACTCTCAAAGAGAAGTACAACGAAGAGAAGTGGCTTGAAGGCGAAGCGGGGAACGAGGCTGCCCGTATGCTCGACAAGATCGACGCCGCTTACCGCGAGATCATGGACGAGCGGAAAGAAAGTTCCAGAACGACGGACAGCGCGGACGCTTATACCGAAGTGACCGAAGCGATCAAATCGGGAAATATTCCGCGCGCGCAGGAGCTTTTGGACGGGTTCAACGAGCGCAACGCCGAATGGCACTATCTGCAATCGGTCGTGTATTATAAAAAGAATTGGCTGATGGACAGCAAGAAACAGCTTGAAATCGCCATTCAGATGGACGGGGCAAATACAAAATACCGGGACGCGTATGAAAAACTCAAAGGGCAGACCGACTACGCTTCCAAGACGGGCGGCGCGCCCAACGTCAACCCCGATCCTGCGCCCGATACGCAGATGGGCGGGAACTGGTGCGCGACCTGCGCGAGCATGTGCTACACCTATCTGTGCATCAATTGTCTCTTCAATCTCTGTTGCAGCTGCCGTTAAATGAAAAAACCGAGCAAATCATTTGAAATCGTTCTCTCCGCAATCGCGTGCGCCGTTGCCGCCGTCGCTGTGACGGTGGGTTGCTATGTAAACGTTCTGTACGCCGCGGGGATCCTATTGGCGGTATTTGCCATTATGGTGCCGCTTTCCAAAGACTTTATATGGGGCGCGGCACTCGCTTTTCTGGGTTCTGCGCTCCTCGCTTTTATGTTCTGCGCGTTCTCGATCTTTAAGCTCGTTCCCTATATTCTGTTTTTCGGACTGCACCCGATCATCAATCATATCCAATTGAAATATGTGAAAAAAAAGTGGATCCACCCGCTTGTTCTGATCGTCAAAGCCGTCTGGTTTATTCTCAGTATGTGGCTCGCTTTTGAATTGCTTGCCGTGGAATTTTTTGCGTTCGACCAGACGACCTGGTACGAATGGGTCATGCAGTACTTTTATTACGTTCTTTGGATCGGCGGCGCGGTCGTATTCGTTGCGTACGATATTATGATGTTTCTCTGTCAGAAATCCGTGAACGCGCTCATCAGGCGCATTCGGAGGTGAGAATATGAAGAAAAACGATTTGGCGACCGTCGTTTGCGAACGGCTGGGCTCAAACGGCGAAGGGGTTGCGTCCTTTGAGGGCGTAACGCTGTTCGTTCCCGGATTGCTCGTCGGGGAAAGGGCGCTCGTCAAAATTCTTTCCGTCAAAAACGGGATCGCATACGGTAAAGTGGAAGAGCTGTACACGCCTGCGGAACAGCGCGTCCGCCCCGCTTGCGCCGTGTTCGGAAAGTGCGGCGGCTGTCAGTTGCAGCATCTGCGTTACCGCTATCAGCTCGCGTTCAAAACCGAGCTCGTGAAAAATACGCTGAAAAAGATCGGGGGGATCACGGCGGAAGTTCTTCCCTGCGTGAAGAGCGATAAGGAATACGGATACCGCAATAAACTCATTCTGCCAATCGGTCAAAAAAACGGAAAGACGGTCGTCGGATTCTATGCCGAGCGTTCCCACAGGATCGTTGAAACGGCGGAATGTCCCATCACGGAATGGGCAGGTGAGGTCATTTCCGCCGTCATAAAGTTTGCGGAAAAATGCGGACTGGACGGCTATGACGAGGAGACGGGGAAAGGACAGCTCCGCCATATCGCCGTGCGTCAGCTCAGCAAAAAATTTATCGTCGTGCTTGTCGTGACCGAAGAGATCAAGGGCGCGGATTATTTCGTATCGCTCCTTGACGGTATTTTCAAAGAGTACAGTTTTTTTCTGAATTTCAACGTAGAAAAGACCAACGTCGTATTCGGCAAAGAGTACCGCCTTGTCAAGGGAAGTCCCTTTTATGCAGCGGAAGAAGGGGGGATCACATACGAGGCGGGGGCGGAAACGTTCGTGCAGATCAACGAGAACGTGCGCAAAAAACTCTATGAATCCGCGCTTTCGCTCGTGAGCGAAGACGAGACGGTGATCGACTGCTATTCGGGCGGCGGACTGCTTACCGCCATGTTTGCGAAAAAGTGTAAAAGGGCGTACGGGATCGAACTCGTTAAAGAGGCGGGCGATTGCGCCGAACGGCTGAAAAAAGCGAACGGGCTTCAAAGTAAAATGTTCAATATTACGGGGCGGGTGGAGCAGGAACTGCCCGCGATCCTGAAAAAGGAACGGAACGCCACCGTAGCGCTCGATCCTCCGCGCGCGGGGATCGACAGAAGCGTAACTTCGGCTTTGATCGAATCGGGCGTCAAAAAAATCGTCATGATCTCCTGCAATCCCGCAACGCTCGCCCGCGATCTGGGTTTGCTCACGGGTACGCTCGTATGGGACGAAAAGGGAAATTTGGTCAAATCACCCTCGCCCGACGGCAAATACAAAATTCTCTCCGTTCAGCCGTTTGATATGTTTCCGCAGACAAAACACGTCGAGACGCTGGTGATGTTGTCACGCTGAACGGAAACCGGATTATGCGGAATTTTTGACTTTGCGGTTGACTTTGCCCGTAATCGGTTTATAATATAAGAAAAAAGAGGTAAGATATGAACGACTTTATTTTTCATAACCCCGACAAAATTTATTTCGGCAGAAACGCGCTTGAAAATCTCGGCGCGGAACTCAAACAATTCGGTAAAAACGTTCTTCTCGTTTACGGCGGCGGATCGATCAAAAAGAGCGGTCTCTACGATACCGTTGTAAAAGCGGTCAAAGAGAGCGGACTCAAACTTTTCGAGCTTTCGGGCGTAGAGCCCAATCCCCGTCACACGACGGCGAACGAGGGCGCGAAGATATGCAAAAAGAATAAGATCAACGTCGTTCTTGCGGTGGGCGGAGGATCTACGATCGACTGCGCGAAGGGGATCGCCGCGGCGGCGCTGACGAAGTCGGGCGACGTATGGGAGATCGTCAAGAGCGGTTCGCCCGTCAAAGAGGCGTTGCCCCTCATCGCCGTTCTGACGAACGCGGCGACGGGTTCGGAAATGGACGAGTGGGCGGTCATCTCCAATATGCAGACCAACGAGAAGATCGGGATCGGCGGAGAGGGGATCATTCCGAAAGTTGCGTTTGAAAACCCCGAATACAGTTATACGCTCCCCGCCTATCAGACGGCTTGCGGCGCGTTCGATATTTTCAATCATGTGCTCGACAATTACTATCTTGCGGGCGACGCGACGTTCGATCTCATTCTCGAATTTCAGGAGGCGGTCATGCGCGCCGTCGTCAAGTGGGCGCCCGTCGCCATGAAAGAGCCTGAAAACTACGAGGCGAGAGCCAATCTCATGTGGGCGTCCTCCATGGCGCTCAACCATATCCTCGACGCGGGAACGCTGCACGGTTGCGCCTGTCATGCCATGGAACACGAGCTTTCCGCTTATTACGACATCACGCACGGGCACGGGCTTGCGATCGTGACCCCGCGCTGGCTTACATACATTCTCGACGAAACGACCGCTCCGCAGATCTACCGCCTCGGCGTGAAGGTATTCGGACTGAAAGAGGGAATGGAGGCGTTTGAAGGGGCGCGCGCGGCGATCAAAGCGCTCGAAACGTTCTGTTTTGAAACGCTCGGCTTGAAAAAGAATCTTTCCGATCTTGGGATCGACGAGACGCACTTCAAGGCAATGGCGGAGCACGCGTGCAAGGGTTCGTGCATTACGGGACCGAAAACGCTGACCCCCGAAGACGTGGAAAAAATTTATAAAATGTGTCTTTGATCTTGGGCGGATAATTTCCGATGTTTCAAAGCATAATGGAGTTGATATGAAGAACACGATAAAAATTACGGACGGTCTTTACTACGTCGGAGGGAACGACAGGCGCATTCCGCTCTTCGAGAGCGCATATCCCGTACCGCGCGGCGTCACCTATAATTCCTATCTGCTTCTCGACGAAAAAACGGTGCTGTTCGATACCGTCGACAGAGCCGTTTCCGACGAGTTTTTTGAAAACGTAGCGGGGGTCTTGGGCGGAAGGCCGCTCGATTACCTCGTGTTGCACCACATGGAACCCGACCATTCGGCGAGTTTCGAGGGGATCGTAAGCCGTTACCCGAATGTGAAAGTCGTCGTCAACCAAAAAATCGGGACGATGCTGAAAAACTATTTTTCCTGTCCGTTGCCCGAACTTGTCACCGTAAAGGACGGGGAAACGCTCTGTTTCGGAAAGCACAGTTTCCGCTTCGTGTTCGCGCCCATGGTGCACTGGCCGGAAGTCATGATGTCGTTCGACGAGACGGCGGGAACGCTGTTTTCCGCCGATGCGTTCGGTACGTTCGGCGCGCTTTCGGGAAGCATTTTTGCGGACGAAGTCGATTTTGAAAAAGAATTTTTGGACGACGCGAGAAGATATTATTTCAATATCGTCGGCAAGTACGGCGTTCAGGTGCAGAACGTTCTCAAAAAGGCGGCGGGGCTTCCCGTTAAGACGGTGTGTCCCCTGCACGGTCCCGTGTGGAGAAAGGACTTCGGTTGGTACCTGAATAAATACGATATTTGGAGCAAATACGAACCCGAAGAAAAGGGCGTTGCCGTGTTCTATGCAACGATCTACGGGCATACGAAGAACGCGGCGGAAATTCTCGGCGCGGCGCTCGCCGAAAACGGCGTGACGAACGTAAAACTTTACGATACGTCCTTTACGCACTATTCCGTGCTCCTTGCCGAGGCGTTCCGCTATTCGCATATCGTGTTCGCTTCTCCCACCTACAACAACGGGATCTTTTCGAGTATGGAGCATTTCCTTTCTGAGCTTAACGCGCACAACTATCAGAACAGGGCGGTTTCGTTCATCGAGAACGGAAGCTGGGCGCCGCAGGCGGGAAAACTCATGCGCGAAAAAATCACCGCGCTCAAAGGAATGCGCGAAGTGGGAACGGGCGTTACGGTGCTCTCTTCCGTCAAGGAGGACGTAAGGGAGAATCTGATCGGTTTGGCAAAAGAAATCGCAAACGATTTCCGGAAATAATCAAGGAGGTGTCTTATGAAGTACATTTGCAGCGTATGCGGCTACGAGTACGACGAAGAGGCGGGAGACCCCGATAACGGGATCGCGCCCGGTACGAAATGGGCGGACGTACCCGAAGACTTCACCTGCCCGCTCTGCGGCGTAGGGAAAGACGAATTTGAAGAGGCATAAGATAAGAAAAGAACCCCTTCCGACGTAAGGAAGGGGATTTTTTTATATTTTTTTGGCATGAACGGATAAAAAATGTCATTATATTTTATTACATAGTTGACAGAAAGAAACGGATTTAGTATAATCGCATATGACGGTTTGCGCCGTTACCAAGGAGAAGATATGAAAATCGCCATGACGGGGGCGAGCGGGAATATGGGGCGGGAAGCCCTGAAACAGACCCTCGAACTTGAAAGCGTAGAGTGGGTCAGAGTCCTGCTTTCCCTGAAAAAGAAGAATCATAAACTTGCTAAAGAATGGAAAAAGAAATATAAAGAGCGTATTCAGATCGTTCGCGGTTCGGTTGCGGATGAAAACGCCTGCCTCGAACTTGTGAAAGACGCCGATTACGTCATTCACATGGCGGCGGTCATTCCGCCCGCGTCGGACAGAAGCTACCGCGAGAGCGAGGACTGCAATTTAACGGGCGCGATCAATATGGTGAACGCCGTAAAAGCACAGCCGAAACAGCCGAAATATATCCACGTTTCCACCGTGGCGCTCTACGGCAACCGCGATCAGAATCACCCTTGGGCAAGGGTCGGGGATCCGCTTCTCATAAGTCCCTTTGACGCCTACGCCATGCACAAGCTCAAAGGGGAGCAGTACTGCCTCGAAGCGGGGCTCGACTGCTGGGCGGTCCTGCGCCAGACGGCGATGCTCTATCCGGAGATGATGTCCGCGAATATCAAAGACGGACTCATGTTCCACACCGCGGTCAACGCGCCCCTTGAATGGTCGACTTCGCGCGACAGCGGGCGGCTCGTCAAGCACATTTTCGAGCGCGACTCAAAGGGCGAAGTGAGCGGATTCTGGAAAAAGATCTACAACATCGGCGCGGGAAAGCGCGGCAGGGAAACGGGTTACGATACGTTCAACGACGGCTTTAAGATGATCGGCGGTTCCACCGAAAAATTTTTTAAGCCGAACTGGATGGCGACGCGCAACTTCCACGGCGTGTGGTTTGCGGACGGCGACGAACTCGAAGAGATGTTTCACTATCAGCAGGACGGTGTCAAGGAGTATTGGGACGAGATCGCAAGTCATCATAAGATCTATAAACTGGGCAGGATCGTGCCGAAAGGGCTCATCTATCTGTTCCTGTTCAGAAAGCTCCTGCACCACGAAAATTCGCCCTACCGCTGGGCGCAGAAGAAGGATACGGCGCGGGTTCAGGCTTATTTCGGCGGGGAAGAGGCATACCGTAAGATCCCGAAAAACTGGAAAGACGTAAAGATCATGGCAAAGGGGGACTTCGGCAATTACGACGATCTGCGCGAAATATCGTTTGCAAAGGAGAACGGATTTCTTCTTTCGCACGGCTACGACGAGGCGAAACCGCAGAGCGAGTGGTCGGACGAGGAGATGACCTCCGCCGCCGAATTCCGCGGGGGCGAATGTTTAAGTCCGTATGCGGGCGACGCATACGCGGCGCTGAAATGGAAATGCTGTGAAGGGCACGAATTTGAAATGACGCCCTATACCGTACTGCGCGGCGGGCATTGGTGCCCGAAGTGCGGAGCCATGCCCTGGAAATTCGACCGCCTTGCAAAGAAAATGCCCTTTTACGCGCAAACGTGGTACGATTCGCACGGGGAGGACGAGAACTTTATTTATTCCATGACGGAAGAGGGGAAAGCCTCTATGGAGCGTGAAGTATGAGAGCCGTCGCATATTATTTTACGGGGACGGGCAACACGAAGCGCGTCCTGATAAAACTCAAAGCGGAATGGGAGCGCCGCGGGCACGAAATGGACCTTGTCCGCATTCTGCCCGATACGAAGCCGTCGCTTGAAGGGTATGACCGCATTATCGTGGGGTATCCCGTACACGGATTCAACGCGCCCACGCCGATCTATAAATTTTTGAAGATATTTCCCAAACTTCCGAAAGGCGAGGGGGGGGGTGAAGTTTTTCTTCTGCGTACTTCGGGAGAACCGCTCAAACTCAACCATGCGTCGGGGATCGTTCCCGCGCGTATCTTAAAAAAGCGGGGCTACCGCGTTGTCGGCGAATTTGCCCACGTCATGCCCTATAACATTATCTTCCGCCATCCGGACGGAATGGTCGCCCGCATGGAGAGTGCGAGCAATCTGAAAATCATCAGCGATGCCGACGATTTGGAGGCGGGCAACGGCTGGCGGGCAAAGATCGATCCCTTTACGCGGGCGTTCAGTTTTCTGGTGCGGATCGAACATTCCGCCATGCCCGCGATCGGCAGAACCTTCCGTGTCAAGAAAAAACTTTGCGTGGGGTGCGGAAAGTGCGAAAAGGTCTGCCCCCGCGGAAACATTGCGATCAAGGACGGCAAACCGAAATTCGGCGGTCACTGCGTGGGGTGCATGGCTTGCGCGTTCCTCTGCCCCAAGGATGCGGTGCGCATTTCTCTTCTCAACGCCTGGCGGGTCAACGGCGCGTACTCGTTCGAGGGCGAACCCGTGGAGGACAGAAAAGTTATCCGCTACTGCCGCCGCAGTTATCTGAGGTATTTCCACGAGGCGGAAGCGCAGGCGGCTTTTTCGGGGCAAAATTCAGATATTGCAAATGAAGAATAAAAGAGCGGGATCCGGCGCGCAGGCGCAAAGGCGTTATGCGCGGATCAAAAAAATCACGGCAGCGTTACTGACGGCAAGCATCGTACTGTTTCTTGCCGTCTTTTTTGCGTTTGTACCCTTTCGGCTTCTGCTTCCCGCCTATTCGGTTTCCGCGCGGGAGGAGGGGGAACTGCGCCTGCATTTTTTAAGTCTTGCGGGCGGCGTGACGGTGGTCGAGTTCCCCGACGGCGAGGTCCTTGTCGTGAACGCGGGGGACGGTTCGTTCACAAGCGACAATACGCTCTGCAAGTTTTTGCGCGCGCTCGATATGAAATCGCTGAGTCTGCTTGCGACGTGCGCCGACTCCTTCCACGTCGGCGGAATGCCCGCTCTGTTGGAACTGTTTGAAGCGGAAAAGGTATATCTGCCTGCGTTTGCGCCTGAGTCCGCCGCCTATTCGCGGTTTCTTGCCGCAGTGGAAAAAGAGGGTTGCGAGCAGGTAAAACTCTCCCGCTACGAAACAATCGTAAACGGATCGGGCGCGTATGCCGTGTGTCTTTCGCCCTATTCCGCCGAAGAAGAAACCGTAACAGAGGACGACGCTTCCGCCGTACTGTATCTTTCGTATGCGGGCGTGAATATCCTGCTTTCGGGCGACGTGACCGCACGGCGGGAGCGGCGGCTCGTCGGGGAATACGCGCTTTTGCATTCGGTGTTCGACAGCGGGGAATATAAAGTCCGATTAGAGGAAACGGATATTCTTTTGGCTTCCTCGCACGGATCGGACAGGGGCTCTTCCGAAGAGTGGCTCTCCCTTCTCGATCCGTCTGCGACCGTGATTTGCTGTAACCGGAACGAAAGACCCTCGGACAATGCGTTGGGCAGGATCGTTGCCGCCTCGGATCATGTTTACAGGACGGACGAGCTCGGCGCGGTCACGTTTACAATCAAAGACGGATCATATCGGGTGCAGACGCACGTCATAGAATAAAAACCCCCGACCTTAGTGCGCTTATGTTTTACTTTTTAATTTGTTTGTGGTATAATACCTCAAAGATAAACAGTAATTTAATGGAGGTATCATGAATAGAACTGAACGTGAAGTAAGCGACTATAAGAGAATCGTCGATATATTAAAACGTTGCAATACTATTCGGATTGCTTTTCGCGGTAATGAATATCCCTATGTGGTTCCCGTATCTTTCGGCGTAAATCAAATTGGCGATACGTTATTCTTATATTTTCACGGCGCAAAGAGCGGCTTAAAAATTAACGAAATTAAAAGATATGCAAAGGTGTGTTTTGAGGGCGACATTTTTTACAAGGTTGAAGAGTGGGCGCACGGCATAACTACAAGATATGAAAGCGTTATAGGTTTTGGTGATATTGAATTAGTAGGCGAAGATGAAAAAATTACGGGCTTAAAATCAATCTGTACGCACTATGACAGACCTGATTACCCAATCGGAAGATGCAGAGGACTTGAAATGACCGACGTTTATAAAATAACGGTTAAATCTATAACGGGTAAAACAAATTTGCCTATTCATTAAGTTATAATTTATCGGGCAAAAAAGAGCGGAGATTACGAATATCTCCGCTCTTTTGATTTTTTGTAAATTCTGTTATTCCTGCACGGCGTTTTTCGCCATTGCTTTGTGAGTGATCGAAGCGGCGAGAGTGAGCGCGGAAAAGATGACCGCAACGATCGGCGCCGCCACAATGGACAGTGTAACGGAGGGATCGTCTAAAAGTTCGGTGCCGAAATGGATCGTAAGGCAGGTGAATACCAGATAGACGGCGGCGAGAATAAAGACCGGAACGGACATATTAAGACGGCTTTTCATGTTGTCGCCGATTCCGCCGATATATTTCATGAGCGTAACGACTGCAAGAACGAGAAGCACGAGCTGTACTGCTTGCGCCATAGCGGAGCAGATATAAGTCGCGTCGAAATATTCGGGCATTGCGCCGTCCGCGGGCGAGGAATAGATCGTGGAGATCAGCATATTCACCGCCTGAAAATTAAGGGCGGTATCGATTGAATCTCTTCCGTCTATGACGACGATGTTCGCGGCGGGCGATACGGTAAACGCGGCAACGAGAACCGCAAACAGGATCGCGCACATAGAACAGACAAAGCCGGAGATCGTCTGTTTTTTTGTAAACTCTTTTCCGATTCTTGCGATCTTAGAGGCGACGTAAAAGCCGAGGAAGATCCCGCAGAGAATGATCCCCGCGAGCGTCGCGCCGCTGTACGAGATACTGACGTTATTGGACGAAGTGAGCGACGCCGTCGCAGAATTGATTGCAAGGAATGCCGCCGCGCCGAGAATAAAGGACAGGATCGCGGCGATCGCGTATCTTTCGTATTTGATTTCAGGATTTTTGAAGTGCTTTCCGTACTTCACTGCCGAAATGATCGTAAACACGAGCACGAGTACGAGCGAACTTGCGCAGACTACGGTCGATAGAACGACGGGGAGATAGCATGCCGCCTCGAAATAAGAGGTGTATGAGTTCATGGAATTCAGCATCGTCGCAAGATCGTCGTAAGCCGAGCCGAAGTATTCCCAGAGCATACTCGTGGCAGCCGTCGATCCGTAGGAACTCGAAGCGGTTGCCGTAAGTCCCATGCAGAAGATAAACACGAACGCGAAGAGAACGGCGGTCATCAGGCAGGCTCCGCCGCTTAAATCAAATGCCTTTCTGACTTTTGCGATCACGTCCGTCTTGGGTTTGGTCGCCTTTTCGCAGGGTTCGGCGGTTTCCCGCGCGTCGGGTGCGGAGCGCTCTTTCAGGGGCGTGCCGCAGGCAAAGCAGAACGCCGCGTCGTCGGGGCAGACCGTTCCGCAAGCGGGACAGTGATTCGGTTCGTCCGCTTTTTTCCCGCAGTAGCAACAGAACACGGCTTCTTCGGGATTTTCCTTTCCGCAATGTTTGCAGATCATAATTTATCCTCCATAGTTTCGTATGGATCAATCATATCACAAGGGGGGGGGTGTTTGTCAATCCCTTTATAAAAAATTCTGAAAAATAAAAACGCCCGCGCACTTTGGTGCGCGGGCGTAAGGTTACGTTATTTATTTTTTGAGGGATTGCAGAACAGTCGCGGGCGCTTCCTCGTAGCGGGCGAACGTCTCCGTAAATTTACCGCGTCCCTGCGTCATGGCGCGGAGGGTCGTGGCGTAAGTCATAAGCTCCGCCTTGGGCGCTTCCGCGGTGATGAGCTGCATACCGTCCTGCGCTTCCATGCCGATGATCCTGCCGCGGTGCTTGTTGAGGTCGCCCAAAACATCGCCGACGAAAGATTCGGGAACGAGGATCCTCAGCCGCGAGAGGGGTTCCAAAAGAACGGGGGAAGCGTTTTTCATGCCCGCCTCGAACGCAAGCTCCGCCGCCGCTTTGAACGCCGCCTCGGAGGAATCCACGTCGTGATAGCTTCCGTCAAAGAGAACGGCTTTTACGCGAATGACGGGGTAGCCCGCAAGTACGCCGTGCGGCAGACATTCGATAATGCCCTTTTCGACGGCGGGAATATACTGCTTGGGAACGGAACCGCCCACGACCTCTTCGGCAAACTCAAAGTCCTTTTCGCATGGCTCGAAGCGCATTTTGCAGTGTCCGTACTGCCCGTGTCCGCCGTTCTGTTTTTTGTATTTTCCCTCGGCGGTCGCGCTCTTTTTAATGGTTTCGCGGTAGGCGATCTTCGGCGTTCTGAACTCCGCGTCCGCGCCGAATTTCGCTTTGAGTTTTTTACGGATGACTTCGAGGTGAACTTCGCCTAAGCCTCCCGCAAGCGTTTCGCCCGTGTCGGGGTCTTTGACGAGCATAAAGCTCTTGTCTTCCTCCGCAAGACGGTTAAGACCCGTGAAAACCTTGTCTTCCGTTCCGCGGACGGAGGCATATACCGCCATATAGAGCGCGGGCTTGGGGAAGGGGATCGCGTCGAAGCGGACGGGGGATTCGGGGGCGCACAGCGTGTCGCCCGTGCCCGTCGCCGTGAGTTTTGCGACCGCGCCCATGTCGCCCGCGCCGAGCTCCTGCACGGCTTCGAGCTTTTTGCCTTTGACAAGATACAGCGAGCCGATGCGCTCGTCGGTATCCGTAGAAGTATTGCGGACGGTCATGCCCGTTTTCAGCGTTCCGCGGTTGACGCGTAAATAGTTCATTTTCCCGACAAAGGGATCGACCGCCGTCTTGAATACCTGCGCCGCGAGCGCGCCGTCTCCGCAGGCGATCCCCACGACGGCGTTTTTGCTGAGGTCGAGCGCGGGCTGCGCCTGCCGTTCCGCCGCTTCGGGCATATATTTGACGATCTCGTCCATGAGGTTGATGACGCCCTTGTTTTGGAGCGCGCTGCCCGCCATGACGGGAATGACGTTGATCGAGAAAATACCTTTTCTGATCCCGTGAATGGTGTCCTCGCGGGAGAGCGCGCCGTCCTCGAAATATTTTTCGAGAAGAACGTCGTCGTTTTCTGCCGCCGTCTCCTGCAAGGCGAGGAACATCGTTTCCAGATCGCGCTTGTACTCGTCGGGTACGGGGATCTCTTCGGCGCCCGCATTTGAAAATTTATAGGCTTTTCCCGTGAGCGCGTTCACAACGCCCGTCATCTTGTTGCCCTCCATGACGGGGATCTGAATGGGAGCGATCTTGCTCTTGAACGCCTCTTGAAGCGCGCGCACCGTTCCGTGATAGTCGGCGTTGTCTTTGTCCATGCCGTTGATAAAGACGACGAGCGGTTTTTTGTCGCGCAGGCAGAGGTTGATCGCCTTTTCCGCGCCCACCGTGAGCGCGCCGTTCGCGTCGGTCACGACGAGCGCCGCGCCGCACGCGCGGATCGCCTCGTCAAATTCGCCCTCGAAATCGTAGAACCCCGGCACGTCGATGAGGTTGAGTTTTACGCCCTTCCAGTTCGTGTAGGCAAGGGAGAGCGAAACGCTCATCTTTCTTGCGATCTCCTCCGCGTCGAAGTCCGAAACGGTCGTGCCGTTATCGACTTTGCCCATGCGTTCGATCGAACCGCCGTTGAAGAGCATTGCTTCCGTCAGCGTCGTTTTCCCCTCGCCGCTGTGACCCACGATCGCGATATTGCGAATGTTATTTGCAGTCGTTCCCATAGTTGTTTCCCCTTATCATTGACTTGGCGGAAAGAACCCGCCTATTTCATTATAACTTAATTTGACGAAAAATCAATAGCAATCGGAAAAATAATCCAAAAGAAACAGCGAAAATAACTTGACGAAGCTCATGCCTGTAAGTATAATGATTACAGGTGGTTTTACGATGAGAATCAATACGCGGTGTTCCGTAGCAATTCATATTCTGACGTTGGTTGCGTTAAATGGCGAAGAGCCCGCTACGTCTGAAATGATGGCGGCGAGCGTAGGCAGTCACCCTGTCGTGATCCGGCAGGCGATGTCCCTGTTGAAAAAAGCGGGACTGATCGAAACGCAGAACGGGCTTCCCGGCGGGAGATTGACAAAACCGCAGGAAGAGATAACGTTATACGACGTCTATAAAGCGGTTCAAAGTCCAGACGGGAACGCGTTGTTCGACGTTCACAAAAATCCGAATCCCGAATGCCCGGTGGGGCGCAATATCGCCGCGGCGTTAAACGAACCTATTATGCACGCGCAGCGGGCAATGGAAAATGCGTTAAAGGATTATACGTTGAAAGATATTACGGCATACATTATTGAAAAATATACGCTTCAAACCAAGTAAAAAATTTAAGGAGGATCAGCATGCAAATTTATGAAATCGTATTCAGCCCTACGGGCGGGACGAAAAAAGTCGCGGACGTTCTTACAGGGGCATTCGGCGCGAAAACAGAAACAATCGATCTTTCCGACCGGAATTTTGCAGGGTGCGATCTGACGGACGACGGATTAGCCGTGATCGCCATGCCGTCTTTCGGAGGACGCGCGCCAAAAACCGCTGTCAGCCGTTTGAAAACGGTAAAGGCGAACGGCATAAAGGCTGTCGCAGTCGCCGTTTACGGCAACCGCGAACAGGAGGATACGCTGCTTGAAATATGCGACGTTGCAAAGGAATGCGGATTCAAGGTCGTTGCGGGAATCTCCGCCGTTGCGGAACACTCCATCGCGCATCAGTATGCGACGGGCAGACCGGACGATACGGATACGCAACAGCTTGCGGATTTTGTAAAGCGGATCACGGACAAAATCAATTCTTCGTCCGTCGCTTCACCGGATATTCCTGGAAACCGTCCTTATAAAAAATCGGGTGGCGGGCTTGTACCGAAAGCGTCCTCTGCCTGCGTGAAATGCGGGGTTTGCGCAAATCAATGTCCCGTCGGCGCGATCGATGAGAAGAATCCGAAAAGGACGGATAAAAAAGCGTGTATTAACTGTATGCGTTGTATTGCCGTTTGTCCGCAGAATGCGCGTAAGGTCAGCGGAGTTATGGTAAAGCTTGTGGGTGCCGCGTTGAAAGAAGCTTGCGGCAACAGAAAAGACAATGCGTTATATCTCTGACCATAAAAAATAATAAAAAACAGCCCGTCAAAGGGCTGTTTTGCATTTGGTGCGTCCGCCGAGGCAACTTCGCGCGTTGCGCTCGTGCCGCCTAAGGAATCGGACATTTAGAAAGGCGGGGCGAACTGTTCGATCCTCGCCGAAACAATGTCAAACCAAAAAAAGCCCGCAAGGGGCTTTTTTCGTTTGGTGCGTCCGCCGAGGCTCGAACTCGGACCGGGAGCGTCGGAGGCTCTAATGGTATCCAATTCCACCACGGGCGCAGATAAGATAAAACGATTATAGCACATTTTTTATAAAAATGCTTTATATTTTCAGGCGGTTATGGTAAAATATGATAAAAAATTTGTAAAAGCGAGTGAAAGGTCATGCAAAAAACGGTCGTAGTAGGGATGAGCGGCGGTGTTGACAGTTCCGTGGCGGCGCTTCTGTTAAAGGAACAGGGCTATCGCGTCGTGGGGCTTTTTATGCAGAACTGGGACGAAAAGGACGCAAACGGCGCGTGCACTGCGGACGAGGACTTCAACGACGTCGTGCGGGTGTGCGGACTTTTAGGCGTGCCCTATTACACCGTGAACTTTGCGGCGCAGTATATGGATCGTGTATTTTCGTATTTCCTCAAAGAGTACGCGGCGGGCAGAACGCCCAATCCCGACGTTCTTTGCAACCGTGAGATCAAGTTCGGACCGTTCAAGGAGTATGCAAAGGAGCTGGGCGCGGACTATATCGCAACGGGACACTACTGCGGGATTTCGCACGAGGGCAACGCGCACAGACTTTTGAAAGCGCGCGACGCCAACAAAGATCAGACTTACTTTTTGAACCAGCTCACGCAGGACCAGCTCGAAGGGGTGCTTTTTCCGCTTGCGGAAATGGAGAAAGCCGAGGTGCGCGCGATCGCGGAAAAGAACGGACTTGCGACGGCGCGGAAAAAGGATTCGACGGGGATCTGCTTTATCGGGGAGCGCAACTTCAAAAAGTTTTTGCAGGAATATCTGCCCGCAAAGCGCGGAAAAATTCTGACGCTCGACGGGGAAGAAGTCGGCGAACATGAAGGCGTTATGTATTATACGCTGGGGCAGAGGCGGGGTCTCGACCTCGGCGGACGGCAGGGCGAAGAGGGCAGGTGGTTTGTCGTAAAGAAAGACGTGAAAGAAAATATCCTCTACGTTTCGCACGGCGACGAAAGCCCGCTCTATTCCAATACCTGCACGGTCGAAGGGTTTAATTTTATTCCGCACGAACCCGCGGAGAAAGAGTTTTGTTGCAGGGCAAAGTTCCGCTACCGCCAGAGCGAACAGGGCGTTTTGGTGAAACGGACGGGGGAAGATACGCTTGAAATTGTATTTGACGAACCGCAACGCGCCGTAACGGAGGGGCAGTACGCCGTTCTGTACGACGAGGCGCAGTGCCTTGGCGGGGGCGTGATCACGGCAACGAAAAAAAATTGACAGGTATAAAAATTCAATCATAAGTCAATAAACGCTCCGTAAGAAAAAGGAGCGTTTATATTATGAAAAAAGTGATCGTCATTTCGTTTTTAGTTGCATTGATCGCAGGGCTTGCGATATTTTTTGCGGGGAACGCGGGGGAGAACTATTCCACCGATCCCGCCAACGCGGAGTCTTATTTGCGGGTACATATCCGCGCCAACTCGAACAGCGCGGAGGATCAGGAAGTCAAGTATAAGGTGCGCGACGAAGTCGTGACCTATCTGACGCCGATCGTCGCGGAGTGCGCAACGAAAGAGGAGGCGATCAAAAAGATCGGTGAAAATCTCGACGGGGCGGCGCGCGTGGCGGATGAAACGCTGAAAAAGTACGGTTATACCTACGGCGCGCGGGCGAGTATCCGCCGTGAAGAATTTCCGACGCGGGTCTATAAGGATGCGACGCTTGCGGCGGGCGTATACGACGCGCTGATTCTGGAACTCGGCACGGGCAAAGGAGATAATTGGTGGTGCGTCGTCTATCCTCCTCTCTGCTTCGGCGGGGGGAACTGCAAGATAGAATATAAGAGTAAGATCGCGGAGATCGTTAAAAAGTTTTTCGGATAAGTTTTTTCGGATGAAATATACCCGCCCCGCTTGGCAAAGCCAAGCGGGGCGGGTGTTTTATGGGTGTGTTTGCGCGGCGGGGAATTATGTTTTGAGAACCGTAGGGTGCGGGCGTTTGCGTTTTACGCAAAATCGTAGGGCGCGGCGTCCCCGACGCGCCGAAGTTTTTTACGTTTTCAGTAAAAAAATGTTAAAAAAGGCTGAAAAAAGCGGAAAAGGAGAAAATCGTCAGACAAAGCGTGTTGACAAAACGCATAAAAGGGGGTTATAATAACTATGTATCTATATAAGGTGGGTTATTATATAGAATTTTACGAAAACTATCATCACGAGGCATAAATCATGAAAAAGACAGGATTCTGGAAATTGATCGCCGCGATCGGAATGGGGCTTACATTCCTGTTTGCACTGGTCACCCCGACGGGGGGGGGTCTTTTAACTGATCTTTTCAAAGGGTCGGAAAACGTAAACGGCGGAACGGGGATCATTTCGGCGCAGGCGGCAAATATTACCTATCCTTCGGGGTCGAACGGTCTCGGTCAGTTTCCGGAGGGATATACCTATATATTTACCGACAAAAATAAATCCACGCAGTATCACAACCGCACGGGCGACAGCGATCTGACCTCGATTGAGGTCGATAACGCCAAACACGGAACGCTGTCCAACCCCTACGTTATCGCAAACGCCGCGGACTGGGAAACGTTCGTAAAATATATCAGTTTAGATACTTCTACAACGCCCTACGGCGCGGGCGAATATTTTGTACTTGCCGCCGATATTGATTTTTCGTCCGTGACGAACTTTCATGCCGTGCCCGTTTTTTCGGGAACTTTTTACGGTTTAGGGCGTTCGCTCAAAAACATTACTTCAAGCACCTGGAAAAACTACAACAATACCGCGGCGCTCGCTCCGGCGACGACCTGGGGTTACGGTCTGTTTTGCAGACTTTATAACGCGACCGTCACCGACCTTGTGGTCAAAGATTTCAATTATAAGGATTTTGCACAGGGCAAAGAGACGCATAGTAGCAGAGGCAGCGCGGTCGGCGGGATCGCGGGCTATTCCTCCGGCAACGACTATATTCTGAACTGCCATACGAACGGAACGGTGCAATCTACCAAGCGTTACACGGTTCACGTTCCCGTAGCGGGCATCGTCGGCGCGGGATTCGGCGGATCGACGACGGCGGTCAATACGACCTATTGCTACCGCTGTTCTGCCGATATTTCCGTCTCCGTGATGACGGCGGCGGACAATAGCCGCGTGGTGATCCCCGCGGGAATTATAGGCGAAAATTATTACTGTAAAAATAAATCTTATATCTACGACTGTGCGGCGAACACGGTCGTAACGAATGCGGCGGGCAGTTACGGCGTATATACAGGCGCGGCACTTGCGATTTCGGGAAGCGGGGCTTCCCTCTATATCGACGGATTCGTCGGCGGAGTGGAATTCACGCTCCCGACAAGCACGACTCCCGCGCGGGGCGGCGCGCTCACGGGTGTTTATAGTGTGAGCGTTCAGCCGGCGTTCGTCCTGTCCGTAAAAAACGCCTATGCGGACGGCTTCGTCAAATACGGATCCACCAAAACTTCCCTGAACGCGATCGTCGGTGATAGCAGTAATGTGACGTTGACCGCGTCGAATCCCGCTCTGAGCAACGTGCATCATACCAAGGCTTACGATTGGGCGGTTTACTCCACCAATTCCATCGATCAATGCCAGAAGAATCCCACGGCGTTGACGCGCCACACTTCTTTGAGCGCAATGCTGACCGCCGCCAAAAACTCGGTGGGAACGACTACGACCTCGCTCGATTCCAAGATCTGGGACGCAAGCAAGATCGGCGAATACAAACCCGATAAATCGCCCGTGCGGAACTATCTGACGGTCATTCCCCGCGACGTGGAACTCGAATACACGGGCGAAGCGCAGGATATTACGGGCGCGGAATGGTATCTCGATAACATTCACGGCAATCCCGATATTATGGATATTTCCTATCCCACGGGCGGGATCGTCAACGTGAACGCGAACGGCTATAACGTTACGTTTAACCTGAAAGACGGCTATCTCTGGAACGACGGCACGACGGGGCCCAAAACGATCAAAGTCGTCGTCAAGCCCAAAAAGCTGTCGCTCAAATGGGATACCTCGAACGGCGTGGCAGTCGCAAAAATCAGCGGGGGACTTGCCAACAGGGATATTGCCAACCCGCCTGAGATCATAAACACTTATTATCAGGACGGGGTCGCGATCGAAGGGCTTCCGCAGACGGTGGGAACCTATACGGTCAAGGCGACGATCGACCCGAACGGGAACTATAAACTCAAAGACAGCGAAACGGACGACGATCCCGAATATACCTTTACGCTTTCGGCAATCCCGATCGCGACGCCCACGGTGAGCGGAGAACTCACCAAACAGTATACGGGCGAGGACATCGTCTTTACGCTCGTGAACTGCGAGCCGATCGAGGCGGGCAAGATCGTAGATATTACGCAGGCGGATATGCCTGCGGGCGCGACCTATCAAAAGGACGGCAACACGCGCACGATCACAGTCAAAAAAGCGGGAACGTACCGCATTCCGTTCACCCTGAACGATCCCGAAAACAACTGCTGGGCGGACGGCGCGGGCGTATTGACGCTCACCGTCACGCAGAGACCGCTTACGCTTACAGCGGAGCGGGAGAACGGAAAGAACTGGCAGTTCGAGACGAACACGCAGGAGCAGTTCACGATCACGCACGACGCGGTTGACGGCGACAATATCGCGCTCACGATCTCCTATGAAAAGCCGGACGGCACGACGGTCACGGTAGGTGCGGATAAGTTAAAGACCGAGGGCAAGACGACGACGGTCACGCTCGACCCGCTCGACAGGGGCGATTATAAGATCATCGTGGGGGTTGCAGGAAAAGCCGCCTCCAACGACAACGGCAACTATACGCTTACGCAGAGGATCGAACAGACCGTGACGGTGGTCGGGAAGTCGATCACGATCTCCGATTCGGATATTATCTGGCGCTATTCGGACGGGCAGACGATTTCGGCTCTGACCGACGGGCAGGAAATTCCCTATGCGGGCAAAAAGATCACCGCTTCGATCGAGACGAAAAACCTTGCCGAAAAGGGCGTGCGCGTCGCCTCCTATACGAACGAGTCGGGGCTGGACGTGGGCGAAATCGAAACGACGGTCACGCTCACCAAACTCAACGAATCCTATGAGTTCGAGGACGTCTCCTTTACGATCCGCTGGAAGATCGTGCAGGCGAAATTCGACCTCACGAACGTGAAGTGGGACTATTCGGGACCGATCGGTTATACGGGGAGCTGGATCACCGTAAAACTTATAAACGTGCCGAACGATCTGACCTTGAAATACACGGGCAACCGTCAGCAACAGGTCACGGGCGGTTTTTATGAGGCGGACGTGCAATTCTCCTGTTCCAATCCGAACTATATCGTGCCTAAAAACGGAGATACTTCGACCTATATTTATGATTCCGAGGACGGATCGGATTTCCCTTGGAAGCTCCAATGGCAGATCAAAAAGGGCGTGATCGAGACCAACTGGGATTTTTACGCCGAGACTGCGGAGGATAAAGACGGAAACGTGTTTAACTATCCCACGCTGATCGGCGGAAAGGACAGAGTGGATTATAAGTTCTATACGGCAGTAAGACAGCCGAGCGGAGCTTTTGAACAAGGCGAAGAAATTTCTTTGAGCGAGATCGTGGCGGTCCCCGGATCGGAAGTCAACTATTTTGTGGAAGCGATTCTGAAAGAAGACGCGACAAGAAACTTCGAGCTTTCGGCGGGCAACAATCCCATTCGCTTTACGGTCGGGCAGAACAAGACCCCCGTCCGCATAACGGTTACGCAGAGCGGCGGTATGTACGACGGTAACGCCAAACCCGTTTCGTTCGAGTTTGACGTGGTGCAGACGTCGACGAAGCTCACCAAAGAGAACTTTGTGCTTACCTATCTTGACAGCAACGGTATTCCGCTTTCGGGCGCTCCCGTCAACGCGGGCAACTACAAAGTGCAGTTTGCAATTCAGGGCGAGCTTCAACAGGACGACTATTATATCCACGGCGGAAACAGTTTTGACTTTGTAATCAGAAAGTGCGTGATCGACGTTTCAAACGTAAAGTGGAACTATACGGAAGCGTTTGTATTCACGCGCGAGGGCGGCGTGGAAAAGATTTACACGGTCATGCTGGAAGGTATGCCCTCGACCGTGAATATCACTTATTCCAACAATGAATTTTCCGCAGTCGGAAAATACACGGCGATCGCGACGGAGGGCGAACTCGACGAGGAAAACTTCGAGCCGTTCACCCTTCCCGACGAGCTCAAATCGCTCGAATGGGAGATCAAGGCGCGCGAGCTGAAAGTGCCCAAGGCGATCGTCACGGGTCTGACGTTCGACGGAAACGAACGCGACCTTGTCGCGCTGTGCGAACTTGACGAGGATTGGGAAGAGTATATGACCCTTTCCATCAAGAAAGGCGTGGAGACGGTTTCCGGCACGAGCGTAAAGGACGCGGGCACCTACGTCGTTGTATGCACGATCCTCGGCTCGCTCCACAACAGCGCGGTCTGGGCGAACAAACAGACGGTCGATCAGTCCTGCTCGATCATCATTTCGCCCCGCATTCTCAAAGTGACGGGCTGGCAGGGCAAACCCTCCGTTCCCGTATTTGACGGCGGCGCGGCGGCAGGTATGTACGAGGTCGTCTATAAGGACGCGTCCGAAAACGTCGTTGCAAATCCCGCCGACGGGTTGCACTACGGGCAGAGGATCCGCGCGACGGTCGCAGTCCCCGCGGGCATGGCGGGCAACGTATTGATCGTCTATGACGAGGATACGAAGAATTACAGCGAGTTCATTATCTTCGATCCCTCCGAGGCGCCCAAACTGCTCAAATTCCCCGAACTTGTCAAGGCGGAACTCGAATACAACTTCGACGAGCAGACGTTCGTCATTAAAAACTGGAAGGACTACAAAGAATGGATCGACGTACTCGGAGACAATCCGCTCGTCGTCGATGCGGAATTTATCGGAACGAGAACGGTCAAAATTGCGCTGAAAAGCGATAAAAACGTCATGTGGGACGACTTATCCGACGGCATATTCGAGCTTGAAATCACCGTCGTGCGCGGACGCATATCGGAGAATATGGATCTGTCGCAGTCGTTGCCCGTGCTTTCGTTCGAGGGTATGGACGAGTGGATCGACTGGAAGGGCATCGTCGAATACGAGTACTACGATATGGACGGCTCGCCCGTCAAACCTAACCGCATGAAAGAGGGCGAAACCTATGAGGTCGTCGCCAGGATCAAGGACGAATACGCGGATAAATTCGGCTTCGGAAGCGAACTTCTTACGGAGACCTCCGCGACGTTCGTCTATGGCAAAGTCGAAGAGCCCGAAGGACCCGGCGGTTCCGATGGCGAAAACCCGATCACGGGTACGATCGAGCTTCCTTTGTGGCAGTTGATCGTGGGCGGGGTCTCCGCGGTTCTGTTCCTGATCTGCTCGGCAAAGGCAATGGGCGAACTCGGCAAGTACAAAGCCGCCAAGAAAGAGGCGAAAGAGCTTGCGTCTGTTTCCTACACGGTGACTTATTCGTTTGCGCCGTTATCGCTTCTCGCGATCTCTTTCCTCGGCGCGAGCGAGACGGTATGGACGGCGGTCGCCTGCGCGGCGCTCGGTTTGTTCCTGCTGTCGCTTGCGGCAATGCTCATTCTCGGCAAAAAGCGGAAAGCGGCGGAGCTGATCGTGCGTCGCGAAAAAGCGCGGATCGAAGAGGAAAAAGAGTTCGCGCGTCAGGAAGAGCAACAGCGCCGTGAAGATCAGATGCGCGCAGAGCAACAGCGCCGCGACGAAGAATTTAAGATGATGTTTGCCGCAATGCAACAGAACTATCAACAGCCGCAAATGCAGTACGACGATATGAGGAGCTTGCTCGCGGAGACGGTTTCGGCATTGCTCCCCGCCATGTCGCAGATGCAGGCGTTGCCGCCCGCGCAGAGCGACGCGAACGCATACGGCGCGCCCCAGCCTCAGCCCCAGCAAGGCTACGGCGCACAGCAGTCCGAAGTGGATGATTTGCGCGCGCAGATGGCGCAACAGCAGGAACTCATCAACCAACTGTTACAGCAGAATCAGGCGCAGGCAGCCGCGCAGGCGTACGACGAAGCGGCGGCAGCGGCGGACGAAGCGTTCTGGATCGACGAGAGCGAGAAGATCGTATCGCTCGAAGAGCTGTATGGAAAGCTGAGCGACGATGCAAAGCGTTGTTACTACGAGATCGGCAGTTATATCATGAACAAGCCGCAGACAATGCAGAACGACGGAAAGTACGCGGTTCTCTTCAAATACCGCGGAAAGACGCTGTTCAAGCTGTGTATCAAAGAGGACGCTCCGGTGCTGTACTACTCGACGGACGACGGAGGAAAGAGCGAAGTCAGGATCAACAGTCCGGAAACGCTGGAAGCCGCAAGAAAGATCGTAGATCTTCGGATCGCTCAAACGGACAGCACAATGTAAAAAAATAAAAAACCGCCGTGACACGGCGGTTTTTTTATACTTTTTTTGTAGGGCGTGGCGTCCCCGACACTCCGATATTTTTAACGTTTTGAGTCAAAAAATAGTAAAAAAACCCGAAAAATACAGAAAAGGAAGAAATATGTTCGTAAAAGGTGTTGACAAAAACAAATGAAAAGGGGTATAATTACTATGAATGAATATAAAATGGTATAGTGTATCGTTTTATAAAAAAACCGAAAAGAGGCGAACGATGAAAAGGAAGATGAATTTCGGAAAAATTTCAACGATAGGATTGTGTGCGGCAATGGCGGCGACGCTTGCGTTCGGCGCGGCGTTTACGTTTCCGCCGAATCAGGCGGAAGAAACAGATTCTGCCGAAAACTATATTGAACAAACCGTCGAGGGGGGGGTACTGACAGAGTAACCTCCGGTTACGCAACGTCGGACAATGGGCTTATCTTTGACGAAACGGCGAAACTGCATACCTATGCGGCGGGCATGACTTATTGGTATATCGACTATTCTGCGGGCGTAAAGTTTGCCGATCCCGCGGGCACTTCCAAGCCCGAAACCGATATTGTAACGATCGACGTCGATACAACCAAAGCCAAGGGCGATAAACTGAACCCGTACGTCATCAACAGTAAAGACGATTGGGATAATTTCGTCACTTATGCGAAAACCGCCGCAAACCAGACGAAAAGTTACGTTTTGAACTGCGATCTGGACTATGCGGGCGGAACGATCAAAAGCGTTGCAAACTTTTCGGGCAACTTTTTCGGCACGGGTCACAAAATTTCAAACGTATCGTACAGCACCGCGAACGCCGTAAGCAATCATGCGCTGGGGCTTTTTTGCCGTGTGACGGGAACGGCGTATTTTGCCGACCTGGTTCTTGAAAACATTACGATCAACGGCGGCGCGATCGGACACGTCGGCGGACTCATCGGGCATTCGGACGCGAATCTGACCGTGACGGACGTTGCCGTCACCGGAGCTTTTACCGCAACCAATCCCGCTGCGGGCAATACTTCGGCATTTTGTAACGGATCGCCTTATATCGGTTACGGCGGAATTTCGGGGTGTGCGCACGGAAGCGCAAAAACGGTCAGCTTTTATAAATGCGCTACGGACGTTAAAATTACCGTCAGCAACTCAAATAAGCAGTACGTCGGCGCGGGCGGACTGAGCGGACTGACCGAAGGATATTTGACCGGCGCAATGGCTGCGATCAATGTTTATGACTGTTATTCGGCGGTAGATTTTTCTTATACCGGCTATTCAGCTTCTTTGCAACTTTGGACGGGTATGCTTGGTTTCGTGCGTAGTGTTAATTATAACACAATGAAACGTTGCTTTTCTATTTTCCATGTAAAAGCGGGAACGAGTTCCGTCAACATGTCTCCCGGAATTATGTTTACAGTCGGGGAAAACAAGAATAACACAAGTAGATACAACTTGGATCACTGTTACGGTTACGGAAACTTTTCGCAGGGTTCTACGAACAAGGCGCTTCCGTTTGTCGGTAGGTACATGGATCCCGGAAACGCTACGACGACGAACAGCTCGGTCTATTCGGACTATAAGGCGAACGGCTATTATACCAATACTTCGGGCGGTAGCGCTTCGTCGGGACTTGCATCGGCGTGTACGCCCGCCCACAATGCCGCGGCGGCGAGCCTCGACGCTTTGAAAACCAAGGCAAAGAGTGCGTTTAATAACCCCGCCGTATGGGCGAGCGAGGTACTCGATCAGCTTACGACTGCAAACAGACCCAACATTATCGAAACGCCCATTTTGGTCAACCGGATCCGCGTTGCATATTACGAATACAAGAACGGAAGCGAAATCGCCTATCAGAACGCATATTTAAGCGGAGAGACGGCGGGCGATTTTAAGGAAGTAAAATTTTCGCAGTTGCTGTATGAGCCTACGGGCAGTCAGATCCCCGCGGGGCGGGTGTTCAAGGGGTGGACGACGGATACGTTGGGCAACGGCGAAGTGTTCACCGAAGTTCCCAAAACCCTGCACGGCGACAACAAGATATATGCGGTTTGGGGAATCGATAAAGACAGTATCACGGTCGGCGTCGAGGTTACGGCAAAGAACGGAAGTAAAGTACTCGAATACGGGGAGAACGGCTTCGAGTGCGTGTATAACGAGAGCGGAATTACGCTCACGGCGGCTACGCCTACGGTGAGCGGCAATGCCATGACGAACATAGAATCTTACGGCTGGCAGTGGGTAAAGGGTTCGGATAAAATCTCAAACGGGGTTGCAGAGTCCTACAAAGTAAAGAACGTGAGCGACAGCGGAGAGTACGGGGTGACCGTAAAATTCCGTTCGGTGAGCGAACCGCTGTTCTGCGATACCGTGACGAGCGCGTTAAAGAAAACAAAAATGACGAAAGCGCCGTTGGTATTGTCCAACGCGAAATTTGAAGAGGGCGTACACCCCTATTCGGGCGCGCCGTACGATACGGCGATCCCCGTGGCGATGGTGACGGACGAGAGCGGAAGCGTGATCATCGAGGGGACTACGGATTGGTATATTCACGCGGGCAATTTCAACTCCGATACCTCCAAGACCGTCGTTGAGGACGGAAAGCTGAAAGAAGTCAAAGAAATCTGGTTCGAGCTGGACGAGAAGTACAGCGGAAACTACGGCGATCCCGACAAAGAGGACGGCACCGTTGTCAACGGAATGAAGTTCGAGATCAAGTTTGAAATCGAGTATCTGCACTTTATTTTTGAAATCGACGGCTACCGCGTCAAACCGAAAGTGTATGTGAATCTCGAATACAATCAGAACTACACCTATAACAATGTTGCGGCGTTGTTTGAAGACGCGTTCAAAGAGGATATTGTCAATTTCCCCGGATTAAGTCCCGTATTCGTAGACGGAACGGACCGTTACACGATCAACGAATACAGAAAGAAGAGCGGAACGGCTTACAAGTATGTCAAAGAAGATCATACGTTGCAAGTGGTGTTCGAGGCGGAGTCCTATAAGGTGACGTACGATCCGAGAAACGGAACCTCGGATATTTTCACGGAGGAAATCGGCTACGGAATCCGTCTGTCCCGTCCGCTCGATCCCGAATACGGCGATCAGCTGTTTTTGGGTTGGTATTACGACGTGGAAGGAGAGTCGGAACCGAGACAGTGGAACTTCGACTCCGACCGCGTGACGGGAGAGACGAATCTCTATGCGCGTTGGCTTGCGGCGGATACGCTCGATGCGCTGAAAGTGGAAGTCGTCAGCGGAGCGGTGTTCCGCGCGAACGAACCGCTCGATCCGAGCAAGCTCATCGTAACGGCGACCTTCTCCGGAAGGGACGGCGACACGAAGTTGGAACAGAGTACGATTTTGTCCTGCGGAGACAAAGCGGGTCAGTATGAAATCGACTACCAAAATACGGATAATAAACTCCACGTCGTCAGAGACGAAAACGACGTCATTCAGAAAACGGAAGTGATTATCCGTTATACGTTCAAACGGCAGGGCAAGGAAGATCAGATCAAAGAAGAGCGTCTGCTCCTTGACGTGGAGCGGATCAAGCTGGATACCGAGCTTTTGAGACCGTACTTCAAAGATACGACGGTGGAATTGAAGAAAGGCGAAGCGCAGACGATCAAAATTCCCGAAGGAAAAGTCAGGGATCTGTTCGCGCCCTATCTGTTGGACAGCGGCGTGACCTACGAGTACTCGCAGCTCGGTCAACCGCTCGAAGCAGGTCAGGTCATGGAGGTCGGCGACTACCTCATCAAGGCGAATTTCAGAACGCAGTTTGCGGATTACGAAGCGCCGTCGATCACGGCAACGTTGCATATCGTAGGCGAAAAAATCGCGTTGAAGATCGAGTGGGACGCTACGGAGTTTTCCTATAACGGGAAAGTACAGCTTCCCAAGCCTACTTTCATGAATCCGAAATACAACGACGAGATCGTTACGGTCAACTATGAGTTGACGGACACGCACACCCATGCGGGCGACGACGCGGATAAATGTTTGAACGCGCTCAAAGTGGGCAATTACAGCATTCGCTTAACGATCACCGATTCGGGCTATAAGTTCGAGAGCGGAACGGATTTCGTGATTGTAAATTTCACGATCATAAAAGCCAAAGTGAAAGTTCCCACGCAGAAAGAGAAACTCGAATACCGCGGAACGAAATACGATCTGAACAACCTCGAACCTGAGGACTATGAGATGTATTTCGACAATTTAGACCCCGCGCTGATGACGGTCGGCGAGGGCGCGGAGGGAATGCACGCAGGCGTTTACAAGGCGTTTATCACGTTGAGCGATCCGAGCTGTGCAGAGTGGGACGGCGTAAGTTCCGCCCGCGTAACGATGGATTGGGAAATCAAAAAGGCGCAGTTGTCCGTCTATTGGGGCAACGACAGCGCGTTCGAGTACAACGGCGAGATCCAGTATCCGACGGTCGTCAGATTCATCGGGCTTATGGGCGACGATTCGACGGCGGTCGATCTGAGCGCAGCCATCAACTATAACGTAAAGGACATTAAAGCGGAAGTGGGCGGCTACACCGTGTCGATGAGCTTTAAGCCGGGCGCGGTCTGGGCAAAGAACTACGAACTCGACGAAACAAAGAGCTTTTCGTTTGCGATCGTTCCGGAGGGCGCGAGCGGGGATATTATTCTTGTCAATGTGGAATGGGTCATAACGCGGTTCGTGTTCAACGACGAGTTCCAACAGCCCGTATTCAAGCTCGTTACCAAAGAGGGAAAAGAGGACGTTACCGATATGCTGAAAGATTTCATTCTGTTTGACGGAACGGAATCGGCGCGCTGGGCGGGAAAATATGACGTGACGATCGCCATCGATCCCGACAGCGAATACGGAGCCTCATACTTTTTGGTCGGAAAACCGAGCTGTCAATATACGATCGTGAAGAACTCTTCGGGCGAGGGCGAAAATCCGAACGGTTCCGACCCCGATAACAAGGACGAGGGAGACAACCCGATCGCGGGTACGATCGAGCTTCCGCTGTGGCAGTTGATCGTGGGCGGGGTCTCCGCGGTTCTGTTCCTCGTCTGCACGGCGAAGTCGTTCGGAGAATACGGCAAGTATAAGGCGGCGAAAAGAGAGGCTAAGGAGCTTGCCTCCATGACCTATTCGGTGACCTACGGGTTTGCGCCGTTGCCGCTCCTTGCGATCTCCTTCCTCGGTGCGAGCGAAACGGTATGGACTGCGATCGCCTGCTCGGCATTGGGCTTGTTCCTGCTGTCGTTTGCGGCAATGCTGCTCCTCGGCAAAAAGCGCAAGGCGGCGGAACTTGTGGTGCGCCGCGAGAAAGCGCGGATCGAAGAGGAAAAAGAGTACGCGCGTCAGGAAGAACAGATGCGCCGTGACGAAGAACAACAGCGCCGCGACGAAGCACAGCAACGCCGTGACGAGGAATTCAGAATGATGTTTGCGGCAATGCAGCAGAACTATCAACAGCCGCAGATGCAGTACGACGATATGAGGAGCCTGCTCGCGGAAACGGTTTCCGCACTGTTGCCTGCTATGTCGCAGATGCAGGCGTTGCCGCCCGCGCAGAGCGATGCGAACGCATACAGTGCGCCTCAGGCGGGCTATGGCGCGCCCCAGCAACAGTACGGCGAGACTTCGCCCGAAGCGGAGGCGTTGCGCGCGCAAATGGCGCAACAACAGGCACAGATGGCACAGCAGCAGGCGCAAATGGCGGCGCAACAGGCGCAGATGGCGCAACAGCAGGAACTCATCAACCAACTGTTACAGCAGAATCAGGCGCAGACATCCGCGCAGGAATACGACGAAGCGGCGGCAGCGGCGGACGAAGCGTTCTGGATCGACGAGAGCGAAAAAATCGCATCGCTCGAAGAGCTGTACGGAAAACTGAGCGACGATGCAAAGCGGTGTTATTATGAGATCGGCAGTTATATTATGAACAAGCCGAGAACAGCGCAGAACGACGGAAAGTATGCGGTGCTGTTCAAATACCGCGGAAAGACGCTGTTCAAGCTGTGCATTAAAGAGGACGCGCCCGTACTGTACTACTCGACGGATGACGGAGGCAAGAGCGAAGTCAGGATCAACGGTGCGGAAACGCTGGAAGCCGCAAGAAAGGTCGTGGATCTCCGCATTATGCAGACGGATAGCACAATGTAAACAAATAAAAAACCGCCGTATCACGGCGGTTTTTTACTTTTTGTAGGGCGTGGCGGTTTCGGTACGCCGTTGTTGGCAAAAAAATAATATTTTTGATGAAAATTACAAAAAAATAGTAAAAAAACCCGAAAAATACAGAAAAGGAAGAAATATGTTCGTAAAAGCGTGTTGACAAAAGCGAATGAAAGGGGTATAATTATTGTGAATGAATATAAAATGGTAGTAGTATATCGTTTTATAAAAATCAAAAAGAGGCAGTGTTATGAAAAAAATAAGAAACGGAAAATGGATCGTGTCGCTCGGCGCGGCTATCATGTTCTTATTCAGCTTTATTTTCTCCACGGGGGGGGGGTATATTCAGCGTAAGGGAAAACGGAGAGTTTCCCTCTGATCCGATCACGGCTTCGGCTGCGGGCGAGAACGCGAATTACGATACGCTCGTAGACGGAACGGTCTATTATTATACCGACGAAACAAAGATCGATCTGTTCCGCGACGGCACGGTCCCGTCCGATACTTCCGAACAGACGGTAAATCTTTCGGCAACGCACGGCACGGCGGCGAACCCTTTCGTCATCAATACCGCCAAGCAGTGGCGTTATTTTGCGAGCGATACGACGAACGCCGCCAAATCCACAAACGTATTCGTTTTGGGTTCGGATATTGACTTTAACGGAAAGACGGGGGACGAAGCGTTTTTGCCCGTACCCAGTCTCGGCGCCAAATTTTACGGGTGTAACCACGTTCTCTCGAATATTACTTACAGTTTCAAAACCGGTTCGACCTATAATATAAACTGCGGACTTTTCAGAGTCGCTACGGCGACGGCTGTCATTGCAGACGTAAGCGTGCGGGACGCGAAATTTACGGGAACATATACCAGCACGGGATTTATTTGCGGACACGGAAGCTGTTCGATTTTGAACTGCCATGCAACGGGGACGATTTCGGATGCCTATGTAACCAATGATACTCACTATGAAGGTGGCGCGGCGGCGATCGTCGGTCGCCTTGCTTCCTATACCAAAAATATTTATCTTTACCGCTGTTCGGCAAGTATGTTTTTGTCATTGGCGACGGTCACTCAGGCGGGCAACGTCGCGGGGTTGTGCGCGGACGTCGATTACGGCGCATCGGGGAAAGGCGTTTCCGTTTACGACTGCTTTGTGAGCGGAAAATATCAACTTGTGAACGGTTCGTCGAAGCTCTGCGATCCGTGGTTCGGCGGGGCGATTCATATCGGCAGATACGCAGGCGGCGCGATTACGCACAGGCTTGAAAATATCGTCGCCTATACCGAAATGACCGACCAAACGAGTAGCCGCCGTTCGGAAGGATCCCTTTTTAACGGCTGGAACAACGGCTCGACGGGCGCGGTCACGCTCAACGTAAGAAACACCTATTCTTCGGGAAAGCTGATCAGTTCGGGTTCGCAATACGCATCAAACGGCACTTACGATATGAAGCCCGCCGTCTGGTACACGGGAAGCCCCGGAACGAATAATTTTAAGCATGATGCCGTCTCCAATTCAAACTGGTACGGAACAAAGTTCTGCTATATGCCTACGACCAATACTTCATACGATTCTTACGCCGCGCAGGGACTGACTGCGGCGGTCAATCAGAAGCAGTGGAGCACGCAGGCGGATATGTATGCAAACGTCAAGTTGGACGCCACGTTCCCCGCAAAAATTTGGGTGAACAAGGGTATCATCGACAATGCGTATATGACGGGGATGTACGGCACCTCGTCCAATCCCTATACGATCGAAAATTCGCCTGTGCGGAATCCGTTGAAGATCACGGTCTCCTATTATAATTATAAATTGGACGGGGACGAAGCGTTTGCGATCACGGAAAGCGAGGCGAAAGTGGTGAAAGCGGGGGAAAGCCTGTACGAACCCACGGCGCAGGAAACGGGCGCAAACCGTAAATTCCTCGGCTGGACGACGGATAAATCGGGACAGAGCGAGCCTTTCAAAGCAGTTCCTACGACGATGCTGGGCGACAACAAGCTGTATGCGGTATGGGAACTCGATCAAAAGAGCGTAAAAATAACCGCAACGGGTAACGGAGAGGACTTTGCGTTCGATTCCGCGGCGGGTGAAGCGAGCATGACGTACAAAGCGGGCGGCGGGATCACGCTGACGGCAAATCTGACCGCGGCGGGAATGAGCGATCCGGAAATTACCTACCAATGGGAAAAGGACGGAACGGCGATCGAGTCTGGGGGAACGGCGCAGAGCTATAAAGTAGAAAACGTAAAAGAGAGCGGATCATATAACGTATCGCTGAAAATCAAATCGACGAACGAGCCGTTATTCCGCGGCGAGGTAGTAAGTTCGCTCGTGAGTGCGGTGAAAACAACGATCAAACCGTCTCCGCTGACCTGCCGCGGCGCAACGTTCAAAGAGGGGGATCACCCGTATTCGGGCGCGCCGTACGATACTGCGGTACCCGAAGCATACGTTGTGAACGCGGACGGAATCAAGGTGAACGGGAGAACGGTATGGGAGAGCGATCTGGGCTGGTTCAACGACGAGGATAAAAACGCGGAGAATTTAGCGGACGGAAAGGAAACAAAGGAGATCAGATTCTTCCCGGACGAGGAATACGGAGGAAACTACGGAGAATACGTGACGTTCGAGATCACGTTTGAAATCGAATTTTTGACGTTTACGTTCAATATTCCGCGAATCAACCGCGAATTGTCGGTCAATCTGGAATACGGACAGCACTACACCTACAACAACGTAGCGACGCTGTTCGAGAATGCGTTTGCGGAATATATGGGAAGTTTGGCGGGAAATACGCCCGCATTCATCGTCGGCGATAAGACGTACAAAATAAACGAGTACCGTCAACTGGGCACGGGCGGAAACACGACGGCATACGGGAACGTGACGGAGAGTCATACGATCGAAGTAACGTTTGTGCCGCAGTCGTACACGGTCACATACGACGCGCGGAACGAGGGGCAGAACACATACGATCCGGTAACGGTGGGACACGGAATCCGCCTAGCGAAGCCGATGGATCCGAAATACGGCAATCAGCTGTTTTTGGGTTGGTTCTACGAATATACGGAGGACGACGCGACGGAAAAGAAGGAGCGCGCGTGGAACTTCGACGCGGACCGCGTAACGCGGGAATTGGAGCTGTATGCGAAGTGGCTGGAAGCGGATACGCTTGAACCGGGGTTGATCGTAACGGAATCGCCGATCGCAAAATATATCGCAAAAGAACCGCTGGATCCGAGTATGCTGACGGTGAAGGCAGTGTTCAAGGGAAGAGCGGAAGGAAAGGAACTGACGCAGGAAGTGATTCTGACGCGGGATCAATACGAGATCCTTTATGAAGACGGAGCGACGGTACTGCACGCGAAAGCGGGGAACGAAAAGACGCTCGTCACGATCCGCTACGTATTCAAGAAAGGGCAGACGGAGCAAGTCGCAACGGCAAGTCTGAACCTGCAAGTGCAGAAGATCGGGCTGGATACGACAAAATTAAAGAAGTACTTCAAGGATACGGCGGTCGTAGTGAAAGACGAACCGCAGACAATGACGATCAACCGCGCATATGTGGAAAGGGATATCCCTGAACTTACGGGCTGCGAGATCACATACAAATACTTCAACAGTCAGGAAAAAGAGATCGGCGCGAGCGATATACAGAAAGTAGGAACGTACTATATCCGCGTCTATTTTGCGCCGGATGATACGGACTACGACGCGCCGTACATTCAGGCGAAGTTCCAGATCGTGAACGAAAAGATCAAGTTGACGGTGGAATGGGGGGAAGTGGAATTTGTGTATAACGGCAAAGTGCAGGTGCCCACGCCAACGTTCAAAGACGAGCAGGGCGAAACCGTCGTAGCGAACTATGTTCTTACGGGCGACACGGAAGCGAGAAAAGCGGGGAGCAATTATACGGTAACGATCACGATCGAAGACCTTGCATACGAGCTGGTCGGAACGATCGACAGACCGTTTGCGATCCTGCCCGCAACGCTGAAAGTGCCTACGCAGACCAAGCCGTTCTCCTATAACGGAATGGAATACGATCTGAACCAGTTGGACGAGATCGACTGCGAGACGTATTTCGAGGGATTCGATCTGAGCCTAATGGAAGTGCGGTCTGGCGACGGGATCAAGGGCGACAAGGGTAAAGACGCGTCGCGATATAACGCGACGGTGGTGTTGCGCGATCCGGACAGCGCGAAGTTTGAAAACGGACAGACGCGCACAACGATGAGCTGGCAGATCGAGAAAGCGAAACTGACGGTGGACTGGAACTCGTACGAATTCTATGAAAACAGCGGAATACAGGTGCCGAAAGTTGTGATCTTCTATGAGTTTTTCGGGGATGACGCGGATCTCGTGGACTACACGAAGGACATCGAGTACATGGGCGACATCAACGCCATGACGTACGGAGAATATACGATCACGGTCATTATCAAACCGGATACGGCATGGGCGAAGAACTACGAGCTTGACGGCTCGAAGACGTGTTCGTTCGTGATCCTGCCGAAAGCGGGCATGGAAGTCATATCGATCGTATGGGATACGAACACGCTGTTTGAATATAACGGAAGCGTACAGCGCCCTACGTTCAGAGTGAAAAACAGAGTGGGCTCCGATATCACGGAGAGCGTGCCCGCGTCCGAATTCAGATTCAACGAGGAAGCGCAGAATTCCAAGTGGGCGGGGGATTACAGCGTAACGGTGACGATGCGCCCCGGGAGCAATTACTTCCTGACGGGAGACACGAGCTGTCTCTATACGATCACGAAGAACGCGGCGGGCGAGGGAGAAAATCCCGATAACCCCGGCAACAACGGCGGGGGAGACAATCCGATCACGGGTACGGTAGAGCTTCCTTTGTGGCAGTTGATCGTGGGCGGGGTCTCCGCGATCCTGTTCCTCATCTGCACGGCGAGATCGTTCGGCGAATACGGCAAGTACAAAGCCGCCAAGAAAGAGGCGAAAGAGCTTGCTTCCATGACCTATTCGGTGACTTACGGGTTTGCGCCGTTGCCGCTCCTTGCGATCTCCTTCCTCGGTGCGAGCGAGACGGTGTGGACGGCGATCGCCTGCGCGGCATTGGGACTGTTCCTGCTGTCGCTTGCGGCAATGCTGATCCTCGGCAAAAAGCGCAAGGCGGCGGAACTTGTCTTGCGGCGCGAAAAAGCGCGGGTCGAAGAGGAAAAAGAGTACGCGCGTCAGGAAGAGCAACAGCGCCGCGACGAAGCACAGCAACGCCGTGACGAAGAACTGAGAATGATGTTCGCGGCAATGCAGCAGAACTATCAGCAGCCGCAGGTCGGCTATGACGATATGCAGAATATGATCGCTTCCGCTGTGACGGCATTGCTTCCGGGACTTCAACAGTCGATGCAGGCGTTGCCGCCCGCACAGAGCGACGCGAACGCATACAGCGCGCCCCAACAGCCGTCCGAAGCGGATGATTTGCGTGCACAGATGGCGGCGCAGCAGGCGCAAATGGCGCAACAGCAGGAGCTTATCAATCAGCTTTTGCAGAATCAGGCGCAGGCGGCTTCCGCGCAGGCATACAACGAAGCGGCGGCAGCGGCGGACGAGGCGTTCTGGATCGACGAGAGCGAGAAGATCGTATCGCTGGAAGAACTGTACGGAAAGCTGAGCGACGATGCAAAGCGGTGCTACTACGAAATCGGCAGTTATATCATGAACAAGCCGCAGACAATGCAGAACGACGGAAAGTACGCGGTTCTCTTCAAATACCGCGGAAAGACGCTGTTCAAACTTTGTATTAAAGAGGACGCTCCCGTACTGTATTACGCAACGGAAGAGGGAGGCAAGAGCGAAGTTAAGATCAACAGTGCGGAGGCGTTGGAAGCCGCGAGAAAGATCGTCGATCTTCGGATCGCTCAGACGGACAGCCAAATGTAAAAGAATAAAAAACCGCCGTATCACGGCGGTTTTTTTTCCTTTGCCCCGCTTGGCATAGCCAAGCGGGGCAAAGGGTTTGGGGGAATGTAATTTGTAGGGCGTGGCATCCTCGACGCGCCGAGGGGAGAGAGGTACGCCGCGGGGGTATTGCGGGGAAAAGGGGAGTGAGGGGGGCGTAAGCAGGGTACATTGTAGGGCGTGGCGTCCCCGACGCGCCGTTATTTGCGGGCGTTTGTTTCGTGTTCCCTTTCCCCGCTTGCGCCTATGGCGCAAGCGGGGAAAGGGATTTTTTGTTGAAAATTACAAAAAAATAGTAAAAAAACCTGAAAAAAGCAGAAAAGGCAGAAATAAGTTCATAAAAGCGTGTTGACAAAAGGAAACGAAAAGGGGTATAATTATTGTGAATGAATATAAAATGGTAGTAGTGTATCATTTTATAAAAAATCAAAAAAGAGGCATTATTATGAAAAAAATAAGAAACGGAAAGTGGATCGCGGCAGTCGGCGCGGCTTTGTTATTCTTATTTAGTTTTATTTTCTCCACGGGGGGGGGTATATTCGGCGTAAAGGAGAACGGGGGAATTTCGTCCTCTGATCCTATCAGCGTTTCGGCTGACGATTCGTCGTATATCTCCTATCCGAACGGATCGGGCGATTTAGGGCGTTTTGTCAACGGCTATCAGTATTTATATACGGATAAAGGTCTGATGGCGGATACGCACGCGGGCAAGATCACCGAGGATATGAAGACGGTGATCGTCGCCCATTCGGACGATTCGACCTGGGGCAAGTCCGCTTCCGACCCGTACGTCATCGCAACGATCGAGGATTGGGAAGTCTTTGTGCAGAAACTTGCAAAAGATACCGCCTTCGGATCGGGAAAATTCTTTACGCTTGCAAACGATCTCGACTTTTCTTCCTTGCCCTCTACGGTGACGCAGTTCCACATGGCGGGCATTTTCCAAGGGACTTTTTACGGATTGGGGCATTCGCTCCGCAATATCAGTTGCAGCAACTGGGTGTACTTCGATAAAGCGACTTCCACCTACAAAACGGTCACTGCCTCCGCAAATTATTCGGACGGCGGATTCGGTATTTTCGGCAAACTCAACAACGCGGTCATTACCGACCTCATGGTTGAGAACTTTTCGTTTACCAACGTGCCGCAGGTTACGAGTCTCAGCGGCGGTTGGGTAGGCAGTTCGGTCGGCGGGATCGCGGGCGTATCCTACGGCACCTCCTATATTCTGAACTGCCAGACGGGCGGGGAAATCGCGCACGTCACTTATACCGCATCAAATACAGCCGGTACATTTGGTTGGCCTGCGGGGATTCTCGGCTGTCATAAGGGAGTCATGTATATTTACCGCTGTTCTGCCGAACTCACCGTTGTTACACCCACCAATGCGAATTTTCACCCGTGCGGTGCGGGCATTGTCGGCGAGGTTTATGATCAGACCGGGGCTAGGGCTTCCTGCTACATCTATGACTGCGCCGCAAACGTGACTGCACAAACTTCTACCACGGGGCACTATTCGCACTTCGGCGCGGCGGTCGGTTACTCGAACGGAATTGTTACGATTGAAAATTTTGTCGGAACGTTGGATATATCGCCGGATAACATTCTGCCGCATTCGGGAGCGTTGGGCGGCGCTTCTTATTGCGGCGGGCTTAAAAACATATACGTTGACGGAAAGCAGGGCGCGGCAAATGCGGCTTCCAAATTGAATATGGGAATGTGGATGCTTTCTACAACTCAGGTCAATACGAACGACATCCGAGTTGGAAGTTCATGGCACGCGCGTTACCAAGGCGGTTGGACTCCTGCACAGACCACTCACGGGTCGCGCGCCGCATTGCTTGCGGCGGCAAAAGCCGCAGTGGGCGCGGCTTCCAAGTTGCCCGCGGCGATCTGGAACGCGGAAAACGTAGATAAAACGGATTACACGCCCGAAAATTCACCCGTGCGTCACAAGATCGAAATTTCCGTCGCCTATTACAACTATACGACGGGCGGGGAGACGCCGTTCGATATTACGGCGTCGGGACCGAAAACCGTGAGCAAGGGCGACAGCCTGTACGAGCCCACGGCGCAGGAGACGGGCGCAAACCGCAAGTTCGTCGGTTGGACGACGGACCAAACGGGTAAGGGCGAAGTATTTACGGCGGTTCCCGTATGGCTGCTCGGAGAAAACAAACTGTATGCGGTGTGGGAACTCGATCAAAAGAACGTAGAGATCATTGCGTCCGGTCAGGGGCTGAAAGACGACCCCGATACGGGCAAGACGCTCGTCTATAACGGAAACGGACTTTCGGACGGGATCCGCCTTACAGCGAATCTGACGGCGGAGGGCATGACCGATCCCGAAATTACCTATCAGTGGGAGAAGGACGGAACGGCGATCGCAACGGGCGGCACGGGCGAAATATACCGCGTTCAGAACGTAAGAGACAGCGGCGAATATACGGTCACGCTGAAAGTTCATTCGGCATACGAACCGCTGTTCCGCGCGGAATTAAAAGCCTCGCCCGTCAAGGCGACGGTGTTGCCCGCAACGCTCGACTGTACGGGCGCGGACTTCAAGGAGGGGGAACACCCCTATTCGGGCGCGCCTTATAAGACGGCGATACCCGATGCGCGCGTCTTTGACGAGAGCGGAAATGCGGTTGACGGTACGACGAAATGGGCGATCGAGCTGGGCTTTTTCAACGGCGAGGGCGCGACCGTCGCGGACGGGGTGGAAAAGAAAGAGATCGAATTCACGCCGGACGAGAAGTATAACGGAAACTACGGGGACGCGGTCAGGTTTGAAATCGAGTTCGAGATCGAATATCTGACGTTTACGTTCTCTATCCCCGAATACAACAAATTAGAACTTAAAATTAACCTCGAATACGGGCAGAACTATACCTACAACAATATCGCGACCATGTTCGAGGATGCGTTCAAACCGTATATGGGCGATCCGAGCTTGGGCGGATATACGCCCGCGTTCCTCGTGAACGGTCAGCGCATTAAAATCAACGACTACCGCAAACTCGGCAATACGGCGTATCCGACCGTGATAGAGAGTTACTCTCTGACCGTCGGGTTCGATCCGCAGTCGTACAAAGTGACGTTCGATCCGAGAAACGGAACTTCGGATATTATCACGGAGGATATCGGTCACGGGATCCGTTTATCCAAGCCGACCGACCCCACCTACGGAATGCAGTTGTTCCTCGGCTGGTTCTACGAATTCACGGACGACGACGGCAAAAAGACCGAGCGCGCCTGGAACTTTGACTCCGACCGCGTCACGCGGGAGACGGAGCTTTATGCGAAGTGGCTGAACGCGGATACGCTCGTTGATTTGAAAGTGGAAGTATCCCCGATCGCCGAGTTCAACGCGCAACAGTCGATCGATCCGAGTATGCTGACGGTCAAGGCGGTGTTCGAGGGAAGCGCGGAGGGGCAGACGCTGACGCAGGAGGCGTTGCTCTCGTTCGGGCAGTACGAGATCGAATACGTGGGTCGTCTGGACGGAAAACTGCACATCAATGCGGACGGATCGCCGACGCAGGTCAAAATCAGTTATACCTACCGCAAGGCGGGTCAGGCGGCGCAGACGAAAGAATATTTATTGGAACTGGACGTGACGCCGATCGCGCTCGATACTTCTAAACTCAAACCGTATTTCAAGGATACGGCGGTCGTCGGCGACGGCACGGAAAAATCGATCAAGATCACCACGAGTATCGGTTCGATCATCAAGGAATTGAAAAGCGTGAGCTACCTGTACCTCGATTCGAGCGGACAGCCGATGGAGGGAGCGACGGGCGCAACCGACCTCGGCACCTATACGGTCATTGCTAAGTTTACGGCGCTGAACGCGGACTATTCCGCGCCCGATATTCAGGCGACGCTCTCCATTATCGAGAAAAAAGTTCAACTCAACGTGACTTGGGACAATACGGAATTCACTTATAACGGAAAAGTGCAGGTGCCTACGCCGACCTTTACGGACGACCTCGGAAACGTGATCGAAGCGCACTACACCCTCGAAGGGGACGTGGATGCGATCGATGCAAACAATTCGGCAAAGCCTCAATATACGGTGAAGATCGTCCTTTCGGAGGAGTCTATCGGTTACGAGATCAAGGGACTTGGCGCGACGGTGCGTTTCTCGATCGCAAAAGCGAGGATCGCGGTTCCGAAACAGCTCAAAGAGTTCGAGTATCAAGGGAAAGATTTCGACCTCAATAATCTCGATCCCGAACTGTATCTCGAATACTTTGAAGGGTTCGATCCCGCGCTCATGAAAGCGGTGGACGGCAACGTGACGGCGATGGACGCGGGGCGCTATAACGCTTCGGTCAGGCTGTTGAATCCCGCCTGCGCGGAGTGGGAGGACGGAGGCTCTTCGAGCGTCAATATGCCCTGGGCGATCAAAAAAGCCAAGCTCACGGTCAACTGGGATAAATTTGAATTTGTCAAGAACAACGGCGTGCAGGCTCCGCAGGTGAGCTCGTTCTATACGCTGTACGGCGAGGATAAGAACGCCGTCGATTATATCAACGATATTCAGTACACGGGCGACATTGCGCCGACTGACGTCGGAAACTATTCGATCACGGTCATCATCAAGTCGGGCGTGGGCTGGGCAAAGAACTATGAGCTCGACGAAACAAAGAGCTGGACGTTCGTCATCGTGCCTGAGAGCGGACTGGATATTCTGACGATCGAATGGGATCCGAACATTCTCTTCAAGTTCAACGGCGAAGTGCAGAGACCCGTCTATAAAATCATGAGCAGAATGGGCAACGACGTCACGGACGCGATGCGCGATTATATCCAGTGGAACGACGAAGCGCTCAAATCGAAGTGGGCGGGAGACTATACGGCAACCGTTTCCCTCAACGCCGCGGGGCAGAGCAAATACTTCCTCAGCGGAAAAACGAGCTGCGTCTATACGATCGCGCTCAACGACAACGGAGAGGGAGCGAATCCCGAAAACCCCGGCAACAACGGCGGGGGAGACAATCCGATCACGGGTACGGTAGAGCTTCCCTTGTGGCAGTTGATCGTGGGCGGAGTCTCCGCGATCCTGTTCCTCATTTGCACGGCAAGATCGTTCGGCGAATACGGCAAGTATAAAGCCGCCAAGAGGGAAGCGAAGGAACTTGCGGCTATGTCCTACTCTGTGACCTACGGGTTTGCGCCGTTGCCGCTTTTGGCAATCGCATTCCTCGGCGCGAGCGAGACGGTGTGGACTGCGATCGCGTGTTCGGCATTGGGCTTATTCCTGCTTTCGTTTGCGGCAATGCTGCTCCTCGGCAAAAAGCGCAAGGCGGCGGAACTTGTGG